>CAZUAI010000040.1:0-48801 GCA_964617875.1 uncultured Planctomycetales bacterium | reverse complement strand
TCTCTGTCCCGCACGGCGGGTTCTTCACGGCAGTGCCATTCGTTCCTGACCCCCTGCCTGCGTGCAGGAACGGCCATGCAGCCCCCGCGAGCGGTACAATCCAGTCCGGCCGAAAAACATCCACGTGCCGGCGGCCGGCGGCCAGATGGCCGACCCTGCCGGTCACAACGTCGGCTGCGCCGCCAGCTCCGCCAGGATCAAGCCGACGACCTCCGGCACCTTTCTTGCCACCTCGGGCGAGAGTTCCGTGCCCCAGCCCACGCTCCCGGGCTTGACCCCGAACACGACCACATCGTCCGGGGCGCATCCCAAATGCCGGGCCGCGGCCAGCACCTGAACCAGACCGAACTCATGAAGCGACGCACGGCCGGTGTCATCCGGCATGAGGTCATCGGGTTTCAGACGCAAGACGGCGCCCGGTTCGCCGCGGATATCCATGGCGTCCGCAATGATGACCTTGCGACGGTTGCTGATGACGTCCAGCAGGTCCATCCCCGCCGTGGCGCCGTCGCACACCTCCACATCTTCGGGAAGACCCATGCCCCGCATCGCTTCAATAACGCGGACCCCCACGCCCTCGTCGCGAAGCAGGACGTTGCCGATACCCAGCACGAGTACCGGCGAACGCGCACTCCTCCTCGTATAGCCGTTTCGACGCATCCCGGTGCACCCGCGAACACGGCCGCGGTCCTTCGTGTCGATCGATCTACTCCACGACAGCCGCCTGCATCGCGCGGCGACGGGGCCTCACCATGTGGACCGTGCAGGCGAGGCACGGGTCGAACGAATGCACCACGCGCAGCAATTCGATCGGCCGGTTCGGGTCCGCAACCGGCGTGCCGACCAGCGCCTGCTCGATCGGGCCCCGCTGACCCAGATCGTCCTTCGGCGAGGCGTTCCACGACGTCGGTGTAATCACCTGGTAGCGGGCGATCTTGGAGTTGGCGATCTGGATCCAGTGCCCGAGTGCGCCCCGCGGGGCCTCCGTCAGACCCACGCCGGTGCCCGAGACCGGGACCGCCTTGTAGTTGTACACGGGGCCGCCAGGCACGAGTTCGTTGAGCCAGCCGTTCATCGCGTCAGCCACCTTTTTCGTCTCCAGCGCCCTTGCCGCGATGCGGTCCATCACGGAGATGCCCCGGCGATAGTCGCCGTTGATCCACATCCGTGCGAGCGGGCCGGCCTCGTGCACCTTGTCCGCGTAGCGCGGGGCCTTGTCCCAGGAATACGCGCCGGGCTTGCCCCAGGACGGCTCCGTGACGCCGACCGACGGATTCCTGTTGCCGCTGTTGGCCGTGTACCAGGAATACTGCACGTATTCGGTAATCTGGGCGGGATCAACGGCCGCATAGACGCCGTCGGTGTAACGTCCGCGGGCAAGGAGCTTGTTGCTGCCCGTGGCATCCAGGTCAAAGACCCCGTAAGCCAGCAGGTTGCCGGGGCCGGCGCCGAACGAGTAGTACTGCGGAAACAGGCCTCCCAGGGCGTTGACATCGGGGATGAAGACGTTGTCCACGAACGCCCGAATCTCGTTCAGCAGGGCGCGGAAGTCGGCGATCTTCTCGGCGGTCACGACCTCGGTGATCCCTCCGCAGACGATCGTGGCGCTGCACGGGAGCTTGGCCCCGAAGATCGCTCCCATCTGATGCGCCTTCCGGCGGATCGCCAGCGCCTGGACGTAGTGATTCACCAGCGTGCCGGCCAGGGCGCCGTTGACCATGTCCGGCGTGACGTACCGCGGCGTCCACGGCGAGGCGTCGAGGATGCCCGTGGTGTCGATATAGTCGAGCGCCGCCAGGTGGTAGAAGTGCAGGACGTGCGACTGGATGTGGTCGGCGCCCAGAACGAGATTCCGGAGGATCCGGCCGTTGTTCGGCGGCGCCACGCCGAAGGCCTGGTCCAGGCACATCGAAGCCGCCAGGGCGTGCGACGTCGGGCACACGCCGCAGATCCGCTGCGTGTAATGCACCGCGTCGCGCGGGTCGCGGTTGATGAGGATCGACTCGAATCCGCGGAAT
The DNA here is from genome assembly GCA_964617875.1 of uncultured Planctomycetales bacterium. Lineage (GTDB taxonomy): Bacteria > Planctomycetota > Phycisphaerae > UBA1845 > PWPN01 > CAZMVY01. Next base: position 46,783 of record CAZUAI010000040.1, on the reverse strand, counting down.
GCCGTGCCCTTGCACCTGGCGTCGATGACCTGCTGCGTACCGTCGACGGTCTCGACGGTCGCTTCAACGGCCAGGTGGCCCTCAATGCGCGTCAGTGGATCGATCGTTACCGTGGTTGCCATGTGAGTGTCCTTCGTTCTCAAGCCGGGGCGTCGATCGGATTACCGGCGTCCCCGGCGATGCCTCGTTTGCTTTCGAATGCGGTTCCCCGCCTGTGATCTTCAGGCTCCCGTGAAGAACGGCGACATGCCGTCCGGATAGTTCGGCTGAACGCAACCCTGGCACGGCGTCCGCGCCCCGATGCACCAGTTCCCGCCGAAGCGTCCCGTCCCGCCGCTGTTGAACTTCCGCATGTAGCAGTCGGCGTAGGTGTTCGGCCCGCGGCAGCCGAGGTTCTGGAGGCAGCCGGGCTGGCTGAGCCGGGTGGCCTTGTAATTCGTGCCGCAGTACCTCCGCCGCTCCTGGCACCAGTCGTGGATCCGCTTGCCGAAGTACTGCGTCGGCCGACGGTCGGCATCCAGCGGCGGCGCCTGGCCGTTGGCGAGCAGGTACGCAATCGTGCCCACGATCCAGTCCGGATGGGCGGGGCAGCCGGGAACGTTAATGAGCTTCGCGAGGTTTCCGAGCACCCCCGCGACGCCTCTGCACGCCGTCGGGTTGGGCGCCCCCGCGGACACGCCGCCGTAGGCCGCACACGTGCCCACCGCGAGAATGAAGCTGGCGTTCGGAGCGAACGCGACGACCGCATCCTCCATGCACATGCCCTCCCAGATCATGCAGTACTCGCGGGCCGTCCCGGTGGGGATCGCGCCCTCGACCACGAGGATGTAGCTTCCGGCCGTGTGCGCCGCCTCGGCCGCGGACACGGCGAGGTCGCCCGCGGCGGCCATCAGCGTGGGGTGATACTCCAGATCAATCGTATTGAGCAGCAGACTGTCGGCCGTGGCATAGCAGATCGTGTTCAGCAGCGAGACCGAGTCACCGTTGCACCCAAGCCCCTGCAACCACACGACCGGCACGTTCGCCTCGCCCGCCAGCGTCTGCTGCAATGTGACGGCCGAGGCCGCCTTCAGCCCCGGGGCCGCGGCGATCGCGGCCGTCGCCCTCAAGAAATCCCGACGCGTGAGTTTCATGTCTGATCCTCCTCTTGGACGCCTGCGACGTCCTTCCTCTGCCGCGCAGCCTACTTCGGGCACCCGTCGGATGCCGGCTGATTGGGGCCGTTGAAACACGCCTGAAACACCGAGAAATCCCCCAGGTCCACATCGCTGTCCCCGTCGAAGTCCACATCGGCACACGTGGATGCCGGAAGGGGACGGTTCGGACCGTTGAAACACCCCTGGAACACCGAAAAGTCCTCCAGATCGACATCGCCATCGCAATCAAGATCCGCGATCTTTACGGCGGGCGGCGCCGTCGGCCCGGTGTAGAGGTAGAAGTGCTCCTCGCCGTAGAAGAAGCCGGCGCCCGCCTCGGGCGCCCCGGCTACGGCATAGATCAGATCGTAGTAGTCCGTCGGGCATGTCGAGCTTACGGACACATCGTATTGGAACAGCGTCGGACCGCCGGGCACGACGTAGTGCGATGCGGAATCGTCTTTCCGCGGCGGGTCGGAGAAGAAGCCGGCCGACGCGTTCCACCACTGGGCCCAATCGCAGTCGGCGCCGTAGGAAAGCAACCGACCGTACTGAACACCGGGGGCCGCGAAGCGGCTGATCGCCGCGCCGTAATGGTCGCCCGGGGCAAGGCCCGAGATCGTTGCGAAAAGCGCCTTGGTCTCGCCGGGCCTGGCCCAGATGACTTTGAACCGCCCGTGGTTGTTGGGATTGGCTCGCGTATCGAAACCGGCGATCTTCACAACGCCCGGCAGCACGACCGAGTGACAACTCACGCAATCGCCGGTCTTGGTCCAGTTTGGCTCAGCGATACCGGGCCGTGCAAGTCCGAGAACCAGCCCGATAACCCCAAACGCACGCGCGACACGTTTCATGGCAGTCCTTTCTGATCGTCTCCTGCTCCGATCACCGCTTTCGCTCTCCCAACCGCCGTTCCCCGCGACGACGGCGCGGGTGCACCGCCACTCGCCGCTATGGATGGAACGTCCCGACGCCGGCAATCCGGCGGCGTTCTTGCGATCTTTGCCGGGGGTTTGCCGGCTTGAAGGTCGAAACAGCATTGCTTTGCTCCCGTTTGGCCGACACGCCTTGCGCGACGGTCATTCACACGCCGGCGGGCGGTTCGGACCGTTGAAACAGACCAGAAACGCCGTAAAGTCCGCCAGATCGACATCGCCGTCGTAGTCCACATCGGCCGGGCCACAGTCTTCTCCGGCCGGTGCCCGGTTGGGCCCGTTGAAACATGCCTGTAACCGATTGAAATCCGCAAGATCTACGTCGCCGTCCATGTCGTGGTCGGCCGGCACGTTGCACTGGGCCCCGTACTCGTGAGCGCCCATATCGATCAGCGGCGCCGTGCCCGCTCCGCGGTCCGGCGCCAGGGCGACATCCTCGAACCGCCGGTAGCCTTCCACGTCGAGAGCCAGGGGTTCGGCCGTGTTGCCGTCGGCATCGAGATCGGAGATGTCCGGCGGCACGACCGTGTTGTCGCCGGCGTCGATGCATGGTGAGCCGTATCGAAGCCGCAGGTTGTCGTCGTCTGTCCCCGCGATATTGTCGGAGCCGTCCGGATCGGCGAACAGGGGATTGGCCGACGTCACGCCCGGCCCTTCGCCGAGGCCGGTCCAGTTCTGCACGCAGGAGTAGCTCACGCTGGCCGTTTCCACCGTGACCTGGGCCGACTCGCCCTGGCCGGCGCCGTCGGCATTGCCCCAGAGGATGCTGTTCGCGACCGTGGCAACGCTGGGCGGCCAGCCGTGAATCCCGCCGCCTTCCGCGGCCGAGTTCATCGTGATCGTGCAGTTCACGACGAACGGGGTGCTGTTGTTGTTCTGCATCGCCCCGCCCCTGGCGCCGGCGACGTTGCCGTGGAAGAGGCAGTTGGCGAAGATCGGGCCGGCGGCCTCGTAGTTCTGGACGGCCGCCCCGTGGGGAGCGGTGTTCTGTCGGAATCGGCAGCTGACAAAGACCGGCGAACTCATCAGGATCCTGGTCGCGCCGCCCGCGTAGGCCGCGGTATTGCCGTCGAACACACACACGTTGATCAGGGGACTGCTGCCCATATCGACATAGAGCGCGCCGCCATCGAGGGTGGCCGCGTTGCGATGGAAGAAGCACCGATCGATCGTGGGGCCGCTTTCGTGCATGCAGATTCCGCCGCCAAACAGGGCCTGGTTCTGCTCGAATGTGCAATGACGCACCGTGAGGAATCCCCCGTCGAGGTACAGGCCGCCGCCGTATGCGCCGTTCGCGGCCGTGACCGTGAAGCCGTCGAGGGTCGTTGCCGCGTCCGTGGCCGAGCCGTCCAGCACGACGCGACTGTTCTCGGAGGTATTGGCGAACGCGGGGCCGTCATCACCGTTCAGGTCGCCGCTCAGAATTGTGCGATTGAGCGACGGATCTCGCTGCGAGCGCCGGGCCTCGGCGCCGGCGAAGCCTCCGTACAGACTGACGCCGGGTCTGACCGGAAAGACGGCGTTGCGGTCTCCGCCCGGGCCGGCCGGGCGATAGGTGCCGGCCGCCACCCAGATCTCGTCGCCCGCCGCTGCCGCCGCAAGGGCCGTTTGAAGATCACGATAGGCGTCCGCCCAGCTCAAGCCGGTCTGGAGACCGCTCGCATCCCATTTGACGCGCCATACATGACTGCTGTCGCAGGCGTCGCCCACGCCATCTTCATCCGCATCCTCCTGGCCCGGGTTGTACACGCCCGGGCAATTGTCGCAGAGGTCTCCGGAGCCGTCGCCGTCGGAGTCCTGCTGATCGGGGCTGGCGAAGTGCGGACAGGTATCGCATGCGTCGATCGTGCCGTCGCCGTCCGAGTCCGGCTCGCAATAATCCGGGATCGCGTTTGCGTTGCAGTCCGCGAAGGAAGTCAGAGTGTTCCTGCGGCGGACCCCGTCCGCCCGATACTGGCTGACGATGGACTCCACGACAGAGGCCGACAACACGCTGTTTCTGGCGTAGTAGAGCCAATCCACCTCCATCGTCAGGTCCGTGGCGACGCCGGGGCTCAACGGGCCGGCGAACCAGTGGAGGAGCAGGATCCGCATTGCGGACTCGGGGTAGTAGTTGCCGCCGTGGCTCGCGCGGAGGAGTCCGTCCACATAGTAGCGGACGGTGCCGCCGCTGATCTGGATCGTGTAGATGTGCCAGCCGGCCAGGCTGCCGCACACGGGCGCCGGCTGCGCGGGATACAGATCGAGCAGGTAGGGATTGTCGCAGTATTGCTCCCACGTCTGCAGATGAAGTGCCGGCGTCGTTCCGCACCGGTTGCTCCACGGATCGCGCGGCGTGTACTCGATGTCGCACTCCGAGTAGTTCGGATCGCACAGCAGGCCCTTGTACGTCGTGAACGCCTGTACGCTCCGTTGTGCGGGCCCGGCAGGCGGATCGGCGAAGCGAATGCGTGCGCAGTAGGTGCCCTCGTAGAAAAGGTCCTCATTCGTGTCAACCTCCGACTGGACCGTGCCCGCCGCCGTCCCGTCGGTGACGGCACGAAGACGCATGACGCGATTGCCGGGCACGGATGCGTCCTCGGCCCACGTCACGAAGTCGGCGCGCCAGGCGGCTCCCGCGGGGCCGGGGCCCCCCGGCTCGGTGCGGACGTACCACCCGAAGCACTCGAACTGGGGATCGATCGGATTCGACGGCCCTCCGCTGACGTAATGGAAGTCGTCAAAGAACTCCGCCGCGAGCAGCGGCCCGGCCTTGCCGATCGTGGCGAGGGCGGCGATCACAAGGAACCGGTATCGAGAGGCGATGAACATCGTCACACTCCACATCATGACCACCTCATGCGGGCGCCGCGGATCTCGTCGATGACCGCGATCAGCCACGCACTGTTCAACATGAACCCGTGATAGAAATCGTAGACCAGCAGGACCGGCAGCAGCGCAAGCTGATCGCGATGCAGCGCAATGCAGAACGCGGCCGCGTTGAGGCTGAGGAGCAGGACCGGGGCGGCTCCCAGACCCATGGCCGCCAGGCTCCCGCCCGTGACGAGGTAGAACAGGACGGCCGCCATCCCCATCGCGTACGCGAAGGGCAGGACGAACATCTCGGCCCCGTATGTCACCGCGAGCCAGCCCACCACTCTGGGCTGGAGCATCGGCCTGAACGTGCGGGACCGACGGACGAACTTGCGCAGCACCTGAATCGTGCCGCGGGCCCACCGGTAGCGTTGGCTGAGCAGGGCGAACGGGGACTCCGGCGCCTTGGTGTGCGAGACGGCATACGGCTCATACACGATCCGGCCGCCCAGCGACAGCACCGACAGGCTCAGGTCGAAGTCCTCCGCGAAGGTGTCGCCGTCCAGGGGGCCGTAGACGTGGCCGGGCTTTTCCGGAACGCCGTCGGCCCCCCACCGCAGAAACACTTCTTCCATGACCGAGCGGCGGTACAACCCCAGCGGCCCCGGAACCACCAGAACCGTGCCGGAGTGGCTCTGCGCCAGCCGCAGAGCGCCGCTGGCCATCACGTATTCCAGCCCCTGCAGGCGAGTCAGCAGGTTCACGCGGTTGCGAACCCGGATCTGACCGGCCACCGCATCGACGCGCGGATCGGCCATCCGCTCGACCATGAGGCGGACGGATTGCGGCGCGAGCTTGGAATCCGCATCGACACACAGACACAGCTCGCCGGTCGAGTGGGCGAACGCAAAGTTGAGGGCGCTCCACTTGCCCCCGTTGGGCTTGCGGTACACGCGGACGCGGCAGCCGCCGTGGTCGCCTTCGAACGGCCTGGCATTTTCGTAGGTGGCATCGGTCGATCCGTCGTCCACGACGACGATCTCGAGCCGGGGATAGTCGAGGCGGAGCAACGATTCGAGCGCCGGTGCGATCGTCTCGCCCTCGTTGTACGCCGGCACGAAGATCGAGACGGTCGGCCAGCTGGCGATCGCCGGACGCGGGCGGCGGCAATACCGACGGAGTTCGATGAACGTCAGCGTGAAGAAGACGATCCATCGACCGCCGGAGAGCAGGGCCGCGGCCGTCAGGAAGACCAGCAGCGGAATGAGGAACGGACGGTTCGCCTGCCCCTCGACCTGTTCCCACGACCAGGCAAACACGCGGTACGGCACGTACGTCGAGGCAAAGACCGACATGACCAGCGTCGATGCAACCGCAATGACGAGCGCGCGGTGCGGCCGATGACGCCCGGCGCGGCCGGCCGGCCGACCGATGCGGTCCAGGACGTCGAGTGATGCGGGTATGCTTGCCATGGCAGTGCGTACGTCTTTCGCCGTGGTCTACGGGCGAGCGGGACGTCGGGTGCCTCCTGGGACGGTCTTCCGGCCGACCGATGAGTGATCCGGCAGAACGGCCTCCGCGCCGGCGCGGCGTGGCTCCGTGGACGGCGCTTCCGCCTGCCGCAGGAGATCCGGTGCCACCGCCCGGCAGATGCGAACAAGACGGCGCAGCGGCGTCGCCGTACCGCCGTCCGAACCGTCCCCCTCGCTTCCCTCGGCCGGCAGTCTTCTGAGCAGCCGGCGCAGACTCTCCGGAAGCTCCGGATCGTGATCCATTCCCGCAGCCAGATGACGGAGGGCCCTCGTCTGGTGCCGGTCGATCGCCCATTCGACGGCCCGCAGCAGCTCCGGATCGACGACCTGCCGGTGAACGGCCTCACGAAGCCGCTGCCCGAGCAGCTGCAGGTTTCGCCCGAGCGCGCCGGATTCAATGTCTGCGGCGAGCAGCGGCGTGCCGTCGCCGGCCGGCGTGCCGACCGGATCGGGGCTCGCCTCGGCACCGCCCCGCGGCACCGGAGGCGTGGCCACCTGGACGACACCGGCCTGGGACGCAGGCGCGCCCCGCCGTCGCAGCCGGCACACCGCGAGTCCGAGTACACCGACGGCAATCAGGCCCAGCGCGGGCGCAAACAGCGGCGAAGCGTGGATCGGCGCCTTCCAGAGCAGCCGGACCTTCATTGTGGGCAGCAGGGCCCAATCCCGTGATCCCCAGTCGCGCGAAGTCAAGTCGCGGATCGCTTCCGAAGGCGGCTCGCACATCAGCTCCGCGAGCACATGGCCCGGTTCGTAAGGCAGCTTTTCCCACTTGAGCAACCGTCCCGGAAAGCACCGATGCAGAACGGGCGTCACGAGACCGAGCATGACCGTCCCTGCGTTCGCCAGGGGAGCGATCTCGGCCTCCGGCAGGCGGAGTCGGAACCGGATGCCCCGACCGGGAGCAACGACGAGAATGGGTACCAGCGGCAGGGCCGCCCCCGGCGCGGGGTCCGCATAGACCACGACGCCCCGCAAGGGCGACTTGATCACCAGTGTGTCCTGAACGCCTTCCAGCCGGGCCCGGCACTGCTGGATCTCCAGATCGAGCCGCGACAACATCTGCGTCCTGAGGAGTTCGGCACGCCGGAGATCCTGAGTCAGTTGTTCGCCGGCGGCCTGGAGTTCCATCTTCGTCGCGGCCAGCTGCTCCCGCACCCGCGTCATCTCGCGGCCGATGTCGTCGGCCTGCTGCGATGTGCAGACGGCGAACCGGGGCATGGCCTCCTGAAGGTGCTTGCGCTCGGTCTCCATGTTCGCAATGGCCGCCTCGAGCTGACCAACCTCGGTGGTACTGACGCTGTCGTCCGCGACCCTTTCGTCCAGCTCGATCTGCGCGGCGGCGCCGTCCCGCGACAGTTGCTGCGCTCGCTTCAGATGCTGCCGCGCAAGATCGCGGCGGGCGATCGCCTGCTGAATCTCCCGGCGGGCATCCTCGATCCGCGTGGTCAGGGCGTTGATTCGTTCGGTCTTGTCCAGGGCGTCCCGGAGCTTCTCGCGGACAACCAGCGCATGGTCGGGGATGAGCTGCGCCAGCGAGGCAAGGAGCTGACGCTGGTCCGCGTCGTGCTTCTCGTAGCGGCGAATCAGTTCGCTGTCCGGCGTCAGCGGCTGCAATTCGATGATGCGACGCTGCGTCTCGAGAATCTGCCGTTGCAGCTCGAGCTGCGCCATCTCCGCATGCCGCTCGGGAGACCGGAAGCGGGCCAGTACCTCGCCGGGCTCCACCGTTCGCGCGGCGGTCACGAACTCCGGCTTCAGGTCCGCGCTGGCGCGGACGGTGTACAATCCGTTTCCCGAGAGCACGCCCTCCCGGGGTCGGACTTCCCGCCAGATGGCCGCGACCAGCAACAGGACGCAGCCCGTCACGACCACGCCGGCAAACCACCTCGGAAGCCGATCACCGAGCCTCGGCCCGGAGCCGTGGGCACCGCGCATTGCGGTATTCCGACTGCGCCAGACAGAAAAGGCGTACGATGCGCAGAATACCACGAACCCGAGGATCCCGCTGAAGACTACCGTGTGCAGTATGGCGTCGGTATCCACGAACCCTACCCCCGGCCCCCCCCACTTCCGCACACCAGCGGTCGGTGGGAGTCGCTGCAACGTGTATCGAATGCGGTGAGACCGATCAGCGGCACACCTCGACAGGCGTTCAAACCTGCGGCCACAGCGCTACGTTTCAGCAGATGAATCACGACCACTCGGCTCATCCTCCAGTGCAAGCACCTCGCGATCGATCCCAAGGGCAATCTGCGTGCCGCAACGGACGGCGAAACCGGGGTTTCGATAATCCTCGTGGCGGCAAGGGGTAAGAAGAGCGCTGCCAACAAGGGGGCTCGCGACCGTCACGCGGCGCAGCGGCTGCTGTCGGCCCAATGGCTGAACTCTCAGCCATTCAGCCGTCGGCCGGACGACGGCAAGCGTGGTCTGGACGGAGCCGGGTCTTGAGGTCGCGAGGGTCAGGCCGGCCCGGAGCGGATGTCTTCGGCGGCGTCGCGAGGATCCATGCCCAGCTTTTCGAGCCGGTATCGAAGGCCGCCGCGTGTCAACCCCAGCAGACGAGCCGCCTCGGTGATGTTTCCCCTGGTGTAGTCCAGCGCCGCCTGAAGCCACCGCTTCTCCATAGTGGCGAGCGTACAATCACCTTGAGAAAAGTCGATTGGCAGATCAGGGGCGGTGGGACGCGCGACCACGGCGCCGCCTTCCAGGCCAAGCATCGCCGGCTCGAGCGTCGTCGAATCGCACAACAGGACGGCTCGCTGGATCACGTGCGCCAGTTCGCGAACGTTTCCGGGCCAGGGGTAGGCCCGCATGGCCTGCCTGGTCGTCTCGGCGAGCCTGGGGGCGGGCTTGCGGAACTTCCGGCTGAAGCGGTCGATGAAATGCTCGGCGAGCAGGAAGAGGTCGTCGCCCCGGGCCCTCAGGGGCGGGATTTCAATACAGAACATTTTGAGCCTGTAGTACAGGTCTTCGCGGAACTGGCCGGCATGCACCTTCTGCTCCAGGTCGCTGTTGGTCGCCGCGAGGACGCGCACGTCCACCACCGTTTCCGTCGTGGAGCCCAGCCGCCGAAAACGACCGGTCTCGATTGCCACCAGGAGCTTGGCCTGGGTCGCGAGCGGCATGTCGCCGATCTCGTCCAAAAACAGAGTGCTCTCGTGAGCGACCTGAAACAGGCCCTTCTTGGTGGCTCTCGCGCTGGTGAACGTGCCGCGCTCGAATCCGAAGAGTTCGGCCTCGAAGAGGCTCTCGGGGATCGCCGTGCAGTTCACCTGGACGAAGGGCCGATCCGGACGGGAACCGCTGCGGTGGATGTGGCGCGCAACAAGCTCTTTGCCGGTCCCTGTGGCGCCCAGGAGCAGGGTCGCCACCAGGCCGGACCCCGGCTCGTTCTCGATCGAGGCGATCCGTTCGGCCAGCGAGATCACATTCCGCATCTGCGGACATTCGCCGATCAGGGGCGTATCGCCTGCCTGCCGCCGCTGCGCCTCCTGATAGGCGTCCAGCTGGCTCCGAAGCCGCCGGTCCTCCAGGCATCGTTCCACGGCCAGGCAGATCTTCTCCGACGACAGGGGCTTCTGGATGAAATCCGCCGCGCCCTGTTTCATCGCGGCGACGGCGGTGGCGACGGTCCCGAACGCCGTGATGACGATCACGGGCACGTCGAAGCCCATCTCGCGCATCCGCGTCAGCAGGTCGATCCCGTTGCCGTCGGGCAATTGAACGTCGACCAGTGCCAGCGCGGGCGGCCTCTGCGCGCACTGGGCGAGAGCGGCCTCCACGGTCTCGGCCACGCGGCATTCGTGGCCGGCACGCTCGAGGCCGAGCTGAATCGAATAGCTCACGTTCTCTTCATCATCAACGATCAGAATGTCCGCCATCTACTCCGGCTCCGTGATGAGTCCCGGCAGCGTGGCCAGAAACCGGCTGCCGCGCCCGGGCTCGGATTCAACGGTCAACCGCCCGCCGTGCGCCCGCACGACCTTGTTCGCGATCGCCAGGCCGATCCCGCTGCCGTCCGGCTTTGTGGTGAAATACGGCAGGAAGATCGCGTCGCGGATCTCCGGCCGGATTCCCGCGCCGTTATCCTCGACCACGAACTGCCATGAACCCCGCCGCTCCGCGATCGGATTCACGAGGACGCGAACCGACTGCCCCGGCTCCGATGCCTGGATGGCGTTGGTGAGTATCGCCACCAGCGCCTGCTCGATGTGCGATGCGTCGATTCGAACATGGCGTACGGCGGGATCGACCTCCACACGAACGTCGATCTGCCGGCGGTCTGTCATCGGGCGGAGCACGGTGACGACTTTCGCGATCAGTTCGTCGATGCGTGTCGCTTGCAGGTTCAGGCTCATCGGCGAAACCGACTGCTGCACGTCGTCCAGCCATTGCCCGAACCGGTCGATCGTGTCGATGATCCGGCTCTGGCAATCGACGGTCGCCGGGGTGTCGGCGTGGCGATCGGCCGTGGCTTCCGCCAGGCCGCGCACGGCCATCAGCGGATTGCGGATATTGTGGGCCACCCGCGCGAACATCTCGCCGGCCGCCGCCAGCCTCTCCTGCTCGATGAGGCGGGACTGCATCTCCGTGATCGTCCCGGCCATCTGGTTGACCTCTTCCGCAAGCTTGCCCAGCTCGTCACGCGATCGCGTTGCGACGCGATGCGACAGGTTTCCCCGGCTGAACTGCCGGGCGGCCTCACGCAGCGCCGTCACCGGCCGGATGACCCACCGCGTGACGAAGACCACGCCCAGCGCACACAGGAACGCCCCGCACACCGTGTTGATGACGAGGATTCGCACGACGCGTTCCTGAACGCCCGCGACCTGACGGACATGGGCGTGCCGCTCGTCGGCCAGCGCCGCCGCCAGCTTCCCGAGCGCCCGGTCGAGGGCGACAAACGGAGCAAGTTGCTCGGCGGGCATGGAACCGGCGAGCGCAGGCGCCGACGCCGGGTTCTCGATCCGTGCCAGCCAACGACGGGCCACGGCATCGGCGCGCGCGGTCGCGTCTTCGATCTCGGACCAGTAGGAGGCGAAGGGCTGGCCCGCCAGATCGGCCTGCAGCTTCGACATGATCGTTGACCGCTCTTCCTGCTGGTCGGCGTATTCGGCCGCGCGCTGTCGAGCGTCGCCCTGCTCCTCGAGCAGGGCACGCCGCTGTCGCTCGAGAACGCGCAGCCGCTCGATCCGCCTCTCCCCGCCGAAGTCGGCCTCGAACTCCGTGAACGCCGAGCGGAAGTAGACGACGATGCACCAGCCCGACAGGACGAGGTTGGCCGAGAGCGACAGCACGTAGGCCAGCACCAGGAGACCGAATTTCTGGCGAAGTTGCACGTCTCAATACCGTCCGCGTTGTCCGGGAACCCCGGGTCTCGCTCACCCGGAACCTACTCGGGCGTCGGCTGATACTTCCAGTTCCACCCGGGCTCTTTCTCCGGCGAGGACGAGGACAGCACGTGCCCGCCGACGAAGCAGACATTGACCTTGCCGTCGTGGTTGTTCGCGGGGAACCAGAAACGCCCATCCCTGTACCGTCCCGTATCACCCGCCGGGGGCGCGGAATAGTACGGCAAGACATCCCGGCGAACCGCCTCGCGGCCATCGACGCCGAAGGCCAGCGGCACCGATCCGTATTGCAGAATCCTCTTGCCCACCCGCACGTCCTTCAGTACGGGCCGGCCTGCCACCACGATGCTGGCACGGGCCAGTCGCATGTTGAACCCCACGCTGACGTTCTCGGCCGGCGTCACCGCGCCGGACTGGCAAGGCAGACCGGAATGCCGCTGCAACAGCTGCGGACCCGCAGGACATATCAGCGGTTGCCGGGACGGATCGTAGACGGCCTCGGTCGCGCTTCCACAATCCCAGAACTCGGCAATCCTGTACAGCCGCTCCTGGAAGTCATCCATGCGGAAACCGGGCTTGCCGTCATCGCTGTCGCCACGGGACGGGTGCGCGTATTCGTCCGCGAACTGAAAGAACTCGAAGGCCACGGTCTTGAGATTGTTCTTGCACACAAACGTCTTCGACGTCCGGCGAACCTTGGCGATCGACGCGGTCAGGATGCTGACCAGGACCGCGAGGATTCCGACGGCCACGAGCAATTCCAGAAGGGTGAAGCCGCCGGCCGCCAGCGCGCGCGGTCGATGGTTCGGTCTCCTGCCGCCGTCGGTTCTGGATGGGTTCACCTTCCGCAAAACCAGATCCTCACCCGGCGCACGCCGGTGTCCGATTGGGCCCATTGAAACAGGCCTGGAACAGAACGAAATCGGCAAGGTCCACGTCCGCGTCGCCGTCCGCGTCGGCACCCGCACACGCCGGCTGGCCCGGCGGGCGGTTGGGGCCGTTGAAGCACGCCTGAAGGCGGCTGAAATCGGTCAGGTCAACGTCGCCGTCCGAATCGAAATCGAAGCCCACGGGCGCCGCGTACGAGGGCCGATCCGCCGCATCGACCACGCCGTCGTAATTCACATCGAAAACGCTGAAGTTTCGGCCGAACGCGATCAGTCGCACCTGCCCGTTCACCACGCCGTCCGCATCCGCGCCCGTGACGCCGTCGTTGGCGGCCAGGAAGGCGGTGAAGAGCCCGAGGTCCGCGCCATCGACCTTGCCGTCGCCGTTGAAATCGTGGACGAGCACGTCGGGAGCAAGATCGGTCCAGACAAACAGCGCATCCTGTCCCGGCGCCGTGTAAGCAGTCGCCACGAGCGCGGTCACCCTCCACGCAGCGGGATCGAGACAGTTGCTCGCATTCGTCCACTGCCACGGAGCGATGATCGGAAAACTCGGGTTGTTCCTCCACGAAGGCCATGCGTTGGTCGCGCTGAACACCAGATCGTCCATCGCCTCCAGAACGCTGTTCTGGTTCGCCGCATCGCCGTCCAGCGGCTCGACCTCGGTTTCGCCCCGCGCGGACGCCGAGCCCGCATTGGTCAGCGGGTATACGAGGCTGATCGTGGTTTCGTCTGCCGCGACGTCGTGGTGAAACTGAATCTGGACGTTCGGCTCGTAGCTCCCCGGCACGCCCGAGCAGCACGCATAGCTGAAACGCTCATAACCGTGCGCCCGGTGAAACAGCTTGCCGAGAACGATCCAGGTCTCTCCCGGGTCGAAGATCGTGTTTTCCTGGTTCGACCGCACGATCTCGTTGATCTCCCAGCCATGAAACGCGATGTGGAACTCCTCGCCGCTGCGCTCCACGAACGGGGGTGTGAGGAAGCTGCCGTCGAATGCCGAGCCGTTCGCCGCCGCACGGCCGGCGTAGCGTGTGTCGGCCGGAAGACCGCCGAACCGCGCCGCGTTGCCCAGGTAGCGCAATTCAGGCGCGTCCAGCTCGCCACCCGTGTCCGCGCTCCCGTCCATGTCGACTTCGACATAACCGAAGATTGGATTCGGACCGTACAGAAACGGGGCGAAGGGATAGCCGTGCCCTAACGTCCCGGGCGGGTTCACGAGCCCCTTGCACACGAGGTCGAGCCGGAAGAAAGCGGCATCGGCCGTCCACTGGCCCGTGAACAGGTCACTCTGGGGTGCCGTCGGCTGCCACTTGCCAATCGCGTACGAGAGGATATCGGGAAGCCGGTGCGCCACCGGATCGACAGGACCGTCAGCCCCGACATCCGCGCGCCGGACCGTGGCGTCGCCGGCAGGATCCTGCCAGGCCACCTGTGCCCGCACGGTCAAGGAGTACGCGGAAGCAATCGCAAACACGGCACAAACAACCGTACAGGGCATTCGCGCGGGCTTCGCTGCGCACATACGGTCGCCAACACGCGACCTGCTCGCGCGAGATCTCGATGTCGAACGTGATCGCCTACGTGCGCCGCCCAACCGGCCCCGTCCTTTCGTGGCAGGCACGCCATGCCACCATCGCAAAGGCACTGTTCACGATTCTACCCGATCGCGGCTGCGCCAGGGAACAGTATTCCAAGAATCGCGATCGAGACATCGCACGGCCCGCCAAGACACTGCGCACGAATTCAAGTATTGCCGCCGGCGCCGCCGCGATTCGATGCGGCCCGCCCGTCGGCACTCGCCGCCCAACAGCGGTCCGACGCCATCGCAGCGGATCTCATATCCCTCGCCGGGACAGTTCGTTGCGCGTCCATCGCCGGCGACAACCACGGCCTGTACAAGCAATGGCCCAAAGCGCTGATCGCCGCCCAAATACCTCCAGACACTGAACGCTCCGCAGTCGGCAATCCGGCGGCCCGGTGGTGTGGGAGGCGAAGGAGACGAGGTCGGCGGGCTGGGTCTCGCCGTACTCCGGGGGGCGACGGCATCGCCTCTTCGGAGCGACCTCGTGGGCATCACGCCGTGACGGGTTTCTGCGAATCCGGGACGGGGCAGGTTCCGCCGGCCACGATGCGGGGCTTCAATACGACGTTGTCGAACCGGCTCGTCTTCTGTTCGTACATCCTCTCCAGTTCCTCAACGGCTCGCGTGCCGACCTGCTCCCAGGAAATGTCGATGCAGGTGATCATGGGCAGGTACGTGTGGTGCCAGGAGGCGCAATCGCAACCGACCAGATCGAAATCCTCGGTCGGGCGCATACCGACTTCAATGCACGCCAGCAGGGAGCCCACGGAAGAGACGTTTTCCGGGGCGAACACGGCGTCCGGCTGCGACCGTTGCCACCGGCTCGTCAGGTACTGACGCACCCCCAGTTCAGTCGTTCCGCTGGGCACGCGGACGGTTTCCACCGCGGCCCCGGCCTCTTTGGCGACGCGAAGAAACTCGCCGCATCGGAGCTGGTCCGCGTCGTTCAGCTTGTCGTACCGGACCAGCGTCCAGACCTTGCGGCCGCGCTCCGCCAGGAGGCGCGCGGCCATCTGGCCCACGGCGGCGTTGTCCACGTCGATCGCGTTGGTTTGCCAGACCGCCAGCCTCCGCGGAAACACGACGGCAAGGGGATGGCCGGCGTCATATCGCGTACGGAGGTACTTCTCGAAGAGCGGGTTGGGCGTCCGCACGACCGTGCCGAAGACGCCACCGTCAATCAGACGGGCGATGTCGCGGACGCCGGCCTCATCCAGCTCCCGGTCCACCATGGCCGTCACCGGATACAGGCGACGTTCCATGGCGGCCCAGATCGCCCCGGCCATGAGGGAGCTTTCGTAGCCCATGAGGTGCCACGAACCCAAGGCGGCCCGACGGAAATCCTGCAGCACGAGCGCAAAGAATGGAGGCCTCTTGACGGGCAGGCCGGTCGCGAAGAGATTCGCCCGGTAGTTCAACCGCTCGGCCGTCTGTACAACCTTGTCGATCGTTTCGGGACGATAGAGCTTCAGCAGTTCGTCACGTCCCGAGAGAATCGACGAAACCGTCGTGACCGAGACGCCCGCCCGCTTGGCAACGGTCGCGAGCGTGACCCGATTGCCGTTCCAGTCTTTGCCCATGATGCCTCACCGTCCGACGGCCCGCTATTCCTATAAGGTCGAGGCCGTTCGCTTGCTCATTTCCATAGTAACGCTTCCGAACGCGAAGAGCAAGCGTAAACCGCGAAACCGGCGTCAAATCGGCGGATTAAGTCTGTTAAGTTAACTCCACTCAACGACGAGAACGCCTGGCGTTGTCCGGCGCGGGATTCTAGCGGACCTTCTCCAACCGCAGATCATCAAAAACCGTCAGGTTCCAGGTATTCGCCCGCCGCATCTCGTGCCGGAGAAAGACCGTAATCCGGGTGGTCTTCGCCACGGCCTCGATCGAAAGCGTGGTCCACTTCTGCTCACTTTCCGTTCTTTCGGTCCAAATAACGTCGGCGCTGTCCGGGTCGCGCCCGCCCGTTGGGTCGATGCCAAGCCGACAGTTGTTGTCCAATCGCTGCCTGCCGTCGCCCTCGGTGCGGGTATACACCCGGCCGGTGAGCCGGTACCTCTGGCCGGGGACGGCCTGCACAACCTGGTACGCCCCGCCGTTCTTGGTGTTGGAGCCGGCCTGGGCGGCATACATCCCCTCGCCCTCGAAACTGGTCGCCTCGAAGATCGTCCTGCCGCTGGCAACACAGCCATCGGTCGTACCGAACGTGGACCAGCCGGCGACGAGCCCCGCCTCCATCCGGTTGACCGTGTTGAAACCGCCGTTGACGAGTTCGGCGGAGGCCGGGGGGGCTTCGGTCCGGAGGTTCAGCGTGCGTGCCTCTCCAGCCGCAAGCTGCAGCGGCGAGGAGACGACGGGCATCTCGCCCGGCGCGAACGCGCGGACACGCATCGAGCGGGCCGCCGGCACGGTCATCGCGAATCGGCCCCGCTCGTCGGCGACGGCGACGAAGAGCGGCGAATCGGTGGCGACGGTGGCGTGTTTCAGGGGCCGCCCGCGGAAGTCGGCGACCTCGCCCGTGAGCGTCGCGACCTTCAAGGCCGGATTCCGCCGCTTCACGTCCGTGACGGCCTGCGCGAAGAAGGACTTGTTGCGCTCGTAGGACGGGCCGATGCAACCCGTCGTCTTCAGCTCGGCGTCGGTCGGCAGCGGAAACTCCGCCTCGCCCACGAACGGCTCGGCGAAATGGAAGACGCCCTCCGCATCGTCCACGCCGAACGAGACGCGGATGCGCGAACATCGCGCGGGGGCCAGGACGGCGGCGGTGATCCGCTTCCAGTTGCCGTCGGCGACGAACTCCGGCGCAATCGCCCTGGCGGCGCCGAGGATCTCGCCACGCCCGCCGGCCATCTCAAGCGAGAGCCACGGACCGCCGCCGGGCCCGATCTTCGCCTGCCGGCCGCGCACGTGGATCTCGGCGATGAACACCTCGCCGGGGTATCCCGAGGCGTAGCGGCCGTAGGTGAAGAGGCCCACGGTGTGCCCCCGCATCGCCACGATCTTCTGCGCCCTGCGGTTCCGAAACGTCACGGTGTCCTCCAGCCGAAGCCCATCCGGCCCGGCCGGCTTGCCGATCGGCGTCCAACCGGGCGGCACGGTCTGCGGGCCGGCCTTCGCCCCTGCCGCGCCGAACCCTGCTTCGATGAGGCTCCTGCGATCCATCCGCCCGTTGAACACCGCCGGCTCCTTGCCGCGAACGTCGACCGTGCGGCGCGCGATCGTCGTGTAGCCGTCGCGAAACGCGGTGACACCCCATCGGCCTTCGGGAATGCCCTGGATCTCGAACCGCCCGTCGTCATCGGTCACGGCGCCGTAGAAGCCCGGCTCGGTTTGGACGATGACGCGAGGGATCCCGATGTCCGTGCCGCCCCACGTGATCCGGCCGGCGACGCGGCCCGGCCCCGTCGGCAGCCAGTCCTTGCCCCCCGGCATCGACGTCAGCGCCGCCATCGCCTCGTAGATCGGTCGGGGCCGACCGTCCGGGTACATGAAGTCCCACCCGTCCCAGGCGTTCCAGGCGAAATCCCAGAGCATGAACGGCGTGACACATTCGATCCGGCGATCGGGCGCGTAATAATCGCGAAACGCCCGGGCCATGTATTCGGCGCGGTTGGTCTCGTTGATGGGCGGATACTTCGGGTCCTTGCCGGTCGTGCCGACCTCCAGTTCGTAGCCGGTCTCCGTACACATGAGACGGATCGGCTTCACGCCGTGCTTCTTGAGGACCGCGGCGGTCAGCTCGAAGGATCGCAGCGACGTCTCGTCGGGACCGTACTCGGGCGGGTGGTTCGCGCCGTACGGGTGCAGGCCCCAGAAGTCGACGACCTCCTTGAGCTGGGGCTTGATCCGAAGCAACTCGTCGTAGTACTCCGCACCGCTGCCGGCCATGCCACAGGAACAAACCTTGAGGCCCGGATAGGCCTTCTTGACCTCGCTTGCGAGGTCGTAGAGCCACTGCGCGTACTTCTCGGCGGGCCACTTGCCGTTGATCTCGTTCAGCACCTCGATGGCGTAGAGAGGGATCTGCGCCTCGTACGCCTTTCGCCAGACGGCGGCCTTCGCGCGGGCGGCGGTCCGCATCGTCCCGTCGGGATCGAGTCGCGGCCATTCCCCTGTTGCCTCGCGGAATTGCCGGTCCGGCTCGGCCCCGCCGCAGATCGGGATCAGGTGATGGGCCCGGATCATCGCAACAGCCCGCCGGGTGGCCTCGACGTTGTCACTGGGATTCAGACCGTGCCGCAGATAGCCCCAATCGCCAACGAGGCGCCTGGCCAACCCCAGCAGCCGGACATTGCCCGTGGTGTCCCCGTCGCCCCCGATCGTCAGACAGATTCCGCGTACGTTGCCCTGCCGGGGAGCCTGGGCGGTCTGCCCGTGCATGGCGGGGGCAACGAGACCGAAGACGCACGGAACGACAAGGATCCACCGATCACCAGACCGACGCCGGCCGTTCCGTAATACGCTCCTGTTCATCACAAAGCCCCTTGAACACATGCGGCCGCCCGATACGCCCCGGGAAGGGGCATGGAAGCATTTTGCAAAAGATGGTAAAGTAACGTTCATACGTCCGCAAGACCACATGAGGGTAATCGATTGACATGATCCTGCTCGCCCCAGTTCCAGCGGTCGTGTGCTGCCTCGCCGCGGCGGAGTCGCGTCCGACGGCCGAGGCCTTCTACGTTCCCGCCAACCCGGACTTCACGATCGTGGACAGCATCCACGCCTCCGTGCGCTTCACCACGCAACGCTGCCTCGTGGCCGACGGCGACGGGTTGCGCGCCGACTCCACCTTCGTGGACCCCGAGGGCCGGCCCGCCCGATGGCACGAGTTCGGCGCGTTGGAGGGCGTCGGGTGGGCGGCGAACGCGGTGGGCGGGGCCAACATGCTGATCCGGTACGGCCGGTTCTTCGGCGACCGCGACGTCGAGCAGAAGGGTCTGAAGGTTCTGCATCACGCGGTGTACGGCGGGTTCGTGGACGCGAAGACGGGCTTTCTGCGGGGATACCGGGACGTGAAGAACGGGCGGCACTACCTGAACTACCTTCACAGCGACGACCACGACAACTGGTTCTGCCCCGGCTCGGCGGCCAAGGTCGCCCTCCAGTACCTCGAGGCGGGCGACCTCTGCAAAGGAACAAAGCTCGGCGAGGAGAGCCGTGCGTGCGGGCTTCGTCTGGCCGCGTGGCTTCGCGATCACGTAGAACTCATGCCGAACGGCTGGTTTCCGCGCCGGTGCTCGCCGGACGGCAAGGTGTATCGCCGCGGAGCCGATGGGAGCGACCCCGACCCGCAGCTCGACCACAGCGGCGACGGGCTCTACGTCCTGTGGCTCTTCGCCGAAATGGCCCGCCACGGCCACGACGGCTACAAACCCCGGATCGAGCAGCCCCTGAACGCCTTTGTGCGGGCCGGCGGCTTCTTCGGCAGCATGAACCACGATACCTACGACGATCACGAGAGCGTGTGCTACGCCGTCGCCTTTCGCACGCTGCTGCGGATCGCGGACTGGCGTCTGTGTGCCGATCCCGGCGCCGTCCGCCGTTTTGCGTTCGACAAGTGCCTCGCCGGGCTCGAGCAGTTCGAGATGCGCGAGGACCGCAACGGCGTCGCGACGCGCGGGCTGCTGTTCATGGAGAGAAGCTGGGACACGGCATATCTGTGGGAGAACGCCGAGGCGGCCACGGCGTACCTCGAAGCGGCGAAAGCGGCCGGTCGGAAGGACTATCTCAGCAAAGGGGTGACCATCCTCCGCGCGATCGCGAAGCACCACTACGGCCCGCACGGCTTCCTGACCGAGGGCGTGGATTGGAACAACCACAACGGACAGTGGCGGAATGTGGACGGCAAGCAGGTGCCGATCCACGTGGGCGGCGTTGTCTACGGGGCCGTCAACTACACGCAGCCGTTTCTGAACAACCTGCAGATCGTCGAGCCCACGCTGTTCTACCTCGAGCATTTCGCCCGGCGATCCGCAGTCGGCGGGGAAGAGCGATTCCTCGACCACGAAGGAAACCGGATCGGGCACCGCCCGGCGGCGACCCGGTGAACCGGGGAGCATTCGCCCTGCCCTGCGGCCGTGGCCCAATCCGCCGGTCCCGGCAAGGCTATGGAGCCCAGGGATACCGGCAGCGTCATCCGCGGCTCGCCGAACGTCGGCCGATGGCCGCCAGGCTCACCGCCGCCTTTCTCGACGCCCGATTCAATATGCCCACCCCTCTTCCGGTCACTTGTTTTTTTCGCTATAGACGTTTGCGGCCTCTTGACAAGGGTTGGCGGCGGCGTTAATCTAAATCGGTTCAATATGCGGTTTCGAATCCGAAGACCGCAACGCGTCTCTCTAGGGAACGAGTCAGGTTTGGTTATGTGGAGGAGTTCAAGATGTCCCGCGTCTTGTTTGTGACCATGCCGGTGGCTTTGATCGCATCCATCAGTCTTGGCCAGGAGTTGCTCACGAACCCAAGCTTTACCAACCCGCCAGTCGCCGCCTCGTGCGCCGAGGATTGGCAGGACATCGAGGGTTGGTCGATGACACCGCAGGCGTCGCCGAACGGGTCCGGGGAACGCCGCAATGGCGACTACAAGCAACCGACCTGCCCTCGGGCGGGTGACGGGACGCACGCCAGCCTGCAGGGCTGGGGCGTTGAGAGCAAGCGGGCCTACCAGACCGTGACCGGTCTCACCGCGGCACAGACGTACCAGTTCTCGGGGGTCTGGTGGTTCGGCCACGATCTGTTCTGGCCGTGGGGCAAGCTGATCGTCACGGCGGAGCTTCGCGACGGCCCGGATCCGGACACCAGTCCGCTGATTCAGAAGGTCGAGCGCCAGTTCTCGGCCAACGGCACCACAGGCGCGTGGCTTCCCTTTGCGGTCTGCGGCGCCCCGACCGGATCCACTCTTACCGTCGTCTTCCGGGGCAACAATCAGGACGCACAAGGCTACGCGTTGCATGTGGACGATTGCCACCTCGTGGCGGTTCCGAGCTGCCCGACCGAGCCGAATGCCATCGACGGGATCAATCCCTCTTTCGCCCCACGCGGCGCCCTCATCAACGACGCCATCATTGTCGGCTCCGGCTTCCGAAAGCCCGACCTCACGGCAAACGTGACGGCGGTCACGCTTTCGCGGGCAGGCCAGCCGGACATTGTGGCGACCGATCTGAAGATGCCCAGCGCCAACACGCTGACCTGCGATTTCAACCTGGCCGGTGCCGCGAACGGGCGATGGAACGTTGTCGTGACGTTCGCGTCGGGCACTCCGCTGCAGGACACGCTGCCCGGCGGTTTCCTGATCGTCCTTCCGTCAGTGAGCAACGGGAGCTTCGAACTGCCGACGGCCGCGGGCGGCTGCCCCGTCACACCGATCCCCGGCCGACCCACCGACTGGCTCGTCAGCGCCCTTGGCACCTGGGACGACTCGCAGACCAGGGTCGAGACGCTGTACCGTGATTCCGACCACGCGCGCCCGACATGCCCGCCGCCGGACCTGCTGCATTATGGGAGTACGTATTCGATTCCCGACAACCCGAACGCCCAACCGGAGGTTCACATCTACCAGACCATCGCGGTGGACAGGACCAAGCAATACGTGGCGTCGGGCTATCTTGCCGGTGCCGGGGACAACGCGGCCTCGCTCGAGCTGCTCCAGGGCGATGAGACCGGGCCGATCGGCTCGTCGTTCACCGCACACCGGGGCGGCGCCGCTCCGTACGACTGGACGTACGCCGTTGTGCCGATCCAGCCCACGGGGGATCTCCTGACCGTGCGGTGGCGTGTCACCACCCGCAGCCCGGGACCGCACACCTCGCACGCGGACAAGATCGCGCTGGACAAGTGCAGCGGAAGCGTCGGGCTGACGGAAATCGTCCCCGCCGAAGGCGAGAACAACGGCAGCACCACGGTGACGATCACTGGAAGCGGCTTCGAGGGCAGCCCGATGCCGACGCTCATGCTGACGAAAAGCGGGGAACTCCCGGTGTATGCCTCGGGCGTCAGTGTCCTGGGCGACACCGCGTTGTCGTGCTCGTTCGATCTGACCGGCCGGGCGATCGGATCCTGGGATCTGACGATCGTGAAGGGCGGCTGCTTCGCGAAGCTCGAGGCCGGATTCGCCGTGACGCCGTATGTGGCGCCCGCGTTCGCCAACGGGGACTTCGAGCTGAGCAACGCGGGGCCCGTCAACTGCGGCACGCCTGTGCCCGGCGTTCCGCAATCCTGGTACGGGGACATTTCGGGCGGCACGTTCAATCGCGACTCGGATGTGCATCGCCCGCCGACCTGTCCGTCGCCAGCCGGCCAGGGGGGCGGCGGTCACTACGGCTCGCTCACCAAAGACGGCACCGGCTTCCTCTACGCATACCAGATCATTCGCGTGACGCCGGGGGTCGAGTATGAATTGAAAGGCTTCTTCAGCGGTGCCGGGCAGAACGACGTCTACATCGCCCTGATCGATGGGAAGGACTACTTCGCGCTTCCGCTGGCGTACACCCAGGTCCGCGCTCACGGCGGCAGTGCCGATCCGATGGAGCAATACGACTGGACGGCCGCGAGCGTGAAGGCAGCCGCCGTCAGCGACATCATGGCCGTGGTCTGGTGGATGGACATCTGGGGCGATGAGACGCCGAACGCATCACACGCCGACGGCCTCACGTTCGGATCGCCGTGCAATACGCCACGGCAGGACGTGACCGGCGACGGCAGCGTGGACCTGATCGACTTCACGGTGTTCTCCTCCTGCTTCAACGGACCGAACCGCCCGTACGGGGTGCAGGATCCGCCGGACGTCGTCCAGAAGTGCCGATGTCTCGACACCAACGACGACGGCAGCCTGGACCTGATGGACTTCAGCGCGTTCGCGACCTGCTTCAACGGGCCGAATCGGCCGCCGGCCTGTCCGTAACAACGACCGGTCCTTTGGTCCTTCAAGCCAGGTAGACGGCCAGAGATGCTTTGGGCCGCGGCGCACCGTCCGCGGCCCGGCACGGCCGATAATCGGCGTCGGCATGCCGGATTCGGGTCGTATAGAATCGTTTCTTTTGGGTTGACTGCCTTGACGGACCCCGTGGATTGCTGGTACGATCATCAGGGTGCAGGGTGGTTGTATCATGCTGTCGCGACGCCTCATGGCGTAGGGGGTCGAAGTGGCCATGCGTCTATCGCCAGGGTCTGTGCGAAACGTGATTGCGACGCTGTGCGGGCTTTGCCTCTGCCTCGCCGCTGTTCCCGTCTTTGGCGCCGGCGCGGTCCAGGGACGCATGACATCGGACGGCGTCACCGGCCGCGCGGTGGCCGGGGCCGGCTGGGTGACGGAGAACGTCTACGTTGGCCAGTTGAGCGTGGGCTTCGGCGCCGGGGCCACCACCAACAGCGATCCAGCCCCGGGGTCCTACACGGTATCCGGGGCGATCCAGCCGCCGGGGTTTCCGGGCGGGACGTACGCCCTCTTCACGCTGGCGTTCGACCGCGTGCCCGCGTTCAGCTTCCGCACGATGCAGCTCCCGGCGGGATCCGGGACTGTCGGGGGCATGGAGCTGCGCACGCCCGCCCACTACTCGGTCCGGTACGACCAGACCTTCGCCGAGTGGGGGGCGAGCCCGTGGATAGGCGGCACCGACTTCTACCAGACCTTCGTCGCCACCAGCCCGTATATCACGCGCGTGGCCACCAAGCTGGCCGGCAAGGGCGGCGACCATCAGGAATTGACGCTGAACTTCGCGGTCTATGAAACGAACGCCTATCCCCCGTCGGCCTGGCGAAAGATTTCGCCCACCCGCAGCCTGGTCATCGGAGGGGGCGTCGATCCAATCATCTGGGTCTTCTTCGTGAACTACCGCTCCAGCGAGATGCAGCTTGTCCCGGGGCGGAAGTACGCGGCGCGGTTCTGGCGGGCGCCAGGATCGCCGTCGCCGGACTTCTCCATTGTCGTGCGCACCGACAGCCAGACCGGATACGCGGGGGGGCATCTCTACGCCGGCGATACGCCGTACCCGAATCTGGACGCCTACGCGTACATCAGCGGGGGCGACCCCGAGACCCTCGTGAACGCCGCGCCGGTCGAAAACACACAGCTTCTCAACCTCACGGCAACGAGCACTCGTTTCGGCCAGACCTTCCGCGCCAGCGGCGTTGGTCTTGCCGGCGCCGAGATCGTCTACACCACCGGCATCACGGACCCGCCGTCGTTGCCCGTCACATTCCGGCTGTACGACTCCGTCGGCGGCACGGCGATCGGACCGGCGAAGAAGTGTTACGGGATACCGGGCTTCTACCAGGCCCGGGCCGCGGCGTTCTGGTCGCGGGACGAGGCACCGATGGTCGCCGGGCAGACCTACTACCTCGAATGGACCACGTCGTTGCCCGGCGTGAACACGTGGCTGATGAACGAGAACATCTTCGGCGAGGCGTACGTCAATCGCGTCTCGCAGGCGCCGTCCGACCTGATGATGGCGATCGCCGAGTACACGCAACCCGCGGCGACCATCGGCGTCGATCCCACCCAGTTCAGCCGGGCCGTGGCGGTGGGCTCCAGCCCGCTCCCGGACACGCTCACGATCCAGAACCTCGGCAGCGGTACGATGAGCTACACGCTCGCAACCGATGTGACGTGGCTGTCGCTCGACCCGCTGTCCGGCTCTTCCTCCGGCGAGGCCAACGCGATCACCGTCACGTACTCGACCGCGTCGCTGGCCGTCGGCAGCTACACAGGGCAGATCTACGTCGTCGCTCCGGGCGCGTCCAACTCGCCCGTCACCGTGCCGGTCTACCTGACGGTCCTGGGGCCGCCGAACATCGTCTGCCCCGCGAGCCTGTCGGCCTCCGGCCAGATCGGGGCGGATGCCCCCCCGGTGCCGCTCACGCTTCAGAACAGCGGCTTCGGCAGCTACGCCTACACGATCACCAGCGACAGCCCGTGGATGGAGGCCCAGCCGGCGGCGGGCACCTGCGGCGGGCAGCCCCAGACCGTCAACGTCGTCTTCCACAGTGCCTCCTTGACGGCCGGCGAATGGACAGGCACGCTCACGGTCACCAGCCCGGACGCCGTCAACAGTCCGCAGACGGTCACCGTCACGCTGACCATCGAGGTCGCGCCTGATTTCGACCGGGACGGCGACGTGGATCTGGCAGACTTCACCCTGTTCCAGTTGTGTTTCAACGGTCCGAACGAGCCTCCCGGGGCAATCTGCTCGGTCGATGCCGACTTTGACAACGACGGCGATGCGGACCTGCACGACTTCGGGGTGTTTACGGCCTGCTTCAACGGGCCGAACCGCCCTTCGGCATGCTCAGGAACCTGAGATTGTCGGACAACTCGCCCCGTGTGCCTGGCGTGCCCACCCGGCGTCGTCCACCGAGGCCATGACGGCCGCCGCGGGCGACGTCTGCGGCGGTGCTACGGGCAGTTTGCCGCGGGCGGCCTGTTGGGACCGTTGAAGCAGAGTTGGAACAGGCTGAAGTCCGCCAGATCCACGTCGGCGTCATTGTCAAAGTCGGCATCGACCGAGCAATTCGAACCCGGCGGCGCGTTCGGCCCGTTGAAACATAGTTGAAACAGCGCGAAATCCGCCAGATCCACGTCGCCATCCCCGTCGAAATCCCCCGTGATCCCGGCGGGCGCATTTACGACCAGCGTCACGCCGATCGTCTGCGGCGAGTTCGTCGCCGCCGGGTCCGTCAGCGTAATTGTCGCCGTGTACGTCCCCGCCGTCAGGCTCGAGGTCGCGTACGTCACGCCGATCGTGTCCGGCTCGCCCGTGCTCGTCCCGCTCGTCGGCGAGCAGGACAGCCAGTTCGCGTTGTCGGTGATCGAGTAGTTCAACGTGCCGCCGCCGGTGTTCTGCACGGTGAACGTCTGGTTCGCCGCGTTCGTGCCCTGCGTACACGACGGCGACAGCGAGGCCGGCGAGCGCCCGATCGTCGGCGGCGGCGGGTTGACCGTCAGCGTCACGCCGATCGTCTGTGGCGAGTTCGAGGCCGCTGCATCGCTGATCGTAATGACCGCCGTGTAGGTACCGGCGGTCAGGCCCGACGTGGCGTACGTCACGGCGATCGTGTCGGATTCGCCGGTGCTGGTTCCGCTTGTCGGCGAGCAGGACAGCCAGCTCGCATTGTCGCCAATCGTGTAGTTCAGCGTCCCGCCGCCGGTGTTCTGGACGGTAAAGCTCTGGCCGGCGGCGTTGCTCCCCTGTCCGCACGACGGCGCGAGCGTCGCGGGCGATCGCCCGATGGCCGGCGGCGGCGCGCCGGCGGGCGTAAGCGTCAGCGTATCCCACCGCACCGTCGGCGCGGTGCCGCCGCTGTTGCCCAGCTTGAAGCCGACGCTGATCTGCGTGCCGGCCCCGCTGTTGAACGTCTTCGCGTACTGCGTCCACGTGTTGCCGTTTCCGTTTGTGCCGGTGTCCGAGAACTTCTGAATCAGCGTCCACGTCGCGGGGTCGGCGTCGAAGTCCTGCGCGCCGAAGCTGCCGAGCTTGTACGCGCACTCGGCCCAGTACGGAGCGGCGGCGCTCGGGCACTGGATGTACACGGCGATCGTATAGTCCGTGTTCGCCTGAATCGTGTAGACCTGCGCCCTGGCGGACGAGCCCGTGCTGGCGCGGGAAGTCTGCAGGCCGTTTCCGGACTGCCCGCCGGCGACGATCGACCACGTCGCCGGGCCGCCCCACGGCGCATCGAAACTCGACGTCCACGAGGGCATCGTGTTGAAGCTCTCCGTGATCGTCGAGGGCGGCGTCGAGGTGATGGTCAGGACGACGGCGACGGTCTGCGGGCTGTTCCCGGCGGCGGGGTCGGAGATCGTGATCGTCGCGTTGTACGTCCCGGCCGCCAGCGAGGCGGTGCTGTAGCCGATCGTGATCGTGTCGGCCTCGCCCGTGCTCGTCCCGCTCGCCGGCGAGCAGGACAACCAGCTCGCGTTGTCGCTGATCGTGTAGTTCAACGTGCCCGTCCCGGAATTGCGAACCGTGAACGAGCCGTCGGCCGGGCTGCCGCCGACGGGTGTGCTCGCGTTGACCAGCGTGGGCGAGACCTGGATCGCCGGCGCCACGGCGCCGTCCTGCACCTGCTTCACCGACACCCGGTCCACGCTGACCCGAAACGCCGGGTTGCTCACCGTCTGGCTCGCCTTCAGCCAGATCGAGGCCGTCGGGCCCGTCGCCGTGAACGTCCGCCATGTCCGCTCGAAGATCTCGTGGACCGCCGGTTCCGCGGCGATCAGGTCGGCCCCCCAGTCGATCGACGCGGCGCCGGGATCGGCGGTCTGGCCCGTGAGGTCCACGCCGGCGTAGAACCGGACCTGCGGTTGCAGGCCGCGGAACTCGTAGCGGAAGTCGAGGTCGAGCAGGTACGTCTTGCCCGCGGTCAGCCCCGTGATCTGCTGCTTGATGCCGCCGGTGAAGGCGCCGTTGGGGTTCTGCATCTGCGACAACGTGGTGGGATGGATCGGGCCGGCACCGAACTGCTGGCTGTAGAGGCCGTCGGTCGCTTCCGACGGGTGGTTCTGGTTCCACGTCCCGCAGGCGGCGGCAATGTCGCCCTGGCCGCGGATGTTCCACGCCTCCCAGGCGCCTGTGCCGCCGGCGTCGAAAAGCGTCAGGCCCGTGCACCAGCGATCCTCGTTCATGTAGCCGCCGAACGCGAGCAGGTCATCGCGAATCTGCTCCGGCGTGAAGACGCCGTGCCACCCGCCGTAGGTCGTGGCCTCCGTGTAAATGACCGGCGGCATGCGCCAGCCGCGGTCGCGGTACATGTCCACGTAGCGCCGGTGCCGCAGCGCGTACGCGCAGGGCTCGTCGATGGGCGCTGGGGCGTTGACCATGAGCTGGTCGTTCGGCCCGCCGTACGAGTGGTAGCCGACGTAATCGGCGACGGCGAGCAGGTCACGGGCGTCGAGCATTTTCCACATGTTGCCGGGCGAGCCCACGGAGATGTTGAGCACGATCGCCTTCATCCCGAGTTCGTGGCACCGTTCGGCAAACGCCTTCTCAAACGCGTAGATCTCGGCGGGGCGCCCGTTCAGATCAGGCTCGTTGAAGCCCTGCCAGCAGTCGATCCGCGGGTGGGCCTGCTGCTCGATCCAGCAGTTGTCGGCGTGCACGCGGCCGTAGTGCGTCGGGTTGGTGAGATACTGCTGATCGAGCGGATCGATGTAGAGCCGTCCGACGATCACCGTATCGACCATGTTCGGTTTGGTCGCCCAGTAGTCGGCGTCTCCCATCTGCATGGTCAACGCCGTCTTCGGATTCATGGCGACGATCGTGTCGGCCTCGCCGAAGTCGTACTTGCCCGCGCCGATCTTGCCGACACGGGTCGATTGCCGCCAGTATCCCGTGCCGGCGGTGGACCACGAACTCCACGAGGCGGCCACGCCGCCGGACCACGAGCCCTCGAAGCTCCCGTTGGCGACCCGTTCGCCGCCGGTCGTCGCCGGAATACCGGAGTCGGGGTCGATCCAGCCGGGCTCCGGCGGCGAAGGGGGCGTCGTGGGCACGGGGCCCGTGATCACAACGTTGTCGATCCACACCCGTCCGGTGCCCGGCGTCGCCCACTTGTGCATGCCGCACACGTGGACCGTCATGACCTCGAAGTAAGCCGTCGTCGTGACGCTCAGCGTCACCCACTGGT
Source organism: uncultured Planctomycetales bacterium (assembly GCA_964617875.1). GTDB lineage: Bacteria > Planctomycetota > Phycisphaerae > UBA1845 > PWPN01 > CAZMVY01. Next base: position 17,945 of record CAZUAI010000040.1, on the reverse strand, counting down.
TCTTGACCCCCTCCAGGGCCGACCACTGGATCGAGCCCGCCCCGACCTGGACCTCGCCGTACGGATCAAGCCCGACGATGGCCACCATCTTCTCGCCGTTGTAGGCCTCGCCGACGTCGAGCGTGACGTAGACGTTCACGGTGACGGTGTAGGACTGGCCGGGCACGACGTAGAACTGCTGGTAGACGCCGGCCTTCTGGCTCTGGTAGGGATAGCTGATCTGGGGGATGGTGACCAGTTGCGAGTGGCTGCCGTGGGTCGCCCGCGCGGTGGAGTCGGCGTACGTCGGCACGCCGCTGAAGATCTGGTAGCTCGCGGCCCAGCCGTTGCCGACGCCGCCGGTGAACCCGTTCTCGAAGCTGCGGTTGTTCGCCGTTCCCCAGCCCGCGCCGGCGGGCACGGACGGCGTCTGCACGAGGCAGTCGCAGGTCCAGCCGGTCGGACACAGGCCCGCTCGCGCCGCAGACGGCGCGGCAAGGGCGGCCGCCACAACGTACGTGAGGCCGATCAGTTTCTCTCGCACGGATCGCTCCTTCGTCAACGCCGCGTCGCGGTCCGAGGTCCGGACTTTCGAAGCTCGGGCCGCGACCGGTCTCTCTGCGTTTCAGTCGCACGCCGCCGGGCGGTTCGGGCCGTTGAAACACGCCACGAAGATCTGGTAGTCGGTCAGGTCCACGTCGCCGTCGTCGTCCAGATCCATGTCCGAAAAACAGTTCACGCTCGGGGGCTGGTTCGGCCCGTTGAAACACAGCTGGAATACCGTGAAGTCCGCCATGTCCACGTCGCCGTCGCGGTCGCAGTCGGCCCGCACCGCCGGGGCGATCTGCACGTACGCACGGCGAACCACCGAGTCAGACCGGCCCGGTCCGCCGACCGTCAGGGTCACGTCGTACGTGCCGGGCTGCCCGTACGTGTGCGACGGATGCCGCAGCGTGCTGGACGTGCCGTCGCCGAAGTCCCACATCCAGGAGGTCACGGGCCCGGCGGACTCGTCCGTGAAGCTGACCGCGAGCGGCGCGAGACCGAACGTCCGCGGCGCGCTGAAACCGGCCTGCGGCGTCCCGAGCGCATAGGCCAGCGTGTTGTCCAGGATCTTCCGCCCCGTCGCGTTGGTACTGAGCCAGGTCGTGTCGTAAAGGTAGAAGAGGACGCGCTTGCCCGCGGCGACTCCGCCATCGAGGAGCACCGCGCCCGGCTCGGCCACCATGATCGTGCGTCGACCGGCATCGCCGACGGCCGCTGCCAGCACGCGGACGCCGGGGCCGACGGCGCCCGTGCAGTAGCTGAAGTCGGTGGGGCTGTCCGCGAGCGTGACCGGTCCGGTGGCGATGCCGTCCATGATCGGGTGCGTGTTGTCCAGGATGTTGAGCTGCGTCTGACCGCCCACGGCGACGCTGCCTTCGGCGATCGCCTCGCGGCTGGTCCATCCCAGCGCGGGCTCGCAGAAGATGAACGGTTTGGCCTGGCTGCGGAACTCGCCGCCCACATTCGCGGACAGGACCGTCGAGGACGCGAACACGAGGTCGTGCGCCGCGGCGATCTGCGCGCCGGTGGGCCGGTTGGCCGGCTCGTCATCGTAGGCGTCCACCAGCAGCCCGAGCGACTGCAGGTAGGCGATCACCTGCGAGTCCGAGAGCGTCGGCGGGATCTGCCCGCCGAGGAACGCGACCTTCGGGAAGTTGCCGACCTGAATGAACCCGGTCTTCTCGGCCGTCTCCGAGCCTCCGATGCTGGTTACGGTGAGGCGAACCGTGAACGCCCCCTCCAGCGTGTATTGATGGACCGGGTTGCGATCCGTGCTGGTGTGGCCGTCTCCGAAATCCCAGGACCAGCCGGTCGCGCCAACCACCGTTGATTGATCGGTGAACTGCACGGTGAGCGGCGGCACGCCCCGCCGCACGTCGGCGGAGAAATCCACCGTGTTCTCGAACGCCTTGTCGAAATCGTGGAACGCCCACCAGCTCTGGCGCGGCGTGATCGTGAGCGTGGTGCGGTTCCGGCTGCACAGCCCGTAGTCGTGCCCGCTGTCCGGCGTGCCCGGCAGGTCGGTGAGCACCAGGTAGTTCGCCTCGAAGACCATGTGGTACTCGGGCTTCTTCAGCTCGGTGAGCACGGCGGTGATGTTCGCCGCCTTCTGTGCCTCGTTCGTCGTGTTCCACCCGTACTCGTTGAGCCACAGCTTCTTATGGCCGTGGCCGTGGTTCACCAGAACCTGGTATGTGTCGGCAATCGCCTGCCAGTGCAGCGGCGATCCGTACGGGTGAATGGCCACGGCATCGAAGAAATCCCCGCCGCCGTACGTGTAGATATCCTCGATGTACCGCCACCCCTGCGACACGTAATCGCCGTAGTCGAGCCCGCCGACGGCCAGCACGCAGTCCGGGTCGCCCTGCTTCATCGCGTTGTACCACCGGATCAGCCAGGGGACATACGTGTGGGCCATGTGCCCGTTCGAGCAGTTGTCGTTGATCCAGCTGCACCCGTTCGGCTCGTTCCAGAACTCGTAGTACTTGACCTGCCCGCGGTAGCGTGCCGCCAGCGTGCGAAAGAAGTTCTCAAACTGCGGGATGTACTGCTCGTCGGGCGGGAAGCGGTAGCCGATGCCCGAGCCGTACTGCGCCAGAATCCCCGGCGGCAACGCCCAGTCGGGCGTCAGCCCGCTGTAGGCAAAGATCTCCAGCCCGCGGGCCCGCGCCTCGGCGACCTGGTGATCCACGTAGTCCCAGTTGAAGACGCCCTGCGTGGTCTCGATGTCGATCCAGGCGAAGTTCGCCCCGCAGGCGGTGCCCCCCATCTCCACGATCCTGTCCATGCTGTTCCGGTCGAACTGCTTGGCCTGTGGTGTGGGAAGACCCAGCCATCGCCCCCAGGTAATGCCGCATCCATAGATGTACGGCCGCGGTTCCGCGTGCACGCAGATCGGCATCGCGGCCATAAAGACGGCAATGAGCGCTGACCGAAACACCCCGTGACAGGCGTTGGCTCTGTTCATCGGACCTTCCCGACCTCACTGAGTTTTTGTTGCCCGCGACAACCGCACGCGACAACCCCATCATAACGGGTTGGCTCGCTCTGTGGAAGGAAAAAACCGGACCCCGACGCGGCCCGTCAGATGAGCCGGGCTTACGGGCACGCCGACGGCTGGTTCGGCCCATTGAAGCAAGCCTGAAAGGCGACAAGGTCCCCGTGGTCCACATCGCCGTCCAGATCCAGGTCCGCATTGATCCAGCAGTTCGCTCCGGGAGACACGTTCGGCCCGTTGAAGCACATTTGGAACAAGGAGAAATCGGTCATGTCCACATCGCCGTCGCCATCGAAATCCCCGCGCCCGGCCACCACGCGCACGGTCACGGTGATCGTTTGCGGGTTGTTGAAAGCATTCGGGTCGCTGATCGTAATGGCGGCCGTGTACGTGCCGGGCAGCAGCGACGCCGTGGCGTACCGGATCGCGATGGTGTCTGTCTCGCCCGTGGAGGTGCCGCTGGCCGGTTCTTCGCTGAGCCACGCCGCGGTGTCCGTGATCGCGTAGTTCAACGTCCCGCTCCAGGTGTTCTGAATGGTGAACGAGTCATTCTCGGGGTTCTCGCCGACCTTGATGTCTCGCGTGATGCTTGCGGGTTGCCGCGTGATGTACGGCTGGGCGGGATCGCTCACGTACTCGAGGATGGTCATGCTCAGATCGATGTCGGGCCTCGGAACGTTGTCCTGGTAGGCGATCCCCTCCGCAAAGTCGTCGTTGTCCATCACATACGGATTGAACCCGGGCGCGTAGTTGCTGAACTCCACGAAGTACGTCTCTCCGGGCACGAGGGGAACTTCCCCGTTGCTGTAGCTCACCCCGTGCAGACCGCACCCGAAGCTCTGGTAGGCGGCCTTCGTGGTCTTGGTGACGCCGACCTGCGGGCCGCCGGGACCGCCCCGCCGCACCCTCCATGTGAAGTCCAGGTCCCAGACGTGGTCGGCCCCCGCCGCCCACACGTCTGCCGCGGCAAAGTACTTTCCGCGGGCAATGAACGTCTGGCCCCACCGCTGGCCGTAATTGCCTTCCAGCAGGGCCCCGGGGCCCAGCGTGCGCTTGTTCATCGTGACCCGCGTGCCGTCGTTGTCGGCAAACACGATGTAGTTCAGATCGAACGTCTGCGGCACCCCCGCGGAGTTGTAGGCCCGCCCGCCGACGTAGCTGTCGGTGCCCTTGTTGCGCTTGTACGGCGCGAACCGACCGTCGCCGCCGGCGGTTCCCGTCACGCGGACCGCATACTGCCGGCCGGGCACCATCGGGATCTCGCCGGACCGCCAGCGAACCCAGTTGTCGTTGTTCGCGGTCATGGTGTTGGCGGTACGCGTCCCGAGCACGCGCCAGTTGCGGACGTCGGCGTCGCCGTTGCTCTCCAGGACGGAGACCTCCGCAGCCGTCGCGTTCGTGCCGGCCAACACGAAATCCACGCCGGTCACGGATGTTCCTGTTGCGGTGAACGTCTGGTACCACGGATTGTCGTAGAGAGTCCACTGGCCTGCGTCCCGGAACAGCGTGGAGTAATCGATCGGGAGATCCACGTTCTGCGTGAGGGTCTGGCCGCTCTCGATCACCACATTCGACACCACCTTCGGACGAACGAAGAAGAGCGGCTGGTTCACCAGGATGGAATACGTGCCTATGGGCATGTTGTCGATGCGGTAGTAGCCGTCGTGCGTGTTTCCGCTCGGGTCGGCCCCCAGGCGCCGCGACGGTCCGACCGGCGACGCCCCCGGGCACGAGAGGAACAGATTGCACTCGTAGAGTTCATAATAGCCAGCGCTCGGCCTGCCCTTGATGCGCTCGATGCGGCCGTGACCCGTAACGCTGCCGCCGGCGTACGCAGAACCACTCCACCCTGACGCGGAGACCCAGGCCAGGATGGCAACCACCACAAACCGGTCGGCGCGGTCCAGCTTCTTGAATGCCATGATGAGCCTCCTCAGGTACGCAACCCCTGGAACCCGTTTCAGCCAGTATACCAGATCGGAGCCCGCGTTCCCACTGAAATCGCATGCCCGTTTGCCGAACGGCGCCGCCGAAACGTGGTTCGGCGCGGGCGGACCGGGTATCATATGGATCGGGAGAATGAAACGATGGTTACGGTCGCGGGAAGGACGTTGTTTCCGGGCTGCGCGGCGATTGCCCTGCTGCTCAACACGGCGCCGCAGGTCATCGCCCAGGTGCTGATTCGCAACGGCGGGTTCGAGGCCGGCGCAGGCGCGTTTCCCGGCGTCGGCAAGTACTGGGAAACAAACGATGCGCAGCCGCATCCCGATATCGACGTGCTCGACTCAACCATCGCACATTCCGGAATGACATCCCAGCACCTCCGGGCGAACCCGATCTGGGACCTCGGCATGGTTCGCCAGGTGACCGATTACGCAAGCGTCACGCCGGGACGCACTTACCACATCCAGGCGTGGATCCGGACCGCCAACGTCTACAACCCGGCCGGGTGGTACGTCTTCGGCATCTGGTGGCTTGACGCCGCCGATCGCGTGATTGGCGACGTGAAGATGCCGCGCCAGGAGACCAACAACTACGACTGGCGGCTCATCTGGTTCCGGTCGGTGGCTCCGGCCGGGGCGGATCGCGTCGCGGCCCTGCTCACGCGGCACACCGACGGTGACGCATGGTACGACGACGTCAGCATCACCCTGCTGCCCATAACACCGGTGATTGAGCGCGACCCGCCTTCGTTGACGCGAACCGTCACATACGGTCAAGGCCTCCCCGACGACACGTTCACCGTCCGGAACGCCGGCAGCGGCACGCTCAACTACACGGTTACCGAAACGGCGCAGTGGCTCTCCGTCCTGCCGGGCGGCGGCAGTTCGGCGGGCGAGGCCGATACCATCACGATTCACTACGATACCGCCGGCCTGCCGCCCGGGCGCTATTCCGCCGACGTCACAATCTCCGATCCGGCCGCCGGCAACAGCCCCCAAGTCCTGTCGATAAGCGTTACCATTTCACCGGTCTGCCTCGCGGAGGATCTGGACTGCGACGGCGACGTGGACCTCGGGGACTTCTCGTTGTTCCAACTCTGTTTCAACGGCCCGAACGTGCCCCCCGGAGCAAACTGCCCGATCGACGCGGACTTCGACCAGGACGGCGACGTGGACCTGGCGGACATTGTGGTCCTGCAGTCTTGTTTCAACGGTCCGAACCGTCCGCCGGCTTGCGGGTAAGCCCGATCCACAAAGCATCAAAGGCCAGCAACGAATACAGGATATTTCATATCGCCTTTTCAAGTGGTTTACGGGCTGTGGGTTGCGCTCAATAGTGGGCGGCGCCTTGCCCCGAGGTGGGAACGAGGGGTGGGGGGTGGCCTGGCGCATGGGAACGTTCACACCTGCGTGGGCGAAAGATTTTTTGGGGTTCGCGAGGAAAAAAGCTTGCGGACGACGGGGCGTTTCGGGTATACTGCGTCTATGGGTTGACTTGAGGGAGCGGGGATCCTTGTGGCGGAATCTGCCATGAGGTTCTCATCGGGCAGGTGTCGGACGCCAGACAGGGAAAAGCGCACCGCTCAATAGGTTTGGTGGGACTGTTTGGCGCCTCTGTCGTTTGGCCCAGCACATTGGTAAGGAGATGCAAGCTTGGCGGCGGGCGGTGTAGTTCGCCGCAGAATGTGTTGCTCCTTTTTCCTGCAGGAGGGCAAGGTATGAAAAAACTTGCTGCAGTAGCGTTGCTTCTCGCGGTGGTTTCGCCGGCCGTCGCGGGTGTGATCAACGGCGATTTCAGTACCGGCGATGAGACCGGTTGGACTCGGTGGAAGGCCCCGTGGGGCGGCTCTGAGAACTGGGGTATCGGCGCCGGCGGGGCGACTCCGCCCACGGGCGATCTGTGGGGCGGCGGCGGGAACAGCAGCTTCGGCTGGTTCCAGCGGATCCCCGCGATCCCGAGCGAGGTCTATCATGTTGACGCCGACTGGGCCGGGGACATCGGCGGCACCGGCTGGGCCGAGATCATGCTGTTCTCGTGCACGGCGGGCATGAGCAATGCGGATGTCATCGTGCGCATCGACACGGGCAACGCGGCGGACATCGCCTACAAGAAAGACTCGTGGGGCATGAACCCGCCGACGGCGTGGAACTGGCAGAAGGCCTCGCTGTCGCCGCATCCGGGCGGCAACGGCGGCACCATCCATGCCACCTGCAACGAGATCGTGGTTGCCGTCAAGCTCGGCGGCTTCCCGCTCGGCTGGCTCTCGGTTGACAACATCGTGCTCGTCCCCGAGCCGGCGACGATGCTGTTGCTGGGCATCCCGGCGTTCTTCCTCCGTCGTCGCCACGCTTGAGGGCGGTAGCCGGACGAAGGTAAGGCTGTGAACGAAAGCGGTCGTCACCCCGCCAAGGGTGGCGACCGCTTGCTCTTTCAACCGGTTTGCGAGGAGTATCATGAGACTGTTGCTGTTTTCGATCGTCGCACTACCGGCCGCCCTGTGCGGTTCGGCCATGGCCGGAACGGTCTTCTACGACAGTTTTGAAACGGGGATGCAGAACTGGACGCCGTGGGTCGATGTCCTCTGCCATCCGGGACCGCCGCCGCCCACGCACTACGGCTGCGACTACTTCGGCCCGAACCCGCTCTTCCAGAGCGACAACCATCCGCGTACGGGAACCCGCTGTGCCCGGCAGGAGCAGGCACAGCCCTGGTGGTACGGCAGCATGCGTGTGATGACCGGGCTGCCCAACGACCGCACGATCCGCCTGAGCGTGTGGCAGTTCGAGGATTTCAACAAGCAGGCCCCGTTCCCCACGTGGGTGGCGCACGACCAGGTACAGGGCTGGATCGCCCTGACCGGCGACGGCGACACGCCCGAGGAGGAGTTCCTGGCCATCGGCGTTCATGCGCACAAGGCCAGCCCGGCCCCCACGCTGAACTGGTGGCAGCACCTCTCCTGGTCCACGTCGGTCGAGGGGTGGAACGTCACGACCGTGGCTCGCGCCCAGGGCTTCCGGCATCTGGAAATCGTGGTTCATCCCTATACGGGTGCCGTCGGCGACGTCGAGTTCCTCGTGAACGGCACGGTCGTGGCGCTGGCCAGCCGCAAGGCGACGGCCGCCTACCCGAACGGGATCCCCATCAACAAGATCGGGCTCGGATCGAGCGCCGCGCACATCGCCGAGGACTACATCACGAACACGTACGAATTCTTCTGGTACGACGATGTGAGTCTGAGTGCAGGGGTGGCGGCGGACTTCGACAACGACGGCGATGTGGACCTGGCGGACTTCTCGGCGTTCTCGAACTGCTTCAACGGTCCGAACTCGCCGCCGGCGTCAGCGGACTGCCGCGGCCCGGACCTCGACGGCGATGGCGACGTGGACCTGGGCGATTTCTCGCTCTTCCAGGACTGTTTCAACGGGCCGAACGCCGTACCCGCGTGCCCGTGATCACGCGGGCGCGGAGGGCGACCGTGGCACGGTTCAGTTCGCGCCCGGTTTGGTTGATGCGCTAAGCGCCCTGGCGGCGACGGGGTTCTTCGGATCGAGCCGGAGGGCCTCGCGGTACTCCTGGAGCGCCTCTTCGTTTCGGCCCGCCAGGGCCAGGGCCCGGGCCAGATTGTTGTGCATGTCGGGGTTGGAGGGCGCCAATCGCACCGCCGCGGCGAACTGCTCGACGGCTTCCCGGATGCGTCCGCCGCTGCCGAGCTCGATCGCGAAGCTGGTGCGGCTTTCCGGATCGTCGGGCCGCAGGTCCACGGCCTTGCGGTAGTGGCGAAGCGCGTCCTCCCGGCGTCCCAGCCGTGACAGCAGGTCAGCCAGCCGCAAGTGAGCCGCCGCATAACGGGGATTCAGGCGAACGGCGTTCTCCAGATGTCTCACGGCGGCCGCGGCGTCTTCCGGCCGGCCACGCATGGCGAGGGTAAGCCCCAGGTTGAAGTGCGGTTCGGGCAGGTCGGACATCGAACGCAGCGACGCCTCGAACGCGCGAATGGCGGCGGCGTAGTCGCGCCGCTCCGCGAGAACGATGCCGAGCCCGTTGTGCGCCTCGGCCGAATCGGGCTTGATTCGAAGAGCCTGGTTGAAGCAGGCGGTCGCACCGGCGGCGTCGCGCTTCGCGGCCAGGGCGAGGCCCAGGTTGATGTGGGCCTTGGCGGATTGCGGATCGAGGGAGACGGCTGTCTGAGCGTGCGAGATTGCGCCGGCCACATCGCCCTGGTCCAGCAGAAAGCTGCTGAGTTGCGTGTGGGCCCACTCGGTGCCCGGCGCGACAGCCAGGATACGCCGCGAAAGCCGCCCGGTGTCCTGCCACTCGGCGAGATAGCGTCCGGTCGCGCGGGCCTCGAGGACCGCCGCAAGGCCCACGACGAGGATGACGGCGACTCGCGGAAAGCGGATCGTCATCACGGGGCCGGCGGGCCCGGGGACCATGTCAGGCGGAATGTCCGCGTCGGAAGGGAATGCCCATGCCCGCCGCAGGACCCACGCCAGGCTGATCAGCAGCCCGATCGCGGGGAGGTAGGCGTACTTGTCCGCCGCGATCCCGAAACTGTAGCCGACGTTCATCAGCGTCGGCAGCAGGGCCGCGAAGAAGAACAGCCAGCCCATCATCAGCGACCGCGTCCGCCAGAGCGAAAGGATCAGCACGGCCAGCAGGAGAAGCGTACCGACCACCCCCGCCAAGACCGCCGGCTCCGCGAACGAAAACGTCGCCGGGAACGGGTAAACCGGCGAGAGGCCGACCGGCCGGATCATCTTGAACGGGTAGAACGCGATGTTGTGGCAGACGAGCAGGAGGTGGTCGGCCGGCGACAGCGGCCGTGTGTTCGTGAGTTCCATGTGTCGCTGCGAGATCACGGTGATGGCGGCGAAGACGCCCGCCAGCGCAAAGAACGGAAGCTTCTCGACGAGGGCGCGGATGCCGATCCGTCGCAACGGCCACCAGTCCAGCAGGAGCAGCAGCACGGGCAGCGGCGTCACGATCGGTTTGGCCAGAAGGGCGAGCAGGAACCACACGATCGAAGCGGCCAGCAGAATCGGTCTTCTTCGGTGCGTGTGGAGCACGTAGAAAATCATGCACAGCAGCGCGAAGAAGGCGGCCAGGACGGTCTTCCGCTCGCCGAGCCACGCCACGGGCTCGACGGCCATCGGGTGCAGGCCGAACAGGAGGCCGACCATCGCCGCGACGCAGGCCCGCCCGGGCACGGGGGAAGAACCGGCGGCCCCGGACGGAAACGGGGCAAGGAGCAGGTACAGCAGCACGGTCACGAGGGTTGCGTTGAGGACGTGCAGTACGAGGCTCGTGCGGTGGTACGGGCGGAGGTTGTCGGGCCGGCCACCCATGACCGTGTCGAGCATCAGCGAGATCATGGCGAGCGGCTGGTAATAGCCGCGGACGGTCGCCGGGGCCGAAACCTCGCTCAGAAACCGCCCGGCGTTGGCCCAGCTCGGGTTCTGCACGCGCCCGTTCTGCGTGACATACACGCCGTCGTTCATGCACAGGGCCTGGGCCGACAGAACGCGCCGGTGGGCCGCCGCGACGGCGACAGCGACAGCAAGCGACAGTGCGGCGAGCAGCAGGGTTTGCCGGGATGGTACGCGAACATGACGCTCGCCCGTTTGGACATCGGCACCCGCTCGCAAGCGGACGGCCGTTGCATCTTCGAAGTGCCTTCGTCGGGGTCGCCCCATGTGCACAAGCATACCCCGAGACGTGCATCACGGCCACGATGCGCACGAGGAAAGAATGTCATAGGCATATGCCGAGCCCGCGTTGGGCGCGGTCTCGTCGTCATAAGGGCAGCCGATGAGGAAGGATCGTCCGCTGATTGAAACCGCCTGGCCGTAGTGGTCAAGATTGTCTGCGTCGAAGGCCTTCAACCTTGCCAGTTCGACCCAACTCGTCCCGCGGCGACGGTACACGTAGGCCGCACCGGCGGCGGTGCCGGGACCGTTGCGGTTCCAGGCCCCGATCACGCTGTAGTCACCGTCAATGGCCACGGCGTGGCCGAACATGTCCCAGGCGGCCGCGTCAGAGGCCGTCACCTTCGCCATCGGAGTCCAGCTCGTGCCGTCGCGATGGAAGATGTATGCCGAGCCCGAGTTGCTGCCGCCGTCGTCGTCCCACGGCGCTCCGACGATCGCGTAATCGCCGTGGAGGCACACGGACAGACCGAAGCCGTCCGTATCGCCGGCGTCGGAGGCCACGAGTTGAGCTTCCTGCGCCCAGGCCGCACCGTCACGCCGGAACACGTAGGCCGCGCCGGCGTTCGGCGCACCGTCATCGTCGCCGTAGGCGCCGACAAGAATACGGTCGTCGTAGATGCTCACCGCATGTCCGAAGTAGTCCCCCGCGGAAAGGCCGGCGGGTATCAGCGATGCTGCCTGCACCCAGCCGGCCGAAGTCCGCCTGAATACGCAGGCGGCCCCGGAATAACTGCCGACGGTATTGTGAACGTCGGAGCCCACGACAGCGTAGTGACCACTGATGGCCACGGCGATGCCGAACTGATCGCCGGCGGAGGCGCCGGATGCCTTGAGATGGGCCTCCTGCGTCCACCCGGAACCGGTGCGCCGGAAGACGTAGGCGGAGCCGGCCTGGGCTCCGACGCCGCCTGCGTCGTCGTAATGCGCTCCCACAACGATCGCGTCCCCGCAGATGCTTACGGCCTCGCCGAACCTGTCAAAGGCGGCCGCGTCGGATGCCGTGAGCTTCGCGTCCGGGACCCAGCCCGTACCGTCGCGCCGGAACACGTAGGCCGAGCCGGAGTACCGCCCCACGCCGTAGTCAAAATGGGCGCCCGAGACGGCGTAGTCGCCGCTGATCGAAACCGTGCGACCGGACTCACTGTAGTCGGCGGCACCGGTAGCGAAGAGCTTGGAGGTGTAATTCACGGTTGCCGGCGGCAGACGGTTTGGCCCGTTGAAGCACGCGGCGAAGCGCGTGAAGTCGTCCAGATCCACGTCGGCGTCGCGGTCGAAATCACCGTCGTTGCAGTCGGCCTGCGCGGCGGGCAGATTGGGGCCGTTGAAGCATGCCGCGAAGAGGCCGAAGTCCTCAAGATCCACGTCGCCGTCGTCGTTGCGGTCCGCGGGGGTTCCTCTCGGCGGCGGGCGCTGAAACTCGTACGCGCCGATGTCCACGACGCCCCGGCGCACGCGCGGCCGGCGATCCAGGTCGGTCGGAATCGGCTCGGCCGCGTCGCCGTTGCCGTCCAGATCGGCGGCGTCGAACGGCAACGCGCCGTTGGCGCCTGCGTTGATGCAGGGGGACGCGGCGCCGGGACGGGGATCATGAATCTCGTAGGTCGTGCCGGCCGAGACGGACGAGACGCCGGTGCGGATGGTGTCCCAGTCCGCGGGAATCGTGACGGTCGTGGCCGTGTTGGCGACGATGGGCAGCCGGAGCGCGACGCCGCCGTTCGGCCGGAGCAGCCGGCCGACGAGCGCGCCGGCCGTCCACGCGGCGTTGGCGTCGGGGATCGTGACCGTGTGCGTGGCGGCGTCGTAGGAACCGGCGCCCGTACACGTCCCGCCCGTGGCCGGCGGAAAGAGCGGCTGGGCATCGATATTGCGGAAGCCGGCGGCGCCGCCCTGCACGTCGCAACTTGCGAACGTGATCGAGCCTGCGGCGGCGTACGCCTCCTGGGGGCTGTCGCCCCAGAGGATGCTGTTCGCGAACACGGGGTTGCTGGTCCCGTCGCAGTACGTGCCGCCGCCGGCGTATCCGGCGGCGTTCGCGACGATCGTGCAGTTCGTGACCTGCGGACTGGCGTTGTAGATGCGGATGCCGGCGCCGTAGCCGATGGCGGCGTTGCCGGAAATTACGCAGTTCACAATGGCAACGGCGTTGGTGCTGCAGTAGACACCGGGACCGGAATAGGCCGAGTTCCCGCAGATCACGTCGTTGGCGATCACGACGTTCCCCAGGTACGCGTAGATCGCCCCCGCGGAACTGGCGGAGTTCCCGCTGAGCACGCAGTCGGTGATGGTCGCGCTGCTGGCGTAGCAGTAGACGCCGGCCGCGGAGTTGGCGTTGTTCCCGCTGATGACACAGTTCCGGATGATCGGGTGACTGCCGAAACAGCGAATCCCGCCGCCCCCGTTGGCGACGTTGCCCGTGACGCGGCAATTGAGGATCTTCGGGCTGCCGCCGTTCTGACACGAGATCCCGCCGCCGCCGTCCGCCCGGTTGGCGCGGATGATGCAGTTGGAGATCGTCGGGCTCGTGTTGTCGCAGAGGACGGCGCCGCCGAACAGGGAGCCGGTGGCGACGTTTCCGCTTGTGATGGTCACGTCGGCAAGGACCGAAGCGGCGGTTTCGCCCGAGTCAAAGACGAAGCCGCGGCCGGCGGACTGGCAGTCAATGATCGTCGCCTCCGGGCCGGCGGCGCCGCGGACGGTGATGGCCTTGCCGCCGAAGCTGATGTCGCGATTCCCGGGGCCGGTGTAGGTGCCCGGGCACACGACGACCTCGTCGCCGGGGGTGGCCGCATTCACGGCGGCCTGGATCGTGGTGTACTGGCCGCCGTCGGCGCAGACGGTGATTGTGCCGGCCGCCGCCGCGCCGGCACACGTTGCCGCGAGGAACAACACTGCGAGACCGGCGAGCCTCCGCGGTTGGTGCATTCTTTCGTCTCCATGGCCGCCCGGGACGGCCTTCCCATGTCAATTGTAGCAGGCCAGGGGCGGCACCCGGTTCGGGCCGTTGAAGCAGCCCGCAAAGACCGAGAAATCAACCACATCCACGTCGCCGTCGCGATCGAAATCGGCGCGGTCGCAATGGTTGCCGCCCGGCGGCTCGTTGGGACCGTTGAAACAGTCCTGAAGAACCGTAAAGTCGGTCAGATCCACGTCGCCGTCGTCATCGAAGTCGGCGCCCGGTCCGGGGACTCGCAGAACGCGCACGCCGAAACTGGTGTCGGCCAGGTCGATGTAGGCAAAATAGTAGCACGAGGACGCCGCCTGCCGGTTCGACGTGCTGACCCACGAACCGCCCCGGACCGACCGCTTGTCCAGCGACACGCCGTAGTCCTGGCAATAGTCCCACACGTTCCCCGCTATGCCGTAGAAGCCATAGTAGTTGTGCGTGTCGTTCGTTGCGAAAACCCCGCCGTGGTCGGTGCCGTCGTAGTAGTCCACCGGCGTGGGGCCCTGGTCGAAGGGGTCGCCGCTGCCGTACCAGTTGGCGTCGGCGCCGGTGTTTGTGTCGCGGCCCGTGCCGTACATCCAGTGATACGGCGTTGCCGTCCAGCCATCCGGGTTCGTGCGGGTCGTGGCGGGGGCATTCGGGTCGTAGGCGGCGGCCTTGAGCCACTCGTTGAAGTCGTTGGCGTACGGCCGGTTGATGCCGGCGGGAAAGGGCGCGTCGTCCATGGGCAGGCGATAGCCGCGGTAGCGGCGGACGAGTTCGTCGCGTTCGGCGTCGTTGAGGTCACGGCCGGCGGAAACGCGATCGTTGTGCAGCGTGGTCTTGCCCCACCAGGCGGCGGTCGTGATGGTGACGGCGTGCCAGTCGCCGATGTGGGGCCCCTCGGTGTAGCAGAGGTTGTGCTCGCCGAGCCCCTGGTCGATCGTGAGCCAGTTGCAGTATTTCAGGGCGCCGCACCAGGAGATGTGCCGGGCGGCGAACGTGTCGCGGCCGGGTTTGACCGCATATCGCCGGCCGGGCGGCAGGGCGGCGTCGTAGGTGAAGTCGAAGTCGGGGCTGCTCGGGTCATTCCAGAGCAGGAATTCGTACGGGCTGGCGTTGCCGTCCATGTACACGTTGCCGCCGTAGAGGAAGTACATGTTGCTCGATCGCCGCGTGGACGCACCGCTGTTGGCGTCGGCTTCGGCGTCGTTGAGGAACGCACAGAATTGCCTGTTCGTCAGTTCGTACCTGCCCATGCGATAGGTGTACTGCGGCCCGCCCGGCTCGCCGCCCCCGGGCACGGGGATCATGTACTGGTCCATCGTGATTCCCGTGCCGTTGATGTCCGGATCGAAGACGCCGGCCGTCGCAACGGGCGCGGAGAGCAGGCACAGCGCCATCAGCAGGCGCGCTGCGCGGGCGATCCTTCCCATCCTTCGTTCGAACATGGGAGCGGCCTCCGGCTCCGAACGGCCATCGCCATGAGCCCGGCCCCCAGGATGAGCAGACACGAAGGCTCGGGCACTTCGTAGAAGCTCACGTCGTCGAACCAGGCGGCGACCGACTGGCCGCTGGTCATGGTGGGGTTGCCGCCGGCTTTAAGCACGATGGTCATGCGGCTGGTCGTGGCCTGCCGAACACCCCGGTACTGGTTGATATCCGCGGGCGTGCCGTCCAGCACTGCCGTGTGCAGCCAGTCGAACGTCTCGGGCGGGTTCTCGGGGTTGTCGTACGAATACATCTTGTTGGGCAGATCCCAGGGCCGCTCATCGGCAGCCTGCAAGTCCCACCCCCCCTGAAGCAACTCGATCTCCGTCCAGGTCGGCTCGCTCAGGGCGGAGAACTTCCAACGAGCCTCGATGCGGTAGTACTTACCCGGCGTGACGTAGACCGTTTGATAGACGCCGAAGCTGCCGCCCAAGGCGGTGAGCTTGAGGTTGAAGCCGCCAGACGAGGTGTCGTTGAACTGCCAGCGCTCCTGCTGGCCCCAAGCCGCCCGCCACGTCGTCCAGCCCCAGCCGTTGCCCGTCCCGAAGTCGCCGTTTCGCAGCAGGTTCCCCTGCGCGGAAGCGGCCCCGCCGATGGTGATCAAGACGGCGAATAACCCGATTCGCATGTTTCTCTGTCCTCTCCGAATACTCAATGCAGTACCCCTCTATTCTACCACGATACCCCTGGGCAGGCGAACTCATTGGCAGGCCGGCGACCGACCCGACCCGTTGAAACAACGGGCGAACAGCAGGAAATCATCCAGATCCACGTCCTCGTCATTGTCGAGGTCCGCGTTTACAGAGCAGTTCGGTCCTACTGGCGCGTTCGGGCCATTGAAGCACAACTGGAAGACCGCGAAGTCATCCAGGTCCACGTCTTCGTCGCCGTTGAAGTCGCCCGCGCCGGACGTGACGGTGAGGGTCACGGCAACCGTCTGCGGGCTGTTCGTGGCATTGGCGGTAACCGTGATGTACCCGGTGTAGGCACCGGGCGCCAGCGATGCCGTCGCATACGAGATCGTGATCAGATCGGTCTCGCCGGTGGACGAGCCGTACGTCGGATCAGCCGACATCCAGGGGGCGTTCACGCTGACGGCGTAGTTCATCGTGCCGATCCCGGTGTTGGTGATCCCGATCGTGTCCGGGCGCAGGTTCTGGCCGCGTGCAACGGTGCGATTCAGCGTGGAGACGTTCACGCCGAGGAGCGGGCCTCCGACCGTGTACTCGGCGATGGACATGAGGAGATCCGCGGCGCCGAGGGACACGCGGTTGACATAGCCCTGGCCCGGCAGGTTCTCCGTCATCTTCCACGTGTTGACGGGCGTTGGCGTGCTCCACTCAAGGTAGTAATAGCGTCCCTGGACGAGGGGCACATCGCCGCGTTCCCAGATCGCTGCGGCCCGCCCCTGATAGTAACCGGACATTCCGTAACACACCTTGGCGCGGCCGACGGGGAACCCGCCGACGGAGTCGTAGACCTGGAACGTGACGGGGAGGATCGGCGGGGCCGGGTCGCCTGTGGTGTAGACCATATCGACGGCGGCCAGGCCCCCGCCGCTGGCCCGGAAGAGCTGGCCAAAGCGCGTGCCCATGCCCACGAGTTCCTGGGTCGCCGTATCCTCGATAGGGGCGTGGTTGACGATGGTATCGGGCGAACCGCCGCTGATGTAGGCGTAGGCGTCAAGGGTGGGAATCGCCGTGTTGCCGGAGTAGAGGTATCCGTTGACGTAGCCGCTGCCGCGGTCCGTCCGGGCGCAGATCGCGAAGTCGGGCGACGTGGAAGAGGAGTCGCGCCAGAACCGCGCCGCGTAGGACCTTCCGGGCACGAGCGTCATCTCGTTGCTGCGGTAGGGGACGTAGGCGAAGTGGATGATCGGATCCATGGTGCCGGGCATGAACACGCTTCGAATGGGAGAGATTCGCCGCCACGCGGAGGGAGGATTGGCGTTGGTCTCGTAGATGGCGTAATTCAGCTTCAGCGCCTGGTGGTCGCCGCCCTTGCCCGCAAGCCGGGTTCCGACCCGTGTTATGTACGGGGTGACGGCCACGAAGGTCTGATAGAAGTCGGTTCCCCAGATCCACGGCTCCTGGCCCCACTCGGTCCAGTGCTGGTTGTACGCCACCGAGTAGTGCGCCGGCGTGCGAAGCTCCACCGGATCGACGACGACCGGGGCGCCGGTGAGTTCAACGGTCGAGTAGCTGAACGCGATTCCCCGGTCAAAACAGAGCGTGAACATGGCGTAGGTTCCGCCGGGGAATCCGGGCGGAGCCATCATGCCCGAGCAGGAGTACCATCCGGCCGGGTTTACCAGGGTGATGCATCCGGAGCCGAAGCCGACATTCAGCGCTCCGACGTAGATCCGCTCCTCGCCCCAGCCGTGCCCGATGATTGCCGGCCGCCCCGTGACACCGTCCGACGTCAACCGCCCGCGGACCTCGGTGGCGCCGAACGCCGTGACCGCGAATCCGCCGGCCGCAAGCATGGGAAGCAAAGCAACCAGAATCCTTCTCGCGAACATTTCTCGCCCCAGCCCCGGCGCCCCTGGGCACCGACCATGACGAACACGATAAGTGAGGCCGCGCGATCCGCACGAGGAGGATCGCGCGGCCTCGAAAACACACTCGCCAAACCACCCGTCAGCGATCGGCCGTCGTCATGGACACGCCGGCGGCTTGTTCGGCCCGTTGAAGCAGGCCGCAAACGCCGTGAAATCCACCAGGTCCACGCTGCCGTCGTCGTTGAAGTCCAGGCATCGGCACTTGTGCACCAGGTCCGGCGGGAACGAGATCCCGTACGGCCTGTTCGGGCCGTTGAAGCAGCTCGAGAACACCGTGAAGTCGTCGATGTCCACATC
>CAZUAI010000039.1:0-49159 GCA_964617875.1 uncultured Planctomycetales bacterium | reverse complement strand
CACGCTCGGTCTCTGTCCCGCACGGCGGGTTCTTCACGGCAGTGCCATTCGGGTCTGGGACGTTATCTCGGGCGAATCACCGTGCATTGCGCCATCATCCTCAGTCCGCCGGACGAGGTGGACAGCCCGCGGCTGTACCCCTTCACGGTGCGTACGCTCCACTGGCCGCTGAAAAACCCGGCCGCCGTCGGCGGAACCGAGGAAGACCGACTCGCCGCGTTTCGCCACGTCCGGGATCGGATCGACGAGCACATCAGCGCCTGGCTGGACGGCGAACTGAGCCGCGAAGCCGACCTGGTCGCCGTGGCCTGATCATCGCGGGCCGGGGCTCTTCACGATATGACGATCTGCTTCGGATCGAACGTCGGTTTGGGGTAGTGCATGTCGAGCGATTCCAGCGTCTCGGCCAGCGCCGTCGCCACGAGCAGATTGCGGTACCAGTGGCGCTCCGCCGGGATGACGTACCACGGGGCGTGCTTCGTGGAGCAGCGCTCGAGCGCCTCTTCGTAGGCTGCCTGGTATTCGTCCCATCGCTCACGCTCCGCGAGATCGGACGGGTCGAACTTCCAGTGCTTCGCTGGGTCGGCGAGTCGGCGTTCCAGCCGCCGCTTCTGATAGTCCTTCGAGATGTGGAGGAAGAACTTGATGACGGTCGTGCCCTCGTCGTGCAGCATTTCCTCGAAGGCGTTTATGTGGTCGTACCGCGCCCGCCATCGTTTTTCCGGCACCAGGTTCTTCACGCGGGCGATCAGCACGTCCTCGTAGTGGGAGCGGTTGAAGACCCCGATGTAGCCGAGCCGGGGCGTATTCTCGTGGATGCGCCAGAGGAAGTCGTGACGGCGTTCGACGTCGTTGGGCGCTTTGAAGCTGACGACCTTGCAGCCCTGCGGGTTCAGCGCGCTGAACACGGAGCGGATCGTGCTGTCCTTCCCGCCGGCGTCCATGGCCTGGAGCACGACGAGGACGGCGTGGTGGCCCTCGGCGTACAGCAGTTCCTGGAGAGCGACGAGTCGCTCACGGACCTTCTGAAGCCCGGCCACGCCTTCGGGCTTGTCCAGGTGGCCGCGGTCGTCCGTCGGAAACGACTTGAGGCGGACCCTGGACCCCGGCTCCACACGGTATCGGTCGATCCTGCTCACTGTCGGTTCACTCCTCGTGCGGACGATCCGATCGGTCCGGCCCCCGGTTCCGCCCGGCGGACATGCCCTGCGATCTCACGCCGGGGCGGAAAGGCGGTCCGCTTCGCCTTCCAGCAGATCGGCGAGGGAGTCCCGCACCGCCGCATCCGGTTGCCGCAGCGGCACCGGGAAGTGCCGGGTCGCGAACGCTTCGGCAACGATGTCGCGCAGCCGTGCCTGTATGGCCTCGGGGCGCATGCGGGCGCTGACGGTGTGGAAGCCGAACTCGTGCGCGAGCTTGTTGTACTCGCGGATCACGAGCGTTTGGTAGCGCTTGAAGCTGTCGTACGGATCGTCGCCCATGGCCATGTCCATGCCGGCCTCGAAGTAGTCGATCGCCCCCCGCGCGATGGCGCGGCGGATCAGGGTCGCCACGTCGATCTTGAGGTAGAGCGTGAGGTGGGGCTTGGGCGCGAACCCGAACAGGTCGCGGACCCATTGCGGGTCCGCCCCGCGCACGACGTCCCGCGCGAACGCCGTGAACACATACCGGTCGGCGAGGACCACGAACCCGCTCCGCAGGGCGGGCATGACCTCCTTCTCGAGCCGGTCCGCGAAGTCCGCCGCATACAGCAACGCATACGTCAGCCGGTTCAGCCGCCGCGCGCGTTTCGCCCGCGAGATCGTGTTGCCGATCAGCGGGCTCCGCGTCCACCCGGTCTCGATCACGCCGTATCCCTGCACTTCCAGCCATTCGCGCAGCAGGGTCACTTGCGTGGTGCGTCCCACGCCGTCGGTGCCTTCGACCGTGATCAGCACGCCGGGGTAGTCGGCCGGTTCGACGTACGGCAATCCCTCGCCAAAGAAATCAAGCTGGTTCATGCGATCCTCGGCTTCTTGCGAAGACTGTCCACCACGTTGCGGACGACGGCCCGCACGTCTCGCTGCTGTTCGGTGATGTTCTTCGTCGCATCGAGCACGACGAAATCGTTCTCGTCCGCCATGCGGTCGTACGCCTGCAGAATCCTTCCCTGGAAGATCCGGAAGCTCTCGAGCGGATCCGTGTGGAGCTGCAGGTCCATTCCCGCCTCGAAGTCCTTGAGCACGGGGCGCGACGCCGTGATCCGCTTGAGCGCCACGTCGATCGGCACGCGAAAGTAGAACGAGATGTCCGGCTTCGGCGCGAAGCGGTAGACCTTGCGGACCCACATCGGGTCGCACCCCCGGACGTGGTCGCGGGCGAACGCGGTGAAGACGTAGCGATCGGCCAGGACGATCATTCCCGCCTTCAGCGGCGGAAGGATGTTGCTCACGAGGCGATGCGCGAAATCCGTGGCGTGCAGCAGGCTGAAGGTGGTGGGCGTGAGGCTCCGCTTCTTCTTGCCCTTCTTCGTGGTCTTCTTCACGAGGTCGGCCGAGTTCCACTCGGTGAAGAACACATTGAAGCCGAGCGAGGTCAGCCAGCGATGCAGCAGCCGGACCTGCGTGCTCTTGCCGGAGCCGTCGATGCCCTCGACGATAATCAGGCGTCCCGGGTAGCTGTGCGGTTTCAGCAGCGCGTCACCCGCGGGGCTCATGGTCTCCTCCTTCCGCGGGAGCGGCGTCCATCGCGATCACGATCGGCATTCCATACTCCTTCTCGAACGTGCGCCCGTGCAGGGCGGCGGTCCAGAGTTCCAGTTCCGCGTCCTTCCGGACGCGCACGCGCAGCGTTACCCGGCCGCCGGCAACGGCGCAGACGACGGTGTCCACCACCGAGTAGTGCGTCCGGTCGAGGGCGTTGGCCAGTCGAATCAGCGGAATCAGCCGCCGTACCGCCGGCCGATCCTTGCGGTCCAGGTTCTGGTAGCTGTAGTGGGCTTCCTTGGGGCGGCCCTTCCGGTGATAGCGCGCCACGTTGGCGATCACTTCGATCTCCGCTTCGCTGAAGCCCTGCAGGCCCCCGTTGCGAATCAGGTAGTACGAGTGCTTGTGGTGGCTCTTGTGGCTGATCAGGTAGCCGGTGTCGTGCAGCAGGCACGCGTATTTCAGGAGGTCGCGGTAGCGGACGTCCAGGCCGTGGAGCGGGGCAAGCTGGTCGAACAGGCTCAGCGCGAGCCGCGCCACCTGCTCGGCGTGCTCGCGCCGATAGACGCAGCGCTCGCCCAGATACAGCACGCTTCGCGTGCGCGGGTCCGGCCAGGTCGCCCGGGCCCTCAGCCCGGCACGGTGCCGGGCGATGTGGTCCAGGATGACGCCCTCCCGAAGGGCCATGTCACAGTATTCGGCCACGGAGACGTCGAACGTGCGCATCAGCGCATGCAGCAGCACGGCCGCCGGGAGGACGGAATCGATGCGTCGGGCATCCATGCCGGGGATTCCCGCCCGGTCGTCCCGATTCATCTCGCTCAGGTCCGCGATCAGGCCCTTGAGTTCGCTCCGTTCGATCCGGAGCTGGGTCACGGGCTCGATCTCCTGCGCGCCCCGCCGGTAGGCGCAGATGGTCGCGAGATTCTGCACCGTGCCCGACGTGACGATGCAGCGACAGGGCCGGCGCAGTCCGCCGCGATCGGCCAGGGATGCGAGGTTGCGTTCGATGTGGTGCCGCAGCGCCTTCAATTCTCCGGCCGTCGGCGGGTCCGAGTGCAGGAAGACCTCGCCGAGGCGGGAGGCGCCCAGCTTCATGCTGTAGAGCGCGTTGGCCCTGTTGCGGTCGCCGATCACGACCTCCAGGCTTCCGCCGCCGATGTCCGCGATCACGTTGGATCCGGTGCCGAGGTCGATCGCGTGTCGGACTGCCAGGTAGATCAGCCGCGCTTCCTCCTCCGGGCTGACCACGTGCAGATCGAGCCCCAGTTGCTCGCGGACGCGGCTTACGAAGACGCCGCCGTTCCTGGCCTCCCGGACGGCGCTGGTCGCCACGAGCTTCAGTCGCGCGATGTTCTTCAGCCGCGCCATCTTCGCGAACCGTTTCAGGGCCGCTATGCCGTCGTTCATCGCCCGGGTCGTCAGCATGTGATCGGCAAATCCGCCCTTGCCGAGCTGGACCATCTCCTTGTCGCGGCCCAGGATGCGGAAGTCGCCGTCCGGCGAGATCTCGACCATCACGAGGTGAATGCTGTTCGTGCCGACATCAATCGCGCCGAGCGTCGTGACCGGCGGCTTGCGAAGACCGGCCGACTGCTGCCAGGTGCTTTCGGAAACGTCGAGGCCGACTTCTCCGGCCGCGGGCTCTACCAGCGCCGGGGCGGACGCGACGGCGCCGATGTCATCCCCGCCCGTCACGGAAGTCCCGAGCCCGTCCTGACCGTTGTCCATGCTATTCACCATCTGCCGCGGCCGGGCCCGATTCCTCGTCTCCGCTCGCCGCTCCGCACGCGGCCGCATCAGGGACCGCATCCGTCACCATCGCCGCCAGCGCCGGCCATGCCGCCAGCGCTTTCTGCCGGTATTCGGACGCCGCCTCGGCCCGGCGGCTTGCGCACGCAAGCAGTTTCCCGGACAGCGCGGTTTGCAGGGAAACGATGTCCCATCGGCCCGCGAGCCGGCTCAACACCCTCGTCGCGACCACCTCGTCGCACCAGTGCCCCAGCAGCTCCTGCATCCGGGTCAGGGCCTCCATCAGATCCCCCGCTTCGAGGCAACCACACTCCTGCAGAAGCTGGACACAGTATCGCATCTGCTTGACGCGTATGCGAGCGGCATGAAGGTCCGTCGTCTCCTCCCGCGGGTCATCCTGCAGAAGGGCCGTTGCCCGCTGTCGGAGCATCTCGCGAAGCTGCTCCGACAACAGGATGGAGTCGGGTTCCGCGAGGCGACAGAACGCCTCGCGTATGTCGTCAATCGCCGTCGCCTGCCGGACGAGCTTCGGCTGCCGCCCGATACGACTCGCCGTGGCGAACGCCCGCTCGCGGCGGTGCGTCAGGATGGCCTCGACGTCGGCCTGCGCGGCCGCATCCGTGACATCAGGGCCGGCGGCCTCGCTCAAGGAGAGGCGCAACACATCAAGATCCCGCACCTTGCGAAACGCCCGTCGAATCCGCCGCAGTGCCCGCTGGACGCGACGAACGCGTTTTCGGCCGCCCCAGGCCGCCATCACCTCCAGCGTATCGTGCAATCGACGCGATGCGACGCGAAGATCGTGGACGGCGTCGGCGTCTCCGGTGGCGATCGCCTGGTGCAGGTTGCTTTCGAAACGGTCGAACTGCTCGCGCTGATAGCGTACAAGACTTGCGATGTCCGGTGTCAGTGTCTTCGCCATGTCCGGAACCCCCCTGGTGTTGAGGCGTGTCCGCAACGGCCGACGGCGCGAGCGACGCGCCCGCGAACCAGTGTTCGCAACCATCACCCGAGCATAAGGCAACGATATTAAGATAGTGTTAAGCCATCAGCCGCATCTGCCTTGGCGTAAGAAGCCAGCGCAGCCGGCCGCGGAGAGGAGCCTTGAAGTCGTCGATTGCGATGCAGGCCACTGCGCCTTTCTTGAACTCGATCGCCGTGCGCGTGAGGCCCGTGATGAGGTGCGTCGCCAGGCGGCCGAGGTCGGGTTCGTGGCCTACCAGCATGATGCCCTTTCGATCAGCGCGTTGCGACAACTGATGTGTCAACGAACGGATGTCCCCACCCGGTTCCAGGGCCTTCACGACGCGCGGACGCGCAGCGACCTCGAGTCCGTCCGCGAGGATGTCCGCCGTCTGCCTGGCTCGCGACAGCGAACTGGTCCAGACCTCGTCCACGACGACGCCGAGCCGCGCGAGGGCCGCCGCGTGGCGACGGACCTTTTTCGCGCCGTCGGGCGTCAGTTCCCGCGACCGGTCATCCAGAACCCCCGGCGCACCATGCGGCACCGCAATCCCATGACGCACGACGTAGACTTTCATGTTGCGATACTCCCGTTCCCGATGATGGCCCCCCCCGGTACTCTGCTCATCATGGCGACATTTGCTTCGCCGGTCAAGCCGGATGGGCTGCGGTACGTGCCCGCACGTCGAGGGGTCGCCGGGGGCACATGGCGCGCCTCACGGGGGCAAACAGAGTCGCCCGTCGGCCACGCTGCTTGACTTGCCGGACGCTTCTCGTAAGTTCTTGGGAGAAGGGGGCGTGTGCATCGCGGCGGCGCAGGGCGTCGCGGCGGGTTGATCGGCGCGGTCCGCCCGGCGGCGGACCGCATTGCTTACGGAGCGACCACGGCGATGGGCCGGTTCGACGCGTTCGAGATGGCCATTCGGATCCCGGCGCTGCTCCTGGCCCTGACGGTCCACGAGTTCGCGCACGCGTACAGCGCGTACCGGCTGGGCGATCCCACGGCGTTTCGCCTGGGCCGCTGCACGCTGAACCCGCTCGCCCACCTCGATCCGCTCGGGGCGATCTGCCTGCTTTTCGCACCGATCGGCTGGGCCAAGCCGGTGCCCGTCAATCCGCTGAATTTCGACAACCCCGGGCGGGATGACATCATCGTTTCCATTTCGGGCCCGCTGAGCAACTTGGCGCAGGCCTTCCTGTTCTCCGTGGTGCTCCGCGGCGTGATTGCGGCGGAGCTGTCCATCAAGGCGGCTGGGGGGCCCTATGCGTTCAGCGCGCTCTTCGTGTTCTGCTACGTCGCCGTCCTGATGAACTGCGGGCTGGCGGTCTTCAACCTCATCCCGCTGTATCCGCTGGACGGGTTCCACGTGTTCGGCAACCTGGCGAAGGGGCCGTCGCGAGAGCGATTCTACCAGATGGCCCCGCTGGGGCCGTACATGATCCTCGGGTTGGTGTTTCTCAGCCATACCGCGGCGGACCCGCTGGGGCGGGTGATTCACCCGGTACAGGCGTTCTTTCTTCAACATGTTGCGGGCGTGGGGTCTTGAATCATGCGGTTGTTGTCGGGCATTCAGCCGTCGGGGAATCTTCACTGGGGCAACTACTTCGGCGCCATGCGCCCCCAGATCGAGGGGCAGGACAAGCACGAGTGCTTCTACTTCATCGCCAACTACCACGCGCTGACGAGCCTCGACGACGGGGAGGCCGTACGGGCCAACACGCAGCACGTCGCGATGGCGTATCTCGCCCTCGGACTCGATCCGAAGCGAACGGTCCTGTTTCGCCAGTCCGACGTTCCCGAGGTGACCGAACTGGCGTGGATCCTGTCGTGCGTGACGCCGATGGGCCTGCTCGAACGCTGCGTGTCCTACAAGGACAAGATCGACAAGGGTCTCTCGCCCAACCACGGGCTCTTCGCCTACCCGGTGCTCCAGGCGGCCGACATCCTCATCTACCGCTCGCACGCCGTGCCCGTCGGCCAGGACCAGAAGCAGCACATCGAGGTGACGCAGGACATCCAGGGCAAGTTCAACCACCGCTACGGCGAGATCCTCGTCCGCCCCGAGCCCATGATCCGCGAGGAGGTCGCCGTCGTTCCGGGCATCGACGGCGAGAAGATGAGCAAGAGCTACGACAACGGCATCGAACTGTTCGGCCCCGAGAAGGAGGCGCGGAGCCGGATCATGTCGATCAAGACCGACAGCACGCCCGTCGCCGACCCGAAGGACCCGGACAAGTGCAACGTCTTCGCGCTGCTGAAGCTCTTCGCCTCGCCGGCGGAGCGGCAGGAGTGGGAGGACAGGTACCGCCGCGGCGGCACGGGCTACGGCGAGGCGAAGAAACGCCTTTTCGAACTGTTCCTCGAGACGCTCGGCCCCGCCCGGAAGCGCTATGCGGAACTCGAGAAGAACCCCGCCGAGGTCGAGGACATCCTGGCCGACGGCGGCCGCCGCGCCCGCGCCGTGGCGATGCAGACGATGGAAGACGTTCGCAAGGCCGTGGGGATCGTGACCGCGAAGCGGTAGCCGCGCACCGGGGGCACGATTCTACGCTGACGATCTCCTGGAACGGGAGCGGTCAGTGGCCATGAAATCCCGTCATCGACCGTGGGAATATCACGGTGCAGCCTGGAAGCATGATTCACCGCGGAGTTGACCTGCAACTCGTTTGTGCCGCGCAGCCCTGCTCGATCTCGCGATCGAGTCGGGCGAGGGACTCGTCGAAGATCGCGAGCAGGGCGTCGGCCGCCTCGACCATGGCGCCGGCGAATTCGATGTCGCGGGCGAGCTGACGGCGGGCGCGGTCGGGCCCCGTGACGCCCTCGACCTCGAGGCAGCGGTCGGCCTTGTGGCGGCGCAGTTCCGCGTGCTGGCCCATCATGCTCAGCATGTGGTACACGTCTTCCTGGTGTTGGATCTGCGTGCGAAGCTCGTCCACGCGGGCCAGCCTGCGGTTGAACTCGGCCGGCCGGTCCACAAGCCGCGTCAGTTCCTGGAGGACCTCGATCAGCGATTTCGCCCGGTCGCGGAGCCGTCGGACGTCGTCGGCGCGTTTGGCCAGGGCGTCGCGGCCGGGCCGGAGGCGGCTGCCGTCGTGCCAGACGAGCCGGCGGCGGTAGTCGAAGCGGTCGGGGGGGATCGGCGCCGCGCAGAACTGCCGTGCCGCCTCCGCAAGCGTCATGACGGTCGTGCCGGCCTTGCGGGCGCCGCCCTCGGTCGCGTCGATCAGCCGGGCGCGGGCGACGGCGAAGTCCTTCTCGAACTGCTGGTGGTAGGTGAACAGCTGCTCGTCGGTGTAGATCTCGTTGCCGTGAATGTCCTTCACCTTCCGCAGGATGTTGCGCCCGCGGACGATCCGCTCCCACTCCTTCATCTCGATCGTGTGGAAGCGGTTGAGTTCGGGCCGCCAGGCCTGGTGAATGGCGACGCCCGGGGCGTAGTACGTGTTGTCGCTGTAGGCGAGATCCTGGCCGACGAAGAGGATCGGGTCGCAGCCCATGTACTCGGCGAGGTAGAAGGCGAGGTGGGCGACGGTCGCCCCGGCCTCGAGTCCGTCGCGGGCGGCGAGATCCCGGCCGATGCACAGGCCGGCGAAGCCGTTGCCCAGCAGCGAGATCATGCCGCCGAGGCGGCGGTAGGCGTCGATGACGTGCCAGGTGACCTTGGGCTCGGCGACGAGGTGGACGTCGGCGATCGCGTCGGCGTCGAGGCCGTCGAAGAAGCCCTTCGAGATCTCGTGGAAATCGAGCGAGGTCACGAAGTGCGGCCGGATGCCGCGGCTGAGCAGCGGCTTGAGCGTCGTCTGGACGGCGATGAGGACGGCGCGGTCGCGCAGGGCGGCGAGCTGGTCGATGTTGCGGGCGAGCGACGGCCCGGCGGAGATCACGATGCCCGGCAGGCCGGCGAAGCGGCCGCGAAGCCCGTCGATCGGCGGCGTGCTCAGGTACGCCGGCAGGTTGTAGGCGATGTTCTTGCAGGTGATCCGCGAGTTGGCGACGACGGTGACGAGGCACATCCGCGCATAGGCGACGTAGTCGGTAACCTCGGCCCGCAGCGCCCGGAAGAACTCGCCGGCGAGCCGTTCGCTCGGCGGGTGGGCGACGATCTGCATCCCGAGCAGGATCGTCGCGCCGTTCGGGTCGAGGCGGTCGTGGAGATAGGCCTTGTCGAGTTGCGTGAGAAAGACGCACTTGCCGGAGCCGATGGCCTCGGACAGGTCGGTGTGGAACATCGCCGCGGCCAGAATGTCGCGGTTGGGCTCTCCGATCAGCAGGACGGCCTCGCCCCGGGTGCGCTCGTAAAGCGCCCGGATGTGGTAGCCGAGCCCCAGGCCGCACACGAGGAAACCGTAGTGACCTTCGATCGGCACGCCGTCCGCGAGCCGCCGGGCCTCGCCGACGGGGTCGTGGCGGCTGTGGAGGTAGACGGACCGGCCCTGTTCGTCGACGGCGACGGCGGTGGGCGGGCCGCTGCGCGAGGGCTCGATCTTCACGCTCCGCGGCTCGCCCCAGTCGTCGATCTCGCAGGCGAGACGCGGATCGGTCCGCCAGAGGGCGGCGATGTTCCTGAGGTACACCTCGTTCGAGACGACGGCGGACGTCATAGGTTCCTGTGTACGCCGATGGGGCGGTCTTGGCAAGCAGGCCGGTCGGCTGCAGAGACAGTCCTCGCCGGCGCCTTTTTCGCTTTCCCGTCGTTGCCGAATGCGACGACGGAGCGCACTTGTCCCGGCAGGGTCTGCACGGGCGCCTTTCCCATTCTCCCATTCTCAGGCCGGTTGTTTCGGCTCAGGTATCGCCTGCAGTGCCTTCAACTTGTCTTCGGGCTTGCCGTCGAGGTTGTACGGCTGCCACTCCGGGACGAGTTCCTTCAGCAGATCGACGAGCGTCTTCTCGACGATCCGGTCGCCCGCGTCGGCCGCGATCAGATTCGGGATCTCGCTCTTGAGCGGACTGATCGCGCGTACGCCCAGTTGCCGAAGCATGACCGAGGCGTTGGTCGCGGCGTCCCCGCCTTTCTTCAGATCTGCGATCCACTTCCGTACGTCTTCGCGGTCGCGGGCAAGCTGAAGCCGGATCGCGCTGCGCCGCAGGTCGCGGAGCCGGCCGGTTCTGCCGGCACCGAGCCAGGAGTCCCCGCCGGACGGCAGCCGATCCAGCAGCGCGATGGCCGCGTCCGGCCTGTTCCGGGCGATCAGCGAGTCGAGGTGGTCCAGAAACACCTGCGCGACGGCGTCGTCGCCCGGTGCGGCGAGGGCCGGGCGTGTGGTCGTCACGGCGACGGCCTTATCGAACTGCCCGGCGCGGAGCAGCGCCTTCAGCATGATCAGAAGGGCTTCCTTCTGCTGGGCGGCGGGGGCGCCGGCCAGCAGCGGCAGTGCCTTTTCGACGGCCGATGCCGCCTCGGCATCCCGGTTGATTCGGACAAGGGCGCTCGCGGCCTGCAGGCGGATCGCCGCGAGATCGGACGGCGGGGGGCTCATCGTGGACAGCTTGGACTCAATGGCCGTAAACAACTGGATGAACCGCTCGGACGTTATCGGGTCGGACTTCGCGCCGAGGTCCTTCAGGACCCCAAGCTGATCGCCCGTACCCAGTCGCTCGAACACGGCTCGGCATGCCTCCCACGCAGTGGTCTGGATGGTCTTGAGCTTCTCACGGCCGGGCTCAAGCATGGCGGCGAGCCGGGCGAAGTGCTCGGTCGTGCGGCCGAGGGCGCCGGTTGCCTTGACGGCGGCCTCGCGCACGGCGGCATCCTTGTCCGCGAGACGTTCCAGGGCAACATCGATGTTGGCCGGGTCGCCCAGAAGCTCGAGCCCGTTCATCGCCAGCACGCTGGTCGCGGGGCTCGCCTCGCTTTCTCCGACGGCCTGGCGGAGCGACGGCGCAAACCGCGGGTCTTTCATTCGAGACATCGTGCCGATCACCCGTTCGCGCAGGGCGGGCTCCGCGGGCAGGGGGTTGAATCGCCGGATGACGGCCTCGACGGCTGGTTCGAGGCCGGCGCGGTCGGAATTGCGAAGTTCCTGTGCCAGCCAGCCGAGAGCCGTCACCGCCTCCATCACTACCTCTTCGTTCGGGTCCGTCATCGCCGCGATGCACGCGGGGATCGCCGCCGGAGAACCGAGGCGACCGAGGGCGCTGAGGATGCCGGCGCGGACGCTGCGATCGTGTTCGCGTGCGAGGCAATCGAGCAGGAACGCGGCGTCGGCCGGTTCGCGGAAGTCGCGGATCGTAAGCATGACGTCGCGGCGCACGCGAGCGTCCGGGTCGGCGGCCAGTGCGCGGACGGCCTGGCCCACGGCGGGCGAGGGGGTCTTCGCATCGCGGAGGCGTTCGTGAACGAACTGGACCGCAGCTTGCCGCTCGGTCGCAAACGGCGAACGAAACCACTCAAGCAACCGGGCGTCACGCTGGTCATCCGGCACCTTGTCGAAGGAGGTCTTGAGAAGCTCGATGTAGCGTGTCTCCAGGACGTCATAACGACGTTGCTGCTGACGGAGCTTCTGACTGAGGCCGTTGACCAGGCCGGCCCGACCGGTCTTCCACCAACCCCGCCACGCCGCCGGATCAACGCCGAAATCGACGGGGGCCAGCTTCGGCAGGGCGGTTGCGGCGGCGGAGCGGACTCGCGGGTCCGGGTCGTCCAAGGCCGCGACGAGGGTATCGACGGCGTTCACGACGTCGTACGCGCCGGCGAGGGCCTGGATGGCCGCCACCCGGCGGGACAACGGCGCGGCGCGGTCCTTCACGTGTCGGGCGAGCGCCGGGACGATGGCCGGATCGTCATAGACGCCAAGCGCGGCGGCCACGGCTTCGCGGATCGCCGGATCCGGGGCGTCAACCAGTGATAAGAGGGGTTTCACGAAGGCGGCGGGAGGCGACCGGGTCGCGGCAACCGTTTCACACACGGCGAGCGTAGCCGCGGGGTCGGTGTTTGAGCAAAGCAGGTCGGCCAGGCCGGTGACCGCCTCGGGCCAACCGGAGGCGAGCATGTCGCCGCAGGCGGCTTTGCGGATTGCCGGTGCGTTCTCGCCCGTCAGGCAGGCCATCCACTGATGGAGCTGCCCCTCCCGGGTCTCGGGCCGAAGGGACGCCGCCGTGGCGGCTGGGCGGGAGGACGGTCCGGTTGCAGGTTCGGCGGCGCCGCACAGCAGTGCGGCCCACGACGAGGTCATCCACGCGAGTGCAACGGTCGTTCGCTGCACCGATCCACACCTCTCGACGAAACGTTGACGCCTTGTTCGGCCGCTCCGGCAGGCCAACGAGGTCCGCGTGGTGGAGCGTATCCGGGAGGCCCCGAACGGCCGGGGCCTCGGCGGTGAATCCCTCCGGGTACGGCGGCAACCATACCCTACCGCCGACGGTCTCGGATTTCAACCGGCCGGAGCAGCAGGGACACACGAACCCTGCCGGTGCCCCCGAGTCTCCCCGGAGGGCTTACGATCCGGCTGGGCATGTGGATCGCGAAACCTGCGATCGTCTTTCAAAGGCGTCGCTCGCGGCCTTGGCTGTATTGCGTTGGTTTCGCCGAGGGCGTACGCTACGGGTAGTGTGGTTCCCCGGCGGCGCCAGGCGATGGTGGCTCGGACCCAGGCGGCACTGAAGCGAGAATGGTATTTCGTGCCGTCGAAGCGACAAGGAGGTATCCCATGCGAACGTTTGTGTTCTTGTGTCTTGCGGGTGTGGGTATTTCGATTCTGGCCGGCTGCGGCTTCTGGCCGCTTCCGACCAACGATCAGGGCACAGACAACAATGACACGGTCAAGCCGGTCGTGTATCAGGCCGGCGAGTTCGCCGGCGTGCTCGCCGACGATATCGGGCAGTTCGTCACGCTCGTTCCGTTCGACGGGACACAAACCGACAAGCCCGTCGTGATCGCCGGCAGCGCGCTGATGTCGCTCTCCACCGACGAGCGGAACGCGATCCGGGCGATTCACGAGGCAGGCCATCCCGTTGCCCTCGTCCACGCCGACCTCAACCAGATCCTCTTCCTCCAGCGGACCGTCCTAGAAAACGCCGTCTTCGAGTACTCGTTCCCGGACGGCGAGGTCTACGCGGAGATCTACGCCGTGGACGGCGAGTCGGACGGCGACGCGTGGCAATGGTCGCAGTTCCCGCCGCCGGTGGTTGCGACGGGGTACACCGAGGAATCCAGAGTGAACCTCCAGACCGGCCAGACGGAGTCCACGACGACGACGAACCCGACGGATGTCTCGCTGGACGATGACAACGATATGTGGCAGGACTCGCGCGTCGAAATCTTTGCGCAATGGCTGTCGGAAGACGGGAGCCGCTCCGAGACGCCGCTGGCCGTCAACGCGAAGAACCGGGCCCTGAAGGAGGCGGACGCCAGCAGCCTGACGCAACTCGCGGCCGCCTTCGTGGATCAGGGCAACTTCGTGCAGGAAGGCAACAACTACCAGGTTTCGCACTTCGTCTACAAGTGCCACTCGATCTCGTCGGATCCGTCGAAGGCATATGACTGGTTCTACGTGCAGCAGTACGGCGTCTTCAGCGGCAAGGGTGCCTACACGATCAACCAGAGCATGAACCGCGGCTGGTATCTTGACCAGATCGAGATGGACACGTCGATGTCGGGATTCGTGAACAACACGGCTGCCGTGGGCTTGATCCAGTCGAGTCCGTCAACTGCCAACAAGGAGACGCAGATCACCAGCGGCATCAGCTATAACATCGGCGGCGAGGTGGGCCTGGACACCAACGGTCCGTCCGGCAAGCTTTCGGCAGGCGTCACCATCAGCAACTCGACGATGGTGAGCGTCCGCGACTGCGAGATCAAGGACCTGTGCAACGACAAAGGCAACAACGCTCACTGGCAATACGAGTTCAAGCGGGCGGCGATCGGCGGCGTCAGCGACTGCTTCTTCCAGAACTGCCTCGTGGGGCCTCCGGAACTCGCCATCACCACGTTCAAGCCGATGAACCAGTGGATCTGGAAGCTGTCGCCCGAGGTGCGGGCCCGCAACGCCCCGATGTCCATCCAGTGCCGCGTGCAACTGTGCCGCAGTGAGGAGAGCTGGAAGTTCCTCTGGGCTAACCTTACCCACTACTTCAAGGCGACGTACTGGGCGCGGACGATCTACGTCCCGTATCCGCCGACAGCCGCTCAGTGACCGCGCGCGAGCGCCGGGGCAGCAGTTGGGCGAATAGCAGGGCGAACAACCCGATCCGCACAGCCGCGACGGCCGCTGCGACGAGGCCGCCGCCGACGAGCACGGCCCAGACTGCCGTTTGCACGCGCGGCAGCGGAATGCGCTGCCGGGCGGCTTGCCGTCGCCATCGACGGAGGCCGCGCACCGCCAGTATCGGCGGGACCACGCCGACCAGCGCGTAGACCGCGAGAACGATGCACGCAAAGCCCGGCAGGCCGCCGGCTGCCGCGGTGGTGGTTGGGCCGGCGGGTCTTCGGGTCAGGACGAACAGAACGCCTGCCTCGCCCAGGTACGGGGCATCGACAGCGTTGGACAGGATCCGCGGGCCCGCCAGCGTGTTGTCGAGCAGCGGCCAGCACGTGACAAGCATCTCCGCCGCGAGCGGCCAGGCGCGGTCGAAACGACCGTTGGCCCTCGCCGCCCCGACGCCGAATGCGCAAGCGGCAAACCCGTGGCCGGCCAACACGGGGCCCGAGTCAACGTCCATGTACCAGTCCCGCCCCGTCACATCTTTCGGGAACTCGCGGAAGCCGTCCGCCGTCCAGCGGTGTTGCCAGAAATGGCGATCGTAGGC
Organism: uncultured Planctomycetales bacterium; assembly: GCA_964617875.1. Taxonomy (GTDB): domain Bacteria; phylum Planctomycetota; class Phycisphaerae; order UBA1845; family PWPN01; genus CAZMVY01. Next base: position 34,012 of record CAZUAI010000039.1, on the reverse strand, counting down.
GTTGTATCACGTCCCGGCGAGGTCCGGCCACAACTCGGGCAGCCAGATGAGCATGAACGAGTTGCCGCAGCCACGCGAACGGCCCTCGATCTGGCCCGTTCGGGGATTGGCGGAGTACGGCGGCAGGCCCGTGGCATCGAGCAGCGGCCGCTGAAACGCGCGCATGGCACGGCGAACGAACGCGGAATGGTCAGTGCCGAGGACGGCGTCGGCACGGCGGATGATCGCGACGGCCCCGAGCACGTCGGTAGGATAGCACTCGCCGGGGTAGTCGTTCAGGAGACCGTACGGTGATGCGTCGATCGCCTGCGAGAGCGCCTCCACCTGGTCGCGGAGCATGGGGAGGTAGATGTCGGTCCCCGTGAGCTTTGCGTGGCAGGTCATCGCGGCGATGAGCAGCGCCCGGTAGAAGAGGTTCTCGTTGTGGAGGTAATCGTTGCCCCAGTGCTTGCGGACCCAGGCGGCGTGGCCGGTGTCGACGACCAGGGCGGCTACCGCGTCGACGGCCCCCCGCGCATAGTCCCTCGGCGCATCGGGCGAGATGGAGTGGTCTTTCTCCCATGCGGCCTGCAGGGCCTCCGTCGCCCACAGGTAGAAGACCGAACCGAACAGCGGCCACTCGGTGCCCGAGATGTTGCTCGTGTTGGCGTTGCCGCCCTGGCCGCTCGTCAGGCGGTCGCGGGCCCAGCGTTCGTATCGCGGCGAGAGCGAGCGATGCCATCGCACCGCACAGCGCGGCACGCCGTCGCTCGGCAGTGCGGGATCTCGCAGGTTAGGGAAGGTGATGCCGGCAGGAACAAGGAAGAAGCCGACCGCCAGCGCGACGATGATCACGGCATTGCCACAGCGGGGGATCATGGAACTCGCCGGAACCCTCTTCCCCGATGCCCGTTCGTCTGCGTCGCTACGGTCCGACGCGCTTCCCGGCGATGAAGACGTGCTCGATCTGGCTCGGGGCGATCGTATAGAGCAGCGCGGATACCTGCTGCTCCGGCGGGAAGTCGGCCAGCCACTTCTCCGGCCGCACCACCAGGCAGTCGGCCTCATGGCCGGGGGCGATCGTGCCGATCCGGTCGGCCATGCTGAGGGCCTCGGCGGCGCCCCGCGTGAGGATCCACCACGCTTCGGCCGGTGACGGGGCGGCGTACGATACGCGCGGCATGGCGTGGACCTTCAGGGCCTTGGCGCTCTGGAGGCACTCGACGGCCACACGCGGCATGAAGGGCTCCGGCCCGCCAGCGATGCTGCTGCCGAGTGCCATGCGGATGCCCGCCGCGCGGTGGGCCACGTAATCCATGATGCCCGCTTCGAGGAACAGGTTCGCCGTCGGGCAGTGCACCACCCCCGTCCTGGCGGCGGCCACCTGATTCCGCTGCTGCTGGTTGAGGAACACGCCGTGGCCCAGCAGCGTCTTCGGCTTGAGAAGGCCCATCTCCGCGAGCACGTCGATATCGTCGAGCTGGTCCGGGTAGGCCTCGCGGACGGCGGCGACGTCGGCCCGCGACTCCGCCACGTGCGTCTGAACGTAGCAGTGAAGCATATCGGCCAGCGCCGCAGCGCCGCGCAATAGCTTTTCGGTGCAGCAGACGGGCGTCCGCGGGCTGAAGGCGTAGCTGAGCCGGCCGTTCTCGGCTCCGTGCCAGCGGGCCGCAAGCGCCCGGGACTCGTCGAGTGCCTTGTCAGCGGGCTCGGCGGCGATCTTCGGACACTGGGCGTCGCTGAGCACCTTGCCGAAGACGGCCCGGAAGCCGCGCCGCGCGAAGACCTGAAATGCCCGGTCAGTCGCCTCGGCAAACGGGCTGCCAAATGCCACGGCCGTCGTCGTCCCGCGGCGGATCAGGCCGGTGACGAACTCCTCGGTCAGCCGTTCGGCGAGCGCAGCATCGGCGAAGCGGGCCTCAGCCGGCCGGACCACCTTCTCCTGCCAGTCTCGCAACGGGAGCCCGTCGATGCCACGGCGATCCCACTGCGGCAGATGGAGGTGGGCATCGACGAACCCCGGAAGGATCCAGCATCCGTCCCCCCCGACGACATCCCTGGCCTTCGTCGCGTCATGGCCGACCTCGGCGATGCGCCCGTCATCGCCGATCCGCACAACCGTCTGCGGCATGACATCGCACCGGCCGGGGTCTCGAGGCTGGAGAAGCGTTCCATGCAGGATCTTCATGCGCGGCTCCTTGGTTTCAGGACGGCCACGAACGTATCCGCGGCGGACGTGCGGATCAAGGTGCTTGACGGACAGCGGCGGTGCCGTTAACTTTCCGCGGGTTTTTGTTGTGTTTCGGCGCGGCTACCCTACGGAGAGTTCGATTGAGCTACGACTGCGTGGTATGCGTCAAGCAGGTTCCGGACACCGCCAACGTGACCGCCGAGGCGATGAAGGAAGACGGGACGGTGAACCGGGCCGCCCTGCCCGCGATTTTCAACCCCGAAGATCTGAATGCTCTTGAAGCGGCACTCGAAGTCCGCGAGCGTTACGGGGGGACGGTAACCGCCGTCACGATGGGCCCGCCGGCGGCCTGCGAGGTGCTTCGGGAGTGCCTCTATCGCGGGGCGGATCGGGTCCTTCTGTTGACGGATCGGCGGGCGGCGGCCAGCGACACACTGGCGACGAGCTACATTCTGAGTCGCGTCGTCCGGAAGCTGGGCAAAGTGGATCTGGTTTTCTGCGGACGGCAGGCGATCGACGGCGACACGGCCCAGGTCGGGCCGCAGCTTGCCGAGAAGCTCGGGCTGCCGCAGGTCAGCTATTTCGAGCGGTTCGTTGAACTGAGCGATCGCCGGGCGCGGGTACGGCGAAACGTCGGCAACGGGTGGGAGGTGCTCGATGTGCCCCTGCCGGCGCTGCTGACGGTGCTGGACATCGCCAACGAGCCGCGGCCGGCTTCGGCCAAGCGGGTGATGCGATGCAAGCGCGCCCGATCGGCGGATGAGGTGGCGAAGGAAGTGGCGACGGCGATGCCGAACGCCGGCGACGCCGAGCGGCAGGCCGAAGCGGCCCGCCGTGTCGCCGATCTCAAGGCCAGGGGCCTGCTGATCGAGACGTGGAACCTGGACACCGTGGAGGCGGACCTGGCATGGTGCGGTGTCAGCGGATCACCGACGAAGGTGCACCGCATTCAGTCGATCGTGCTGACCAAGGAAGGCCACACGGCCGTGCCGCCCACGGAAGAAGGCGTCAAGCAGATGATCCACGAGTTGATCAAGGACCATACGCTCGGATGACGGACTGACGGAACAACGGAAGAACGGATCAAGCATCTAATGATCGAACCAAATCGCCAGGGCGAAGTCTGGGTCTTTGCGGAACAGGAAGACGAGAGCCTGAACGAGGTCTCGCTCGAATTGTGCGGCAAGGCGCGGGAGCTGGCCGACCGGCTCGGCGTGAAGATGGCCGCGGTGCTGCCGGGGTGGAACGTACGCGAATTGTCGTACCGCCTGATCGCGCACGGCGCCGACAAGGTGTACTGCGTTCACGACACGCAGCTCGAGCACTACCGCACGCTGCCGTACGCGCGGGCGATGTGCCAGCTGATCGCGAAGCACAAGCCGCAGATCGTGATCTACGGGGCGACGGCGCTGGGGCGCGACCTCGCGCCGCGCGTCGCATCGGAGATGAAGGCGGGCCTGACGGCCGACTGCACCGACCTCGAGATCGGCGACTACACCGACCCGCGGTCGAAGCAGGTGCACAAGGACCTGCTGCTGCAGATCCGGCCGGCGTTCGGCGGGAACATCATCGCGACGATCGTGAACTTCGACCGCTGGCCGCAGATGGCGACCGTCCGCGAGGGCGTAATGCGGATGGGCGCGGGCGACCCGAGGCGGAGCGGCCAGATCATCGACGAGAAGGTGACGTTCAACGACTTCGATCTGGCCGTGCGGCTGATCGAGCGGACGCGCGAGCCGCGGAAGGTGAACCTGAAGGCGGCCCGGGTGATCGTGGCCGGGGGCGGCGGTGTGGGGAGCAGGGACAATTTCAAGCTCATCCACGACCTGGCGGGGGCGATCGGCGGCGTCGTCGGGGCGTCGCGTGCGGCGGTGGACGGCGGCTTCATCGGCAAGGAGCACCAGGTCGGCCAGACGGGCACGACCGTGCGGCCGGCCCTCTACATCGCCTGCGGGATCAGCGGTGCGGTGCAGCACCGGGCGGGCATGGAGGAATCGGCCAAGATCATTGCGATCAACTGGGACAAGGAAGCCCCGATCTTCTCGGTCGCCCACTACGGCATCGTCGGCGACCTGAACAAGGTCATCCCGATGATGATCAAGGCAATCAAGGAAAAGAACTGACAATGCCCAACTTCTTCACGGACAACGACGACATCGTATTCCTCTTCGAGCACCTGGACCTGGCGGCGCTCGCGAACGTCCAGGAGGACGGCTTCACACGCAATACGGGACCGGGCGCGGAGTACGCGCCGGTCGATGCCGCCGATGCGATCGACCACTACCGGCGGGTCCTGACGATCGTCGGCGACGTCGCGGGCAACTCGATCGCGCCGCGGGCCGAGGAGGTGGACGCCGAGGGCAACCACCTCAACGACGACGGCACCGTCACGCTGGGCAAGGGCGTGAAGGAGAACCTCAAGGTCCTCTCGCAGGCCGACCTGATGGGCTTCACGCTCCCGCGCGAGTACGGGGGGCTCAACTGCCCCGTGCTCGTCTACACGATGGCAACCGAGATCATCAGCCGCGCCGACGGCTCGCTGATGAACCTCTTCGGCCTGCAGGGCATCGCGGAGACGATCCACGCCTTCGCCAGCCGGGAGATCAAGGACGAATACCTGCCGCGGTTCTCGAACGGCGAGCTGACCGGCGCGATGGTGCTGACGGAGCCGGACGCCGGCAGCGACCTGCAGGCCGTCAGCCTCCGGGCCTGGCAGGACACCGACGGCCAGTGGCGGCTGACGGGCGTCAAGCGGTTCATCACGAACGGCTGCGGCGAGATCCTCCTGACGCTCGCCCGCAGCGAGCCGGACATCAAGGACGGGCGCGGCCTCAGCCTGTTCCTGGCCGAGCGCGGCCCGCGGGTCCGCGTGCGGCACCTCGAGCACAAGCTCGGCATCCACGGCTCGCCGACGTGCGAGCTGGTCTACGACGACGCGCCGGCCAGGCTGATCGGCGAACGGCAGCGCGGCCTCGTCACGTACGTGATGAGCCTGATGAACGGCGCCCGCGTGGGCATCGCGGCCCAGTCGCTCGGCATCGCCGAGGCGGCGTTCCGCGTCGCCCGGCGCTACGCCAACGCGCGGAAGCAGTTCGGCGTGCCGATCGAGCGGCTGCCGGCCGTGGCCGAAATGGTCTCGGACATGAAAATCGCCATCGAGGCCGCCCGCGCGCTGACCTACGAAACCTGCCGGGTGTGCGACCTGGAGAACAACAACCTCCGCGTCCTCGAGTTCAACAAGCCGACCGACGCCGACGAGGTCAAGCGCCGCAAGGCCGATGCCCGCACCTGGAAGCGGCTCAACAGCATGTTGACGCCGATGAGCAAGTACTATGCGTCCGAGATGTGCTGCCGGGTCGCCTACGACGCGATCCAGGTCCTCGGCGGCTCCGGCTACATGCAGGACTACCCGAGCGAGCGCTACTACCGCGACGCCCGCATCACGACGATCTACGAGGGCACCAGCCAGTTGCAGATCGTGGCGGCCGTGCGCGGCGTCTGCTCCGGGGCGTTCGAAAAGCACGTCGAGGAGTTCGAGCAGCGCGAGTATGCCGACGAAACGCTGGCCGGGCTGAAAGCGAAGCTGATCGAAGGCCGTCAACTCGTGCAGAAGGGCATCGCGTTCGTCAAGGAGCGCGGCAGCGAGTACATGGACCTCTACGGCCGCAGGCTCGTCGATTCCGCGATTGCCGTGCTGGTCGGCCACCTGTTCCTCGGCCAGGCGACGGCCAGCGACCGCAAGCGCAGCGTCACGAAGCGGTTCATCGGCCAGCACCTGCCGACGATCCGGCGCGATATCGACCTCGTGTGCAGCGGCGACGTGTCGGCCCTGCAGGACTACAATACCCTTGCCGGTCCCGTGCCGTCGGTTGCGTAGCGGGTCCGGGAGCTGGTGTTCGTCGGGAACCCGGTGCCCGTCTCGCCGCCGGGGGCCGCGCCGCTTCGGCGGCAGGGGCATGATTTCCGTGCCTGCCCGTGCGTTCTCCCTTTCGTGCTTCGCGACCCGGTGCTTGGGGGGCGCGGGCCGGTGCGGTTATCCTGTCGCCGGGCCGCACGGACGGTCTGGGGGATCGACATGGCGACGCTCTCGCGGGCGATGATGGACGAGATCGAACGGCGGAAGGAGAACATCCGCCGGGTCTGGGACTACCGGCGGGTGGACCACATTCCGATCCTGCTTCGCGTGGTCCACAACCCCTGGGGCTACACGACGCAGGAGCACTTCCTCGACGCCGACAAGCAGTTCCAGATCGAGTTCGAGTCGGTGCGGCTGTCGCTGGACCGCGTGCCGGACGACTACATCCCGTCGATGCGGCCGGACGTCGGCTGCGTCGTCATCGAGAGCGCGCTCGGCGGCGAGGTCGTCTTCGGCGAGGATCCCAACCAGACCTGCAACATCAAGGGCCCGGTGCTCGCGAACCTCGAAGACGCATACGCCCTGAAAATGCCCGACCCGCACGCCGACGGGCTCGTCCCCGAGGGCCTTCGCCGGATCCGGAGCTTCGTCGAGCGGACGGACGGCCAGGTCTACGTCTCCTGCCTCGATATGGGCGGCGCGATGAACGTCGCGTTCACGCTGCTCGGCGGCGTGCAGTGCCTCACGGCCATGTACGAGGCCCCGGAGGCGCTCGCCCACCTGGCCGACTTCATCGCGGACGTGTTCATCCGCTTCGCCGAGGCGTGCATCGACGCCGCCGGCGGGATCGAGCACGTCACCTGCACGGACTTCCCCTACTGGTGGCACCCCGAGGGCCGCAAGGGCCACTGCTCCGACGACATCTCGGCCCAGTATTCGCCCGACTGCTTCAACCGGTTCAGCAAGCCGTACAACAACAAGATCTACCGCCGGTTCGGCGGCGGCATGCTGCACAACTGCGGCCCGAACCCGTGCGCCGGCGAGTACCTGTGGCACGACCCGCGGATCTACGCCGTCGATCTCGCGTACCAGTACTCGAAGCAGGACCTGGCCGCCTTCAAGACGGCGTTCGCCGGCCAGGGCGTCATTTACTTCGAGTTCACCGAGGGCCCGCGGCAGAATCTCGAGGAATACCGCCGCGTGATGGAGGCCCTCGCCCCCGATGTCATCGCGATCCCGTGCCTTACGTGCGGGCCCGCGGACGATGTCGAGGGGATCTACAATGCATTCCTCGAGGTCTCGCGCGAGTACGCCGCAAGGATCCACTGGCGCAGCGCGTGATTGCACGACAATCCGGGCAGGACGACTCAGGATGAACCGCGGGCGTGCCGGCGATCCGGGAGTGCGTCCGGTCCATCGAGCGAGACCCGATGCGGGCGGTCAGTCGGGCTCGATGCGATAGACCTTGTCGTGCTCGCGGACGTGTTCGGGAAAGACGATACCGATCCGATCGCCCTTGCGAGCCGCCTCCACGGGCGTGTGCTCGATCTGCATGGACTCCACCCGGTGCACGTAGTCGGACGTGTGGCCGACGACGTGGATGGTATCGCCCACGTGCAGTTCTCCCTCCGTGACCTCGATGGCCGCCACGTGCGGCCGCCCGAAGTAATGCGTGACCTTGCCGATCAAGTGCTCGGACATGACTGGGTCTCCTTTTTCGGAACGGCGAACTGACCGACACCATTATACACGGGCGACGGCCCGTCCGGCCTCACCCGGGTTGTTCCCCGGGCCGCCCGGCCCGTTGTGGTCAGGAGACGAACCTGTCCCGTTCTCCGATCGGTCCGGACGCGGCGGACGGGACATCACGGTTTCGGACCGGTCGGGGCAGATGTCGCCGGCTCCGTCGTGGGCGACGTCACCGGTGGTTCCGGCAGCCGATTCTCACGCATGGCGCGGAAGATCGCCGTGACCTCTTCGAACGGCGGGGCGTAGTAGCCCTTGTAGGCCTCGCCCCGCTTGAGCGTCTCGTAGAACGAACGCGACGGTCCGTCGTGTGCGGAATGTACGGAGTTGGCCTGCAGAATCGTGAGATCGCTGCTGAAGCCCGCCATGCCGTCGGGACGGGCCAGGCGAAGGATCTCGCGTGCGGCCAGGGTATTCCGGCCCGGGGGCAGCGGCATGTTCCGGGCGGCATCGTCATACCCCGGATACTCGCCTCGCCGGGTCACGCTGTAGTCCCAGGCGACCACGACCAGATTCCAGACGATGGGGTGCGGTGTTTCGTTACGCCGCGAGACCCATTGTCCAAGCGTTTCCGCGCCGAAGCCCCTGTCGAGCCAGTCGGCGTTGGCCTTGCCGTGGCAGAAGCCGCTCCAGGTATCCTGCACGGCGGCGACGAACGGGGCCTTCAGTGATTCTTCCGGCTGGATTCCCAGGCGGATGAGCTTGCCGGGAAACGCCGCCGCCAGGATCGCCAGCCCCGGCCCCTGATCCCGGTCGGGATACACGTCGAACACGGCCAGGCGCCGCGAGCCGAGTTCGTGCCGGAAGAAGTCACACAGGCTGCGCAACTCGTCCGTCGGGAAGACGGCCGCCTGGCTCCTGTCGTAGGTCCGCATGACCAGCGCGGGCACGATCTCCGCATCCGGCGGGCACTGCCGGTGCCATGCTCTGTAGACCTCTTTCGCCTGCGTAACGGTGATCTCGTTGTGGAACACAAGGTACAGCCGGCCGGCGGCGCAGGGGCCGAAGAGGAGTCGGGCGGCGTTGCGGACCTGCGGCTCCGTGGGTGGCGAGCAGGCGGGAAGCTGCATGCCCCAGTATCCCTTGTGCGGCTTCAGGCCGAGCGATGCATGCACCCAGTACGACCGCTCCAGGTCTGACAGCCGTGGCTTCGACGGCGCGGTCCCCGCGGCCCCCGCCACGCAGCAGGACACGGCGGCCAGAGATTCCACAACAAGCAATGAGCGAGACCAGCGCATCAGGCTTCCCGTATGACCGATTGTGCGGACGACGGCATTCTCCGAGAGGCCGGCGGGCGCCGCCGCTCCGCGGCCTTTCATCATAGCCGCCACCCCCGTCATCGGCCACAGCATCGGCGTGCGAGCCGTTTCCGCAACGTTCCATCGGGCCCGTGCCGGATTCCCGTGCCGCCACGGCAACGTCGAGCCCGCGGTTCCGTTCATGGGGTCGGGCGTCGCCTCTGCTCCGTCCCTTCCGCGCAAGTTGTTGACTTTTCGGGGGCAGACCGTTCTAATGCCCGCAAGGAAAGACCTGCAGGAGTGACTGACTCATGGGCGAGACGAAGGCCAACCTGAAGATCGGCAAGGAGGGGGACGTTCACACGGTTGAGTTCGAGGACCGCAAGATCCTCGACGAACTCTCCATCACGCAGATCGGCGAGCAACTGAGTGAGCTGGTGGCATCGCAGCCGAACATCAAGCTTCTGCTCAATTTCAAGAACGTCGAACACCTCTCGAGCGCCGCGCTGGGCATGCTGATCACGCTGGACAAGCAGGTGAAGGAGGAGCGCGGACGGCTGAAGCTCTCGAACATCCGCCCGCAGATCTTCGAGGTCTTCAAGATCACCCGGCTGAACCGGCTGTTTGACATTCACGATACCGCGGACGTGGCGTTGCAGAGCTTCTAGCGCCGCCCAGACACCGGCGGGGCGAGGTCCGGGAACGGTCGATGGTGGAGTTGGTGATCCAAAGCGACCTCGACGAGGCCCGGGGGGCCGAGGACCGGATCCTCCGCGACGTCGAGGCGCGGGGCTACCGGCCCGAGTGCGCGTTCGCGATTCGCCTGTCGCTCGAGGAGGCGATCACCAACGCCGTGAAGCACGGCAACAAGAACGACCGTACGAAGCGGGTCCGCATCCGGTATTGCGTGGACGACCGCCAGGTCGAGATCTGGGTCGCCGACGACGGGCCCGGTTTTGATCCCGGCGCCGTCCCCGACCCGACCGCGCGGAACCGCCTCCACCTGCCGAATGGGAGGGGCATCATGCTGATGCGGGTGTACATGGACGAGGTGAAGTACAACAGCGCGGGGAACGAGGTACACCTCGTCAAGAAGAAGGCCTAGCGCCCCCGCGGCGACCGGCGGCGGCGAGGAGATCCACATGAGCACACCGGAACACGGAACGGCCGCGGGGTTTCGGGTGGACTATGACTGCACCGACGAAGGGCCCGTGGTGCGGCTGTCCGGCTCGGCGACGATGGAGCAGGCCGACGCGCTCCGCGACCAACTGCTGGCGATTGCCCCGACGGTCGGCGGCGACCTCATCCTCGACCTGGCGGGCCTGCAGTTCATCAACTCGACGGGACTGGGTGCGATGGTGTCCGCTCATCTCCGGTGCCGGCGGCTTGGCGGGTCGCTGAAAGTGGTCAACCCGTCTCCGCCGATCCTCCAGCTGCTCACGCTCACGAAGCTGACCAAGCTGATCGGCGTCTACGCCACCGTCGCCGAGGCCCGCCGGAGCGGGGCCGTGTCGCCTTCCGATTGATGCGGTGCGTCCCATGAGCGAGGCCATCCGCCGGACGGTGTGGTTCGAGGGCCGCGTGCAGGGCGTCGGCTTCCGCTACACCACGTGCGACGTGGCCGGCGGGTTCGACGTGACCGGCTACGTCCGGAACCTGCCCGACGGCCGCGTGGAACTCGTCGCCGAGGGGGAGGCGGCGGAAATCGACCGATTCATCGCCGGGATCCTCGCGGTCATGGGGCGTTACGTGAAGGATACCCGGCAGATCGACGAGCCGCCGACCGGCGAATTCGCCCGGTTCGGCGTGCGGTACTGACCCCGGCACCCGGCCTCGCAGGAGGGTCGCGACGGGAGACCTGATGACCCCCGCGCCGCAGAGACAGTTGACGCTCCTCGACTCGGTCTGCCTCATCGTGGGCATCATCGTCGGCGCGGGCATTTACCAGATGGCGCCCGCCATCGCCCGCGGCACGTCCGGCGGGGCGAGCCTTCTGGTGCTGTGGCTTGCGGGCGGGTTGCTGTCGTTGTGCGGGGCGATGAACTACGCCGAACTCGCGACGGCATACCCTCAGGCGGGCGGCGACTACGCCTACCTGACCCGCGCCTACGGCCGGTGGGCGGGCTTCCTGTTCGGCTGGATCCAACTGGCCATCGTCCGGCCGGGCGACATCGCGGTCATGGCGTTCGCCTTCGCCCTGTACGCCGGTGCGATCTGGGACCCCCTTCGCGGCGGTTCGTTCGCGCATGCCCGGCAGGTCTACGCCTGCTCGGCCGTGGTCGTGCTGACCGTCGTCAACGTCATCGGCGTCCGGCAGGGCAAGTGGACGCAGAACCTCCTGACCGTGGCCAAGGTCCTCGGCCTCGCGGTCATCGTGGCCGTGGCGCTGCTGGCCCCGCAGGGCCGGCCGGTTCCCCGCAGTGTCGAGGGTTTGCCGGCCAGTCTGGCCCTCATCCTGGTTCTGTTCACCTTCGGCGGCTGGAACGAGATGGCCTACGTCGCCGCCGAGGTCGTCCATCCGCGTCGAAACATCGCCCGGGCGCTCCTCCTGGGCACCGTGTCAGTGACGGTCCTCTACCTGCTGGTCAACGGCGCGTTCCTCTACACGCTGGGGCACGCAGGGTTGGCGGCCTCCGAGGCCGTCGCGGCCGAGGCGGTCTCGACCGTGTTTCCTTCGCGGGCGTCGGCCTTCATCAGCGGCCTCGTCTGCATCTCCGCGCTCGGCGTGGTGAACGGCCTCATCTTCACCGGTGCGCGGATTTCGTACGCCGTCGGCGTGGACCATCGCCTCTTTCGTCCGCTTGGCCGCTGGCACGCGCGGACGGGGACCCCCGTCCGCGCATTGTTGCTGCAGGGGGTGCTTGCGACGGCGCTGATCGTGACGCTCGGCTCGTTTCTCGATACCGTGCTCTACACGGCCGCCCCGGTGTACCTCTTCTACCTGGCCACGAGCCTGTCCGTGATCGTGCTGCGGCGGAAGGACGCCGGGCGGGAGCGGCCGTACCGCGTGTGGGGCTATCCGTTCACAACGGCGGTCTTCGCGCTGACGTGCGCGTTTCTGGCCGGCAGTGCCGTCCTCTACAGGCCGTGGGTGGCGGCGGCGGCCCTCGGCGTCCTGCTGACGGGTTTCCCGTTGTACGGGGTGAGCAACCGGCTGCTCCGGAACGCCGCGCCGTCGCGTGACGGGCCGATCACGTGAGCGGCACGAGCGGGACCTGGGCCGTTTCCGGACACTCCGCGGGCAGGATCACGGTGAACGTGGCGCCTTTGCCCGGCTCGCTCTCGAGGGAGATCGTCCCGCCGAGCATGTGCGTCAGGTCACGGCTGATCGGCAGGCCGAGCCCCGTGCCGCTGTGCTCGCGTGTTGCCGACGAGTCGAGCTGGCGGAACTTCTCGAAGACGGCGGCGTGCAGGTGGGGCGGAATGCCGGGGCCTGTGTCGGAGACGACGATCCGCACGCGGTCCTCGCCGAGGCGGTGAACGTCCAGGCGGACGGTCCCGCCGGGCGGCGTGAACTTGATCGCATTGCTGAGAAGGTTGTAGAGCACCTGTTGGATCCGCCCGGCGTCGGAGTGCATCGGCGGCAGGTCCTCCGCGACGCGCACATCGAACGCGAGCCCCTTCTTCTCGACGAAGGGCCGGTTGAAATCCGTCACGGCTTCGCAGACGTCGCGCAGCGAGAAGTGGGTGCGGTGCAGTTGCATTTTGCCCGCCTCCATCTTGGCCAGGTCGAGCAGGTCGTTGATCAGCTCGAGCAGGCTGCGTCCGCTGGTGAGGATATTGTGCGCGTAGCGGGAGATGCGCGCGGGGTTGACCTGGTCCGCCTCGCGGGCCGCGTCACGGAGCAGCTCGGCGAAACCCAGGATCGACGTGAGCGGCGTGCGCAATTCGTGACTGACGCTTGCGAGAAACTCGCTCTTCAGCTTGTTCGCCTCGAACAGGGCGACGTTCGTCTCCGCCAGCTCGCCCAGCCGCGTGTCGAGGGAGCGGTTGATCGTTTCCAGCTCCTCCTGCGACTGCTGGAGGTGGACGAGCATCTCGTTGATCGCCGCCGCGAGCCGTTCGAACTCGTCGCCCGTCCTGACGTTCGACCGCACGCTCAGATCGCCGGCCGAGACCTCCTCGACCACGGCCTTCAGATCGTGGATCGGCGAGAGAATGAGCTTGTGCGTGATCAGGTAGAACACCAGGATCGCCAGAAAGCCCGCCAGGCCGCCGGCCGCCACGATCACGATCCGGTTCGGCCAGAGCAACGCGCTGCTCTCGTCGGCCGTCAGCGAGACCGTCACCAGCCCGACGAGGACCGGCTGCGCCCGCCCGGCCGTCGCCGCCCGCACCGGAAGCGCGAGGCGGTACAGCGTCGTCCCGTCGTCGGCCCGCTCCGTTGCGCTGCGTTCGAGGAGGTCCTCCTTCTGGCGGAAGGCGTCGATGGCCCGCGCGATGAAAGCGGCCTCCCTTTCGTCCCTGGGCGGGGCGCCCTTGTGATCGGCCTCGCCGTCCGCGGGCGCGGTGGCGGTCGTCGGCCGGGGTCCCTCCGCCGCGTCGCCGGCATTGGGCACGCGGGTCACCCGGGGAACGGTCGAACCCAGGTGCATCGCGTCGGCGTTCGCCGCCCACCAGCGGTTCAGGATCCGCTGCTGTTCGTCCCAGTCCGGCTGTTCCGGCTGGAGGCAGGCCCTGGCGATCCACGCCTGGTGCCGCGCCTCGCTGATGTTCAGCTCGTCCACCAGCCGTTCCATGTAGTACCAGGGAAAGAACAGCGCGGTCGCGATGATGAGCAGGACGGCGAGCCCGAAGAGGATGCGGCACTTCGCCGCGAGCGACAGGCTGAACCAGCGACGCACGGACATGACGCCATTGTACTCTACGTCTCGCAAGATCGCAGACGGCGCCTTGCGCCTCGACTTGCGTTCGCGCGGGGCGGACACATAATGCTGTTCCGTCAAGCGGTCCTGCGTGGCGGAAGCCCGGAACAGGAGGCCGGCAGGGTGCATCTGAATCTGCGACAGAAGTACTCGCTGGCGTACATGGCCGTCATCGCCGTGTCGGCGGCCGTCGTCATGCTCTGCTGGCGCGAGCACGCCCAGGGCGTCGCCGTCATGGCGGTCGTGGCGGTCGTCGCCGGCGGGGTCGTCTGGACGATCGCCGCCCGGCGGTTGCAGCGTTCGATCGGGCGTCTTCGCCGTGCCGCCGACGCGATCGGCGCCGGCGACTTCGCGCAGACGATCGCGTGCGAGGAGGGCGACGACCTCGCCCGGCTCGTGCAGGCGTTCAACCGCATGGCCGAGCGTCTCGGGCAGATGGCGGACGAGGAGGAGCACCTGCGCAGCCAGCTGGCCCGGAGCGAGCGGCTGGCGGCGATCGGCGAACTCGCCGCCACCGTGGCGCACGAGGTCAACAATCCGCTGGACGGGCTCCAGAACTGCACGCGCATCCTCCGTCGCGACGCGAACCGGTCCGAGCAGGCCGGCCGGTTGCTGGACCTGATGGACAGCGGCCTGTATCGTATCGAGATGATCGTGCGGCGGCTGCTGAGCTTCGCGCGGGACGAGACGATGAACCTCGTGCCGACGCGGCTGGCCGACGTCGTGGGCGACGCGCTGCTCTTCCTCCAGCCACGGCTGGACAAGCACGGGATCTCGCTCGTGCAGGAAGGCTTCGACCGCCCCGTGTTTGCCGTGGCCGACCGCACGCAGATGGCGCAGGTGGTGATCAACCTGCTCCTGAACGCCGTGGACTCCACGGCGGCGGGCGGGCGGATCACCATCCGCATCGCGGAGCCGGCCGACGCGGACCGGGAGGCCCGTCTGGTCGTGGAGGACAACGGCGGCGGGATCGCCCCGGAGCACCTGCCGCGGATCTTCGAGCCCTTCTTCAGCACGAAGGGCCCGAACGGCGGCACGGGCCTGGGCCTGGCCGTCGTAAAGAAGATCGTCGAGGCGCATCACGGGCGGATTGAAGTCGTCAGCCGCCTCGGAGAAGGTACGCGGTTTGAGATCCGTCTGCCGGCTGCGCAGGCGTGGTCGCGGGCGGACGAAGCGATTGGGCATTCGGTCACGCCGCCGGCTCCCGGCGACGTGGTCGCAGCGAGTCAAGGACGATGAGCCAACCAAAAATGACCGTTCTTGTGGTGGATGACGAACCGATCAAGCGGGTCACCCTGCAGATCGACCTCAGCGAGGCCGGCTATGAAGTGATCGACGCCGCCGACGCCGAGATCGCGCTTCGCCTGATGGACAGCCGCATGCCCGACGTCGTGGTCACCGACCTTCGGATGCCGGGCAGGGACGGGATCGCTTTTCTCGAAGAGATCAAGCGGCGGTCGTCGGATGTGCCGGTGATCGTGATGACGGCCTACGGCACGGTGGATACGGCCGTCGAGGCGATCAAGCGGGGGGCTTACGACTACATCACCAAGCCGTTCCCGAGCGAGCGACTCATCGAGAAGCTGGATCGCATTCACGCATACCGCGCCGCGGGGGCGGCGGTCGAAAGCGGCGATGCCGCCGGACTGGGCAGGCTCGTCGGCGCGAGCCGCGGCATGCGGCTGCTCTTCGACCAGATTCGGGTGGCGGCGGCCGGCGGCGAACCCGTCCTCATTTTCGGCGAGGCGGGCGCCGGAAAGACGAGCGTCGCGGAGGCGATCCATCAGCTCGGCGCCGGCCGAAACGGACGGTTGATCCGCGCGGCGTGCGAGACGCTGGTGGACCGGGTTCCCGGCGCGGAGACATTCGGGGGCGAAGGGGGCGTCGGTTCCGGCCCGGCCGACCGCAAGCCGGGTCTGATCGACCAGGCGGCCGGCGGATCGCTCCTGCTGGAGAACATCGATCGGCTCTCGCCGGCCATGCAGGCCCGGTTGCTCCAGGCACTCGAGATGCAGAACGCGCATGCGACGGAGCAGCCGGCTCTGGCCCGCCTCCTCTCGACCACCCGGGTTGCGCTGCTCGACCTGGTCCGACGCGGCGAGTTCCGCGAGGATCTCTTCTACCGTCTCGGCGCGCGCGTCTTGAGCGTGCCATCGCTGCGCGACCGGCGGGAGGACATCCCGGCGCTTGCCAGAGGCTTCGCCGTGAAGCACGCGGCGCTGGCCCGCGCCGCGGCGGACCAGGCCCCGACCATCTCCGCCCACGCGATGGACGCCCTCATGGCGTATCACTGGCCCGGCAACGTGCTCGAGCTGGAGCACGTGATCGAGCAGGCCCTCGCCCGGTGCGACGGCCGCGAGATCCGGCCGGAGCATCTGCCGGCGCTGGCGTCGGCCCGGCCGGCGGGCGATCTCGACGTGCCCATGCCGGAGGTAGGTATGGGTCTGAACCAGACCGTCGCGGATGTGGAGCGTATGCTGATCGAGGCGGCGCTGCGGCACTCCGCGGGCAACCAGGCGCGAGCCGCCCAGGTCCTGCGGATTCCGCGCACCACCCTCCGGGACAAGATGACCAAGTACGGACTCGTCGGCGAGCAACCGCCGATCGCGCCGGCCTGATCAGCCCCACTTGCCCTTGGTCATGTGGCCGGCGACCTCGGTCATCGACAGCTTCATCATCTCGTAGCTGGCGTTCAGCGACTTGGTGAAGACGTCGACACAGCCGGGGTCCAGGTTGTCGGCGATGCCTTCCTTGCAGGCGCCCTCGATCTCACGGGCGAGACCGATCACCTTCGCGTGCAGCATGTTGGTCTTGCGGGATCGCTCGACGAGCCCGGCGGCCGTATCGTCCAGTAGCGTGAACTTCTCGGCCGGCGCCCCGCACTTGGGGCACTTCGCCGGGGCCGCATCGCCGTCATGAACGTAACCGCAAACGCATTTCCATTTCTTTTTCATGGTCGTCCTTTCTCTTGTCAGGTTTACTTCACTACGCGTAATCCGCCCGCGGCTCACATCCGCTGGCATAATCCGAACAGCCGAATCCGTCGCCGTCCGGCTGTCCTGCGTATTCTATCGCCGAAACCGTGTTGCTCAAGCGCCGCCGTCGGCATTCAGCGGAGGCAGGGGAACCGCGAGTCCGGCCAAGGCCGCAACGGCCGGTCCCGGCCGGGCGTTGCCGGCGATACTCGTCCCCTGCGTCGAGGGGGTCGGCGTCGGCATTCCGGACCGTGACGGGCACGGTCACGCTGTTCTGCCCCGTGTGTGTGTCGCGGAACGAAACGGCGGCCGGCGCTACCTCGATGGCCGGCACGCCGGCGTCGCGCCGCTCGAAAGTCTCTTGCACGGAATGCGCGGCCCGGACGGTTACGCCGGCCTGTCGCCGCCTTCGGGCGTTTCGGGCGGGGTCATGCCGGTGCTCGGCAGGGCGGTGGCGACGCCGGACGGGAGTTCCTCCGCCTGGTACTCATAGAACGTCCGGAACTGCTCGCGGAAGTAGCCGCCACGACGGACCTGGGCCGCGTTCAGGACGGCTCCGAACAGGTGCGCGTTGACGCGTTCGAGCTGTTCACGGGCGCGCTGCGCCACGCCTCGCGAGTTGGCCCGGGCGCGGCAGATGAGAATCACGCCGTCCGCCAGACCCGCCAGCACGAGGGCGTCGCTGACCAGCAGGACGGGAGGCCCGTCGAAGATCACCTGATCGTAGCGTTCGACGGCCTGCGTGATCAGCTCGCGCATGTAGGTGCTGCTGAGCAGCTCGGCCGGATTGGGCGGGATCGGCCCGGACACGAGGATGTCCAGGTTGGGCAGCGGTGTGTGGCGGACCAGGTTCTCGAGCCGCCCCATGCCGATCAGCGCGTTGCTGAGGCCCTCGCGGCCCGCGTCGGGGAAGAGGTTGTGGAGCGAGGGACGGCGGAAGTTGGTGTCCACCAGCAGCACGCGCCGCCCGCTCTGGGCGACGGAGATTCCGAGGTTGGTCGCGATCGTGGTCTTGCCGTCTTCGGGCCGCGGGCTGGTGACGAGGATGGTCCTCTGCCGTTCGGCCGGCGCGCTCAGCAGGAGGTTCGTGCGAATGTTGCGGAAGGCCTCGGCCACCATCGAACGCGGATGGGTGTGGGCGGCCATCTCGACCTGCTCGATGGCCACTTCTTCGTCGTCCACGTCCGGCACGGTCCCGAGGATGGGCACGTTGACGTAGCGGACGATGTCGCGCGGCGTCTTGACGGAGGTGTCCACGAACTCCAGGCCGAGCGCCAGGCCGACGGCGATCATCAGGCCGAGGAGCGTGCCGATCGGGACGTTCACGATCCATCGCGGCTGCGAGCGTTCGAGCGGCTTGACCGCGTTGGCGGCGAGTTCGACGCGGACGGTGGACTGCTGGTTCAGGATGGTCTCCAGCATGCGGGTGTAGTCGGCGGTCATCTCGTAGTTCCGCTCGAGCTGGAGCTGTTTCTCCTCGAAGTTCTGAAGCTGGGCGATCTGCCGGTCGAGGTCGCGCTGCTGCTCCTTCAGCTCCATGAGCCGCTCCTGGAGCTGGAGGTCGGCTTCCGTCGCATTGAGGTAGGCCATCTCCGCCTGATCCACCTCGTACTGGCGGACCTGGTCTTCCTTGATGGCCATTTCTTCGTTGAGCTGCTGTTCGACGGCGGCGATGCGCGAGTCCAGCTCGACGATCTCGCGGTGCTTCTCCCCGAGCATCTGAGCGCGGAGTTGCCGATCCTGCTGCAGCGTCGTCAATGCGTTGTTGAGGGACACGATCCTGGGGTCGCTTTCGATCATCATCCGCATCTGCGGCGAGATGTTGATGTTCCGCGGCGTGACGCCCGGCGCGGTGAGGTTGTCGTACATGGCCTTGTACTGGATCTTCTCGGCCTCGAGCCGCGTGGCCTCCACCGTGAGCGCCCGGAGGGCCTCCGCCACGACGTTCAGCCCCTGTGTCAGGCCGGGGGCGACGCCGAGCTGCGTTGCGATGAATGTCGCCTTCGCGTCGCGCGCCTGGTCGATCTGCCGGGCCAGGGCGTCGCGATCGTCCTTGTACTTGCTGAGCTGGTCCGTGAACCGCTTCCGCGAGAGCCGGTCGGCGAGGTTGAGGTACTTGCTCACGATGCTGTTGACGATCACGTGCGGGTCGTCCGGGCTGCGGCACTTCATGTAAATGGCGAGGTAGCTTGTGCCCTTGATGGGGGTCACGCTGACCTGGTCCTGAAGGTCCAGAATCATGGTCGGCCGCGTGTCTTCCGTGTAGCTCCGATACCAGGAGGTGGCCTGGACCTCGGCGTCGCCGAGGGCGGACCGCAGCACCTCGTCGCTCTTCGCGAGAACGGCCTGGTCGGCCAGGTTGCGCTCCACGATGTCCGGCGAGAGGGGCACTTCCTGAAGGGTGTAGGGCATCTGCGGGTTGAGCGACTCGACCCGGACGCGTGCGACGGCCATGTAGGCGGGCCAGTGCTTCACCCACAGGTATGTCACGCCCACCGTGAGGCCGATCATGAAGAGCCAGACGAACAGAATGAGGAAGATCCGCTGCTTGATCGCGCGGAAGACGTCGCCTGCGGAAAAGGCCGCCGCCGTGCCGCCGGCGGGCGTCGACGGCTCGAACGGCATGGGGACACGTTCCTGAAAGGTCACCGGCATCCGACTCATGGCTCACTCTCCTGGCGCGCGGCAGGGCGCGTGCGCGGGGCGGCGGCGTCTTCGTCCTGGGCCTCCACGAACAGGTGGTTCAGCACGTACGAGACGGCCCCGAAGAGGGCGAAGGCGATAGGCAGCATGCTGAGCCCCAGCATCGTGTGATAGTGCCCACGCGCCCAGTCCTCCTTTCCGAACACGACGAACAACCCCGTCGTTGTCACGCGGACCATGTTGCAGAAGATGGCGATCGGCACGCAGGACAGAACCATCACCATCCGGTGCCAGAGCCGCCGTTCCGAGACGAACGCCATCGCCACACCAAGGGCGGCGAACGCCATCATCAGCCGAATTCCGCTGCACGCCTGGTCGACGTTCAGCTCGCCCTCGCGCCCCCGGTAGTAATACGAGATCGTGACGTTGGCCGCCTCCGTCTCCAGGTCGGGCACGGTCTTCAGCAGCACGGCGCCCACCGCGGATGCGATCCGCTGGAGGGGCGTCGTGATCTGTTCGTACATCCCGCCCGGAAGCGGCAGCGCAAACACGAGGAACGCGATCGCGAACCACGCCCAGCGGGTCACCGCCCAGCCACAGAGCATGTACACCACGCCGACGATTGCCAGCACGAGCGAGACGCTCTGCAGGTAGCTGAACGGGGCGATCGCGGTCGAGTAGACATAGATGCCGAACGCCGCCAGCAGTACGACCAGCCCCCCGTAGCTCGCCCGTACGGACCAGGTCGGCAACCGATCCTTCTGCAGGTACAGGTAGTAGAGACTGAAGACCGGGATCAGAAACCCATGGGACCAGTCGCCCATGTTCTGCCACTTGTAGAGGAGCGTCTGCAGCACGTTCCAGAAGAGCACGACCAGCAACGCCCCGACCACGGCGGCCTGAAAGCCCGTTTTTGCCCAATCGATGGGCTGCGCCGCCCCGCTTGGCGGCGGACGCAACGGCGAATCCGGGACCGGGCTTGCCATTCCGCTCACGCTTCGGGCTCTCCTGCGTCTACGGGAACAGCCCCGGGAACCGCTGCTGCAACTCGGCACGGCGGCGGTCGGTCGGGTTCTGCTGCCCGGCAAACGAATCGATATCTCCAAAGTTCCGGTCGTACACGAAGCCGAAGCCGTAGCTCATGCGGAACGATGTTCGGATCGTTGCGAGGAACGGCGTGATGATGTTTGTGCCCACATTGATGATGTCGTTCTGCCGAATGTATACGTCGGGCTGGTTCCCCGCAAAGATCTGCTCCAGGTTGACCGGGATCGTCTGCTCGCGGTCCTGGTCAAGACGGCGAATGACCTCGCACCGTGACGGCCAGGCCAGGATCGCGAGCCCGCCTGCCGCGGCGATCGCCTGTTTCAGAGTGATCTCGCGGCCCGTGAGCGTATAGACGCCGGGCCGGGCGACCTGGCCGAGCATGTAGAATTCGCCCAGCGGTCCCGGATCGACGCGAACCACGTCCCGATGCCGAATGACGATGTTGTAGCGGCCCTCGCCGCGGCGCAAGGCCGCCGCCGGGATCCGAATGACCCGTTGCTTCGCCTCCCCCTCCACCGATTCCCATGTCACGGGCGCGGAGGCGACGGGCGGCGGAGCCGCCGGGCCGCCGGGGGCCGCCGGTCTCTCCGCCGAGGAATCCGCGGGGGCCGGCTTTGTCCCCGTCTTCTGACTCACGTCCACCCACTGTCCGTTCAAGTAGATGAACTTCGGTGCCGTCGGCGACGGCTCGGAGGCGGCCGGCGACGGTTCGGAAGGCGGCGTGTCCGCGTGGGAGGAAGACGCCGGCGCGATCGCCTCGATCAGCTCGCGTTCGCTGCCCGGGCCGGACGTGGCCGCGGAGGTCGGCGGACTTGACTGGACGGCATGCCCCGTCGCGGCGGCCGTTCCCAGATCGCTGATCGACACGGGTGCGACGGGCGGCGCCTCCGGCCCGCGATCCGGCGGCAGGGCTCGCGGCTCCGACGTCTTCGCCGCCGCCGCCCTTTGCGTTCGTGTCGGGCGCGGCTGCGAACGGTAGACGTAGACCCATTCCACATGCTCGGGCAGCCCGCCCGCGAGGCTCAGGGCGTCCAGGAGCCGGAAGTCGGGCTCGAGGATGCGATACGTGTCCGCCGCCGTCACGCCGCCGAAGATGTTGAAGAATCGCTGTCGTTGTTGCGGAAACGTGACCTGGATCGGCGGCGCGCCGTCCGCCCGGAAGATGCCCTTCTGAATGGTCTGGTCGCGGATCTCCGCCTCGACCTCGCGTGCCGTCATGCCCCCGACGTGGATCCACCCCAACTGAGGAATCTGCACATCCCCGACCTCGTTGACGATCAGCATGAGGTCGGTCACCATTTCGTACTCGTTGAAGCGCGGGATGCGAATGCCGATCGCGTCGTCCTTCTCGAGCCGGTACTCTTCCAAGACGGCCACGAGGTCTTCGGCGGTCGGCTCCTCGGAACCGGGGATGCCCGGCGGCGTGTCCTCGAACGACAAGCTGCGCTGGATTTCCGTAATCATCGGGCGGCGAAAATCACCGCTGACTTGCGTGGGATCGAGGAAACTGGTCCACCACCAGTTGCCGCATCCGCTGCACGCGGCGACCAGGGGAATCGCAGCGACCACCCGCCACGCCCAACATGTTGCTAAACGCTTTGCGCCAACCATGGCTGTCCTCTCGGGGCACCCGGAAGGCCCGCGCCCACGGGGCCAGGACCGGATCGACCGGCCTGGGATCCTGCTCCCATCCCCAACCGGTGGCCCGGGCCCGTTACAAATGCACGCGGCCTTTGTCGCGCGGAGGCGATCTCTATGCGGGTTCACCCGCGGGGATCGGCGAGTCGAAACGCAAGTCATTACGCCACAGACTTTTACGTCCGACTGCCGGGCCTCTGTGCACCCTGTGCGCGACCGCACCGCCCGCAGGCCCAGGCGCACCAGCGCCTAGTTATCGGCAATCGCGCACAGAGGGGTTAAAGTTACTCTGCCTCCGAGCCCTCACACAAACCCCCCTCGCTCCATCTTCGTTTCGGCACCGCCGGCCCCGACAACCGATCAGGGAGTCGAGAGGGAGCTTCGGGGACGGCAGAATAACGCCAGTTGCCATTGCAATCAACACCTGCAATCACTACCTTTTCGCCTGACGGAATCCCGACGGGATGTGCTGAAATCCCGCCAGTGCCAGACTGCTCCTCCTGTGAACTACGTTGTTCCTGGTTAGTTCGATACCCCGGTCCGGAAGTTCGCGCGGGGCGACTGTTTTTCGTCTGCGGGGCACGCCGCCCGCGAGAAGACCGCCCGCAACCGCAGGGGCCACAGTGGCGAGCGCGCAAAAAAAGACACTGGCGGGTGAGCCGCCAGTGCCACCCCGGTGCTTGAGAACCGGGAAAGATCTCCGAAAAGAACTATCGACATTCGCCGGGCATCGTCAGCCCCGGCGTGTACCGGCCGTCGTTGCCTCGATGACGCCAACCACCTCGCTTGTGCGTTGTTCGCGCGAACAGTGTGATTCGTAATGGCGCCGCGCCCGCATCCCCATGGAGCGAACCAGTTCCGGACGTTCAAGAAGCGTCTCGATCCGCTCGGCCAGCGCATTGGGATGCCCAGGCGGAACGACCCAGCCGGAGCCGCTGTTCACCAGCCGGCGCGCGACCTCGTTCTGGTCGGGCCCCACCAGCAGCGACGGCCGACCGGCCGCCAGGATCCCGTAGAGCTTGCTCGGGACGAGCAGCCCCTCGACGCTTCGCTTCATCGAGATCAGATGCACATCGGCCGCTCCGAGGGAGTCGGACAGGCTGCCCAGCGGCTGGTACGGGCAGAACCGGATGTTGTCGAGCCCCTGCCGGCGGGCCTCTTCGATCAGCCAGCGTTTCTGCGCCCCCTCGCCGACGAACAGGAACATCACCTCGCGGCGTTTGCGGAGCCGCCGCGCCGCCGAGAGAATCGTCGGGAACTCGTGTACGACGCCCATGTTGCCCGAGTACATGACGACGAAGTCGCCGTTGAGCCCGTGGCGATCGCGAAACGGGGTGTGTACGTCGGAGGCGGGCGACACGGCTTCGCCGGGCGCCCAGCTCGGGATCGTGAGCAGACGTTGCGGCTGCACGCCGTGTTCGCGCAGACGATCCGCCATCTCGTCGGCCAGGGCGATCACGCGGTCGGCGTGACGGTAGGTCCAGCGTGCCATCCGGCGGAGAGCCTTGTATTCGATCGAGGTCGGCCGAAGCACGCCCATGGCCCCCAGAATCTCGGGATACAGGTCCATCGCCCAGATCACGAGCGACGCCCCCGTGAGTTTCTTGTAGACGACCCCGATGGAGCCCACCAGCGGCGGCGTGGTCAGGGCCACGCAGACGTCCATCTGGGGCAAGGAGAGGCACCGCATCAGGGCCGTGGAATAGAACGTGGCATAGTCGGAAATGCGGTGGAGCATTCGCTTCCGGCCGAGGCTTGTTGCGGCGACGCGGTGGATCTGAACCCCGTTGCGAATCTCCTCCTGGGCGAGCCGAACCGGTTCGCCGCCGTACCCGCCGCGCGAGCAGACGACATGCACCTCGTGTCCGCGAACGACCAGCGCCTCACCGAGGTCGGTGAGAAGCTGAGCCGTAGCGGCCACGTCGGGCCAGTAGAACTGGTTCAGCAAGAGTATACGAATGACTCAACCTCCGCCCCTGGACACCTCGTCCAGTTCTTCGGCTAATTCAGGACCGGCGTTGACAACTCTGGCCCGAATCGGAACGGCAGGGTTCCCCCGGTAGACGGTGTAGGGAAGCAGGTCCCGCGTCGCCGCCGAACCCGCGGTCAGAACCGCGTGCGAACCGGCCGTCACCCCCGGTCCGACCCACGCGGCGGCGCCGATCCAGGCGCCATCCTCGATGAGAATCGGGCTCGTGATCAGGTCGAACGAAGGGCTTGTATAGTCGTGATTGCCAGTACAGAGAAAGGCGGCCTGCGAGATGCACACGTTGGAGCCGATGGTTATCGGAGCGAGATTCAGCAGGCAAGCCTCCTCGCCCAGCCACACATGGTCGCCAATCCGCAGCCGCCACGGGAACGTGATCTTCACGCCGGGCTTGATGACGACGCCGCGTCCCACCGTGGCCCCGAATCGCCGCAGCAGCCAGCAGCGAAGTCGGCTGGCCGGCAGCCAGGAGGGCTCAAAGAACACGCGGCGCACCAGCAGCCAGCACGCCTCCCGGAATCGCCCCGCGCCGCGGTCGAACGATGAATTGTCGAACCGGCTCAGCATGACCCGGGCGACCGACGATCCGGCTCGACCGCGGAGGGGCCCTTCGTCCGCGCGAATCGGGGCCTGTTCCTGTGTCAGAAGCACTTTGCGAGGATCCATGGCGGTTCTATCCTGTCTCGACGACACATCCGACGGGAGGATCCGCCGGCATTCGCCGCCGCGAATCCTCCAGAACATGCTCGTAAACCTGCACCGTCAGTTCGGCCGTGCGGTCCCAGTCGAATTGGCGCCGGGCGAGGTCTGCCGCCGCGGCGGAACGGCGCTGCCAGGCGTCGGTGTCATCCAGCGTTTCGCAGATCGCGCCCGCGACCGCCTCGACGTCGCACGGCACCACGCGGCCGGCCGCCGCCGCCTCGACCTCGTGACAGATGTTCACGCGATCGCTGATGACCACGGGCGTGCCGATCCGCAGGGCCTCGGCCACGGCGATGGCGAAGTTCTCCTGGTATGACGGGAGGACAAAGACCCGGCTGGCCGCCAGGGCCGCCCACTTGGCGCCGCCCAGGAGCATTTCGATCCGCGTCACGTGGCCCTGAAGGCCGAGCGACTCGATCTCCCGGCGCAGGCCGGGCCACGTGTTCTCATCGTCAGGGCCGATGACGAGCAGGTGGGCCGCAGGCACGCGCGAGGCCACCTTCGCAAAGGCGGGGATGAGCAGATCGAGCCCCTTCTTGGAATGCACCCGGCCGAGAAACGTGACGAGCTGGCGGCCGACGAGGTGCGGCCTGGACGCCAGGAACCGCCGCGCCAGTTCCTCCCGCGGGCCGGGCGGCTGATCGGTGCCCAGCGGCACGACGTGGCCGCGCGGCAGCGACCGGACGGATCGCTCGGCCAGCCGACGCTCCTCGTCCGTGGTGTAGATGAGTCCCGCCGCCGCACGCGCCCGGGGAAACTCGAAGAGGCGTCCGTAGGCGACCTTCCGCACCCATTTGCGGGCCAGCGAACGCGGATCGAGCATTCCGTGCGGCATGAGGACGTAGGGAACGCCGTGCCTTCGGCACGCCGCGGCCGCCGCCCACGTCGCGTGGGTCCACAACGTGTGGATGTGAACCACGTCGCACGTCCGCACAACTTCGTCCAGGGCGGAGGCCAGCGACGGGCTGTAGGCAAACCGCCGCGTAAGGGCGTGGAAGAACCGCAGCTCGTAGTCGCCGAACGACGGCGCATCGGCGACGCCGGCGGCGGACGCGGCCACGTCACCGCCCTCGCCGGACAGCACATCGGTCGTCAGCACGACGGGTTCGATCCCGCGGCGCAGCATGCGGCGGCAGAGCCGATCGACCACGACGACCGGGCCGCCGGCACGCAGGTTCATGTACGGAATGACGTGGGCGCAGCGCATGAGTTCGAGTCAGGCGTTCAGAGCGGCGAGCCGCGGACGGCGGTGCCGGCCCGGCGTCGCTTCAGCAACTCTTGTTCGACGAACAGCGCGCGTGCCGCTCAACACGGTGCGGCACATTTCGTGCCAGCGCTCGGCGCCGCGTTCGACGGTCCAGCCCTTTGCGAGTGCGCGCGAATGCTCGCCGAAGCGGCGGACGAGTTCGGGGCGCTCGACGAACGGCTCCATCGCCGCCGCCAGTGCGTCGGCGTTTCCGGGCGGCACGACGTAGCCGTTGCGGCCCGGTTCGACGAGATCGAGGGCCCCGACCTTCGATGTCAGGATCAGGGGCATGCCCGCCGCCAGCGCCTCGTTCACCACGACGCCCCAGCCGTCGTAACGGCTCGGCAGGACGAAGACGTCCGCGCCGGAGAACGCGCGGGGCAGGTCGCCGGGCTGGACAAAGCCGGCGAACCGGACCCGGTCGGCCCATTCCGGCGAGAGCCGGCGTTCGTAGTGACCGCGATAGGGTCCGTCGCCCAGGAGCGTGAGCCTGGCGTCGTGCCCCCGCTCGCAGATGCGTTCGAACGCCTCGATCAGGACGTCCACGCCCTTGCGGGGGATCAGTTGCCCGCTGAACAGGAAGCGGACCGGGCCGCGCGGCTCGGTCCGCGGAATCGCGAGGTACTCGGAGAGATCGCAGTGATACGGGATATTGAAGACCGGGACGTGCGACGGGACGACACCGCGATACGCCTCCACGGCCCGGCCGCCGATCGCCGCAACACCCGCCGCGTGACGACGCACCGGACGCTGCGCGAGCGAGCGCAGCCATCGGCCGAGCGATCCGCGCGCGGACACGCCCGGCGCCTCGCCCCAGAGCACCCACGGGATGCCTCGCCACGACAGGTACCGCATGGCGAGCTGGGCCGTCAGCGTGAAGTAGTCGCCGACGACGACCAGATCGAAATCCTCCCGCCGAAGCTCGCTCACGATCGACGGGTTCAGGCAGCAGCATCGGGCGATCGAGTGCAGGGCGAACCCCGGGAGCACGCGGCTGTACGACGGCAGCGTCGAGCGGCGCCACTGCCGGTCCGGTGCGTCGGCCGTGTAGTAGCGCACCCGGACGTCCAGCCCCGGATGTGCCGCCATCGCGCCGAACAGCTCCCGCTGGTAGGGCGAGGGCATCACGGTCAGGACCAGGAGACGGATTCGATCCATGCCGGGCACCATTCGGCCTGGGATGCCTGAAATCACGCGCCGCACGCCGACGGACGAAGGCCCGCCGCCTTCTCGTCCGCATCCGGCTCGACGGCGATCGCGTCGGAGAGCACCGCCGCGACCTGCTCACGCAACGCCGCGCCGGCCGTTTCGACCGACGCCGACCGCACGACGGCCGCCGCCCGTTCCCGTTCCGCGGCGCGTCCGTGTTCCCGCGCGGCGGCCAATGCCCGCGCGAGGACCGCGTCCGCGGGTTCGCCGGCTCGCTGCACCTCGTGGGGAATGCCGAGCCGGGCGAGCACCTCGCACGTCATCCCCTCGCTGACGACCAGCGGACACCCGCACGCCGCCGCTTCGAGGGCGGCCGTCAATCCCGAAGGCTCGCGACTCGCGACCAGCGGCAGCCAGACCAGCCGCGCGCGGCGGTAGAGGTCGCGGAGCCGGTCGGGCGTGACGGACCGCTCGAATCGCAACGAAGACGACAGGCCGCGATCGGTCTCCAGCGCCGGCAGGTACATCTCGCGGACCCAGGGCGCATTGGAGACCCGCACGACCGGCCCCGCCGTCGAAGAGCGAGCGAGATCCATGACCGCGCGCTCATCGCGGCGATGATTGCCGGGGACAAGGACAACGTTTTCGCGTTCGATCCCTTCGTCCGGCGTGAAGAATCGCGTATCGACGCCGAACGGCAGCCAGGCCAGCCGACCGGGTCGAAGATCCCAGAGGTCGGCCAGGTCGCGCAGCAGGCTCGGTGCCAGGCACAGGACGCGGTCGGCCCGGCGGTAGGCCCATCGCTTGAGAGCCCGTCGCGCGAACCGCAGCGGCCCGACGGGCGGAGCACATTCATATTGGACCGACAGCAGTTTCAGGCCCGGGCGGAACACCTTCATCAGGCCCGCCAGGAACATTCGCGACGTGAGGTGCGTCACGACGACGTCGGCCTGCGTCAGCGCCCGAAAGACGGAAGCCGCCCTGGCCAGCGTGCCGCCCGCGAGGCCGGGTGTCGCGGCAGCCGCCCGGATGCGCGGTGCGTCGATCAGGTCGAATCCGCCGCCGGCAAACGCTCCGGCATACGCGAATCGGGGTGCGGGCCCTGCGGGAGTCGCGGCAGAAGAATCGCCGGCGACGTCGGTGCTGGTCACCCCGGGCCAGAGCGTCGCCAGGCAGACGCGCACGCGCCGCTCGGACGGCGGCAGGGCCCCTCGTTCGAGAAGGCGTTCGCCCGACAGGAAGAGCAGGCGCACATTGTGGTAGCGCTCGCGCGGTTCGTGTTCTGTGAGCCCGCCTTCGACCGTGCATTCATGCGCGACAAAGCCAAGGCCGCGCAGAAACTCGACGCACCGGCGTCCGGTCGGACGGCCTTCGTGGTCGCCCAGCTCGACGGCTACGGCGGGGCGGTCGCGTTCCAGCACGCCCCGCGCGCCGACGAGCACGTCGAACTCGGCCGACTCGGCGTCGATCTTGATGAAGTCCGGCCGCACGCCATGCTCGCGGCAATAGGCATCGAGCGTCCGGCACGGCACGCGAAGATCGCCGTCCGGCAGACGCACGCGGGGATCGACCCACGTCATCGGCGCGCTGTACCCGTTGAAGGCGCTGAAGACGGTGCCGTAGTCGTGGAAGGCCAGCTCGCCCTCGCGAGAGAAGAGCGCTTCACGGTTTCGGACGACGTTCAGGCAGGCCGCCGTGTTCCGGCAGAGTCTTTCGAAGGTGCTCGGCGTCGGCTCAAAGGCGTGTACGCGGCCGCCGGGACCGACCAGCTTCGACGCCAGCAGCGTGAAGTAGCCGAAATGGCTGCCGACATCGACCACCACGTCGCCGGAACGCACATGTGCGATCATGGCGGCGGACAGCTCCGGCTCGAACGCGCCGTAGACGTACAGCTGATGCGACACCGGCTCCGGCAGCACGACGGACATGCCGGCGCCGAAGAACAACCGCGCCTCGACCTCGTGCAGCCCCCGCCGTGCGGCTCGGCGCGTCCGCAACAGCCGGCACGGCGCGTGAACGAGCTTGCCGAGGCGCGAGCCGTCTCGCCTGCGGGCCGCGGTGTGCAGCTCCGCGAGCCAGTGCCGGCGTTGCGCCCGCTCCGCCGCACTATTGCGACAGGACTTCGCGGAACAGCTTGTCGTACTCGGCAAGAAAACCCTCGTACCCGTAATCGCGGGAAACGGTGTTCAAACCGCGGCGGACCATCTCACGGCGGGCCGGGCCGGGGCGCAGCAGCGATTCCACGTGCGCGGCCAGGGCGTCCTCGTCGTGGCGGTCCAGCAGAATGCCGTTGCGTCCGTTCTCGATCAGTTCGCCTGTTCCGCCGTAGGTGACCGAGGCCACGACGGGGAGGCCCGAGGCCATCGCCTCGAGCGGCGTGCGGCCGAAGGCGTCGGCGTCGGAGTTGAACAGGAGCACATCGCCCGCGGCGTACACGGAGTTCGTATCGCGCTGCCAGCCGACGAACCGCACGCGATTCGCGATTCCCAGCTCGCGTGCCCGTTCCTCGAGGAGCGGCCGGGAGGGCCCGTCCCCGGCGATCAGGAAATGCACGTCCCGCTCTCGCCGCGAGAGCCTGGCGGCCACGTTGAGGAACACGTCCCACCGCTTGCGCGGGATGAGCTGGCCGGCGTTCACCACGACGGGCACGTCGGCCGGCAGGCCCCACTCGGCACGGATCCCCGCGCGCTCGGCCGGATCGAGCGGGCGCGGCGGCAGGACGGGCGCGCGGACGGTGCGAAAGCGGTCCGCCAGGTGCGGCGCCACGGCCTCCGCCTCGCGGCGGATGAAGTCCGTCAGGAACGTGATCCGCGCGTAGTCGCGGCCGAACGCCGCGTAGAACGCCCGCCATTTCCATCGCGACCGGCGGTCCTGACCGTGATGGTAATGCACGGTCAGGACGCGTCGATCGCTCCTCGCATGGCGGACCGCAACCGCGCCGGACAGTGTCGGCCCGGTCACAAGAACAAGATCACACGCCGCCCATCGCACCGTGCGGCGAAGACTCGGATGCGTGCGCCAGCCGAACCGTCCGCGGTACTCGTGGCCGATGACGGGGATGCCGCTCTCGCGCAGCAGCGGTCCGCCGTCGCCCACGGGGTGCATCGAGCAGACGGTGAAGTCGTAACGGCGGCCGTGCAGCCCGCGCATCAGGGCGTAGACGGTCTGTTCCGTCCCGCCGAGGTGCGTACACTGCATCAGGTGGAGTACTGGTATCGCCATGTTCTCTGGCCGGGGTCCAGCCCCAGGCGCCGCAGCCGGGCGGTTGCGATCCACAGGCAGATCAGCGAGGCGATCAGGGGATAGAACAACTGAATCGTGAAGGACCGCCCCTGCATCAGGAGGCCGCCCAGCCCCACCGAGTACACCATGAGCACAGGCAGCGACCGGGTAAACTGCGGGCCGAGGCGATCCCACGCGCGGCAGACCGCGCCGCCCGCGGCGCTCAGCAGCACGATGCCCAGGATCCCGAAGTTCAGGTACATCTCGCCGATGATGCCGGGCGACAGTGTGGGACCGCCGGCCAGCGCGTCTTCGCCGTGCCAGGCCGCGTACTCGATCCCGAAGCCCAGCGGCTTGCTTTCCCAGAGGAACCGGGGGATCGGATTGATCAGCTCGACGAACATGGTCTCGCCGTACCGGTAGGGCCGGTGCCGGGGAACCTGGTCCACGATGTACAGCAGCTCGCGGAACATCTCGTGGCCGACGTACTGCGGCTCGCGGAAGAACTCGAGACGGCCTTCCTTGCGTCCCTCGGCGAGCGCCGATGCGAACCAGTAGAACAGCAGGGCGCACGGCAGCGAGGCGAGCACCAGCTTCCGCTGCCGGTCCGCCGTCGATCGCCAGAAGTACCACGCCCCGGGGACCGTGAAGGCGATCAGGATCACCGACCGCGAACCGGTGCCGTAGGCCCGCACGAGGAACCACACCAGAACGGCGGTGGCCACGATCGTGAGCGTCCGCGTCCGCCGCTTGTGCTCGAGCAGCACGATCGCCACCCAGGCGACGCCGAGCACGCAGTTTTCGATCATGACGACCGCCGCGCGGAAGTCGCCGATCGCGCCGCGGACCAGCGTGCCGCGCCAGCCGTGCCGCGCCGCCACGAGGCCGGCCAGCGTCTCCGCCGGGTCGGCCAGGCCGTACAGTACGATCGGGATCGCCCCGATCAGGATGCCGATCACCAGGGTCTGGGACAGCAGGTTCCAGTCGCGCATGTACCCGACGCGCGTTCGCAGGCCGTCAAACCAGCGTCCGTCGAACCGGTGATAACCGACCAGGAACGAAACCGCCGACAGGACGACGAGGAAGATGCCCCATTCGTACGCGGCGGCGCCCCACTGGAAAACCGTCGGCGAACCCTGGATCGCCTCGAGGAGATACCACATGAAGTACCCGACGAGTACGACATTGCGTGCGGAGACCATCCGCCGGACGTCTTTCCGGATGTCGAAGTAGATGGCGCCCGCCAGCACCGTCGCCGCCGCGAGGGCCCACCAGATTGCCGTTGCGTGTTCGGGTTTCACGGGAGTGGTCCTGTCTCTGTTCTAGGCCGTTTGGATGGCCGCTTTCGCATCCGGTCGGCTGAGCCTCAAGAACCGTCGCCACGTCCGCACGGCGACCGGCCGCCGGCGCAGGGCCGCGCCCGGCAGGCGCGAGCAGAAGCCGCGGACACCTGCCCAGAGCGCTCGCCACCAGCCCCTCGTCACGCAGTACACCACGTGCGAGAGGATCTGCCGGGACATGCGCCAGGGCAAAGACACCGCCGGTGCGTACCGGAGGACGAACAGCAGTTCGTTCCGCAGCGCGTGGGCGTGGATGAACTGGTGATCGCGATCCGCCGCCGACTCGCGGTGGTCGGCCACGATCTCGTCCGTGTGCCGGATCTCGAATCCGGCGTCGAGCAGCCGGATCGCCAGGTCCCGCTCCTCGCCGCTGCGAAAGACGGCCGGGTCGAAGCCGCCGACGGCCTCGTACGCCGTCCGGCGCATGGCGAACCCGCAGGCGATGAAGTTCGTCGTCTCGCGAAGCGGCTCGCCCCGGTGCGGGGGCCAGAGCGTGCCGTCCGCCCGGCGCACCCGGCACGAGAGAAGGCCCAGTTGCGGCCGGCCGGCGAAGATGCTCACGATCTTCGCGAATGCGTCGGGCGTCTCGAAGCTGCAATCGTCGTCAAGACCCACGATGATCTCGCCGCGGGATGCCGCCACGAGCCGGTTGCGCAGCTCGCACGGGCCGACCCGCCGCTCGCTCCGGAAGACGCGGACGTGCGGAAACCGCGCGGCCAGCGCCGGACGGGGATCCACGTCCGATGCGTCGTCGTAGACAGACACCTCGACGCGCGGGTACGCATCCCGCCCGATGCGTTCGAGCGTCAGGAGGAGATCCTCCAGCCGGTTCCGCGTCGGGATCACGACGCCAAGGAGTGGCCCTTCGTCCGATTGCACCAGTCCGCCTCGAGTGTCTCACACAGTTCCGCCAGCCGTTCCTCGTGCCGCTCCCAGCTGAACGCGCGTGCCCGGCGGGCCGCCTGCCGCCCCATCTCTTCCGCGAGCGCGGGACGTTCCGCCAGCCTCGTCAGCCGGTCGCACAGCGCCTCGACGTCATCCGGCGCGAGCACGAATCCGCTCTTGCCGTCCTCCACGATGTCCGGCGCGGCCGAGTGCGTGCTGCCGATCACGGGCAGGCCCGCCGCCATCGCCTCGACGAGCACGAGGCCGAACCCCTCGAACAGCGAGGGGAGCACGAGGACGTGGCTGCGGGCCATTTCCGCGAACACCCGGCCCTGGTCGATCCGCCCGAGATACTCCACGCACGAGCGATACTCGGAGAACGCCCGGCCGGAACCGACGGTCGGGCCGGCGACCACGAGCCGCGTATTCGCCGAGCGAATCCGTTCGTAGGCATCGAGCAGGTACTTGATCCCTTTGCGCTGGCCGACGCTGCCGACGAACAGGATGCGAAACGGCCCCCGCTTCGGCCGCGACGTCGCCTCGATCCGTCCGACGTCAGCCCCCAGCGGCAGGAGGCGGATGCGATCGGACGGCACGCCCGCGTCCTCCAGCGTCGATCGCGTGAACGTGCTGGCGACGACGCACACGTCGGCACGGTGCGGCTCGGCCTCCATGCGCCGCCGATACCAGACGGGAAAGCCGGCATTGCTCAGCGAGTCGGCCCACTCCGGGTGGCGCTCCCGCTCGGCGGCAAGGATGCGCTCCGCGGCGACCACGTGGCCCGTCGCGAACTCGGCCACCGCCAGCAGGCCGCGGGCCCGCGCGGCCTCGAGGCTCTCGGCACAACTGCCCTGGAAGCCCCAGTAGCCCGTCGCCGTCGTTCCGCGGAGCTGCCTGCGGGCCACCCAGCGGTCGAACCAGGCGTCCCGCACGTGCGTGAGATGGCGGGCGAGCCTGCCGTTCCCCAGGATCGCCCGGCACGCGACCTCGGGCAGCTCAAACAGCGGACGGCGCCGCACGGACGCGGCCAGCCCGTCCAGGTGCCGCCGCCGGAGCACGCCGTCCAGCCCGGTCCACCGCGACAGCCACGCATCGGGCGCGCAGTCGGGGCGGTAGTACGTGCTCGTGATGAAGCGCTCGAGCAGCCCGCGGTTCTGCAGCGCCAGAGCGTGCCGGTACGCGTGCTGCTTGCCGGAATGAGCGACGATGAATCTCATGTTCGCATTCGTCACAGGAAAGGGTGTCAGGGGCGAATGGCACTGCCGTCCCAAGTGGTTTAGTGCCGGGCGGTTACGTTTTCATG
>CAZUAI010000038.1:0-50474 GCA_964617875.1 uncultured Planctomycetales bacterium | reverse complement strand
GGTCTCTGTCCCGCACGGCGGGTTCTTCACGGCAGTGCCATTCGTTCCTGACACCCTTGCTGCCGGCGTTGCGTGACTTCCCTCAGAAAACGGCGTCGGTTGCCGCTCTTCTCGCGGGCCAGTACCATTCGTGCGAGTCGGCGGCAGGCGAAGTCGAGGTCCCGGGCGGATGCACGTAGCCTACATCCATCAGCACTTTGCGACGAAACAGGGCACGACGGGGACACGCTCGTACGAGATGAGCCAGCGCCTGATCCGCGCCGGGCACCGCGTAACGATGGTCTGCGGCGTCTACGCCCCGGGCGGGCTGGAGGTCCGCTCGGCCGAGTCGATCAGCGAGCAGGACGTGGACGGCATCCGCGTCATCTGCATTGCGGAGCCGTACTCGAATCAGATGGGCTTCGCGCGGCGGATCCTCGCATTCGGCCGGTTCGCGCGCACGGCAACGCGCGTGATCGGACAACTCGACGCCGATCTCGTCTTTGCCACGTCCACGCCGTTGACCGTGGGCATCCCCGGCATGAAGGGCGCCGGGCGGCTTGGGGTGCCGTTTGTCTTCGAGGTCCGCGACCTGTGGCCGGAACTGCCCATCGCGCTGGGCGTCCTGCGGAACCCGGTGCTGAAGTGGTACACACGGCGGCTGGAACGCCGGATCTACCGGTCCGCCGCCCGCGTCATCGCCCTGGCGCCGGGGATCAGGGAAGGCGTCTGCCGTACGGGCTACCCGGCGGATCGGGTCGCCGTCATTCCGAACTCCTCCGACATCGACCTGTTCCGGCCCGATGACGGACCGCTCGACGACCCACGGTTCGGCCCGCCCGGCGACTTCCGCCTCGTGTTCACCGGGGCGCACGGCCTGGCGAACGGGCTGGACGCCGTGCTCGACGCCGCCGCCGCATTGCGCCGGCGCGGCGAGAAGGGCGTGCGGTTCGTCTTCATCGGCGAGGGCAACCAGAAGCGGCGCCTCGTCGAACGGAGCCGGCGCGAGGGCACCGACGCGATGATCTGCTGGGTGCCGTCGATCCCCAAGCAGGAGCTGGCCCGCATCCTTCCGCGGATTGATGCGGGGATGATGATCCTGAAGAACGTGCCCTCGTTCTACTATGGCACATCGCCGAACAAGTTCTTCGATTACATCGCGTGCGGCCTGCCGGTGCTGAACAATTACCCCGGCTGGCTGGCCGACCTGATCGCGGAGCACCGCTGCGGGGTGGTCGTTCCGCCGGACGACGCCGGGGCATTCGCGGACGCCGTGGTCTGGATGCGCGACCACCCTGCCGAGCTGGCCGACATGGGGCGCCGGGCCCGGCAACTCGCCGAGACGCAATTCTCACGCGATCGCCTCGGCGAGATGTTCGTGCGGACGCTGGAGGAAGCGGCGGCGCGACGGCGCGACGGGGGGGGAAGAGGTTCCTGAGTCACCGGCTTACGCGAAGCCGCGGATCGTCTCCGCCACGTAGGCCTGCATCTCCGGCGTCAGTTCGGGATAGATCGGCAGCGCCAGCACCTGCCTGGCGGCCTCTTCCGAGACCGGCAGGTCGCCCGGTTTGCCGCCGAGGTCCGCGAAGCATTCCTGCAGGTGCAGCGGCACGGGGTAGTAGATCTCCGTGCCGATGCCCGCCTTCTGCACGTGTTCGCGGAGGGCGTCGCGCGACGGGTGGCGGATGACGTACTGGTTGAAGATCGACTCGTTATAGTCGCGGATGACCGGCCGCGTGACCGCCGTGCCCGCGAGCAGTTCGTCGTAGCGCTTCGCGTTGCGACGGCGGGCGGCGCTCCAGTCGTTCAGGTACTTCAGCTTGACGCGGAGGATCGCGGCCTGCAGGGCGTCGAGGCGGAAGTTGCCGCCGATCCGCTTGTGGTAGTATTTCGGGTGTGCCCCGTGCATCCGCAACAGGCGGCAGCGCTCGCCGAGAGCGGCGTCGTTCGTGACGATCATCCCGCCGTCGCCGAAACAGCCGAGGTTCTTGCTCGGGAAGAACGAGAAGCAGCCCATGTGGCCGAGGCTGCCCGCCTGGCGGCCCTTGTACTTCGCGCTGAGGGCCTGGGCGGCGTCCTCGATGACGGTGATATTCCGCCCCTTGACCAGGTCCATGATCGGGTCCATGTCGGCGCACTGTCCGTAGAGGTGCACCGGGATGATCGCCTTCGTCTTCGGCGTGATGTGACGGGGCAGCTTCGCGACGTCGAGGTTGTACGTGTCGGGCTCGATATCGGCGAAGACGGGCCTGGCGCCGAGGCGGCTGACGCATCCGGCCGTCGCGAAGAACGTGAACGTCGGCAGGACGACCTCGTCGCCCGGCCCGACGCCGACCGCCATCATGGCGCAGAGCAGTGCGTCCGTGCCGCTGCTGACACCGATCGCCTGCGAGCAGCCGGTGAACGCCCCGATCTCGGCCTCGAGCCCGGCGACCTCCGGGCCGAGAATGAAGTACTGCGACGCGATCACGCGGTCTATCGCTTCGCGGACGGGCTTCTCGATCGATGCGAACTGCGCCTTCAGGTCCAGGAGGGGTACGTTCATCGCTTCTCCAGCAACTCGATCCGGTCCTTTGCCACACGGCGGTAACGCTGCCCGGTCGCGGGACATACCGCCTCGTCGTTCACGTCGAACTCGAGCCGTTCGCCGTGCTGGCTCATCCAGCCGATCCGCCGTCCGGGCACGCCGACGACCAGGGCGTAGGCCGGGACGTCGCGCGTCACCACCGTCCCCGCCCCGATGAAGCAGTACTCGCCCAGCACGGTTCCGCAGACGATCGTGGCGTTCGCTCCGATCGTTGCGCCGCGGCCGACGCGCGTCGTCCGATACTCGTCCTTCCGCGAGACGTGGCTCCGCGGGTTCATCACGTTCGTAAAGACCATGCTCGGCCCGCAGAAGACGTCGTCCTCGATTTCAACGCAGTCGTAGATCGAGACGTTGTTCTGCACTTTCACGTTGTTGCCGAGCCGGGCCCGGCCGCCGACGAACACGTTCTGGCCGAACGAACACCGCTCGCCGATCCTCGCCCCGCCCATGATGTGGCAGAAGTGCCAGACCTTCGTCCCGGCACCGATGACGGCGCCGTCGTCCACGATCGCACTGGGATGGATGAAGATGGACCCGTCCATGCGTCTCCTGCCGCTTCCCCACGAACGCGCCCATGATCGTCGGCACCGCCGGGCCTGTCAACAATGCGCAGGTTGACCGTTGTTCGGTGAGCCCGTCATGCCCGCGAAATCAGGAATCCGGACCCGGGTTCCCCGCGTTTGTGGAGACAGGCCGTTCGTCCGTGCGGGGTATGGCGAGCCTCGTGCCGCGGGTGCGGAGTCGTCTTGAGCGCGACCGCCACGCGAGGCTCGCGGCGACGAGCCCGCGACGCACGCGACTACGTCGGCGAACAGACCGGCGACGGCGCGGGGCTTCGCAGAATCGGCTCGATCTGTGGCGCTCGCAACGCGCGTGCTGCGGCGGCTCGGCGGCCCGTCGCGGCCTCGCCGTTGCCGACGACATCGACCGGCGCCCCGCCGCGGCGGAGCGATTCGGCGCCGGCCTCGAGAACGCGGACCACGCGCAGCCCGTCCTCGCCATCGGTGCGGACCGGCGTGCCGTCGAGCACGCAATCGACGAAGTGCTGCGCCTCGATGCTCAGCGGTTCGACCGCCGGGATGCGCGGGATGAGGATGTCGCCCGAGCGGATCGTGATCGCGCGTGCGAAGTTCGTGTACGGCTCCCGGATGTCCGCCCCTTTGTCGTACACGCGGATCTTCTCGGCGGGCTCCATGTCGTCGAACGTCACCATCCGCTGCGTGCCCACGACCGTCATCTTGCGGATCTTGTGCGGATCGAGCCAGCTCACGTGGATGTGCGCGAACCGCCCGTCGGCGAAGGTCAGCGTGGCGAACACCACGTCCTCAACGCCGTCCTGCAGGTAGCACTGCCCCGACGTGCTGACCGTCACCGGCCGTGCGCCGAACAGGTGGCAGATCACCGAGACATCGTGCGGCGCGAGCGACCACCAGGCATTCTCGTCCTGGCGGACCACGCCGAGGTTCACGCGCTGCGTGTACATGTAAAAAACGCGACCGAGTTCCTGGCCGGCGATCATCGCGGCCAGCCGCTCGACGCACGGGTGGTAGAGAAGCAGGTGCCCCGCCATCAGCTTCCTGTCATTCTCCGCCGCCAGCGCGACGAGATGTTCGGCGTCCCGCGACGACAGACAGAGGGGCTTCTCGACGAAGACGTGCTTGCCGGCCTCGAGGGCTTGCGCCGCCAGGGCGTAATGCGTCGTCGCCTTCGTGGCGATCACGACCGCATCGACGTCGTCACCAAGCACCTTGTCGATATCGTTTGTCGTGGAAGCCCCAGGTACGGCGGCCGCCTCTTTCGCGAGCGTCGCCGAGTCCACGTCGCAGATCCAGGACACGCGGCATCGTTTTGCCCGTGCGAAGCTTCGTAGAAGGTTACGTCCCCAGGTCCCCACGCCGATAACGGCCACGTTGAGCGATCCGTCCATGAATGCTCACTCCCTGGGAGGGTGCGTGGCGCCCCGGAGGTTCCTCCGTGGGGGACGCCGATCCCGCTGGATATCGGAAACGGCGGGCGCCATCTGAAGATTCACTCACCCGGCGTGAATCAGCTCGAGTTTCATCGTCGGTCCGTCGGAAATGGCTGGTCGCAGCGTTGGACCGGCAGCATCGCCCCCGTCGTCGGTCCTTTCGAACCCCGACGCAACGCCACCGGTGCCCGACGGCTCGCGTTCGACCGTTCGGGCCGGGGCACGGCGGGGCGCATTCCACACAGACGCGGAATCGCTGCGTGAAGAATCACGTGTCTGCGCAGGCCGTCTACGGCCGGGTCTGGGGCGCCTTCCGGTACGCATAGACCATGTCCGCCGCCGCGTCGGTCGCCGGGGTGCCGTCGGTCGCGAGCACATCGACAAAATGCCGCTGCACCTCGCGGGCTTCGTCGGCCGAGCCGGCCCGACGCCGTATCCAATGGCCGCCCTTTTCCTTGACTTCGTGCTTGCCGAACAGGGCGGTCCGGGCATCGGCGCTCGTGCCGACATACCACGCACCCGGCTTCCCGCCGCGTTTGCGCATGTGGCGGGTGATTTCCTCGATAATCTGCTGCTTCGATTTCACCATCGCAGGTCTCCCGTGAGCTTCGGACGGAACGAAGAAGAGAGAGGGCCACGTTCGTCACGTGGCCCTCTCGCGAACCGGCTCTTGATGGTCAGTAGCGTCTGCCGCCGTAGCCGCCGCGTCCGCCACCATGGCCGCCGCCGCGACTCTCGCGCGGCTTGGCCTCATTGACGGTGAGGGCGCGTCCGCCGTTGTCCTTGCCGTTCAACGCCGAAATGGCCGCCTGCGCTTCCTGATCCGAACCCATCTCGACGAAGCCGAAGCCCTTGCTCCGGCCGGTCATGCGGTCCGCAATCACTTCCGCGCTCTGAACCGTACCGTGCGGCGTGAACAATTGCTCCAGATCCGAGCTGCTCACATCGTAACTCAGATTTCCGACATACAACTTTTTGCCCATCGTAGGATCTCCTGTGCGAGGGCGCTATGACCCGCGTTTTGCTTTCCGGGTCACGTGTGAAAGGGGCCTTCGTTTCGGCCCAGAAAGGCAAGAAGGGCGAATGAGAAGGCGGTGCGGACTCGATCAGGAGCGTCGCATATCCGACTCGCTCGACAAACCTACCGGGCGTTATCCTATCCGATGTCGATCGCGATGTCCAGAGCGGCCCTGGGGGCGCTTGCCGGAATGCGGCGCGGCACGGGGACGCCGCGCCGCGTGCGTCACTTGCGCGGGATCCTGTGCCGTACGTCGGACCGCGACTATTTTGCGACCGGGAACTCCGTAATCCGCAGCCGCGTGTTGCCGTAGGGGATCAGTTCCAGCTCCACCGCCGGCTGGTCGGAAGCCACCGGGCTGGGCGGTGGGTCGGCCGCCGAGTTGTCCTGCATGCCCCACGCGGGGATCGCTTTGCCCTTGGCCTTGAGCGTCACCGGCGCCGCGTCGTTGGCAAACGGCACCCTGCCCGGTGCCCGCGTCGAGACCGTGATCGACTTGTCCGGCTTCGCGGGGTCGATGACAAGGGCGTAGTTCCACGGCGTCGTCGGGGAGATGGCGTAGTCGCCGAGCGGTGTCTTCTCGTAGTACTCCGCCATCTTCGCGAGCTGCGGATTGCGGCGGAGATCCTCCGCGGTCAGACGGTCGCGGTGCAGCCGGATCGTGGGCAGCTTCTCGAACTTCTCGCCGATCCTGAGCGAGAAGACGAGCGGTCCGCGGTAGATCGCGACGGCGTCGTTGTACCGCTTTTCCGTCCGCAGATTCATCGGCAGCGTCAGCGTGAGTACGTCGCCGGGCTTCCACTGCCGTTCCACGACGGCGAACGCGGCGGCCTTCGGCTTCAGCGTCTGGTCGGCCACGCTCAGCTCCGCGCCGGCGGCCCAGCCCGGGATGCGGAGGTGCAGCGGGAACGCGACGGGCCTGTCGGCCCGCACCGTGAACCGGATCGTGCCGTCGAAGGGGTAATCGGTCTCCTCGGCGATGGTCACGACGGTCCCGTCGGCGACCTTCGCCTTCACGACGCTCGGACCGTAGGCGATCGCGGCGAGGCCCTGGTCATGCGTCGCCATCCACAGGTGCGCGACGAGCTTCGGCCATCCCTGATGCATGTTCGCGGTGCAGCAGCCGTAGTTCGGCTCGAGGCCGTAGAGGTTCGACTCGTCGCCGTTGGTTCGCCAGTTGCGTTTGGCGAGCGAGACCAGCACCTGGTTGGCCTGCTGATCGTACTGGTGTGCCCAGTAATCGGGCGTGCATGTGCCGGGATTGCCGTTGTATGCGAGCATTTCGAGCCGGTCGGCGAAGGCCGCGTCGCCGAAGACCGAGACGAGATTCTCGAGCGAGAACATGTACTCGACGATCGCGCACAATTCGGTGCCCTGCGTGGGCCGGCGCCCGGAGAGGTGCTCGTCGCCGGCGAACCGCCCGCCGACCTGGCCGTGGTACTTGTCGAGGGCGGCGAGGCCTTCGCGGGCGGCCTTCGCGAGCCGCTCTTCCTGGAACTGCGAATACCACACGCCGGGGTACTTGACGCCCATGGCGATGTTGACGACGTGCGACGGATGGCCGGGCTTGTAGCCCTTCTCCAGGACCTCCGTCGTGAAGGGGAAGTCCAGGAAGTACTTCGCCCAGTCGAAGCTGTTCCTGTAGATCGACTCGGCGGCGGCGAGCACGTCGCCGTTGCCCGTCCGGTTGTAGAGCCAGTGGGCGGCGACGGCGTTCTCCATCGCCCGCACGCCGCGCCATTCCTTGTCGGGCCAGTCGGGCGTTGCCTCCTTGAGGAACCGGAAGTAGTTCGTCATGAGGGCGATCGCCCGGTCGTCGTTCGTTGCCTCGTGGTACTGCATCAGCACCTTGAGCGCGACGGCCAGCGGCCAGCGGTCCTTGTTCTTCGCCGGGCCGAACCAGCCGTCGGGCCGGCCGCTCGCGAGCATCCACTCGATGTACGGCTTCGCGATGCCGATCAGCCGCTCATCGTCCAGCAGGTACGCCAGCGGCACGAGGCCGTCGAGGTAGTACGGCCCGCGCTCCCAGCCTTCGCCGTCCTGGCCCTTCCACGCCGAGTGGAGCAGGTCCGGCCAGAAGGCATCGAGATGCCCCGTCAGCCCGCTGGCCTGAATCACGAGCTGGTCCTTGAGCCACCCCAACGGCTTCACGGCCCCAAGCGGGAGGCGCACGAAGCTCTCCTTCGCCAATGGAGCCCGGTTGGCCGGATAGTGCCTGTTCGTCGCCTCCGCGTTCGCCGCCGAGGCCGCATTCAGAATCAACGCCGCCGCCAAAGCCATTCCGACACGCTTCATCATTCGTTCTCCTGGTGTCCAAAGACGCCGGAATACACGGCGAGGGCGAACTTGGCAAGTGCGCGCGGGATTGGCCGCCGGACCGCGGTTCGTTGGATGCGAACCACGGCGCATGGCGACGGTCACCGCGGACAGGCGCCCGCCCGGATCATCGTTAATTGCACGGGTGCTCGCGCATGCCGCCTCGGGAGGCTTCACGGTACGGTGGTGTCAGCTCTCGGATGGTGATGTTGCGGAACTCGGCCGGGTTGCCGTGGTTCTGCAGGCCGATGTAGCCCTCGGCGGGCACATCGCGCAGCGAGGGGAGGTTCTGCGGATCGACCGGGGCGGTGGCCATGTCGGTCTCGATCAACGTGCGTCCGTCGCAGGCGATGGTGAGCCTGGAGCCCTGGCAGGTGATGTCGTAGCGGTGCCATCGGCCCACGGGCTGGTCGATGGGCGTGGGGTTGGGAATCCGGCGGAAGACGCAGCCGCTGATCTCCGTCCACTGGCCTTTGGCGATGGAATCGTCGGCGATCTGGACTTCGAAGCCGGTCATCGACGCGCGGCCCTCGCGGCCCGGCACACGGCAGAAGACGCCGGTGTTCGCCCGCGGGCCGATCCGCCATTCGAGCGAAAGCGCGAAGTCGCCGTACTTTCGGTCGGTGCAGAGCCAGGCGTAGCCGGTCTTCTGGCCGTTGCACTTGAGCACGCCGTCCTCGACGGACCAGGCGCCCGAGCTGCCGATCTCCGTCCAGCCGGTCAGGTCCTTGCCGTTGAACAGGGGCCGGGAGCCGCTCCGGGCGCTGCTGCACCCGACGGCGGAAAGGACAAGAAGAGCACAACAGCCGGCAACGTGTCGGATTCGATCAGTCATGGCCTGTCTCTCGCTTGAGTTCGCAGTCGTCGTAGGTCACGTGGCCTTCCGTATACGGGGCCGCGATCACGGTGTCCAGAGAGAAGCGGACGGTCGCGGTGGTCTTGCTCGTGGTGAACGTCTTCGACAGGCGTTTGTAGTCGCATGCGGCGGTGACGGCCGTTTTCGGATGATTGACGACGATACGGCCGTCCTTGTCGATCTCCTGGAGCCACAGGCCGGCCGAATCGCACGGGTCCCTGCCGAAGCCCCTGCCGCGCAGGTCCACCGCGTTCACCCAGACCGACGCGACATACGCGGTATCGGGCACGACGGCGACATCCTGGTAGATGACCGTGTGCCCGTTGCCCTCGGTGTGCGTGCGGATGGCCTCCTTGCCCTTGCGGATCACGGGCAGGCCCCAGTCGGGGTGGATGCTGTAGGCCGATTCGCCCCAGATGTAGCTCTGCGCGGGGCCGCCGAAGACATAGGTCCACCCGAAGCCTGCGCCGCCGGTCGTGAGGGCGCCGACCTGCCCGAGCACGCCGCCCTCGAAGTCGGGGTTGCGCAGGAGGTTGGCCGTCGCCGGCTGGGACGTCGCGGGCGATGCGAGCGTGACGGGCTTCGCGCCGTGGCCGCCGTGGCCGGGGCCGACTTCGATGGCCTGCACGATCGCCTCGCCGCCGGGCGGGCCGGTGAACCGGAGGTCGATGACGCCGTTCAGCGGCTGGATGTCGTTCAGGACGATGTTGACTGCGCGGCCCATGCCGCCGGCGGTCGCGGCGATGTCCATTGCGGTGATGACTTCGCTGCCGTTGAGTGCCACCGTCACGGTCCGCAATTTGGGGTCGATCATCCGCGTCTCGGCGAACTTGAGCCGCGCGTAGTACGTGCCCGGGCCCACGGTGAACGTGGTCCAGAACTCGTGGCCGTGAATGCCGTAGCGGTAGAGTTCGGGGTTCTTCGTATTGGCGATGTGGAGTCGGCGGCGCTGTGTCCACCAGGATTCGGCGACCGAATCGCCGCCCTCGCGCGAGCGGGTGACGACCTCGGTCGCCGGCCGCCAGGCATTGCCGCGCGAATCGACGAAATCCGTCCTTTCCGGGTAACCGAAGATCCACCGCTGCACATCGGTCGGCCCGCCGCCCTCGCCCCAGGTGAGCGTGGACGATTCAACCGCGGCGGCCGACGACTGCACGGCGTCCACGTAGACGCTGGTGCCTTCGGAGAGCGGGTTCTTCGCCCCGCGCACGACGACCTTGAGCGTGTGCGGTCCGTTCGTCAGGCCGTTTCTGCAGTAGAGCACCTGCTGATGCCGGGGCCTCGGGTTCCAGCAATCGATGCCGACGAGTTGCTTCGCATCGTCCAGGTAGACGTCGGCAAGCCCTCCGTCGGGCATCGCGGACCCGATCAGCCGGACCTGGTTGCCCTCGAAGCGGGCCGTGACGGTCGCGTCGGCAGCCGACGCGATGTGGATGCTGTGCTCGAAGAAAACCTTGGCCCCATCCTTCCGCCACGAGCCGTCGCAGGAGAGCCGCTCGTCATCGACGACTTTCTGCGGGTCGTCGCCGGTTACCGATACGCTGGTGCCGCCGTCGTGCCGGATGAAGACGAGGCAATCGCCGCCGGGCAGCTCTCTGATCTGATAGCCGTTCGCCTCGAGGTCCGACCGGAGTTCGAGGGGGCGGGCATTGTCCAGCATGACCTGTCCGGGGCGGAACGCCAGCCGCAGCACGTCGATGCTGCGGGCCGGGGCGGCAAACGTGGTGTAGGACAGCGATCCCTTTCCGTAGATGACGGATTGGACGACGGACGTGGATCGCACGATGTGGTTCTCGCGTGCGGGGCCGAGGGTCTCGGGCAGCCAGGCGATCGCGGCGAGGGCGTACTTGAGGGCCATGGGGTGGGCGATCTTGAACCAGTCGCCGGCGACGATCGGCCCGCCGTCCAGGCCGTCTTCGACCA
Source organism: uncultured Planctomycetales bacterium (assembly GCA_964617875.1). Lineage (GTDB taxonomy): Bacteria > Planctomycetota > Phycisphaerae > UBA1845 > PWPN01 > CAZMVY01. The sequence goes on along the minus strand of CAZUAI010000038.1, from coordinate 39,826 downwards.
CGCCCGTCTCGTGGCAGTCGTACGTCGCCAGGATCACCTGCCGTCGGCCCTGCTCGCGGCCCCATTCGCTGTCGGCCAGCACGCCGTACTGCGCGTACACGTTGGCCAATTCGAGCGGCCCGTACCACAGCGACCGGCCGCAGCAGCTCGACGACTCGGGGTACGCCCACGCCCCGCTGTAGACATCGCCCTTCGAGCCCGGCGAAACGCTCGTGCGGTTCAGGAAGAGCGAAAGGATGTTGCGCGCGTCGGACCGCCAGTTCGGAAACACGTCCGGGTTTTCCATGACGTAGCGGACGACGAACTCGGTGACGTTCTCCGCCTGCACCGGGTCGGACCAGTCCCAGTAGTTGCGGCCCCAGGTGTCGTTGACGGTCCAGCGCGGCAGCAGGACGTCGCGGAGGTACGCCCGGCCGGCGTCGCGGGCCTCGACGATCGCGTTGTCCCTGCCCGTGTAGCCGAGGGCGATCAACTCGTCGAAGAACTGGAGGATGAAGGCCACGCCGCCGGTCTGCTGGTCCTCGGTCCAGTTGATGACATCCTCCGGGTTCGCGTAGCGGTTCCACGGCGGCAGGCCGGGCTCGCGGCTGCGTTTCGCGGCGAGAAGGTCGGCCCAGTGCCGGGTCGCGTCGAGCCACTCCGTCTTGCCGACCATCTGGTACGCGCGGAGCAGGCCGATGCCGACCTCCGCCGTGATGTCGAGCTGGATCATGCCGCGCGGATCGGCCTTGCCGTAGGGCTTGCCCTTCTCGGGCACGCTGATGAGGAACTTCGGCCACGGATGGTCCGGCGGCGTCTGGCAGTGTGCGAGGATGGTGTCGGCCGTCACGGTGACGAGGGCGACGGCGGCTGGATCGCCCGAGTAGCGGTAATAGTCCACGAGGCCGGAGAGCAGGTACGACGCCCGCTGGCCGAGGTCGCCGTTGGCCCAGTCGTTGATGGGCGGGATCGTGATGGTCCCGTCGGGGGCGATCTTCCACGCCCCGCTGTAGACGAACTCCGGGGCGGGCGTGGGGGCCTTGGTCGCGTCGGCCCAGGGATAACGCTTGAGGGTCTCGGCGGCGATCCGCACGCGGAAGTCGCACTGGCCGTTCTGGCCCTTGTACCAGGGGGCGATGACGCCGTGCTTGTCGTGTACGGCGTCGTGGGCGTAATAGCGCTTCTGGACGGTGGCCGCCCTGGCCCCGGCGGCTCCGAGAGCGATGGCGACAATCGCGGCACGAAGGGCAAACGGCTTACGAGTGGCAGACATGACCGAAGTCCTCCTGCCCGGCACCAGCGCCGGACAAGAGTCTTCTATAACGGCAGGCGACGAATGTGCAACCGGCGGCAGTCATCGCCGAGGCCGCGAAACCCATCGCACGGAGGAAGCCCTCTGTCCTGCCGTCGTTGCGCACGACCGCATCGGCCACGCCGATGACTCATTCGTATTGCGCCGCCGGGGCGGGCAGGTCCCGGCGGATCTCGTCCAGCCGGTAGCCGAAGCCCGGTCCGCGGATCGACGAGAGGTCCACCTCGCCGTTCCGTCGCCGGTAGAGCCCGGGGTGAACCGCCTCCTCCGGCCGCGAGGCGTCCGGGTAGAACTGCATCGCGTTCGTCTCGACGCCCATGATCGTCCCCACGTGCGCCGCCAGCAGGCAGTGCGGGATCTGCGCGAGCATCGGGTTCGTCAGATCCTGCACCATCAGCGTCATGCCGTGGGCCTTCGCCCAGCAGGCGCTGAGCAGCGCCCCGGTCTGCGTCTTGCACGTCTTCAGCGCGACGCCCGACCAGCCCAGCTCGCGCCCGAGCCGGATCAGCCGCCAGTCGTGCGCGCTCTCGTCCATGAACAGCGGCTTTCGCGCCGAGACGCTGTGCACGTCGATCTGGTTGTGCTCCAGGTCGTACGGGAACGGCTGCTCGACGTACAGGATCATGCCGTAGATCCGCGGGTGCTCGGCGATCAGCCGGTCGAGGATCTCGTTGACGTAGGCCGGGTCGGTGACGGTGCAGTTGAAGTCCGCCGTCAGCCACTCCACGTCGTGCCGGGTCGCGATCCCGCCGACGCGCACGAGCCGCTGGTAGTCCCACGCGGCGTCGTTGCCGCGGAGCTTGACCTTCAGGCACTTCAGCCCGTCGCGGCGGATCCAGTCGGCCAGCAGCACGGGGTAGCCGTCGTTCGGCTCGGCTCCGGTCAGCTCCGGCGGATCCAGCGGATCGAGGCCGCCGACGAGATGCCACGCCCGCATCCGCTCCGCCCGCGGCGACACCAGATAGTCCTGCGGATAGCGCCCGGTGAACGAGACCCGCGTGCCGGCGGCGGGCTCGACGAACCGGTGGAGCGGGCGGCTCATGAACGCGGCGCCGTACGTCTCATAGACCGGCCGTCCGTGCAGCCGGCCGCAGGCGTCGTGCAGCGCGATGTCGAACACCGAGCAGCAGACGAGCGCCGCGAGCCACGGCATCGGCTCGACGTCGGCGCCGCGCCGCCGGTTCCGGTCGGCGAGCAGCCCGGGCAGCACCTGCTCCTGGAAGTCGTGGCCAAGCTCGATCGGGTGTCCCTCGCCCCGGAACGTGGCCCACGCCTTCGCCAGATCGAGGCAGAACTGCCTGAGGGCCTCGTGCCGGTGCTCGTACGAAAGGCGGCTCGGCCAGACCCACTGGACGCTCAGCGGCGTCTCGCCCCAGCCGTCGGCGGTGCGGCCTGCGCGGTCAGCGATCGTCACGCGCGCCCGTGCGCAGGTGACGTACGTGAGCGTCTCGGGCCCGAACTTCAGCGGGACGCGCGTCTCGACCGGCAGGAACCAGAGCGACGCGGCGACCGGGTGGATGTCCGTGGATCTACTCATGTTCGTCGACCCGCATCTTCCCGCCCGTGTTCGGGGCAAACACGATGACGACAAGCCCCAGCAGGTACACGCCTGCGATTGTCATGACGCCCTTGCGGTAATCGCCGCCGAAGGCGTTGACCAGCCACCCCGTGCCGAGCACGCCGAAGCCGGTCAGCACCCGCCCGATGTTGTAGCAGAACCCCTGGCCCGACGCGCGGATCCGCGTGGGATACAGCTCCGGCAGGAACTTCGGCAGCCAGCCGAAGAACGCGCTGACGAAGATGCCCGCGACGGACGCCATCAGGGCGATCTGCAGGCTGTAGTGCGTCATCCGCCAGAACAGCGCCGTGACCGCCGCCCACGCCGCGATGCACAGCAGGCACCACGACCGCTTGTTGCCCAGCCAGCCGGCGAGCAGTCCGCCGATGAACCCGCCGACCATCTGCCCGCAGGAGGCGAACTGCGAGACCTCCGCCTTGGCGGAACCGGCCTGCGGCGTGCCCTCGGTGATCGCATCCACGCAGGTCGCCAGCCACAGGAACGCCCCCCACGTGCCCAGCAGCGCGACCGTCGAGAGCAGGCTGCCGACAACCGTCGATCGCAGGTAGGCGCGCGTGAACAGGTCGCCGAGCGACGAACGCTCCTTCCTGGCCCGCGACTCGCGCCACTTCGTGGGCTCCGGCACGCACAGGATCACCGGCAGGCTGGTGATCGCGATGAAGAACCCCATCCCGATCACCCACCGCCAGTCGTAGTGACGGTCGAGCATGAACTTCGAGTATTTCGCCGCGATGAAGAACCCGATGTTGGCCGCCGCCCCGATCGCCCCGGCCAGCACGGCCCGCCGCCGTTCCGGCCACGTCTCGACGATCAGCGCCACGCACAGCGGCCACGTCCCTCCGAGCCCCATCGCCCCGATGAACCGGCACACGGCAAACTGCGACCAGTGCGTCGAGAGGGCCGACAGGCCCGTGAACGTCGCATAGAGCGATACCGAGATCAGCATCGACCGGACGCGGCCGTAGCGGTCGCCCATCCGTCCGAACAGCACGCCGCCGGCCGCCGCCCCCCACATCCACATCGCCAGCGAAAAGCTGAAAAACGGCCCGACCGAGGTGTCGATCTCGCGCGTCACGGCCGCCAACTGCTGCAGGACCGCGGCGGCGGCCTCGCCGTTCAGATCGGCGGCCTGGGCCTTCAGTCGCCCCGCCTGCGCCACGAGATCGGCGATGCCGGGGATCAGGTCCTTGAGCGCCTGCCGGGTCATGATCGCGTAGACGCCCTGCTCGACGCCGTCGAACCCCCACGCCAGCAGCGCCGCGATCAGCGCCAGCCATCGGTAAAACGGCCGCGTTTCGTAGGGGTCCGCCTGTCGCAGGATCGGTTCCATATCGGCCCTCCGGTTCGTGCCCCGCGTCAGGGTTGATTCGGAGGGGGCCACTTCACCTCGCCGCGCCGCAGCTTCTCGCGCAGCGGCGCGACCATGTCGTCGCGGTCGTCGTCCAGTTCGCGGATCCAGATGTTGCGGAACCGGACCGGGCTCCCGTGGTACTGGAGGTGCAGCGGCCGCTTGGGTTCGTGCGGGGCGTAGGTCGGGGGCCTGCGGTAGGCCGACTGCCCGAGCACCTCGAAGTGGTCCTGGATCAGGACGCCGTTGTGCAGGACCGTCACGTAGGCCGGGCGAAGGAGCTTGCCTTTCTCGTCGAAGCGCGGCGCCCGGAAGACGATGTCGTAGCTCTGCCACTCGCCGGGCTTACGGCAGGCGTTGACGAGCGGCGGCCGCTGCTTGTAGACCGCCCCGGCCTGGCCCTCGAAGTAGGTCTCGTTGTCGTAGGAGTCGAGGATCTGCACCTCGTAGAGGCCCATCAGGTAGACGCCGCTGTTGCCGCGCTTCTGGCCCGTGCCCTGCGGCTCGGCCGGCGCGGCCCACTCGATGTGGAGCTGGCAGTCGCCGAACGGCCGCCGGGTCACGAGTTCGCCGCCGTTGACGGCGTAGCCGTCCTTGATGGTCCACTTCTCGCCGCCGGTCCACTGCGAAAGGTCCTTGCCGTCGAAGAGCACGACGGCGTCCGACGGCACGCCGCCGGGCGGTCCGGGGTCCACCACTTTCGGCTTCGGCCAGTCGATCCCGCTCTGCCACGGCGGGTCCAGCGCCGCCACGCTCAGACCGAAGACGGCAACGACAACGATTCCGACGAGGGCGACTCGCCCCCGCGGCAGGAAACGACGACGTTCAACAGATCCGGGCATGATTCAATACCTCCAAACGCCATTCGGCCCGCACAGCATCGCAGAAACCGCACGCGACGCAACCCCGGAGGCGGGGCGATGAGATCGTCACCCCCGCGAAAGCAGGGAAAGCGAGGGTCCCGGGGAATGGGATGCGAAGCGCAAGCGATCGCCCCGCAGAACTCGAAGCGCGGGCGAGGCTCGAACGGATCCTGGCCGCGGCGCAGGAGAAGAGGCGAGGCCGGCGCCGACGGCGCGAAGTGCGACGGCCACGGACAACGAACAACGGTCAAAAAGGCGAACCCGCGGAGTGCCTCCGAACCGCCCGGCCTACCGCGGCGGCTGGAACAGCTCGTTCACATCGCAGGCCCAGTAGGGAAGCAGCCCCTCGCTGCGGACGACCTTGGCGTTGTAGATCTCCAGCGACCAGCCGTCGGTGCGGGGGTCGTCGAGGCTCGCCTTCAGCTCCAGCTTGTAGCTCTTCGGGTCCTCGAAGTCCACGAAGTGGCGGACCGTCGTGACCGGGTTGCCGTCGGGGTCGTAGAGCGTGGCGCTGTGGAAGCCCTCGCCGGCGACCTCGAGGGCCAGCTTCACTTCGCGCGCGCCGGGCTTCCGGTAGCCGTACGCCCGCGGGTACAGATTGGCCAGATGGACGGACTGCGGGTCGTGGACGGTCATCCGCGTTGCGCCGTCGCGGTGGATCTGCCAGGCCTTCACCTTCGCGCCGGTCAGTTGCAGGCGGCAGACGCCGTCGCCCGGCGGCAGCGCGAACGTGGTCACCTGGAAGAACCGATTGTCCTCGCGAAGGTCGCGAGATTGCACGGCCTTGCCGGCGGCGTCGAGCAGGACGGCGCGGCCGCTCGCCGTGCCTTCGAGCACGACCATGACCGCCGCGGGCCGGTTCGAGCCGTTCCGGAGGTACAGCTCCGCGTTGGGCTGGTCGAGCCGGACGCCCTTCCACGTCGCGGGGTCGGGCAGGATCTCCGGGGGACGGTCGAACAGCGGGAGCAACTGGTATTTCGCGGCGAGCTGGGTGAACTGCCAGGCGTGGACCTCCTCGGTGATGCCCGAGTCGCGGCCCATTAGGAACTCCATCGAGCTGAGCCAGGTGCGTTCGAGGTTGTCGAGGTAACGCGGGTCCTTCGTGTGGCGCGCGGCCCAGACGAAGGCATCGAGCGTACGGCAGGCGTACTCGGGGTAGAAGCCGAGCGTCCGCCGTGCGACCTGGAGAATCGTCTGCGCGAGCCGTTCGTTGTTCGTGAGGCGGTAGACCGCGAGCATCCCGTTCATCGCGATGCCGTTGAAGAACGAGATGCGGTTGTCCCAGCGGATGTTGAACTTGCCCGTGGCGGACTGGCCGGCGGTGAGCTTGTCGCAGCCGGCGACGGCGGCCTTGAGGTACTTCTCGTCGCCGGTGAACTCGTAGAGGCCGGCCAGGGCGTAGAGCGACCAGCCGATCTGGCGCTCGTTTCCGATGCCCTTGAGGGCCTGGACCTCCGGGGCGAGCCAGTCGCCGATTTCGCGGGCGGCCTCGAGCGAGCGGCGTTCGCCCGTGAGCATGTAGTGCAGCAGGAGGCCGCGGACGAACACGTGGCCGAAATCAGCCCGGGTGGTCGTGTGCTGCGGGCTGTGCTTCCACTGGAAGGGCGCGGCGTGCTCGATGTCGATATCGGCCTGGTGGCGGGCCTGGGCCTCGGCGGCGGCGAGGTACCAGGGCTGGGCCGTCTTGAGGAAGTCGAGGACGAAGTTGAAGGGCACGTCGTACTCGAGGTTGCTGTAGGCGTTCTTGCCCTTGTAGGGACCGCCCATGTAGGCGTCGCCGTAGTCGCGCAGACCCGTCGGCATGGCACGGACCCAGCGGCGCTTGCTGGACTCGCGCAGGACCTCCCAGTACGGGAACCGCTCGACGGCCTCACGGCAGCGCGGGAGCATCGGGCCGACGGCCTCGGTGCCGCAGGCCCACGCGGGCGGCACGGTCGCGCGGAGCGGGTCCATGGCGTAGCCGGTCGGTGACTGTGCCGCGAAGTCGAGCACGATCTCGTGCGTCTTCGCGAGGCCGCCCTCCCACTCGAACGCCTCCCGGCCGGCCCACAGCCGCGTGCCGATCGCGTTCGGCGAGGCAAACAACGACTTCGGATGGTTCTGCCAGAAGTGCCGTACGCCGAACACGGCCCAGCCTGTGGAGGCCTGTGCGGCGAGCCAGCCGGGCGCCCGCGTTCCCGTGGCGGCGGTCTGCGCATCCCGATTGATGGTGTACCGGAGGTCATCGGGCTGCACAAGCTCGACGCGGCGGCCGACCGGCAGCGTCTTCGCGCCGTGATCGGTCGCGAAGGTCGTCTGCGTGGCCGGCTGCGGGAGGGCGAACTGGAGTGTGGCGTCCGCCACCTTGATGACCGGGGCCACTTTCTCGGTCGGCTCGACTCGCTTCGCGAAGTGCGTCAGCGTCAGGAGCGCATTTACGCGCGACGAGCCCGCGTACGCGTGGATCCGCAGATCGTACCGGAACGGCGAGGGCTCGCCGCTTGCGCCGCCCAGAACGCCCCGCAGGCGCACGGTCGCGTGCATGTCGCCGGCGTCTTCCAGGTCGAGTCTCTCGGCGGGAAGCGGACGGAGCCGCGTCGCGGCTCCCTGCTCGGAGAGCACGGCTTGAAGCTCGAGACTCATCGGGCCGAGGATCACGCCGTCGCTCGACCGTACCTCTGTGACAAGCCCGTCGCGTGCGATGACGAGCGTTACGCGGCCCGTTTCGATCTGTACGCGCTCCTCGGTTCGCCGGACGCGGAGCGGCGCGGCCGGCGAAGCCGACTTGGCGGCGCCGCGGAACTCGACGCGGCAGGTCTCCCCCGCCCGCCCGGCGAAGTCGAGCAGCAGCCAGCGGGCCGAGCCGTCGGCCCAGCGGGCGAGGACGGTGGTCTGGACCGGTTGCGGCTTGCCGTCGGTGGAGAGCAGGCGGACCTGGCTCGCGTCCTTGACGACGCCCTGCGGGAACGGGACACCCGTCCGCACGGGGCCGGCCTGGCCTTCGGAGCCCTCGATGCGGAGCGGGAAGCCGCCCTTCGCCCGCAAATCGGCGAACTCCTTCTCGTACGACAGCGTTACGGGTTCGCGGAGCGTCGCCTTCAGCAGCGATTCCGCCTCGGCCAGCGTCTTTCGCGGGTCGTAGGGGGCCTTGGTTCCGGGGGCGTCCTTCACGCAGCGGAAGCCAAGGCCGTCGTGCTCGCCGTAGGGAACGAGGCGGGCGCGCTGCGTGCAGTCGCCACGGTTGTCGATCCCGTAGAAGTAGATGCCCCCGCCGCCACGCATGACCTTGTATTGCTTGCCGAAATGGACGGATCGGGCCGCGGTGCCGGGGTAGCCGGCGTACCAGTCGGCGGTCCATTCCCACACATTGCCGCTCATGTCGAGGCAGCCAAAGGGCGACGCCCCCGCGGGAAACGTGCCGACGGGGCGGATCTTGCCGTCGTTGTCGAGGTTGCGGCGGGCCTTGTCGTCCTCATTGCCCCAGGGGAAACGACGGCCGTCGGTTCCGCGGGCGGCCTTCTCCCATTCTGCTTCGGTGGGGAGCCGCTTGCCGGCCCAGACGGCGTAGCGCATCGCATCGAACCAGGTAACGTTGGTGACGGCACAGTTCTCCTTGCCCTGGGGGGGCTTCCCGCCGTCCCAACTGACGGGCGGGGTGGCCTTTGTGGCGGCGATGTAGCGGGCATACTGAGCGTTGGTGACCTCGCAGCGGTCGATGTAGAACGCCGGGAGGTTGAGCCGCCGCACGGGAGATTCGTCGTCCCTGACCTTCTCACCGACGGCACCCATGATGAAAGGACCGGCCGGGACGAGCACCATCTCCGCGCCATCCTGGCCGACGGTCACAGGCGGTGGTGCTGCGACGGCCCCGCCGACGTGCCAATGGTCCGGCGCGATGATGCCCCACGCGACAAAGAAGAAGACGCCTCTGGCGATACAATGCATATTCGTGACTCCCCGCATTCCAGGCTGGCAAGGCCCTGTACGACTATCTAACTCTAGCTGACTAAAACGTTTTTGCAAGCCGGGCCGATCAGGCAGCGACTGTCGGGAATCGACGTTGCCCATGCAGGCAGGCAAGTCCGGCGACGCAAGCCAGGGAGCCGCAACCCCTGAAATGTCCGCGCAGCCCTTGAGCAGGCGGACCTGCGGGCAACCCGCCGGATCGATCGACTGCCGTTGCGGCCACCGGGGCGTTCGTGCTATAGTGAAACGGCCCAGACCCGAGTTCCACCCGCGGGAGTCGTTGGCAACCTGTTCACCGGAGAGCGTTCGTGTACACAATTCCCCGAGGGTCGCTGGCTGTCCTGATCGTAACCACCTCAACGACAATCGTTTGCGCGGCCGACTGGCCGCAGTTTCGCGGGCCTAATCGCGACAATATCTCGCGGGAAACCGGCTTGCTTCGATCCTGGCCGAGGACCGGTCCCAAGGTGTTGTGGACCGCCGACGTGTGTCAGGGCTACGCCGGTCCCGCGATTGTCGGTGGGCGGGTCTACTTCAATGATTACGACCCGAAGACCCCGGAATGGCTCGTCCGCTGCCTCGCGCTGACTGACGGGAAGGAACTCTGGCGCTACCGGGAGGCGAAGGAGATCCGCCCGAACCACGGAATCACGCGGACGGTGCCGGCGGTGGACGGGAAATACGTCTTCTCGATGGACCCGAAGTGTGTCTTCCACTGCCTCGACGCGCAAACGGGCAAGGAGCTGTGGCGGAAGGAACTCGTCAAGGAATACAGGACGAGGATTCCGCCGTGGTACAACGGCCAATGTCCGCTGATCGAGCCGGACCGCGTTGTCATCGCGACCGGCGGGGATGCGCTGATCGTCGCCCTCGAGAAGGCCACGGGCAAGCCGATCTGGCAGGCCCCGAACCCGGACGGGTGGGCGTTGTCGCATTCGTCGCCGATGCCGGCGGAGATCGGCGGCGTTCGGCAATATGTGTACTGCGCCCTGAAGGGTCTGGCCGGCATCTCCGCGGCCGACGGCACGCTGTTGTGGTCATTTCCGTGGAAGTTCAACCAGGCCGTCGCCCCGTCGCCCCTGGTGATCGGCGATGGGCGGATCTTCATGACGTCGCTCTACAACGCCGACAGCGTGATGATCCGCGTGAAGCGCGACGGCGACCGATTCGCCGCGGAGAAGGTGTTCGGTCTGCCCTCGACCGAGTGGAACTCCGAGGTACACACGCCGATCCTGTACAAGGACCACATGTTCGCCGTCGGCAAGAGGGGCCGCGGGCTGTTCACCTGCCTCGACCTGAACGGCAGGATTGTCTGGACGAGCGAGGGCAAGGCGACGTTCGGCCTCGGCAGCTTCCTGCTGGCCGACGGGATGTTCTTCGTGCTCGACGGTGACACGGGTATGCTGCGGCTGATCGAGGCCAATACGAAGGAGTACAAGGAACTGGCCGGTGCCCAGGTCCTCAGCGGTGACAACGTCTGGGGGCCGATGGCGCTGGTGGATGGGAAGCTGGTATTGCGGGACATGAGTAAGATGGTATGTGTGGAAGTAGGTGCGGGGAAGTGAGAGACTGGGAAGGCGGCACAATGGACACCGGACGACGAGAAGCGAGATTCGATCGGCGGTTCGCTCCGCTTTCTCGCCCCGGTTCCTGGTAGCGCGTATGCGATATCGCCAGGTCAAGACGATTTCCGGTCGCGGCCCTCGGGCTGAGCAGTTCCGCGAGGCCCTTCGCGGGATTGCGGTCGATCGTGAGGGGCGTGTGTACGCCGTCGGCGATCGCGAGGTCAAGGTCTTTGAGCCCGGCGGCAGGCTGTCGCGACATTGGAATACAGCGAAGCCGGGACAGTGTGTTTCGGTCACCGCGGACGGTCGCATCCACGTCGGCGAGGACGGGCAGGTCGAGTCGTATGATGGCACGGGCACGCTGTTGACGACGTTTCGCGACGGCGCGCGGCTGGGGCTCGTGACGGCTGTCGGGCGTGCGGACGATTGCCTTCTGCTGGCCGACGCCGCGCACCGCTGCATCCGCCGTTACGACAAGGCGGGCAAGTGGCTCAACGACATCGGCACGGACAACAACACGCGCGGGTTCCTGATGCCCAACGGACGGCTGGACTTTGCCGTCGATGCGAACGGCGTCATTCACGTTGCCCACCCGGCCAAGTTCCGCGTCGAGCGATACGCCGCGGATGGCAAACGACTGGGGCACTTCGGCAAGTTTGGCACGCGGGCGATCGAGGACTTTCCCGGCTGCTGCAATCCGACGAGCCTCGCGTTGATGAGCGGCGGCCGCGTCGTTGTCGCCGAGAAGGCGCCGGCCCGTGTGAAGGTGTTCGACGCGGCGGGGAGGATGCTCGCGTTCATCGGCGCGGAGGCCTTCGACCAGAACAGCAAGAACATGCCCGTGGCGGTCGGCGTGGCCGGGAAGCACCTCCACCCGGCCCTCCCGATTCAGAGGGGAGACGGGTTTTCGGAGAGGATCTACGTGGGCGACACCGCGCGTCTGCACATTTGCGTGTTCGAGCCGGAGGAAGCGGCTGCGACGGGACCGGCCGCGACGCCCGCGGACAGGGTGCGGCCATGAATGAGGAAACCACGCGGCGCGAGTTGCTCGGCCATGCGGCGCGAGGCGTCGGCCTGATCGGCCTCGGCGGAGCGGCCGCCTACCTCGCCCGCAAGGCGAGCGCGCAGGACGTGTGGCTCATCGACCCGGCGAAGTGCGTCAACATCCGCCACGGGGCGACGGGCATCGAGGCGTGCGACAGGTGCGCGACGGCGTGCGTGCTCCCGCTCTCGGCCGTGCGGGCCGTCAACGAGCACGAGAAGTGCGGGCGGTGTTGCGTCTGCCCGGCGTACTTCGACGTCACCAGCGAAACGGGCGAGGACGGCCTGCCGCTCGAGAAACTCTGCCCGCGCGACGCGATCCGGCGAACGCCGATCGGCAAGGTGGACCCCGACGACCCGTTGAACAACTACTACGAATACGTCATCGACGAAAGGCTCTGCAACGGGTGCGGCAAGTGCGTGATGGAGTGCAAGGAACCGGCCGGCCTGGGCTCGATCCGGCTCGAGGTGCGGTACAACCTGTGCCTGAACTGCAACCGCTGCTCGATCGCCGAGGCATGTCCCGATGACGCCTATCTCCGCAGGCCGGCCCCCGAAATCCGCGGAGGGCGCCGGCCCACATGACGAGCCCCGCCCACCGCATGGTCCATCTGCCGCTGTCGCTCGCGGCCCTGTTGATCGTGGCCGCGGCAGCGCCCGCCGTTGACTACCAGCGCCCCGTGAGCGCCGCGCCGCAGGCGAAGGACATCGGCGGCGGATATACCACGCCTCCCACGCAGCGGCCGTTGCCGCGGGCCGCGTGGTGGAGCGCGGTGGACGCGGCGCTGCTGGCGGCCGCGCTCGGGGCGTCGGCCTGGATCGGCCTGATCGCTCGAAGTCGTCGGTGGCTTGCGGTGCTGACGATCGCGTGCCTGCTGTACTTCGGCTTCTACCGCAAGGGCTGCGTGTGCCCGATCGGCGCGACGCAGAACATCGTCGTGGCCCTGACCGATCCGGGCTATGCCGTACCGTTCGTGGTCGTCGTGTTCTTCTTTCTGCCGTTGCTGGTCGCACTTCTGTTCGGACGGGTTTTCTGCGGCGGCGTGTGCCCGTTGGGGGCGATCCAGGACCTGGTTGTGCTGTCACCCATCACCGTGCCGCGGCGGCTGGATCGAGTACTCGGCTGGCTGAAGTACGTCTACCTCGCGCTGGCCGTCTGGTTCGCGGCCCGGCCGGCGATGCACCGCGACTTCATCATCTGCCGGTTCGACCCCTTCGTTGGGCTTTTCCGCCGGACGGGCTCGGGCGAAATGCTCATGCTCGGCGGGGCGTTCCTGCTGGCGGGGCTGTTCATCGGCCGTCCGTACTGCCGGTGGCTGTGTCCCTACGGCGGGCTGCTGGCGATTCTGGCCCGCTTTTCGTGGCGGGGCGTGACGATCACGCCGGGCGCCGAACTCGACTGCGGTCTGTGTACGGATGCCTGCCCCTTCGGCGCCATCGAGCGGATGCGGGCGGTGCGGTCGGCCTGCCTGTCCTGCGCCCGCTGCTATGCATCCTGCCCCAGGGAGCGACAGAACACGAATGATGAATGATGAAACCCGCATGACGAAACCCGCATGTCGCGACCGAATGGCGCGGCCGCCCCTGGTTCGTCATTCAGGCTTGGCCACGGCGGCCGCCGTCATCCTTGGGGCGGCAACGTGCTGGCTGATCGTCGATCATGTGCGGGCACGGCGGGCGGAACCCGGCGACAGGCAGCGCGTCGAGGCGCTCAGGAAAGCGGCCAGGACAAGCTCCGCCAAGGCCTCCGAACTGGCCGCGGAGTACGATCGCCAGACGAAGAACTCGCTCCGCCGTGCCGGTCGCCGGAAGATCGCGACGGCGGTTGTGATCCTGTCTTCCGTTGCGTTCCTCGGCAGCGCGAAGAGACTGGTTTCGCAAGGGGGCATGCGGCCGCCGACGCGCGAGCGAATCGCCGCCGTGAAGGCCGAGATCGCCCGTGATCGGGCCGACCGCCGTGCCCGGCGCCCCTGCCCGTCGCATTCAAGCGGTTCGTACGAGCGTGGCCGCGCCGGCGAACCGCCGGTCCTGGATCTGTCGTGCCTCGACGCGATGGTCGCCGAACACGGCCGGTCCGCCGAGGCCGCCGTCCCGATCCTTCAGGCGGTTCAGGCGCACTACGGCTATCTGCCCGATGAAGCGCTGAAGCGCATCTGCGAGCTGACGGAGATCACGCCGGCGCAGATCGCGGGCGTTTCGACGTTCTACGCCCGGTTCCGCCGTTCGCCGCCGGGACGGCACATCGTCAAGGTGTGCCACGGGACGGCGTGCCACGTGTCCGGCGCGACGCAGATCACCGACGGGATCCGCCGGCACCTGGTCATCGCCGCCGACGCCGATACCGACCCGGACCGGATGTTCACCGTGGACAAAGTCGCGTGCCTCGGCTGCTGCAGCCTCGCGCCGGTGATCATGATCGACGAGCAGACGGTCGGCCGGCTCACGCCCGCCGGCGCGTGCGAGGCGATTGAGGCCTTCCGCGAGGAGGCCGCACCGGCATGAGTGGCGCCGTCCCCGTCGAGATCCGCGTCGGCATGGGCTCCTGCGGCATCGCCGCCGGGGCGGCAGGCGTGCGGGACGCCCTGGCGCGGGCCGCGAGCGAGGCGCACGCCGCGGTCGCCATCAAGGCCGTCGGCTGCAACGGGCTCTGTCACCGCGAACCGCTCGTCGAAGTGCTCGGCACGGACGGTCGGGCCGCTCTGTACGGCAACGTGACGCCCGGCCAGGCGCGCCGGATCGTCGCCCGTCACGCGCGGTCGATCGGCACGGCCGCGCGCCTGCGATGGGCGATGCACGAGTGGATCGCCGCGGCCCGTCGCGAAGACGCCGTGCCCGCGCCGCAGCCCGTGGATACGGCGACCGGCCCGGCCGCCGCGTACCTCGGCCGCCAGACGCGGATCGTCCTCGAAAACTGCGGCCGGATCGATCCGCTGAGCATCGACGAATATCTCCTGCACGACGGCTACCAGGCGTTGGAGACATGCCTGAAGACGGCGTCGCCGGAGGCCGTCATCGAGAGGATTCGCCATTCCGGGCTCCGCGGCCGTGGCGGCGCGGGTTTTCCCGTCGCCCGCAAGTGGGAACTTGCCCGTGCCCGGGCCGGCGCGATCAAGTACGTCGTCTGCAACGGCGACGAGGGCGACCCCGGCGCGTTCATGGACCGGCTCGTGCTCGAGTCCGACCCGCATCGCGTGGTGGAGGGGTTGGCGATCGCCGCGTACGCCGTCGGGGCGTCGAAAGGGTATCTGTACATCCGCGCGGAGTATCCGCTGGCCGTCCGGCACGTGCGGCACGCGATCGACCAGGCCGCGGAGCGCGGCTATCTCGGCGCGCGGGTGCTCGGGACCGGGTTCCACCTTCACCTGGAAGTGCGGGAGGGCGCCGGGGCGTTCGTCTGCGGCGAGGAAACGGCACTGATTGCGTCGCTCGAAGGCCGGCGCGGGATGCCGCGGCTCCGCCCGCCGTTCCCGGCGGAGAAGGGTCTGCACGGCTGCCCGACGTGCATCAACAACGTCGAGACGCTCGCCTGTGTGCCGTGGATCGCCCGGCACGGCCCCGAGGCGTTCGCCGCGCTCGGCACCGCGACGAGCAAGGGCACGAAGGTCTTCGCCCTGGCCGGCAAGATCAACCGCGGCGGGCTGATCGAAGTGCCGATGGGTATCACGATCCGCGAGATCGTCGAGGAGATCGGCGGCGGCATCAGAGGCGGCCGGGCGCTCAAGGCCGTGCAGATGGGCGGGCCGTCGGGCGGGTGCATCCCCGCGAGCCTGTCCGACACGCCGATCGACTACGAGGCCCTGACGAAGACCGGTGCGATCATGGGCTCCGGCGGGATGGTCGTGCTCGACGACCGCGACTGCATGGTCGATGTCGCCCGGTTCTTCCTGCAGTTCACGCAGGCCGAGTCGTGCGGCAAGTGTACGTACTGCCGCATCGGTACGAAGCGGATGCTCGAGATCCTCACGCGGCTCTGCGAGGGCCGGGGACGCCCGGGCGACATCGAGGACCTCGCCGAACTTGCCGACCGCGTGAAGCGGACGAGCCTCTGCGGGCTCGGCCAGACGGCCCCGAACCCCGTGCTGACGACGCTGCGGTACTTCCGTGACGAGTTCGAGGCCCACCTGCGCGACAAGCGGTGCCCCGCGGGCAAGTGCCCCGGGCTCATCCGTTACCGCGTGACGGATGCCTGCATCGGCTGCACGCTCTGCGCGCAGGCGTGCCCCGTCGGCGCGATCGCGTACCGGCCGTACGAGAGACACGAAGTGGACGATGCAAAGTGTACGCGCTGCGGCATGTGCCTGCTCGCGTGCAGGGACGACGCGATCGAGGTGGTTTAAGATTCGAGGATCATGATTTCGTTCTGAGGCCCGGGATCTGAGATTTGAGATCTGGGATTCGCGATCGCCGGCGCGGCTTGCGTTCCGGCTGCGGCGACGCGGCAACGAGAAGCGGAAGATGGCTTCGGTGACACTGACGATTGACCGCCGGCAGGTTTCCGTCGAGCCCGGCACGACGGTCCTGGCCGCTGCGCGCCGGCTCGGGATCGAGATCCCGACGCTCTGCTTCGTCGAAGGCTTCGAGCCGGTCGCGTCGTGCTTCCTGTGCGCCGTGCAGATCGAAGGACGGCCGAACCTGTCGCCGGCCTGCGCGATGCCCGTCGCGCCCGGCATGGTTGTCACGACCGACAGCGAGGATGTGCGCGCGGCGCGGAAGGTGGCGCTGGAGCTGCTGCTGTCAGACCATGCCGGCGACTGCATCGCCCCGTGTCAGGCGCAGTGTCCCGCCGGCCTCGACATCCCGGGCTTCCTCTATCACATTGCGACCGGCCGCAACCGGGCCGCGATGGAGCGTATCGCGGAGCGGCTGGCGCTGCCGGGCGCGCTGGGGCGGGTCTGCCCACGGCTCTGTGAGGATGAGTGCCGGCGGTGCGACCACGACGAAGGGCTGTCCATCGCCGCGCTGCACCGCTACGCGGCCGACCGTGACCGCGAGGCCGCCGAGCCGTTCGTGCCGCCGAGGGCCGAGTCGAGCGGCAAGCGCGTCGCCATCATCGGGGCAGGGCCCGCCGGTCTGGCCGCGGCATATTACCTGCTGCGGAGGGGGCACGGCTGCACGCTCTTCGACGCCCACCCCCTGCCCGGCGGCATGCTCCGGTACGGCATCCCGGCGTACCGCCTGCCGAAGGACGCACTCGACGCCGAAATCGGGACGATACGGCGGCTCGGCGCCGAGTTCCGCATGGGCGTGCGCTGGGGGACCGATTTCACGCTCGCGGGTCTCCGTGAGTCGTTCGACGCCATCTTCGTCGCCATCGGGGCGCAGGGGGCGCAGCGGCTCCGTTGTGAAGGCGACTCGCTTGCGCTGTCCGGCATCGAGTTCCTCGGCCGCGTCGCGAACGGCGAGCGCCCGGACATCGGCGATGACGTTGTCGTGGTCGGCGGCGGCAACACGGCGATGGACGCCTGCCGTACGGCCGTCCGGCTCGGCGCGCGGAACGTGAGCGTGGCCTATCGGCGCACGCGGCAGGAAATGCCCTGCCTGCTGGAAGAGGTGGAAGGGGCGGAGGCGGAGGGCGTTTCCATCGAGTATCTCGTTGCGCCGGTCCGGCTCGAGCGCATCGACAATGGCAGGCTGCGCCTGACGTGCCGGCGGATGGAGCCTGGCGAGCCCGATGCGTCGGGCCGCCGCCGGCCTGTGCCGATCCCGGGTTCGGAATGGTCGCGGGAGGCCGACACCGTGATCGCGGCGATCAGCCAGACGGTGATCCGCGCGCCGGCTTCGCAGGACGGACTTGACGTCACGGAGTGGGGCATCGTGGCCGACCCGAAGACGCTCGGGACGAACCTGCGAGGCGTCTTCGCCGGCGGCGACGCCGTCTCCGGGCCCGACCTTGCCGTCCGTGCCGTGGCGGCGGGGCGGCTGGCCGCGACGTCGATCGATCAGTATCTGCGCGGGGATCGGGTGATCGGCGAGCCGGCCATGGTTAACGTACGGATGCGCCCGATCGACGAGGACGAGTGGGCGGCGCTGTTTCGCCGGATCGAGAAAAGCCCCCGCCGGCACGCACGGCGGATCGCGATGGAGCAACGGCGGGCCGGCTTCGACGAAATCGAGGGCGGGTTCTCTGCGGCGGAGGCGGCCACGGAGGCCCGCCGCTGCCTTACCTGCGGCTGCCGCAAGGCCGACGGATGCCGCGTGCGCCGCTACGCAACCGAGTACCGCGCCGATCCGTACCGCTTCGCCGGCGAACGGAGGCGGTTCCGCCAGGACCTGACGCACCCGGAGATCGTCTACGAGCCCGGCAAGTGCATCCTGTGCGACGCCTGCGTGCGGATCGCCGCCGACGCGAACGAGGAGATCGGCGTCGCGATCGTCGGCCGCGGGTTCACGGTCCGCATGGCCGTGCCGTTCGATGCGCCCTTGGCCGACGCCCTTCGCCGCGTCGCCCGCCGCTGCGCCGAGGCGTGCCCGACGGGCGCGATCGCCCTTCGGACGGAGCGATCGTGCGACATCTGCGGAACCTGTGGCGGCTCGACCACGGCAAACCGCGGGAGTGTGCCGGATGCCTGAGATGGCGTGGTGGTCGCTGCTGGCCGTCTGCGGTGTCATCGCCGTCCGGTGGTGGTGGGGACACGTCGAGGTCAATCGGGCGCTGCGATCGGCTCTGACCGTGGCGCCGGCACCAACGCGACGGAGCGGCGAAGCGACGAGCGGAATACAGGCCGCGCCGGACGCGGATGCCCCGTTGGCTGGCGGCCCAGCGGGACCGGTCCCCCGCGTGTCGGTCATCATCGCCGCCCACGACGAGGCGGAGGCGATCGGCCCGTGCCTGCGGTCGATCCTCGCGCAGGACTACCCGGACTACGAGGTGATCGTTGCCAACGACCGCAGCACAGACGCGACCGGCCGCATCGTGCGGGATACGGCGGGCCGCCATCCCAACCTGCGGTGCATCGACATCGACGCACTGCCCGGCGGCTGGCTTGGCAAGACGCACGCCGTCGCCCTGGCCGCCCGCGAGGCCCGGGGCGACTATCTTGTCTTCACCGACAGCGACGTCGAGTGGTACCCGGCGACGCTGACGACCGCAATGAAATTCGTGCAGCGCCGGGGGCTGGATTTCGTGAGCCTCTGGCCGAAGGTCGTCGGGGCGAGCGGCTGGGAGCGGTTCCTGCTGCCCGCGTGTGCATGGGCGCTGGGCCTGTGGTTTCGCGGCGGCCCGCCGGAGCGGCCCGACCTGACGCCGGCCTACGCAAACGGGGCGTTCCTGCTCGTTCGCCGCGTGGCCTACGAGCGAATCGGCGGCCATGCGGCCGTGCCCGACTCGATGGCCGAGGATGTCGCTCTCGCCCGCCGGGCACGGGCGGCGGGGCTCCGCCGGTTCCTCGGCCTCGGCGTCAACCTGATCCGCACGCGGATGTACGCCGACCTCGGCCAGGTCGTCCACGGTTGGACGCGGATCTTCATCGGCGCGCTCGGGGCGCGGTGGAAGCTCGCCGGGACGATCGTCGCGGCGTTCTTCGGCTGCCTCGCACCGTTCATCATCACGGCGGTGCTGCTTGGCACGGCGCTCGCCGGAGGCGCTTTCGGCCCGGCGCAGTGGGCGTGGTTGGCCGTCGCCGTCGTCCATCTGGCCGGCATGTACACCGTCATGGCCCGCCACGTCGCGATGGTTTTCGAGGACGGCACGCGGGTCGCCCTGTTTCCGCTGGCGGTGCTGGTCGTCGTCGGGCTGCTGGTCCGCTGCCTCGCGCTGAGCCTGGGATTGGGTACAATCCGATGGGGAAACCTGCGGTACCGCGTGCAGGGCTCGCGGGCGGTCGCGTGTGAGCGGTCGTCGTTGTGAACGAACGCGGCGGTGCGGCGGAATCGGCTATCGTGGGCAATTCCACTCGCAAGACACCCGAGCTTCTCGCCCCCGCGGGGGACTGGGACTCGCTCCACGCCGCCGTCGCGAACGGGGCCGACGCCGTCTACTTCGGGCTCGAGGACTTCAACGCCCGACGGCGGGCGGAGAACTTCTCGCTGGCAAGCCTGTCCGAGATCATCGAGTACCTGCACCGGCACAACGTCAAGGGCCATGTCGCCTTCAACACGCTGATCTTTTCCGACGAACTCGACCGCGCCGCCCGGTTCGCGGCCGCCATCGCCCGGGCCGGCGCCGATGCCGTCATCGTGCAGGACCTCGGCCTCGCACGCCTGATTCACCGGCTGGCGCCCACGCTGCCGATCCACGCCTCGACGCAGATGACGCAGACCGAGCCGCGCGGGGCGGAGTCGCTGCGGTCGCTCGGCGTTCGCCGGGTGATCCTCGCGCGCGAACTCTCGCTCGCCGAGATCGGGCAGGTCGCCCGGTCGACGTCGATGGAGCTGGAGGTCTTCGTGCACGGCGCCCTCTGCGTCTCGTACAGCGGGCAGTGCCTCGCGAGCGAGTCGTTGTTCGGCCGCAGCGCGAACCGCGGCGAGTGCGCCCAGGCGTGCCGGCTGCCGTACGAACTCGTCGTGGACGGCCGGAGCGCGCCGGACCCCGGCGAGGATCGCTACCCGCTCAGCACGCGGGACCTCGTCGCGTACGACCGGATCGCCGACCTGGCGCGGCTCGGCGTCGCGGCCGTCAAGGTCGAGGGGCGGCTCAAGAGCGCCCATTACGTCGCGGCGGCAACGCAGGTCTACCGTGCCGCCCTCGACGCGGCGGCCGCAGGCCGGCGTTTCACGCTGTCCGCCGAGCAGCGGGTCAATCTGGCGCAGAGCTTCTCCCGCGGCTTCACGCACGGCTTTCTCGACGGCGTCGATCACCGGCAACTCGTCCAGGCCCGCGTTCCAGGCAGCCGCGGTGTGCGCGTCGGAACGGTCACGGGCAAGACGCGGCAGGGCGTCCTCGTCGAGCTTGAAGATCGGCCGTCCGCTCGCGGCGAAACGCCGCCGCCCCTCAAACCCGGCGACGGCGTCGTCTTCGACGAAGGATTGCCCGAGCGGGACGAGCAGGGCGGCCGCGTCTACTCCGTGCGGCCGGTCGGCTCGCCACGGCGGGTCGAGCTGACGTTCGGCCGGGGCGACGTCAACCTCGCCGCCGTCGCGATCGGCAGCGCGGTGTGGAAGACGGACGACCCGGCCGTGCGGCGGCGGCTGGAGGGCAGCTTCCGCCGCGTTCGCATCACGCGGCGGGTCCCGCTCGCCGCCCGCGTGATTGCCTGTGTCGGCGAGCCGTTGCGCATCGCCGTACGCGACGACGCAGGCGGCGAAGCCGAGGTGGTCGGCGATGCGCCGCTGCCGAGGGCGGAGAAGCACCCGCTGACCGTGGACCTTCTCCGGCAGCAGCTGGGGCGTCTGGGCGACACGCCGTTTGCGCTGGCGTCTGTCGAACTTGTCGGCCCGGAGGGCCCCGCCGAAACGCAGCCGGTCATGGTCCCCAAGAGCGTGCTGAACTCTCTCCGGCGTCAGGTCGTCGAACGACTGTTCGAACGCCGCCGCTCCGGCCACGAGATCGCCGAACCGGATGCCCTCGGCCGCTTGCGGAGTGAGGTCGGACTGACGCCGTCCCCCGCGTGCCCAACGGCTTCCGCGCCCGATGGCGCGCTCTGGCACCCCGCGGTGCCGGTTTGCAACCCGTCGTCACGCGACCGGGCACAGGCCGCGTTTGTGGCGCAGGGCTTCGGCCTGCACATTCTCGTTCGGACCGTGCCGCAACTGAAGGCGGCCCTGGCCGTGGCGCCGCTCTCCGCCGTCTGCGTCGCAGGCATCTACGTCGACTTTGCCGACGTGCGGAGTTGGGCGCCGGCGGTCGCCGATGGCCGGGCGGCGGGCGTGCCCACCGCCCTGGCGACGCCGGTGATCCTGAAGCCCGGCGAGGACGATCTTCTCCGGCGGATCGACGATCTCCGCCCCGACGCCGTCCTCGTCCGCAATCTCGGCGCCCTGGCCTACTTTCTGGACCACGCGCCCGGCGTCCCGCTGATTGCGGACTACTCCTTCAACATTGCCAACGAGATCGCCGCCGGCGTGCTGATGCAACGCGGCACCGCGCGTCTGACGCCGGGCTACGACCTCGATGCGCCGCAACTCGAGTTGTTGCTTTCCCGCGCGCCGGCGGAATGGTTCGAGGTCGTCATCCGCTCCCATGTCCCGATGTTTCACACGCAACATTGCGTCCTGGCCTCCCGGCTGACGGAAGCGGGCGATTGCCCCGCGTGCGACCATCCGTGTACAGGGCATGAGTTCGCCCTGCGGGATCGCGTCGGAGCCGAGCACCCGGTGCGGGTTGACGCCGCCGGCCGGACCACGATCTTCAGGTCCGCAAGCTCATCGTCGCCGGACCGGCTGCCGGCGTTGCGGCAGCGCGGCGTGCGGCACTTCCGGATCGAACTGCTGCGCGAGTCCGAGTCGGAAGCGCGGGCGCTGCTCGATACGGCCACGCGCAGTCTGGCGAAGTGGGCCCCGACGGGGACGGAGAGTTCGGGAATGCCTTGAGGCGACGAAGGCCCTTCTTCCGCCCCTCTTGTCCCCCCGTGCCCGGCCCCGTACGCACTCATCGCACCGAAGAGGATTGGAATCATCGCGTGTTCGGCCGCCTCCGTCCCGTTGGAAGCAGAGCCCCGGGCGGCAACCGGGTCACGGGCCGATGATGCGGTCCAACGCGGGCCGCACAATCAGGGGTACGCAGACGAACGGTGTTTCTGCCACGGTCGCCGGTCGGATCCCATCGGTTTGATCCGCCGCTCGTCTGATCCCCGTCCCTGGAAGAATGACGAGGTTGCCTGGCCGGTTCGGCGTGTCTCCGTGCAGCGCCGTCGGCCTTTTGGCCTGGGCCGGCTCCCTCTGGTACGATGGGATTCTTCGCGGGCGGCGATCGGGGCGTTCGGACGTCGGTTGGGTCGGGAAACCGGCCTTTTCGCTCGCTGTGGCGAGGTGTGTGCCGGAGTTCGATGCCCGGTCCCGCCCTGCGATGTCGGTATTCTGTATCAAGAGGTAAGTGGCCAGTGGGCAAGGCGATCTATCGACGACTGGTACTGCTCACGGAAGGTTCGCTCGGGGTCTTCACATCGAAGACGGCGGTGTCGATCATCCGATACCGCCCGGACGATGTCGTCGCCGTGCTCGATTCGGCGGCCGCGGGTCAGCCGCTCGAATCGTTTCTGGGCTTCGGCCGGGGCATTCCGATCCTGCCCGACGTCGCGGCCGCGATCCCCCTGCGGCCGGACGCCCTGGTCATCGGCATCGCCCCGTCCGGCGGGCAACTGCCGGAACGCATGCGCCGTCATGTCGTGGAGGCGATCGACGCGGGACTTGCCGTCGTCAGCGGGCTGCACTTTCGGTTGCGCGACGATTCCGAGCTTCGTTCGCTCGCAGAGTCAAAGGGCGTTCGCATCTGGGACGTTCGCGACCCGGGCGTGACCACGCGGCTGTCGTTTGGCCGGGCACGCTCCATGCCGGTGAAAAAGATCCTGACCGTCGGCACCGACTGCGTGGTCGGGAAGATGGTGACGTGTCTCGAGCTGCGGGCGGCGGCCGTGAAAGCGGGTCTTGATGCCGCGTTCGTTCCCACGGGACAGACCGGCATCATGATCGAAGGCTGGGGCACGTCGATTGACGCCGTCGTGTCCGACTTCGCGGGCGGAGCGACGGAGGCGCTCATCGAGCAGGTCGCCGATCGACAGATCTGCTTCATCGAGGGGCAGGGCTCGCTCGAACACCCGGCGTATTCCGCCGTGTCGCTTGCGCTGCTCCATGGGGCCTGCCCCGATGCGATCATCATGTGCCATCGGCCCGGCCGTGAGTGCCACAACGACAAGCCCGATTGCCCGATCGCCCCGATCGAGGAACAGATTCGTCTGAACGAGGCCGTCACGAGACCGCTCCGGCCGGCCCGCGTCATCGGGGTCTCGCTGAACACGGCCGGCATGACCGCGGAGGAAGCCGCCGGCCATCGCGACGACATCGCGGCACGGACGGGCCTGCCTGTGACCGACCCCGTGCGATACGGCGTCGAACCGCTCCTTGCGGCGGTCCGTTCGCATCTGGGTATATGAAATCGTGGCACGGGCGGGGCACGAGGCCTTCGCTGCGTCCGCTTCTCACGAAAATCGAAAGGATATCGTCATGGCGAACCGAGCCGTACCGATTCTGCTTGCCGTCGTTGCCCTGCTCCTGGCGTTGAACATCGCCGGCCGGGGCGGCCCTGACGTCCAGGCTCAGACCATCGGCAGCGTGGCCAGGGTTCCCACGCACGGGAATTGCGTGGGGATCATCGCCGCGGAGGGCATGGTCTTGCGGGCGTTCGCGGACGGGACCGTCGAGGCATACCGGCTCGGCTCGGGCCAGCCCGACTGGCGTCCGATCCAGGCGGCCGTGGCGAAGACGGAGCGGAAGTAACCCGCTGCCGCCGCCGCTTTCGCGGTGTGCCGCGGAGGATGCGGCCCCAGGAGAGGCCGTACTTCGCAAGCCGTTCCAGGGTTCGCGGTATGCTACAATGCGCCGGGCCACGAAGGCGTATGGGTGAGCGATACGACATCCTCGTGATTGGAGGCGGACACGCCGGTGCCGAGGCGGCCCACGCGGCCGCGCGGCTCGGCTGCCGGACCGCGCTGGTCACCATGTCCCTGGACGCCATCGGACGAATGTCGTGCAACCCGGCGATCGGGGGCCTGGGGAAAGGGCAGATCGTGCGGGAGATCGATGCCCTTGGCGGGCTGATGGGGTTGGCGACCGACGCAACCGGGATCCAGTTTCGGATGCTCAACCGCGGCAAGGGGCCCGCCGTCTGGTCGCCGCGGGCACAAGCCGATCGGGAACTCTACGCCGCCGAGGTGAGGCGAATCCTCACGGCCACGAGCGGTCTGGATCTCATCGAGGGCACCGTGGAGGAGATACTCGCCGAAGCCGCACCGCGTGTCCTGCAAGCCCGGCTGGCCGACGGCCGGGAGTTTGGGGCGTCGGCCGTCGTTCTGACCGCCGGGACGTTCCTGCGCGGCCTGCTGCACTGCGGCGAGGAGCAGACGCCCGGCGGGCGTGTCGGCGAGCCGGCGGCAACCGGGCTGAGCGAATCCCTCCGCCGGCTGGGCCTCCGGCTGGAGCGATTGAAGACGGGAACGCCGGCGCGGGTGCACCGCGAGTCGATCGACTATGGCCGCATTCAGACGCAGCACGGCGACAGCCCGCCGACCCCGTTTTCCTTTCTGACCGATCGGATCGACCGGCCGCAGGTTCCGTGCTGGATCACATCCACGAACACCGCCACCCACGAACTCATCCGGGCCAACCTCCACCGGGCACCGATGTACTCCGGTCAGATTCAGAGCCAGGGCCCGCGATACTGTCCCAGCATCGAAACGAAGATCGTTCGCTTCGCCGACAAGGACCAGCACCAGGTCTTTCTCGAACCGGAGGGGCTCGATAGCGAACGGGTGTACTGCAACGGCATCTCGACGTCGCTGCCGCGGGACGTGCAGGAGGCGATGGTCCACTCGATCGTCGGGCTTGAGAGGGCACGGATCCTGCAATACGGCTACGCGGTCGAGTACGACTGGGTGCCCACGGACCAGATCGACGCAACGCTCGAGGTCAAGCGCCTGCCCGGACTGTTCCTTGCCGGCCAGATCAATGGAACGAGCGGCTACGAGGAGGCCGCCGCCCAGGGGTTGATGGCGGGCATCAACGCCGTCGCCCGCGTCCGCGGCACCGAAGCCCTCGTCCTCGGTCGTGATGCCGCGTACATCGGCGTGATGATCGACGACATCGTCACCCGCCCGCCCGACGAGCCGTACCGGATGTTCACGTCGCGGTCCGAGTACCGGCTCCAGCTTCGCAGCGACAACGCGGATGAACGGCTGACGCCGATCGGACGGCAGATTGGGCTCGTCGATGACGATCGCTGGGAGCGGTTCCGCCAGAAACAGGAGCAACTTGCCGCGTTGGAGCAGTGGCTGGACACGGTGCGGAAGGACGGCATCCCCTTGCGGGAATGGCTCCGGCGGCCCGAGACGCACATCGCCGACATGGCGGCACATTGTGGACTTCAGATGGCGTCATTCGCGGCTGACGTACTGGAGCAAGCCGAGATACGTGCGAAGTACCATGGGTACATCCAGCGGCAGATTCGCCAGATTCACCGATTCCGGCAACTGGAAACCCTCCAGATTCCAAGCAGCTTCGATTATGGGGCTATTCGAACCCTCCGCGCCGAGGCCCGGGAGAAGCTGTCGGCGATCCTCCCGCGGACGCTTGGCCAAGCCGCTCGGATCAGCGGCATCTCCCCGGCCGACATCAACACGCTCCACCTCCACCTGTGCGGCCGATTCAGGGCGGAACGACCGTAGCAGTCATACGGAGTGGGAAGTCCTCGCGAGAAACTCGGTAATTAAGTTGACATAGGCGGGGGACGAAGTGTATAGTGAGCGGGCAAGATGGCGAAGCTGGGAAGGTTGCAGC
Organism: uncultured Planctomycetales bacterium; assembly: GCA_964617875.1. Lineage (GTDB taxonomy): Bacteria > Planctomycetota > Phycisphaerae > UBA1845 > PWPN01 > CAZMVY01. The sequence goes on along the minus strand of CAZUAI010000038.1, from coordinate 13,770 downwards.
GACCCATAAAGGAGCGGATGTCACCGTGACCACATCAGACATGCCTGTTGCGATCGAAGCGCGCGAGCCCAAGAGCGTTTACACGACTGGCGAGGTCGCCCGGATCTGCAATGTGAGCCAGCAGACCGTGATCCGCTGCTTCGACAGCGGCAGGCTCAAGGGTTTCCGTGTTCCGGGATCGCGGTTCCGACGGATTCCGCGGGACGCGCTCATCCAGTTCATGAAGGAAAACGACATCCCGCTGGACAAGCTGACGTCCGGTAAGAAGCGCATCCTCGTGGTTGATGACGACGAAGCGATCACCGAGATGCTGGTCGAGTTGCTGGAGCGTGACGGTCGGTTCGAGGTGAAGACCGCCAGCAGCGGGTACGATGCCGGGTTGCTCACGCACCAGTTTCGGCCGGACCTGATCATCCTCGACTTCAAACTGCCGGACATCAACGGCAACGTCGTGTGCCGGACGCTCCGCAGCAACCCCGCGTTCGAGCACGTGAAGATCATCATCATCAGCGGCGTCGTGGACCGGGACGAGATCAGCGAATTGATGGCGGCCGGGGCGAACGACTTTCTGCAGAAGCCGTTCCAGATCAACGAGCTTCTGACCCGGATGTCCAACCTGATTCAGGTGTGACGGGGCCGTCGCGCCGTCTGCCGCGCGGAGAAGATGACGCATGACGCAGGACGCCGGAACGATGCCGCCGGCACAGGCCGCCGCGAACGGAAAGGGCGAACGCGTCGAATTGCTCCTGGCGCAGCTGGACAGCCTGCCGACGCTTCCCGCCGTCGCCACGCGCCTGCTGGAGCTGACGACCGCCGGCAACTCGAGTGCCCGCGAGGTGGTTCGGCTGATCGAGTCGGACCAGTCGCTCACGGCGCGGATCCTGGCGATGGCGCGAAAGACGCCGCTGACCGTCGGGACGCCTGTGACCACGGTCGACAAGGCGGTGCTGCTGCTCGGCTTCGAGTCCGTGCGGAACACGGTTCTGTCGATCAAGGTCTTCGAGGTTTTCGCGCGGCGTGACGAGCAGCCTCCGACGGAGTTCGACAGGGCGGAGTTCTGGAAACACAGCCTTGCGGTGGCGTGCGCCGCGCAGCTGACCGCCGAACGGGCCCGCCTGCACGTCGAGCCCGATCTCGCCTTCGTGTGCGGACTGCTGCACGACATCGGCAAGGTGGCGCTCGACGCCTGCCTGCCCAAGAGCTACGACCGCGTCATTCGGCGGACGAACGCCGTCCGCGGGTCGATCGCGGATGTGGAGCGCGAGTTTCTCGGCGTGGACCACACGATTGTGGGCCGGCGGCTGGCCCAGAAGTGGCGGTTCCCGCCGTCGCTGCTCGAATGCATCTGGCTGCACCAGCTGGGGCCGGCCGGCCTGCCGGCCTCGGTCGAACATGCGAACCTGGTCCGGCTCGTGCATTTCGCCGACCGGCTCGCCCGCGAGCTGCGGCTCGGCTACTCCGGCAACTTCCACCCGGACATTGCGGCCTCGCGCCTGGCTGAACAGATCGGGCTCAGCCGGACGCAGTACGACGAGATCGTCGGCCTGCTTGCCCCCTGCATCGAGGAGCGGGCGCACCTGATCGGCCTTGACCAGCTCACGAGCCACGACCTTTACATCAAGGCCCTGTCGGACGCCAACGAGGAGCTGAGCCGTGCGAACGCGGCGCTCGCTGCATCGAACCAGCAACTGACCGTCCGCAGCCGCCATTTCGCGGCGTTGCACGCCATGAACCGGCGAATGACCGCCGGCCTGACCGTCGGTGACGTGTGCGGCGCGGCGGCGGAGGCGATCCAGAAGGCCCTGGAAGCCCCGGCGGTGGCCGTGTTCTTCTATTCCCGCTCAACGGGGCTTCTGCACCTGGGCATCGCCGACGGACGGCCGGACAACCCGGTCCGGTCGATCGGCCTCGATGGTTCGTCCGTGTCCGCGCCGGACGGATGGGCGACGGACGCGGGCAGCGGCGCGGGGGTCGTATTCCTCCCGTCGTCCGTCGCTGCGCCGGCGCTGACGGAGTACGTCCAGACCAGGGCCGACGCGCCGCTGCCGTGGTTCTGCCCCATCCTGCAGAACGGCCGATGTACCGCGGGGGCGTTCCTCGCCGGGCAGGCCGCGTCGGCGACACACTGGACGAGCGAATCCGCCGAGTTCGGGGCGATCCTCACGGCGCTGCGGCTGTGGCTCCACAACGTCGAATCGCATCACCACGCCCAGCGGCTCAACGAGGATCTGTCCGAGATCAACCGCCGTCTGCAGCAGGCGCAGCAGGAGGCGGCCCGCGCACGCTCGCTGGCGATGGTCGCCGAGATGGCCGCCGGCGCCGCACACGAACTCAATAACCCGCTCGCCGTGATCTCCGGACGCGCGCAGATGCTGAAGTCGGCGCCGCCGGACGAGGCGACGGGAAAAGTGGCTGACGTCATTGCCGAACAGGCGGGGCGGTGCAGCCAGATCGTTTCGGAACTGATGGATTTCGCCAAGCCCGCCGAGCCGCAGAAGAAGCCCGTGGGCGTCGGCAGGTTATTGGAACACATTCGCGACACGTGGCTGGACCGCACGTCGTTGCTGCCGGACCAGCTCGTGCTCGAACTATCGGACGAGTTGCCGGCCATCGACGTGGATCCGGCGCAGGTCGAGGCCGCGTTTGACGAGCTGATCCGCAACGCGACGGAAGCGATGGAGGGCCGCGCTCCGCGCATCGTCGTAAACTGTCAGTGGGATCCGACCGATGAAAGGGTCGTGATTCGCGTGGACGATAACGGCCGGGGTATGGGTCCCGAGACGCTCGAGCGTGCGATGGACCCGTTCTACTCCCACCGCCCTGCGGGGCGGGGGCGTGGCCTCGGGTTGTCGCGGGCCGCGCGATGGATTGAAATCAATGGGGGGCGCCTGCGGTTGGACAGCCGAGCAGGGGAGGGCACGACAGCCTTCGTGGAGTTCGCGGCGTCCAGCAGCACGGCGAGCCAGTAGGCCACGCGGCCGAACGCTTCATGCCCCCTCGGGGTCAGTGAACTCGATAGGGAAGCCGAGTATCCGGGCCAGACGGGCAGCGGAGGCCTTCTCCCTCCTCCCCCTCGCTCTCGCGGCCGACGCGCCCGCTGGCCTTTTTTGGACTTGTGTACTGTGCAGGGATTCCGGTGCCGGTCCGGCCATGGGAAAAGCGAATGCGAACGGAACGCGCCGAGGTCCTCCTGGTCGAGCAGGACGTCGAACTTGCCGACACGATCGCGGAGTGTGTTGAGCGGTCGCTCCGTGCCCACGTGGCCCGGGTCGGCACGGCCGATGAGGCCGTGGCCGCCTGCGCCGCGAAGACGCCCGACGTCGTCATCGCGGAGATGCAGTTGCCGGACTGCGACGGGCTGTCGCTGGCCCGCACCTTGCGAAACCACCTTGAACTCGACAGTTCCGTCATCCTCCTCTCCGAACAACCCACGGTCGGCCGCGCGGTCGAGGCCATGCGCCTCGGCGTCCGCGACCTGTTCACCAAGCCGTTCGACATGGCGCGTCTGTGCCACGTCGTCGGGCACGAGATGGAAGAGCAACGCCAACGCCAACGCGTGGAACGACGGCACATCCGGCTCCGCCGTATGGTCAGTCGCATCGTCCGCGAACGACGAGACCTCCGCGAACGAATCGACCTCATCTGCCGTGACGTGGTCACGGCCTATCACCGGCTCGCGCAAAAGGTCACCGCGCAGCAGCCGATGGAATGTGATGAGTAGGGGGGGCAGTCCGTTCATCCGTAGCCCGGCGGCTCCGTTGCTCGGCTACTCGGCTGCCGCGTCAGTCTTGCCTATCCGGTTTTCCATTTCGGGCGTCGGCCTTCCCTCTGGAAATGTCTCGCGTCACTCGCCTTGATCGAAGAGCCGCATCGGCTTTCAGTGGCACTGCACACTGATGGGCCCTCGGGCAACGGCGATCGTGGCTTGCGACGAAGCGTGTACCCATTATTACAGGACTGTGCGTTGGCGTGGCCGATAGAGTACAATGCGGCCCTTTGGGTTTGGGAAGGGTGTTATTTCTACGGGTGGCTCCATGAAAGAGAAGGTCTGCAACCTTTGGTTCGAACCAGCGGAGTATCGGTGCGTTCCGACGATCGGCGCGATCACGGCGGAGGGCACGGCGGTACTTGCCACCAACCTGGCGAAGGAGGCCGCCGGGCGCTACCAGGGTTTCGAGATCGACCTCGGGCGGGTCCTCGCGGCGCGGGGAAACCACGTCAACGTGGTTCGGCCCGGGCTGTTGTGCTTTCCGATCAAGCAATACGAGTGGACGCCGCCCAGCCTTCAGATCATCGAGCGAAGCGCCCGCGAGCTTTGCACGCTCGTGGGTGAGGCGAAGACGCTGCTCCCCCGTCCCGGCTGCGGTGAGGGCGAGTTGTCCTGGGACGAGGTGAGCAAGGTACTCGCGTTCCTCCCGGACAACGTCATCGTCATCCAGCACGCCTGAGACGTCGGGTCTGCCTGCACGGCGGCCCGCCGAACGGAAGGCTCCCGGCCGCCTGCTCCCCCGTGTCAGAAAGCGCGGATATTCCAGAACTTGATCAGCCAGCGACCGAGCTGGTTGTTGGCGAGGATGCTGTCGTAGAGCAGCTCGGTGCTGACTTCGGGGTAGCTCAAGACCTCAACTTCGCGCTGCCAGATCGCCAGGCAGTTCGAGTTCAGGAGGCAGCCGGCGGTCAGCGCCGCCAGCAGGCCGCACCGTGCGAAACGTCTGCCGAGCCGGTTGTTTCTCATCGTTCCTGCGTCCTCCGCGCGGGGGGCATTCGCGCCGCCATCATGGCTTCTCGTCGCACGTGCAGACCATCCGCCCGCAGCCCGGGCACCCCGTGCCGTACTTGGCCTGAATCGCGTCGGTGAGGTCGATCCCTTCCACGTTTGCCAGCGTCGCGAGCCACGCCAGGACGTCGGCGAACTCCTCGCGCTTGTCGTCGAGCGTTCCCTCGCCGATCGCGGCGGCCAGTTCGCCGACCTCCTCCATGAGCCAGATGAACGTTCCGGCGGAGCCGCGGGCGCGGTCCTTGTGGGAGTACATCTTCTCGATGAGCTGCTGGAAGTCGCGCAGGTCCATCCCGCCGTCCCGCCGATCCGGTTCCGATGCCGCCATGAGGCGTACGATAGCGTCCGGGGCGGGTTCTGTCGAGTCTGTCGTGGCGTCAGGACGAGCGGCCCGTCTTGCCTGCTTGCACGGGCTGCGACTCTTCCCTACGGCAGCAGGACGCCTGTTCCGTTAATCTTGTCGTTTTTCAGGTCCTGCAGGGCCCGGTTGGCGTCGGCGAGGGCGTACGTCGTCACGTGCGGGCGGATGGGGATCTCGGCGGCCTCGGCGAGGAGTTCGCGGCCGTCGGCGCGGGTGTTGGCTGTCACCGAGACGATGTTGCGCTCGTAGAACACGCATCGCTCGTAGTCGAGCGGCGGGATCTCCGTCATGTAGATGCCGGCCAGTGCGAGCGTGCCGCCCTTCTTCAGCGATGCCAGGGCGGGCGGCACGAGGTTCCCGGCCGGCGCGAAGATAATCGCGCTATCCACCTTCACCGGCATGTCGGCGGCGTTCTCGCCGACCGAGACAGCGCCCATCCGGCGGGCCAGCTCGCGGTGGCTTTCGCCGCGCGTCACGACGTGGACGTCGCAACCGCGGTGCCGGGCGATCTGGATCACCACATGCGCCGACGAGCCGAAGCCGTAGATCCCCAGCGTGCCTCTGCGCGGGAGGTTGCTCCGCTTGAGGGCGCGGTAGCCGATGATTCCCGCGCAGAGCAGGGGAGCGGCGTCCGTGTCGGTGAAGGCGTCGGGGATCTCATATGCGTAGTCCTCCGGCGCGACGGCGTATTCGGCGTACCCGCCGTCGGCGTGATAGCCGGTGAAGAGCGAGCCCTCGCACAGGTTCTCCCGGCCGGCGGTGCAGAAGCCGCACCGTCCGCAGGTGTGGCGCAGCCAGGCCACGCCGACCCGTTGGCCCGCCCGCAGACGCATGCAGCCGGGGCCGACGGCGTCCACGACGCCGACGACCTGATGGCCGGGAATGATCGGGAGCTTCTGCCGTGGAAGGTCGCCTTCGATTACGTGCAGGTCGGTCCGGCAGATCGCGCAGCACCGCACGGCCAGCCGGACCTCGCCCGGGCCGGGAGGCGGGACGGGCAGGTCCTCCATTCGCAGGGGCGAGGTGGCGATCGGTGCGTTTTCCGTCAGGACCATCGCGCGCATGCTGTGCATCTCCGGCCAGGGACGGCGCTCCCGACAGGGTCTCGCGCCGCCGGGGCGCACTGGTGAACCGTTCGCCTGAACCTATAATCCGGGGCGTTGCACGGTGCAATGCGCGCGAGGTTCGACATGACGAGAGCCACGTTGTCATGGCTGGCGGAGTTGGCCGGGCCGTTTGAGGCCGGGACCGTGGTACTGGCCGGGGCCGGGCCGGGCGACCCGGGCCTGATCTCGCTGAAGGCGGCCGCGCGGCTGACGCAGTGCGACGTCGTCGTGTACGACCAGCTCGCCAACCCCGAGCTGCTCAACCTCGCCTCCGATACGGCGGAGCGGATCTACGTCGGCAAGAAGGCCGGCCTGCACTCGATCCCGCAGGACCGGCTCAACCAACGGTTGGTCGAACTTGCGCGGGCGGGACGGCGGGTCGTGCGACTCAAGGGCGGCGATCCGTTCGTTTTCGGCCGCGGCGGCGAGGAGTGCGAGGCGCTCGCCGACGCCGGCGTTCCGTTCGAGGTCGTTCCCGGCATCACGGCGGCCGTCGCCGCGCCCGCGTACGCCGGCATCCCGGTGACGCACCGTGACTGGACGGCAACCTTCGTCCTCGTGACGGGGCATGAGGACCCGACCAAGGCGGAGTCCAACATCGACTTTGCCGCACTGGCCAGGATCGGCACCATCGCCTTCTATATGGGCGTGAAGAACCTGGCGGCGAACTGCCGCCGGCTGATGGATGCCGGCCTGCCGTCGGACACGCCCGCTGCGCTCATCCGCAACGGGACGCGCGGCGATCAACGCACGATCATCGGCACGGTGGCCGATATCGCCGAGCGGGCGGCGGCGGCGGGCTTCACCCCGCCCGCGATGACGCTCATCGGGCGCGTGGTGGGTTTGCGTGACAGGCTCAACTGGTTCGAGAGTCGCCCGCTGTTCGGGCACACCATCATCGTGACGCGGACGCGGCATCAGGCGTCGGCCCTGTCCACGCGGCTGCGGGCGCTCGGTGCCGTCGTGCTGGAGGCGCCGACGATCGACCTGGCGCCGCCCGGCGACCTCCGCCGGTTGGATCAGGCGATCCGGCAGATCGGCACGTACGACTGGCTTGTGCTGACGAGCGTGAACGGCGTTGACGCGATGACCGAACGGATGCGGGCCGCGGGGCTCGATGCCCGGTCGCTGGGCGGGGTGCGGCTTGCGGCGATCGGGTCGGCGACGGCGGAACGGCTGAACGAGCACTTCCTTGTGCCCGAGGTGGTTCCGGAGCAGTTCGTCGCCGAGTCGCTCGCGGCGGAGCTGGGCCGGTTCGACCTGCGGCAGAAGCGAGTCCTCCTGCTTCGGGCCGACATTGCGCGGCCCGCGCTTCGAGAGGCCCTCGCACAGTGCGGTGCCGTGTGTGACGATGTGCCCATCTATCGCACGATTCGGCCGGCGGGGCTCCCGCCGGAAGTCGTCGAGACGTTGGAGGCGGGCGGGGCCGACTGGATCACGTTCACAAGCAGCAGCACGTTTGCCAACTTCGTCGAGATGTTCGGCGGGGACCGTCTGCGGGCGTTGTGTGCTCCCGGCGGTCGGCTCCGGCTGGCGAGCATCGGGCCGATCACGTCGGCGACGATCCGGGATGCGGGTTTCGTCCCGACCGTCGAGGCCACCGAGCACACCATCCGGGGGCTGGTACGGGCGATCCAGGAGGCACGCCCATGAAGATCACCGTTGCTCCCGGCGTCCGGATCAACCGGGAAGAACTGACCTTTACATTTGCCTGCAGCGGCGGTCCCGGCGGGCAGAACGTCAACAAGGTGAATACGGCGGCTACGCTGTGGTTCGACCTCGCCGGCAGCCCGTCGCTGACGGAGGATCAGAAGGCCCGTATTGGCGGGGCGTGCCGGGGCCGGATCAACGCCGAGGGCCGCCTGTACATCACGTGCCGGGAGTTTCGCACTCAGTTGGCCAACCGACGGGCCGCCGTCCGGCGGTTCGAGGAGCTGCTTACGGCCGTCCTTCGGCCGCGGCCACGCCGGAAGGCCACCCGTCCCTCACGGGCGGCTCGGGAACGCCGACTGGCGACAAAACGCAAGAATTCTTTACGCAAACAGGAACGGGGGGGGCGTTTCGGCGGTCCGGAGTGAGCCGTTTCGTCCGTAGATCTGCGTATCCGGGGCGCGTGTGCCCGAGCCGAGAATCGGCGGATTCCTTAGAGAAACGAATGGATTTCGAAGGGAGGCGGGTGTCGGCCGCGGGCCGACAGGCGTGAAATCTTGAGGTTTTGGCCCCACCTGGGAGGGGGGTGCAAAAAAAAGCCAATACAGTATTGACTTTTCTGCAAAGGGCTGTTAGCTTCTGGCCCGTGGGCCCGATTGGAACGGGTCCGTCATGGAGGATACTTATGGCAAAGTCTGCGAAGATGTCGAAGTCGGCGGTGGCGGCCGCCCTCGCCGAAAAGGCGGGAATCGCCAAGAAACAGGCCAAGTTGTTCCTGGAAGAACTGGCGAATCTGGCCTACAAGGAGGCCAAGAACACGTTCACGCTGCCGGGTCTCGGCAAGCTTGTGCTGGTAAACCGCAAGGCACGGATGGGGCGCAATCCGGCGACCGGCGAGCAGATCAAGATCCCGGCGAAGCGCGTGGTGCGTTTCCGCGTCTCGAAGGCGTGCAAGGACGCGATCCTGGGGCCGGCGAAGAAGAAACGCTGACTTCTCGCCCCCAACCTGCGGCCGGCAGGATCCCGCGAAGCTCGGCGCGAACGTGGTCCCGGTTGATTGTCGCCACGGCGTAGACGGCGGAGTAGTCTTCGTTTTGCGCGACCACGCCTATGCGGCCGAGCGGCATCGTGATGATGGCCAGTGCGGTGGGTGTCTGTGCCGGCTTCGGTATCTCCCCGGCGGCATGCGCCGGGCGTGAGGCGCGCACAGGGTCTGTGTGCGCCTCACTTTTTTGGTCTGCAGCAGGGTCGTCAGGGGCCTCGCCTTTTCGTGCAGCGGCGCTCGCCTCAGCCGCCGCGTTCGTATCTGCTGCGAACTCGTGGAACGGAGGGCCCCTGACGCCTTTCCGTCTGCCGGCAGGGGGGATCGTTGCTGCCTGACCCAAGACGCCTCAAGTTCATCGGCTGCGAGATCGCCTTCCGCGAGGTGTGTCTGGTCGCGGCCCAGTCGCGGAATGTCGTAGACCTCGAGTTTCTCGCCAAAGGCCTGCATGACGTCGATCGCGACGACATGCGGGGGCGGATCCAGGACCGGATCGACGCCGTGGACCCCCATCGCTATTCGGCGATCCTGCTGGGCTACGGCCGGTGCAGCGACGGCGTCGTCGGGCTGCGGGCTCCGGCAGTGCCGCTGGTCCTGCCGCGCGCCCACGACTGCATCACGTTCTTCCTCGGCACCCGGGAACGGTATCGCGAGTACTTTGACGCGCACCCGGGCACATACTTCCGCACCAGCGGCTGGATCGAGCGGGAGTTCGCACGCGAACCGAAGGGCGTCATGGCCAGGCTGGGCCTTGATAAGACGTACGAAGAGTACGTGCAGGAATACGGCCAGGAGAACGCCGATTTCATCTGGCAGTCCGTTTCCTCGTGGCAGCAGAACTATGACCGGCTGACCTTCATTGACACGGGCGTGGGTGTCGAGCTTCGCTATGCCGACCGCGTCCGGGCCGAGGCCGAGGAGAAGGGCTGGAGCTACGAACGCCTGGACGGCAGCCTCGCGCTGCTCCGTCGCCTGCTCGACGGCGACTGGCCCGAGGAGGATTTCGTCACCGTTCCTCCCGGCCGGCGGATCATCAGCCGCGACGACGAGAGGATTCTCGACGTGGAGCCGGCCATCGGCGGCTGAGTCCTGCGGACAACCGATCACGGACAACCGACCACAGGCCACGGGCAGGCCGCGTCTCGCCGCCGGCCTCCGTTCTCGCTCTTCCGCTTTCTCGTCTTTCACATTGTCCCGCCTCTGGCATTCCGCCGCCCAGTCGGTAAGATATGCCGCCCGTGAGAGCGATGCGACGTCGGCCCGGTTGCCGCGCGGTTCGGCCGGGCATGTCCGGGGCGGTTCGCGGTCGCGGCCCGTCCCGTTCGCCGTATCCTCTGGTGGATCCGATTCATGACCGCCTGATTGCAGGAGATCGCGATGGCCAACGGAACACTTCCAGCGTATCTGGCTTCCGCCCAACCGAACCCCACGGCCAACCGGGTCCCGTGGTACAAGACCACGGCCCAGACCTACGCGGGGATCTTCCTGTGGATCGCGTTCTACGACCAGTTGGCCGGAACCGCGAGCGGCCCCGGCGCGTTGGGGATGTCGGGCCTCGGGCTGTGCCTGCTGGGTCTGGTGGCGGCAGGGTTGCTGAGTCATGCCCTGTTCTACGTCGTGCCGGGCATGCTCGGCATGAAGACCGGCCTGCCGCTGTACATCGTCGGCACGAGCACGTTCGGCACGAAGGGCGGCTACTTCCTGCCGGGCATCTTCATGGGGTTGCTGCAGATCGGCTGGTACAGCGTGGCGACGTTCTACTCGGCCGGCCTCATCCTCGACGGCTTCGGCTTCAAGGAGTACAACTCGACGCTGTTCGGTCCCGGCTCGCACCAGTTCAGCATGGTTTTCGTGGTCATGGCGGTGATCTGGGGCTATCTGTTCGCGTTCTTCGGCGGGCTGGGCATCGGGATGGTGGCCAAGTTGTCCACGTACTTCCCGATCGTTCCGATCGTGATGCTGCTGATCGGTGCTGTGGCCGCGGCCGGCCACCTCGGGAAGTACGAGCAATCGAGAACCAACACGGCGGCGGCCGTGAGCATCCTGGACGCAGAGCAGGCGAAGGCCAAAGCGGCGGCCATCCAGGAAGGCAAGTCGGAGGCCGAGGCCGAGAAGGCGGCGAGCGAAGCCCGCGCGGCACTCGCGAAGAAGAAGGTATCCGCGGAACAGATCAAGAACGTCAAGGTCGATGAGAAGACGAACGCATTCTTCACGACCCTGAAGCTCGCCGGATTCCTCCTCGTGATTCAGATGGTCATCGGCTTCTTCGCGACGGCGGGCGCGTGCGGTGCCGACTTCTGCAGCAGCAACCGGAACGCGGCCGACGTGCGTATGGGCGGCCTGGTGGGCGTGGCGCTGGCGGTTCTGTTCGCCGGCGGCACGGCCATGATTGCTGTGGCGGGCGCCCAGGGTTCTCTGGTTGACAAGGTCGCCGCGGGCGACCTGACGTGGGGCGACCTGGTGAACTATCAGTTCAGCGGGGCGCTGCCCATTCTGAGCAAGACGCTCGGCAGCATCATGCTGATTCTCTTCGCGATCGGCTCGATGGCGCCGGCCAGCTTCTGCTCGTTCATCATCGGCAACAGCCTCTCGACGATGCTCGCCAAGCCGCAGGCCCGTGTGAAGATCACGATGGCCGGCGCGACGATCGGCATTGTGCTGGCTGCGCTGGGCCTCGCGGGCAACCTCGGAACGTTCTTCGGCCTGATCGGCGCGTCGTTCGGGCCGGTGGTCGGAGCGATGATCGCGGACTACCTGCTCTCCGGGAAGAAGTGGGCCGGGCCGCGCGAGGGCATCAGCATTCCGGGCTATGCGGCATGGCTCATCGGCTTCGTGGTCGGCATCCTGAATCACCCGTGGGTCGGCGTGCTGCCGGGCTGGCACCCGACGAGCATCTACTCGCTGATCGTCGGCTTTGTCGTCTATGCGATTCTGGCCAAGGCCGGCATGGAGCCCAAGCCCGTGCCGTACGCGGCGGCGGAGGCGAAGTAGCGGCACTCGCGGACGGCGTGAGTTTTCGCGTGGCACGGCCGGGCCGGCCGTGCCACGTTCGTGCGCGGGCCGCGCCGCGAGCGTTACAGCGGCCCCCGGAAGACATCCACCTTCCACGTCCGCAGCCCGCGATCCTCCACCCGCGCGACGGGGCGGACGTCGGGATCTTCGCTCGGCCCCGTAACAATGAGGGCCTCGCGGTAGCCGTGCGACCGGAGACGTTCGGTCAGCGCGTTCAGGTCGTCCAGCGTTCTCGCGAGAAACAATGGACGACGGTAGAACTCCGTAAAGGCGTCCTGCGACAGCCACCAGAAGCCCGTGATGATGACGGGGGCTTCCTGCGCGTTCAGCGTCCGGTTCAGCCGGTAGGAGAAATCCTGCCGCCCGTGCAGGATGCGGAGTGACAAGACCTGCAGCAGTGCGCTCGCGAGGAGAATCATCGCGGCGACGCCGACGCGCAGTCGGCCATGCCCTGGGATTGTTTCGACCCATCGCGCCAGGTTCGCCGCCGCCAGGACGCTCAGCAGCGGATAGAGCGGCAGCAGGTAGCGGTTGCCCCAGTGGAGGCAACTTGCCGTCGCGATGACCGGCGACGTCATCGCGTAGAGAACGGCATACGCCAGCAGCAGCCGCCAGAGCCAGCGGAGGGCCGGGGCCGCGGGCTCACCCTCCGCATCACGCGGGCGGAGAAACGCGACGATCAGCAGGGGCGAACCGCCGAAAAGGCTGTTCACGTCCAGCGGCCACGAGCCGGGCAACTCGCTGCGGCGATAGCTGACGGAGATCGCCGCGCACAATCCAACCGACGCAAGGCCACACGCGGGCACGGCCCACGCGAACGCGCGGCCGCGAAGCCGCGGGTTCGTCGCGAGCAGCAGGACGGCCGGGGCGGTCATGGCGACCGAAATCCACTGCGAGTACCCCGCCGCGAAGAAGTACTCGTAGAACAGCGTCCATCGTCCCTGCATATGATGGACGAGGCTGCGGTCGGCCGGCACGTTGCTGCCGAAGTGCAGGCCGAGCGGCGAGCCGACCGCCTTCCACTGAAACAGCCACAGCGGGACAAGCGCCGCCAACATGCCGGCCAGCAGAAACGGCACGACTCTCCATCGCGGTCGGTCCGCGGCGGCCATTGTCGCGAGCGTCAGAAGAGCACAGAAGAGGAGCAATTCGTTCCGGAACCAGATCCCGGCCGCCGCCGACGCACCCGCGAACACCAGGTCGGCAACCGAGCGGTCCCGCAGGAACCGGCGGCAGAAGACGATTGCCCACACGCACAGGCACGCCGCCGTCGCCGATTCCCAGAACACGGCGCTGTAGAACCACATCGGCGTGCAAAGGCCCGCGATCAGCACGGCGAGGTATCGGGCGGCACGAGGCAGCGCGATCACCTCCGCCAGCTGTACGAGTCCGACCAGCGCAAGAATCGCGCTGGCCGCCGGCAGGATGTACAGTCCGCGCATTCCGAACAGGGCGTAGGGCACGGCGGACATCGTGGCGAACGCCGGCGGGTAGCTGGCGTACAGCTTGCCGTCGCGGATGCGTGTGACGTTCGGCGGCAAGGGGCTGAAACGGTATTCGGGGTCCACGGCCCGACCGGGCCAGGGGAGCGAGTAGTCGGTGAAGCCGCTGTCGAGGATCGCCTGCAGTTGGACGAAGCGAACGGCGTTGTCGGTGATCCAGAGGCCGCGCGTCTCGATCACGCAGAGTGTGGCCACGTACGCCGCCGCGACGAACAGGACCGATCCCCAGGCCGAGAAGGACGCACCGCGGCTCCGCATGGGGGTCAGTATACCCCAGCGTTGCATATTTCGACAGGCTTACGCGGCGGATCGTAGGGTTC
>CAZUAI010000037.1:0-50847 GCA_964617875.1 uncultured Planctomycetales bacterium | reverse complement strand
CGTGGCGTGGACCTGCGTGCCGATCTGCGTGATGACCTTGTGCTTCTCGACGGCGCGTTTGACGGCGAGCGTCTCGGCCGGGTAAAGCGTCATCGGCTTTTCGCAGTAGAAGTCCTTCCCGGCCTCGGCGGCGTCGACGGCCATGCGGCAATGCCAGTGCGGCGTGGTCGCGATGAGCACCGCATCGACGTCCTTGCGGGCGAGGACCTCGCGGTAGTCGTTGTAGGGCTTCGGGTCGTGCCGGCCGCGGCCCTCGGGCTGGGTGCTCGCCCTGGCGACCTTGGCGATGGTGCGGTCGCGGCGGGTCTTGTCCACCTCGCAGATGGCGACGATGGACGTGTCCGGCTGCGCGAGCAGCTGGTCGAGGTTCCAGTTGCCCTGGCCGTTGACGCCGATCACGCCGATATTGATGCGGTCGTTCGGCCCCGGCCGGCCGGGCGCGGCCAGCACGCCCGACGGGATCACGTACGGCGCCGCAAACGTTGCGGTCGCCGCCGCCGCGGTATGGCTCAGGAACACTCTTCGGGACATCGAACCGTTCTTTCCGGCGTCAGACATCGCGATCTCCTTGCGTCCTCACGAATTCAGCCACAGGTCGATGGGCTTGTCCACCTTCCGCGGCCGGTACGGCCACTCGATCCGGCGGCCGGTGCCGGCCGATTCATACGCGGCGCAGATGATCCGGAGCACCTCGCGGCCGTCCTCGCCGGTCTCGACCGGCTTGTCGACGCCCTGCACGCAGCGGACGAAGTGCGCGAGTTCCTGCGGGAACCCGTAGTTCCAGATCTCCTCGAACATGGTGAACGTCCAGCCCCGGGTCGTCGCGGCCTTCTCCACGGCATAGCCGTAGCCCGGCTCGCTGTACGTCAGCAGCGAGCTGCCGCGCAGCAGGTCCGCGCGGGTGAACCCGCCGGAGCCGTAAATCTCGACGCGGTCGTCCACGCCGCCCTGCTTCGCCCAGCTGTTCTCGGCCAGGCCGATGAGACCGCCTTCGTACTCGACGATGCAGAGGCTGTGGTCTTCGCCGCGGGTCTTGTCGGCGTGCACGTGGACGCCGAGATTCGCGAAGACGCTCTTGACGGGCGGCTTGCCGAAGACCCACCGGGCGTACTCGATCGAGTGGCAGCCCATGTCGAGCAGCACGCCGCCGCCCGACCGTTCGACGTCCCAGAACCACGGCATGTGCGGGCCGAAATGCTCCTCGCTCTGCTTGACGAGGAATGCCCTGCCCAGTGCGCCTTCTTCAACGAGCGCTTTCGCGCGGACGTATTTCGGCGCGAAGCACAGCTCCTCGGCGTACAGGAGCAGGACGCCCGCCCTGCGGCAGGCGTCGATCATCCGGTCGGCCTCTTCGAGCGTGCGGCAGAGCGGCTTCTCGCACAGGACGTGCTTCCGCGCCGCCGCCGCGTCGATGGTGATCTGCGCGTGCAGGTCGTTCGGCACGCAGATGTCGATCAGTTCGATCTCCGGCAGCGCCAGGACCGCCCGATAGTCCTCGAATGCCTTCGGGATGTCCCGCTCCTCGGCAAACCGCCTGGCCTTGCCCGGCGTGGGCGAGGCGACGGCCACGACCTCCGCGTCCGGGACCATGCGGTACGCCGCCGCGTGAATGTCACCGACGAACCCGGTGCCGATCAATCCGACCCTGACCTTGCTCATCGGTCCGTGCTCCCGCGAACCTCTCTCAGGTTACCGTTTCCGGGCCTTCGCCTCCGACGCCCGGGCCTTCGCGTCCGCAGCCTTGCCCTCCGCCGCCTTCGCCCCCGGCCGGGCCGGCGCCGGCTCGAAGCCCTTGCGGATCAGGACCTGCTTCCGGATCTCCTCGAACAGGTCCGGGTTGTTCGCCAGGAACTGCTTGGCGTTTTCGCGGCCCTGGCCGAGCCGCACGTCCCCGTACGTGAACCACGCCCCCGTCTTCTCCACCACGTTCACGCTGGCCGCCAGGTCCAGCAGGTCGGCCTCGCGGCTGATCCCGCTGTCGAACATGATGTCGAACTCCGCCTCCTTGAACGGGGCGGCGACCTTGTTCTTGACCACCCGGACCCGGACGTGGCTGCCGATCGACTGGTCGCCCTCCTTGACCGTCGTCACCCGCCGCACGTCGAGCCGGATGCTGCTGTAGAACTTCAGCGCCCGCCCGCCCGGCGTCGTCTCCGGGTTGCCGAACATCACGCCGATCTTCTCCCGGATCTGGTTGATGAAGATCACGATCGTCCGCGACTTCGCGATCGCGCCCGTCAGCTTCCGCATCGCCTGGCTCATCAGCCGGGCCTGCGCGCCGACCTGCGCCTGGCCCATCTCCCCCTCGATCTCCGACTTGGGAATCAGCGCCGCCACCGAATCCACAACGATGCAATCGACCGCGTTGGACCGCACCAGCAGCTCGACGATCTCCAGGGCCTGTTCGCCGGTGTCGGGCTGGCTGACCAGCAGGTTCTCGATGCTCACGCCGCATCGCTTGGCCCAGGTGGGATCGAGCGCGTGCTCGGCATCGACAAACGCCGCCACGCCGCCCGCGCGCTGCGCCTGCGCGATGACGTGCAGCGCGAGCGTCGTCTTGCCGCCCGATTCCGGCCCGAACATCTCGACGATCCGGCCCCGCGGGATGCCCCGGCCCCCCAGCGCCAGGTCGAGCGACAGCGCCCCGGTGCTGATGCCGTCGACCGCGGGCGACATCGACTCATCCATCTTCATGATGGTGCCCTTGCCGAAGTTCTTTTCGATCTGCTGAAGGGCTCGCGTGAGGGCCTGCTGGCGTCGTGCAGTGGTTTCGTCGCTCATCTTGATCCGTGCTCCGTGCGTGGCTGGTTCGTCGGTTCCATCCTTGCAAGGCGCCCCGGCCCTGCGCCGGGCGCCTGTGTGGTCGCGGGGTATTCTACTGCCGGAGGGAAATCAAGGCACCCCCCGGCCGCGGAGTACGGCGTGGCCGTTTCGTTCGCCCGGAGGGCAACGACCGGTCGTCACCGGCCCTGCACGCCGGCGGGCCTGGGCCCCAGAGGAGCGTGGGCCAGGGGAATGTACGTGGATCCCTCGGAAGACAGGATCGACTGGAAGAGGACGAGCTGGTCCACCCGCTGCCGGCCCGCGTCCGCGTGCGCCTCCTTGCGGATCCACTCCCGGATCTGCAGCGAACTCCCGGCATCCTTGACGCGGCCGATGGTCAGATGCGGCGTGTAGCTCCGCCGTTCGCGGGCGAAGCCGAGCTTCGCGAACGCCTCTTCACAGTAGCCCTGAAGCCGGGCAAGCGTCCCGCTGGACTCCTCGACGCCGACCCAGAGCACCCGGGCCGCGCCGCCCGGCGGGAAACACCCCGCACCGCGGACCGAAAAGCTGATGGGCGACTGGCGGGCCGCCACCGCCGTCATCGTTTCCGCCACGGAGGCAACGTCGGCATCCGGCACCTCGCCGAGGAACTTCAGCGTCAGGTGCATGTGCTCCGGGTCCACCCAGCGGACCATCCGGTCCAGGGCGGCCAGACGGCCCTGAAGCTCGACCAGCCGGCCCTTAACCTCGTCCGAAAGCTCAATTGCAACAAAACAACGCATACGTTCGTCACCCTGACTCCACGCGAACACTATAGCGACTGCGAGGAAAAAGAAAATCCCGCCCCGGCCGGATCGCCCCCCCCCCGTGCGGCAGACGACGCCGGCATCAGTACCCCTTGATATGCCCGCCGCGATAACCGTCGCGAAAGGGACTCATGAAAACGTAACCGATGGCCGCAGAAGCACTTGGAATGGCAGCGCCGTTCGTCGCCGCCATCTCCGCCCCCCTTGCCTGCGACATGCCTGTGACTCAGGGTACACGAATTGGGACCCAAGCGTACGGACTGCGGCGTCGATAATACTGCGCATGGGCGGACCCGTTTGACATGACCCTCCGGCCGCCCAATGATGTCCGGGGGCCGTGTCGCGTTGCAGGCTGAGTGAAGGTGATCATGACCATGTGCCGTATGCGTCTGTTCGGTGTGTTGCTGTCCGCAACGATCCTGAGCTTGTCGTCGTGCCAGTCGGTGGACGAACTGGCGACCTTGTTCAACGCGTCCAGCCTTGGGGGCGACATCCCCGGAGGCCGAGGCCGGGTGCGGATCGGGTTCATCAACAACACGGACTACTGGGCGGTGTTCACGTACGGGGTGTACGACCCGCTGGACCGGACACATGCGTTTCTCGATTTCCGGCAGTATACGCTGGAGCCGCAGAAGTCGCTCGTCGGCCACACGAACAGCGAAGTGACGACGCTGACGTGCGCGCGGCTCCTGTCGGTCGGCACGCCGGAGTTCCTCACGGCGATCGTGTCCGCCGGCGCCTCAGCCAGCGCGGATCCGCTCGCGATGGGATATGACAAGAACGGGAACCGCATCGCCAACGGCGGCGTCTTCTTTTATGAGTACAAGGTGGGCGACCCGACGCCCGACGCGCCCAAGGGCTACGCGACCGGCATCGCCGTGCAACAGGGCACGAGCGGCTTCGCGTGCGGCCGGCAGCCGAGTTTGCAGGACGACCCGCCCGATTCCTCGCTCGTGCTGTTCACGTTCGAGCGGGACACGACTGCGCCCAGCGGATTCAGGATCACATACCAGATCCTGTCGGCGGAGTAGCGGGACGTTGGAACACGTCAGGACGGCGGCTTGCCCCACCTGTAAAGGTATCCGAGCTGGAACCAGGGCCGCTCTGCGTAGAACATCTCGCCGTTCCGGCTGAGGCTGAAGAAATACCGCCCCTGCGGGACAATCAGGGAGACACTCTCGCCCGGCGCGGCGCTCCATGTGTGCGTCAAGGTGTCGCCGGTGGTAACCTTCCAGAGCGTCACCTCCAGAGACGTGGTGGCATCCGCCTGATTCCAGACCACGACCCTGGGGCTGGCGTACCTGTCAAGCCATATCTCCACCTCAAAAGCGGTCGCGCTGACGCCGATGACCTTTTCCGGGTGATCGAGGCAGTACTGGGCCGATTCGGTGCTGAGGCCGAGGGCTTCAAGAGCCGCCCGCTTCGCGTCTTCGTTGGCGTACTGGGGGTCGTAGAAAATCGCCGCGACGGCGTCCGTGTTCACGGGTTGGCCGTTCTTGTCGAGCAGGATGTTCGGGTCGGGCGGGAGGAGACTGCCGCAACCGCCCAGGAGCCAGCCCGTCGCAACCGCCAGCATCGCCACAAACGTCGTATCGCTTTTCGTCATCATAAGTAAGGATATGATCGGCCAACGGACGTGACAAGTTGGGTTACGGTCCGTAGTAGTCCATGATGTCGAGGTGGTTCTCGACCCAGCGGTGCGGGCCGTCGTGCGTGGCGGTGTCGGCGCGCAGGGTCGCCGCAGGGGAGTCGAGGAAGAGGAGCTTCTGCCTCACGAAGCCCCCTTCGCCATTGCCTGCAGGGCCGGAATTGCCCACGAGGCGGCCGTTCGATTACAGGTGACGCCGACGTCCGGTAAAAACGCCCGCCTGCGACGGCGCCGGGGTGGGCGTGAGGAGGGCTGCCCATTGCATTTCGGCCGGGCGGGGGTAGAATGCGGCTTAGCGCCGCTGGGGCGGACACGGGTTCCGCGTGCCGGCTTGGATGGTCCGGCCCGGCGCGGGTGCATGGAGGCGCGGCCTCGAAATGTTCCTCAAACGTCTCTCCTGCCACGGGTTCAAGAGCTTCGCGGACAAGACGGACTTCGACTTCCTGCGCGGCGTCACGTGCATCGTCGGGCCGAACGGCTGTGGCAAGAGCAATGTCGTCGATGCCATCAAGTGGGTGCTCGGCGAGCAGTCGGCCCGCAGCCTTCGCGGACGGCAGATGCTCGACGTCGTCTTCAACGGCTCCGGCACCCGGCGCAGCAGCGGCATGGCCCAGGTCGATCTCGTCTTCGACAACAGCGACGGGCGGCTCCCCTGCGACCACACCGAGGTGACCATCACCCGCCGCCTCTACCGCAGCGGCGAGAGCGAATACCTCCTGAACAACCAGGCGTGCCGCCTGAAGGACATCCGCGAGCTGTTCCTCGACACCGGCGTGGGCGTCGACGCCTACTCCATCATCGAGCAGGGCAAGGTGGACCTGCTCCTCCAGGCGAACCCGTACGAGCGCCGCCTGATCTTTGAAGAGGCCGCCGGCATCAGCCGCTACAAGGCCCGCAAGAAAGAGGCCATCCGCAAGCTCGACCGGGTCGAGCAGAACCTGCTCCGCCTGGCCGACATCGTGGAGGAGGTCGAGAAGCGGCTCCGCAGCGTGAAGTACCAGGCGGGCAAGGCACGCAGCTATCAGACGTATGCCGCGCGGCTCCGGGAGCTGCGGGCGAGCTTTTCCCTCGCCGAGTATCATCGGCTGACGGAACGCGACGGCGAGCTGGTGCGGCACATCACCGACCACACGGACCAGGCCACGCACCTGCGGACGGAGATCAACCGGGCCGAGGCCGAGGCCGCCCGGCACGACGCCGAGATCCTCCGGCTCGACGGCGAGATTCGCGACGTCGAGCAGCAGCTGCTCACGGTGACGGCGGAGATCACGGCGAACCAGGAGCGGATCGCCCAGTCCCGCCAGCGGATCGACGACCAGGCCAAGGCCCGGGCACGGGCCCAGTCCCGCCTGTTCGCCGAGCAACGGCGCGCCGCGGGCCTCGCCGCGCAGATCGACGCGGAATCGAAGTCGGCCGAAGAGGTCGAAACGCAGCTCCGCGCCCGCCAGGAGCAGGTGGACGCGCTGCACCGCCAGGACCAGGAGTTGTCCCGGGAACTCGCGGCCATCCAGGCGCAACTGGACGACGAAAAGGCGGGGATCATCGAGCTGCTGCGGCGTTCGGCCAATCTCCACAACGACATCAGCCGGCTCGACGTCCACCGCGAGAACCTGCAGGAACAGAAGGGCCGCCTGACCGCCCGCGACGCGGTCATCCGGCAGGAAATGGCGTCTCTGCTGGAGCAGAAGGCCCGGATCGACGCCCGGAGCCAGGAGATCCAGGCGCTGCTGTCGGCGGAGGCCCGGCAGCTGGAGGAGAAGAAGGCCGAGGCCCGCCGTCTCGACACGACCCGGGCCGAGGTGGACAACGAACTCTCGGCGGCGAAAGAGCACCGCAGCGGTCTCGTCTCGCGGAAGCAGCTGCTCGCGGACCTCGAACAGCGGCACGAAGGCGTGGACGCCGGCGTCCGCGAGGTGCTCGAACGCAAGGCGGCCGACCCGACGGGCAAGGCATTCGGCTACGTCCGCGGGATCGTCGCCGACCTGATCTCGGCCGACGTCGCCCACGCGGCGCTCATTGAGGCCGCCCTCGGCGACATGGACCAGCACCTCGTCGTCGACAGCACGGAAGCCTTCCTCGCCGATGCGGACTTCTATGACGGCCTCGCCGGGCGCGTGCATGCGCTGTGCATGGACCGCCTCGCTCCGCTCGTCAATGATCGCGACTTCACGGGCCAGGCCGGGTTCATCGCCAACGCCGTGGACCTGGTGCAGTACCCCGAGGACCTCGAACGGCTGGCCCGCTACCTCCTCGGCAAGACGATCATCGTGCAGACGCTCGACGACGCCCTGCGGCTGATGGACCTGATCCCGAGCGGCCACCGCTTCGTGACGCCGGCCGGGCAGGTCGTCGAGCCCGACGGCCGGATCACGCTCGGGCCGACGGGCACGCGGACCGGCCTGATCTCGCGGAAGAGCGAGCTGCGCGGCATGGACCAGCAGATCGCCGAGGCCGATCAGCAGATCGCCGTGCTGACCGACCGGCGGGCGCGGATGCACGCCGAGGCCGAACACCTCGAGCACGTCCAGCAGGAACTGCGCACCGCCATCTACGAAGCCCGGACCGCCGAAGTCGAGACGAACGCCGCGATGGCCGCCGCGAACGAGGCCATCGGGCGGCTCCTGCACGAGCAGCCGCTGATCGCCGGCGAGGTCGAGAGCCTCGAACGGCAGATCGCCGAGGCGATGGAACGGGCCAGCGCCAGCCAGGCGACCTTGAAGGAGGTCGAGCGGCAGAACGCCGAACGCGAGGCGCACGTGAAGCGCCTGACCGATCGCATCGACGTCCTCGCGGCGCAGCGGACGGGCCTCGCCGAGCGCCTGACCGAGTGCCGCGTGCAGCACGGACAACTCGCGCAGAAACGGCAGTCGATCGCGGAGACCCTGCGGTCGCTGCGCGAGGCGCACCGCGCCGCCACGGACGCCGTCGACGCCGCCCGCACGGAGGCGGACGACTGCCGCCACCGGCTCGATCAGCTCGAACGGGGCATCCTGGCCGCCGAATCGCGCCTGTCCGAGCTGTTCGCCGCGAAGGAGGAGCGCGCCCGCGACGCCCTGGCCCGCCGTCGGGCCCGCGAGCAGTTGCGGCACGACATCGAGCAGCTGTCCGCCCGGGCGAAGCAGTGCCGCAGCGAACTGGAAGGCATCGAGTCGCGGCTGCACGCCGTGCAGATGGAGCACCAGGAAGTCCGTGTCCGCCGCGATGAACTCGTCGTCCGCGTCCGCGACGAGCTGCAGATCGACCTCGCCGAACAGTACGCGAGCTACCGGCACGCCGAACAGGACTGGGGCGCCGTCGAGAACGAAATCGCCGACCTGCGGCAGAAGATCGAGCGCCTCGGCAACGTCAACCTCGACGCCATCGCCGAGCAGAAGGAACTCGAGGACCGCGAGACGTTCCTCACGAAGCAGCGCGACGACCTGACGACCTCGAAAAAGCAGCTCGAGGAGCTGATCGAGCGGCTGAACGCGGAGTCGCGCGAGCGGTTCCTGCAGACCTTCGAGCAGGTGCGCATGCACTTCCAGGAGCTGTACCGCAAGCTGTTCGGCGGCGGCAAGGCGGACATCATCCTCGAGCGCCCGGAGGACGGCAGCGAGCCCGACCTGCTCGAGGCGGGCATCGAGATCCAGGCCCGCCCGCCCGGCAAGGAATTGCAGAGCATTTCCCTGCTCTCCGGCGGCGAGAAGGCCATGACCTGCATCGCCCTGCTCATGGCCATCTTCAAGAGCCGCCCGTCGCCGTTCACGATCCTCGACGAGGTCGATGCCCCCCTCGACGAGGCCAACAACGAGCGGTTCAACCGCATCGTCCGCGAGTTCCTCGAACTCTCGCAGTTCATCATCATCACGCACAGCAAGCGGACGATGAGCGTCGCGGACATGATGTACGGAATCACGATGCAGGAAGCCGGCGTCAGCAAGCGCGTCGCCGTCAAGTTCGAGGACGAATCGCACGACGCCGAAACGGCGGTGGCGTAAGGCGGCCTTCAGCCGCCGCTCGTCCGTTGCCTGTTGCGTACGGTCCGGTGCCCGGCCTGCCCCGCGTGCGTCGCGGACTGGCCCGGTCACGCGATTGCTCCGTCATCCCGCGAAACGGGGTTCCGGTCCCTCGGTCGCATCGACCCGGCCCCCTCGAAACGGATGCGACGGGCAGCAGGTCGATCCGCTCCGCAGCGCCGTCCTCGCACGCAACGACGATCGTGCGTCCCGGCGGACTTTCCGAAGCGGCTCAACGGTCACGTCGCGGACGTTGAGCACGCGTTGGTTGCCCTCCTTTGCGGATCCCTGTACGATTGGCCGCCGGGTTCGGAAGACCGGACTTCGATCGTTCTCCGGCTGAAAGGACACCGATGGCCTCCATGTGGGACACGAACACGATCCGGGAACTGCTGAACACCGCGCTGGAGTTCGCCCAGGACCAGGTCCGGCGGCTCGTTGCGAACCACCCCGACTACTTCCCGATGTACACGCAGAACGGCCGGTGGAAGCACGGCGGCGAGGCGTGGACGAACTGGTGCGAGGGGTTCCTGCCCGGCATGATGTGGATCTTCCACGAGCGGACGGGCGCCGCCCCCTGGCGCGAGCGGGCCGAGCACTACAGCCGGCTCCTCGAGCACCGCAAGGACGACCGGGCCGTCCACGACCTGGGCTTCCTCTTCTATCACGGCACGTACCGGCGATGGTACGAGGCGACGGTCCGCGACGGCAGACCGGAGACGGCGCTTTGCGACGTCGTCGTCCACGCCGGACGCACGCTGGCGATGCGGTTCCAGGAGAAGGGCCGGTATCTCTGCTCGTTCGTCGCGCCGGAGTCGTGCTTCATCGACATCATGATGAACGTGCCGGTCATCTGGTACGCCGGGCTGACAACCGGGGACGAGAGACTGCTCGACGTCGCGCGCCTCCACTGCGAAACGACGCGCCGGTTCCTCGTCCGCGGCGACGGCTCGACGGCCCACGAGGGAATCTTCGACCGGAGCACCGGCGAGTTCCTCCGCCAGACGACGCACCAGGGCTACCGCGGCGATTCGTGCTGGTCCCGCGGACTGGCGTGGGCGCTGTACGGCTTCGCCACGTGCGCGAAACTCACACGGGAGATGATCTGGGCCGACACCGCGCTGCGGTGCTCGGCCTACCTCGGCCTGAAGCTGATGGGCAACCTCGTGCCGCCGTGGGACTTCGACGCCCCGGCCGAATCCCGCAGGCAGGCCGACACGTCGGCCGGCGCGATCGCCGCCGCCGGGCTCTTCGAGCTGGCCGAGGCGCTCGAGGCGATCGGCTCCGCCAACGCCGCCAGCGCGCACAGCCTCCGGGTGTTCGGCCTGATGACGCTGCTCGCCCTGTGCAATGACACGTACCTGGCCGCGTCCGACGCGGACTGGGAGGGGATCCTCAAGCACGGCGTCTATCACATCCACAAGAAACTGGGCGTGGACGAGTCGGTGATGTGGGGCGAGTTCTTCTTCTGCGACGCCGTCCAGCGGGCGCTCGTTCTCCTCGACGCGGGCTTCGAGCCGAACACAACGCGGGCCGAATAGGACCGGCGGCGCATTCATGGCCCTCTCAGCCAGGAACGATGCCCGTTTGTGGTGCAGGCTTCCAGCCTGCCTCCGGTTGCAGGCAGGATGCCTGCACCACAACAAGGAGGCGCTTCGGGGTCGGGGCTATGTCTTTTCGTCGGGGTTGCCCGCGCCGGCCGATTCCAGGATCGCCACGATCAGGACGATGCAGACGCACTGCGCGACGATCATCAGGGCGAACGGCCATGACACGACCGGCAGCAGCAGCGACGAGCAGCCCGTCGCCGCCGTCGCGAGGTAGATCGTCAGCACGGCCGAGCGCGTCTGCAGGCCGCGGCGGACGAGCCGATGACTGAAGTGCCGCCGGTCGCCCCGGAACGGGCTGACGCCCTCGCGGAGCCGGACGATCACCACCGATGTCACGTCGTAGAGCGGGACGGCGAGCACGACGAACGGGGCGAGGAGCCCGAACGGCCTCTGCTGCTCGGCCGGGTTGTAGTAGTTCGTGAGCACGGTCAGGACGGCCATGAAGTAGCCGATGACGAGGCTTCCCGAATCGCCCATGAAGATCGAGGCCGGCGGGAAGTTGAACAGCAGGAACCCCGCGACGGCCCCGGCGAGCATGAGGGCGACGGCCGGCACGAAGACCTGGCCCGCGATCAGCGCCGAGGCCGCGAAGACCGCCGCGGCGATCAACGCGACGCCGGCGCTCAGCCCGTCCATGTTGTCGAGAAAGTTGAAGGCGTTGGTCACAAGAACGATCCAGAACGTCGTCAGGACCGTCGCGGGCACGGGCCCGAGCATGTCGAGCGAGCGGATGCCGAAGCCGGCGGTGAGCATCAGGGCGACCGCCGTCATGACGGCCATCTTCGGAGCCGGCCCGAGCGGCCTGACGTCGTCCACGAGGCCGAGCAGGTGCAGGACGAACGCCCCGCCGAGAACCGCCAGCGCCGGGCGGACCTTCATCATGATGCCGCCGAGCAGGTCCGCGATCCGCGGCGCGTGCCCCCCGACGTCGAACGCGCGAGCAAGAAGCTCCTGCGGCAGCACACCGCGGGCCACGAAGGCCGCGAGCAGTGCCGCGAGCAGCGGCAGCAGCAGCGCCGCGGTGATCGCGATGCCCCCGCCCAGGGCAATCGGCTTCTCGTGCCCCTTGTGTCCGCCGGGCCGGTCCACGAACCCGTGCCGCCGCGACCAGCCCCGCACGAGGGCCGTCGAGGCCGCGCTGATCAGGAACGGCCCCGCGACACAGAGGGCGAGCACAATCCAGGTCATGCGGTTCATGGTCCCGACGGCTCTCGCATTTCCCGCGGCGGGTCCGCCGCCGGCAGCTCGCTGAGCTGGTCGCGCAGGCGGTTCCGGACGCGCGTGAAAAACGCATGATAACGGTCGCCGGCGTAGTCCGGGTAGGTCCACGGCCACGCCTCCCATCGCTGGCCGTGCCAGTGCAGCGTCACCTCGGCGTAGATGCCGTCGGCCAGATACACCCGATGGGAGTAGTCCTTCGTCGTCGCCAGCACGAGCTTGCCGATCCCGACATACCCCGGATCCAGGTTGACCACGCGAAACTCCGGCGGCTGGCCCGCGTCGCGGCAGATCTCGGCTTCGATGTCGTTCGTCTCCCGCTTGATCGAGGCCAGCCGGCCCGGGTCGATCAGCGGGCCGAACGACACGAACATCCGCTTGAGGTCGAGCCCCATCTCGGCCTGGTAGTAGTCGGTCGCGTCGAACGGCCAGACCTCGCTCTCCGCGTCCACGTCGCCGAATCGGCGCGCCAGCAGCGACCGGGCGCGGCGCATGGCGTCGATGTCGCCCGAAATCATGCCGCACAGGAGCTTGACTTTCCTAGGGGCACGAATGGCACCCATGCCGCCCAGTCTATCCGTCGCCCGCCGGTCGCGAAAGTGCCGCCGGCGCGGAACGCGCGGAACGGGCCCGCGGCCCGTTCTTCCTTCACGTCCCGCCGTCGCCGGGCACATCCGGTCCGGCCGGTTCCGCCTCGCCGAGGAGAAGCTGCGACTCCGCCGTGGGGAGTTCCTGAACGTCGCGGAGCTTTCGTTCGATGGCCCTCGTGCGCTGCTGTGCCGCGCCGATGGTGTTGCTGGCCTCTTCCAGCTTCTTCTGAACCTTCCCGATAACCTCGCTGAACCTGCCGAACTCCGTCTTCACCGCCCCCAGGACTTTCCACACCTCGCTGGATCGCTTCTGGATCGCGAGCGTGCGGAACCCCATCTGCAGGCTGTTGAGCAGGGCCGCCAGCGTCGTCGGCCCGGCCACGCTGACCCGATAGTCCCGCTGCAGCACCTCGACCAGGCCCGGTCGCCTCAGCACCTCCGCGTACAGCCCTTCGGACGGCAGGAACATGATGCCGAAGTCGGTCGTGTTGGGCGGGTTCACGTACTTGTCGCGGATGTCCCTGGCCGAGGCCTTCACGCGCTGCTCGAGTTGCCGGGCGGCGGCCTCGACCGCTTCGGCGTCGGCCCGCTCGGAGGCCTCGATCAGCCGCTGGTAGTCCTCCGACGGGTACTTGGCGTCGATGGGCAACCACACATTCTTCCCTTCCATCTCGTCCCTGCCGGGGAGCTTGATCGCGAATTCCACCCGCTCGCCGCCGCCGTCCCGGGTCGCCACGTTCCGGGAGTACTGATCCGGCGTCAGGATCTGCTCGAGCAGGTTGCCCAGCTGGATCTCGCCCCAGGTCCCCCGGGTCTTCACGTTCGTGAGCACCTTCTTGAGGTCGCCCACGCCGCTGGCCAGGCTCTGCATCTCGCCCAGCCCCTTGTGCACCTGCTCCAGTCGCTCGCTGACGAGCGTGAACGATTCGCTCAGCCGCTTCTCCAGCGTGCCCTGGAGTTTCTCATCCACCGTCTTTCGCATCTCCTCCAGCCTGGCGGCGTTGTCCGCCTGAAGCTGCGTCAGCTTCTCCTCCACCGCGGTGCGCAGCTCGCCGAGCCTCCTCTCGTTGGACTCGGTCAGCGCGGTCAGCCGGCCGGAAAACGCCTCCAGCTGCAGCTTCTGGAGGTTCGCCATCTCGCCCATGTTCCGGACCACGGAATCGCTGAACGCCTTCAAACCCGAGGACACCTCCTCCCGGAGTTGCTTCGCGCTGGCCTGGCCGGCTTCGGCGACGCCGGTCAATCGCAGCGAAAAAGCCTCCATCTGGGCCTGCTGCGCGCTTGCCATCTCGCCCAGCGTCCTGACGAGCGTATCGTTCATGCCTTTGAGCGCCGCGCCGATCTCCTCGCGATGACTGCGGGCATGGTCGGCCGCCTCCCTGCGGCTGGCGGCCATCTCGTCCCGGACGCCCTTCTCCGTTCGCTCGACGCCCTCCCTCACCGAGTCCAGACGGCTTGTGACCGGCGAGAAGTCCGCAACCGGCCTCCGCAGCAACAGGATCACCTGCAGGATCACGACGATGAGCAGAAGGCCGACCGCGACCAATCCCAACAACTCGGACATCTTCGCTTTCTCCTCGGCGACGGCCCACGCATGATACCATGCGCCGCCGCGCCCGCCGAACCCGCCGCCCGGGGTTCCGGCATCCGGCTCGGCGACGACGACGCTCACCCGTGCGGGCGGACGGCGTGCGGTGCCCGCGAGCGGTACGCCGTGACGGCGCAGCCGCGGGGGCCGATCCGGACCAGGATGCCGCCGACATCCGCGGTGTTGAAGTACGCGTACGATCGCACCAGCTCGTTCAGGCGGGGCGAACTGATCTCGCTGCGCTTGCCGCTCGAACGGATGACGTACGTCGGCGAGACGGCCTTCACGAAGGCGGCGGTCCACGGCTTGACGCTGCCGTGGTGCGGCAGAACGAGGACATCGGCGCGCAGGTCGGCATGTTGCGTGAGCCACTCCTGCGGCCGCCGTTCGATGTCGCCGCAGAGGAGGATCGAACGGCCGGCGTACCGCAGGCGAAGGACGATGGAGGATTCGTTCGAGTCGCGGGGATCGGGCTTCTCATCGGACGGCGGCCAGAGGACCGTCGCCTCGACGCCGGCGCCGGCCCGAAGCCTGTCGCCGGCGCACAGCCGCCGCACGGGGATGTCGAGCCGACGCAGTTCGTCCCGCAGCAGACGGACGGCGGGCTTGCCCCTGTCGGCCGCGGAAGCGTCGGCGATGGACGGCGGCGCCCAGACGGCACGAACCGGAACGCGGGATGCCAGCCCCGGCAGGCCGCTGAAGTGGTCCAGGTCCGGGTGGCTGAGGATGGCCGCGTCGAGCCGGCGGACGCGCTCCTCGCCGAACAACGGCCGCAGCGTGGACCGGTACAGATCGTACGGCGGCGTGGTCCCGACGTCGTAGACGATCGCACGCCCGCTGGGAAAGCGGATCAGGACCGCCGTGCCGTCACCGACCGAGGCGATGCGGACGTGCAGTTCGCCGTCGTCCGGCCGTCCCGGCAGATACCAGAAGCAGCCCGCCACCGCGCACGCGGCCAGCCCCAGGGCGATCCACCGGCCGGGCAGCGCGATCGTCCGCCGTGCCGCCCACAGGCCGAAAACGCCCAGCACGCACACCACGAGCCACAGCGGCGGCGACGGGGTCATGAGGCTCACGCCCGGCACGTCCGCCAGCAGCCGCACCCATCCGTCCAGCAGCAGCGTGATTCGCGCGAACAACGGACCCAGCACGATGCCCGTGGCCGGCCACACGGCCGCCGCGACCAGTTTGACGAACCCCGTCGTCACGAGCAGGAACACGATCGGCGAGATCAGCAGCGAATTGAGCCAGCCCCACGAGCTGATCTGGCCGAAGTGATAGAGCGAGAGCGGCGCGCCGGCGAGCCACGCGGCCACGCAGGCGGCGAGCGCACCCTCCGCACAGCGGCCCGCGGCCCGCGTGAGACGCGTCCTCACCGGCGGGTCGGGCTCGCGCGGCCGCAGCGCCTCCAGGACCGTATCGCGGCGAAACAGAAGCCCGCGCCACAGCTCGCGCACCGGCCCGGACAGGTACAGCAGGCCGGCCAGCGTCACGTAGGACAACTGGAATCCCGGATCGAACAGGTCCGCCGGCCGGACGGCCAGTACGAGCAACGCGCTGGCCGCCAGCCAGTTGATCGTCCGCGGAGGCCGGCGAAGCATGAGACCGACACAGAGGAACGTCGCCATGATCGCCGACCGCCACACCGGCGCGCTCGGCTCGGCCAGCAGGGCGTACAGGAGAACCGCGGCAAGCACGAACCCCGCCGACTGCCGCCGCGAGCGGCCCAGCAGGGCCGACAGGGCCCAGACGGCGGCCGCCAGCATGCCCAGGTGCGCCCCGCTGACGCTCAGGATGTGTACCGTGCCCGTCGCGACAAACGCATCGTTGATCGCCCGGTCAACCGTGCTCCGCTGGCCGAGGATGATGGCCTCGAGCACGCTCCGGCCCGCCGGATCGACGGCGGCCACGTCATCCAGCAGCAACCGGCGGCAGTGCCGGCGCAGGCGGATGAGCCGGCCCGCCTCGGCGCCGGGGACGCCGAGCCGCTCGACATTCGCCGCGTGCTCGCACGCCAGCCCCACGAGCACGCCGCGCCGACGCTGATAGAGCGGCCAGTCCGGCTCGCCCGGGTTCGACGGCGGGACGGGCCGGTACATCCGGCCGAACACGCGCACGCGATCGCCCGCGCGGACGTGCGTCACCGGCTCGGCGACGCCGACGCGGACGGTTCCGCGCACGGCCAGCGGCCCGCGAGTGCCGTTCAATTCCTCCGCGTCGAGCAGGAAATGCGTGCTCGTCGGTCGGTGTGCCATGTCCTTGAAGACGCCGAAGTCCGGCTGCGATGTGAAGGGCTCAGAGACGATGATCCCGACGAGGCCGGCGCCGATCGGTTCCGCGCCGGTGCAGCGGACGACGTGGTCCGCCGCGATGCGGCGATAGGATGCGTTGTGCAACAGGCCCCCGACGCCGCAGGCCGGAACGACCATCGCCAGGGCGCACGCGATCGCTCGGCGGCGGACGGCCGGGAGAATCGCGCCGCCGATCACGAACAGGGCGACGTACGCCGCCGGCGGCGCCGGCGACTCCCGGTCGAGAACGATTCCGAGCATGAGCCCCGCCGCCGCCGGCAGCAGGGGGGCGACGGCGAGCGCCGCCGCGATCCGCTCGGACCGCGTGGCCTCGACGGGCTCCGGCGCTCCAGGCGCCGGCGGCGTCGGGTTTGCGTGGCCGTTCATACCTGCACAAGTTGCCGCGGCGTCAGGAAGACGAGCCACCGCGCCGTCACCGGCCGGCGCCAGATGGTCCGCACCGCGTCGGCGTAGGCGTCGATCTGCACCTTGTAGCCGGCGGCCCGTTCCGCAACCTGTCCGGCGGCGACGACGTCCGTCTTGTAGTCGATCAGTTCCATGCCGTCCGCCCCGGGCAGCAGCGCATCGATCATGCCGCGGAGAAGGACCACGTCGCGTGCGTCGTGCGGCCGGGCGGTGGCGTCGAGGCGCGTCGGGTCGATTCGCGTCACAAACGTCACCTCGCGGCGGAGGCGGTCGCCGGCCGCACGGCAACGCCGCCCCAGATCGGTGCCCAGGAACCACGCCGCCGCCGCGACGTCCACGAGTTCCCCGGCCTCGGCGTCGAGTCGGCCCGTCTGGATCAGGGCCGCCAGTTGCTCGCGCAGCGACCGCTCATCGCCCGCCGCCGCCATGTCGAGGCATTGCAGGAATCGGTGCGTCAGCGTGCCCCGGTCTGCCGCACGCGACCGGTCGCCGCTCCACGCCGGCGCGGGGCCGCGACGCCCGCCCGCACCGTCGGAGCGCCACGCTCCTTCCGTCAGGTCCCGGTCGGCCCGGTCCTCCGCCGCCGTAAACGGGTCAAACTGCCGCTTCAGCTCCGTCACGGTACAGCGGGCCGGCACCGTCGTCATCGGTAACGGACCGTAATGATCGTCCAGCCGTGCGATCACGCCGTCGACCTCGGCGTCAGGCTCGCCGGCCGCCTCATCCGGCGGCAGCGGCGCCAGACCGGCGATCTGCGCCAGCGCCTCGCGGCGCACCTGGACCACCGCCTCGGGCGGGTCCCACTGGCCCATCGCATCGACATCGTGATGATGCACGGCGAAGACGGCCTTCGCCGCCGGCCGTCCCGCGGCCGCCGGACGTTCGACGTACACCTCGTCGGCCGGCATCCGCTCGACGGCCGCGAGCACCCAATCGAGCCGGCAGTTCGCCTCCATCAGCGTGAGCGGGTCCGCGGGGCCCGGCTCGCCCCGCGGCGATTCGACCGCGGCCTGGATACTCGCCGCGCCCGCCGTGCCGACGAGAACCAGGTGCTCCTTCGCCCGCGTCATGGCGACGTAAAGAATGCGCAACTCCTCGGCAACAACATCCCGCCACACCGCATCGGCGGCGACCTGCCAGGCAAGCGACGGGTAGACCAGCCCCCGCTCGGTGTCCGCGACCTTCATCCCGAGCCCGGCTCGGCGGTGCAGAACGACGGAGCGGCCCACGTCCTGGCGGTTGAACGCCGCGCCGAGATCGGCCACGAACACGACGGGATACTCCAATCCCTTGCTCTGATGCACGCTTCGGATGCGGACCACGTCGTCCGTCTCCGACGCGGCGGAGGGGGTTCCGAGGTCCTCGCCCTGCTCCTGGAGCTTCTCGATGAATCGCAGGAACCGCCGCAACCCCTGCCGCCGGAACGAACCGAACTGCCGTGCCCGGTCGTGCAGGCCGATCAGGTTCGCCCGCCGTTGCGGACCGTGCGGCAGCCCGCCGACATACGCCAGATAGCCGGTCTGCTCGTACACCTGCCACAACACGTCGGCCAGGCTCCGGCGTCGCACCAGCTCGCGAAAGCTGCGGAGGCGGGCGTGGAACGTGTCAAGCCGCTCGCGCAGGTCGGGGTCGTCACCGTCGCGGGCGTACTGCGCTGCCGCCGCATGGAACGGCACGTGACGGGCGTGGACGCGGATCCTCGCCAGTTCCCCCGGCGTAAACGGCCGCCGTCCCGCCAGCGGCGACCGCAGGACGGCGGCGAGCGGAATGTCCTGCTCCGCGTTGTCCAGCAGGTGCAGCAGGGCGAGCATGTCGCGCAGCTCGGCCGTGTCGAAGTAGCCGCCCCGCACGTCCGCGTGGACGGGGATCCCCATCTGCTGGAGCACGTCGGCGACGCGCTGCGCCTTCTGCGCCGGCGACCGCATCAGCACGACGATGTCCCGGTGGCGGATCGGGCGCTCGACAAACCCGCCGGCGGCGTCGGCCGACGGCTCGCACACGACCCGCCGCCGGCTGTTCGGCGCCTGCCCCAGGAAGTCGCGGATCCGCATCCCGATCAGGTGTGCCTCGCGTTCGACGCGGTGCCAGTCCAGGACGCTCTCGACCGCTTCTTCCTCCTCCTTCTCCTCCTCCTCGCCGGCCCGTCGTGCCGGCGGCCGATCGAGCAGGTGCAGTTCCACGGGGGTCCCGGCGAACGTCGGCCGGTCCGGCGGCGACGGATACTCGATACCGGCGCGCAACGCCGCCTCGGCGTCATAATCCACGCCGGCGAACTCGCGCGTCATGCACCGCTCGAAGACCGCGTTGACGGCGCGGATCACGCCCGATCGGCTGCGGAAGTTGCGGCTCAGCGGGATCAGCAGGCCGTCCCCGCCCGCCCGGAACGCGTCCGCCCGGTCCAGGAACAGTCGCGGCTCGGCGAGCCGGAAGGCGTAGATGCATTGCTTCACGTCGCCGACGGCGAAGAGGTTGCCCGCCTGGCCCTCGGCGGTCTCGCGGCTGACGAGCCGGAGGATCGCCGCCTGGATCGGGTTGGTGTCCTGGAACTCGTCCACGAGCACGTGGCGATACTGCTGCTGGCAGCGCCGGGCGACGGCGCTGGGACGATCCGGGGCGCCGTCCTCCGCCAGGATGCGAAACGCGAGCTGCTCGAGATCGGAGAAATCGAGCACGTTGTCGGCCCGTTTGGCCCGGTCGTACCGGCGGCCGAACTCCGCGACGAGCCAGGCGAGCGTCCGTTGCTTCGGCAGGACCCGCTGCATCCCATCGACGTACTCGGCCGACGTGAAGCGCGCCCGTTGCCCCTGCAATCGCCCCGCCAGGAGCTTCGCCCGCGCCCTCTGGTAGACGGCCCTCGCCCGATCGAGCGACTGTTCATCCAGCGGGGATCTGGCCCTGGGCCCGCCGCCCCTGGCATTCATTCTGTACCCGACGATGGCGGCGCACAGCTCGTCGAGGGCCTCCGGCGTCGTTGCCGTCCGCACCCGGTCCGACCAGTCCGCCAGAGCGTCGCGATAGGCCGCCAGCTCGCGCAACGGCGCGCAGCACGCCGCCGCGTCCGCCGGCCATTCCCGCAGGGCCTTCTCCAGCCATGCGGATTGCAGCGACAATTCGTCCGCGATTCGTTGCAGACGAACCCGGTGAACCTCCTGCGGCAACACCGCGTCCGGGCCGGCCATCGTATGCGCCCCGGTCTCCAGCCACGTGATAGCGCCCGGCATCGACCGCGCGAATGCGTGCGCGTGAAGGACCATTTCGACCAGGCCGGTGTCGCGCCCGTCGAAGTCCTCCTCGACCAGCCGCTGGAACTCGATCGCCTTCTCGTCCCGCGCCCCGTACAGCGACTCGAACAGGGCGTCGATCGTCTCGTACTGGAGCAGCAGCGCTTCTTCCTCGTCGAGCAGGTCGGCCTGCGGATCGATCCCCGCGACGGGGAACCACCGGCGGATCAGGTTTCGGCAGAAGCTGTGGACCGTGCTGATCGGGGCGGCGGGCAGCAGCGCCACCTGTGCTTCGAGGTGCTGGCGGTTCGCCGAACCGGGCGTCTCCAGGCGTTTGCGCAGGGCCCTGCCGATCCGGTCGCGCATCTCCGCCGCCGCCGCGTCCGTGAACGTGACGACGAGCAGCTCGGCGGCCTCGCACGGCCGGCCGTCGCTGCCGTCGGCGATCAGCGCCGCGCAGCGCTCCGCCAGCACGCGGGTCTTGCCCGAGCCCGCCGCCGCCGAAACGAGCA
Source organism: uncultured Planctomycetales bacterium (assembly GCA_964617875.1). GTDB lineage: Bacteria > Planctomycetota > Phycisphaerae > UBA1845 > PWPN01 > CAZMVY01. Next base: position 30,179 of record CAZUAI010000037.1, on the reverse strand, counting down.
CGCTCCGCCCCACGGCGCGGATCGCCTGATCCTGCTCCGGCGTGAACCCGGGGCCGCTCATGCGCTGCCCTCCCCGGCCGCCGCGCGCATGCGCTCCAGCGCCTCCTGGCGCTCGAGCGATTCGGCATCCCTCGGCCGGTTCACGTCGTAATCGAACCGGCAGACGCTCTTGAATTCGCACCAGGAGCACGGCAGACTCGCGCCCGTCCGGCACGGCTCCACCGCGACCTCGCCGTCCAGAATGCGGTCCGCCAGGGCCCCGATCTTGCGCCGGGCGAACGCGAGAATGCCGTCGAAATCCTCCGGCCCGTAGGCGTCGTTGTAACCCAGATCGGCGAGGGCGCCTTCCGCCTTCTGCTGGATGCTGTAGACGGACGACTTCCCGGCCGCGCCGACCGCGAGCGTGCTGTCCAGGTGCGGGATGATCTCGGCATTCGCGATCCCGCGCGGCTTCAGGGCCGACGGGATCCCTTCGTTCGGATCCTCGGCGTCGGACGGGTGCTTGACCGACTGACGCGTCGTCCCCATCGGAACGTAAAACGCACCGACCGGCCGGATCTCGCGCCCGGCGAGCGTACGGCCGTGCGCCGCGAGCGCGAGCAGGTACGTGAGCAGTTGGATCTCCAGCCCGTGAAACGCCTTCCAGAGCGGCATCGTCTTCCGCGACGACTTGTAGTCCAGCACGACACCGAGGCACTCGCCCATCAGCTCGAGCACATCCACGCGGTCCACGCGCCCGACGACGAAGATCGTGCGCCCACCGGGCGTCCGGATTTCGAGCGGCGCGCGGGCGGCCTGGCCGTCGGCCGGCCCCCCCTCGCGTTCCATGCCGAAGCTCCACTCGAGCACCTTCGGCCGGAACGCCCCCCGGCGGGCCATCAGCCTCTGCCGTGCCAGGGCGTCCCTGAGGTGGCGGTTGCTGCGGTCGAGCACGAACGTGTTCCGCGCCGCGCTCAGCAGGGCCTCGTCGGTCAGCCTCCGGATCCAGATATCCGACAGCCGCGTGAGCCGCTCGGTCACCGCGTCCGTGTCCAGCCCGGCGAGATCCCGCTTCTCGTGAATCAGCTCGGCGTAGAACTCCTCGAGCACCTTGTGGTGCAGCAGGCCGAGGTCCACCGTCTGAATCGCGAACTCGACCCGCGGTTCGAGCCGCAGGGCGTACTTCGCGAAATGCTGGAAGGGGCACCGGGCGAACGTCTCGATCCGCGAGGCGCTGAACCGCATCGATTGGCCGTAGAGCCGCTTGGCGTCGCCGGCGTCCAGCCGTGCGTCGTTCCCGTAACCGAGCGAGGCGAGGATCGGTTCCAGGTCGTGCCGCCACGCCGCGCGGCCGCGGGCGTGTTCGTACAGCCGGTTCCACCGCGCACGCACCGCCGGCACGTCGTCGGTCGGCGCATTCGGCCGCATCCGGAACTCCATCGCCAGGCGCGAGCCCAGTTCCGCCACGCGGCCGATCGGCCACATCGCACGCCGCGCCGTCGGGTCATCGACCTCCTCCACGTTCAGGCCCGGCAATGCCGCTTCGATGTCGCGGAGGAACGGCGACCGGCGCAGCTCCTTGCCCGCCTGGTCCGCGCGGGCGTAGCTGATGTAGAGGCGCCGGCTCGGGCGCGTCAGGGCGATGTACGCGAGCATCTTCTCGTCGAGGATCCGCTGCCGCCGCGTCGTGCCGACGGGCGGGCGGCGCTCGCCGAGCTGCTCCCGCTCGTCGTCGGTGAGGAGCACGTCGTCTCCCGGCGTCAGCGGAAACAGCCCCTCGTTGAAGCCGAGGATCAGCACCGCCTCCAGCTCCGGGTGCCGGCTCCGCTCGATCGAACCGACGAGCACCTGGTCGAGCGTCGGCGGCGCCAGGCCGACTGTGAACTCGGACATCGCCGCGTCCAGCACGCCGGCGAACTCTTCGGCGGTCAGCGGAACATCCCCCAGCGTGGCCGTCAGGTCGTCGATCAGCGAGAGCGCATCGCCGTGGACCTGGCGGTGTACGTCGGCCTCGTCGGCATCGCCCCGCTCGACCGCCTCGGCCGCCCAGCGATCGAGCGTCACGACCGTCTGAAGGCGGTCCAGCGCGCCGACGAGCCGCTCGGCCCACGCCCGGCCCGACGGGGCGCCGGTCGCCGTCGCGAACAGGCACCAGTCCCGCAGCGGCTCGACCAGCCGCCGCCGGTAGCCGTCGATCCGGTCGAGGGCCTCCCGCGCCTCCTCGGTGAGTTCCGCCTCCTCGCCCCGGTTCGTGAACAGCCGAAGGTACGTCCACTTCGCCGGGCCGAGCCACGCATCCAGCCCCGCGATCCCGTGCGCGACCACGTAGTTCTCCAGGGCGTCCGCCTCGTCGTCGGTCAACGGCGTCAGACCGGTCTTCAGCAGGGGCCGCACATCCTCGAGGCGGAAGTCGCGCCACACCAGCGACGGCAGCAGCCGCAACAGCTCGACCAGCGGATGATACGCCGTCGGCTGCCGGCGGTCGATGAAGAACGGAATGTTGTGCGCCCGCATCGCGGCCGAGAGCAGATCGTGATACGGCTCCAGGTCGCGCACGACGACCGCAATGTCGCGATAGCGCAACCGCCCGCCCGACTCGCGGATCAGCCGCTGGATCTCGGCTACGGCGGCATCCACCTCGATCCGCCGGTTCGCCGCCGCGACCACCCGCACGGTGCCGTCCCCCGGGTCCCCCTCGTGACACGGGCTTCCGGCCCCGGAGGGGCGATAGAGAGCCGCTCCGGGCGCAAGCCCGGGGTCGCGGCCACCGCCGGTCACAGAACCCCGGAGGGGCGACAGAGGCGCCGCCGGGTCATGAACCGGACACCCACTCCCCGGCCCCGAAACGGCACCGGCCCCCGCCGGGCCAAACAGCCGCCGCTCCAGCCGCCCCAACGAGGCCGATACGAATCGCGGCGGGTTCGCCGGCGCAAGCCGCTGCAATGGCAGCCACTCGATCCCCTCCGCCTGCATCGCCTCCCGAAGGGCCGCCAGCGTCCGCTCGGTCCGCGAAAACAGCGAGTACGGCGACGGCCGCGCGTCCGCCCGCTCCAGGACCGGCGAGGCCGGATCGGCAAGGAGCGTCACCGTCATCGACCGGGCCAGTGCCGCCAGCCGTACGAGCATCCGACGTTCGAGTTCGGTGAACCCCGCGAACCCGTCCACCCACACCTCGGCCCCGCGCAGCCACGGCACCGAGCCGGCCAGAACCGCCGCCGCGGCCAGCTCGCGTGTCGGATCCAGGCGCCCGTCCGCCAGGAACTCGCGGTAGGCGCCGTAGAGCAGATAAAGGTCGTGCAGCCGTCCGGCCGCATGGGGGTCGTCCGCCCGGCCGCGCGCCGCCTCGGCCAGCGTTCGGAGTTCCTCCGGGTCGAGATCCTCCTGCAGCCATTCGTCGATCGCCCCCGCCAGTTGCTTCAGCAGGCCGGGGCTGCGTCCGGCGGCCTTGCCGAGCACGGTCAGCTCCGGTTCCCGCCGCCGTCGCAGGAGTTCGACGGCCATCAGCCGCCCCATCGGTCCGAGCGGCCGCCGCAGCTCCGGCAGGCCGGCCCCTGCCTCGTTCAGCACGCGCCGCGCAAGCCGCCGGAAGCTCAGAACGTCGCACCGGTGGTATCCCGGCAGCGCCTCGATCAGCGAACGTTCCATCTGGAAGGCGGCCTGCTCCGGCACGAGGAAGATGAGGTGGTTCCCTTCGGCCGGGTCTTCGCGCAGACGCTCGCGGATGGCGTGGAGGCAGCACGCCGTCTTCCCCGTCCCCGCGCGACCGACAACGACCTGAACCGCCATGAGAATCGCCACCGCGCCAGAGTTCTTCGAGACCGCCGCCTATTGTGCCCGCGTCCTGCGGGTTTCGCCACCCCGGCCGTCGCCGCCATCGTGCCCCGAATCTGTGGCTTATTCGACGGGTCGCTTCCTGTTGCCCCGCGCCGTCGGCCGGAACGCCGCACGACTACAACCGCAGCCGCACGCCGATTCGCCCGAGGAGGCCGGTCAACGCCACGATCGCCAGCGCGAACACGACCGACCGTGCGATCCCGGTCGCACCGTGGTTCAGGTGCGTCCGCAGAAACTCGATGCCGAGCAGGCCGAGGAGCGCGGACACCATGTCCGGCAGGATGTAGGCGAGCAGCGGGTTCGTCCCCGCCGGCCGGAGGACGGCGGCCCACCGCCGCAGACGCCGGACCTCCACCAGCCAGTAGAGCACGATGTAGATGAGGCAGCAGTACCCCGCGCTGTACAGGCACCAGGTCGGCGTCGCGTCGTTCTTCGAAATGTGGTGCAGCGGCCGCAGCAGGAACCCGCCCGCGAAGAGCGCCGCCGCGAAGGCCGCGATCCCGGCGATTCTGCGGCGCGGCGTCTCGGCCGGCGAGCGGTTCAGGAAGAGCGTCGTGACCGTCGCGCCCGCGACGGCGATCGCCGCGTGGCCGCCGATGTGTCCGCCGAGCCAGACGTAGTCCTTCACGACCGCCACGACGTGCGGCACGTGAAGCCACGCGCCCAGCCGCTCGAACGCCCCCGCCGTATCGCCGATCCGCACCGCGATGAACAGCGCGACCATCGCGACCAGTCCGGCCGGCTGGCCGCGAAACGCGACGTACGTGATGCAGGTCGTCAGGTACGCCCACCCGATCAGCCCGAGGATGCCCCACCACTCCGTCCGCATCCAGGTCGTCCCGGCGCTTTCACGCCCCCGGTAGACCGTCGCAAGCCACAGCAGGAGAACCGCGCCGAGCAGGCGAAACCCCCCGTACAGCAGGCGGACGGCGTCTCGCCGCCGCGGGTAGCGGTTCCACACGAGGATCACGCCGACAAACACCAGGAACACCCACAGGCTCTTGCTCATGCCCGCCGCCGCGGCATCGAACCGGGGCATATTGACCATGTACACGCCGATGACGAGCAGCCCGCCCGTCCGCGCGAGGACGTGCCCGACAACCCCCGGCAACGACCGGCCGCTCTCGAGGCGGCGATGCAATGCCAGCGGGATCGACATGCCCACGATGAAGAGGAACGCGGGAAAGACAAGGTCCACGAACGTCATGTAGTCCGCGTCGCGCGGCGCGTGGCGCATCCACCAGGGAATGCCGCCAAGCCTGCCCACGTCGTTGACGAACACCATCGCCAGGATCGTCAGCCCGCGAAAAACGTCGATGGACGCGACGCGATCCGAACACGACGCCGGCGAAGGACTCGCAACGGGCTCTGAAGGAATGGCTTCGGACAAGCCGCTTTCTCGCTTTCCCGCTTTCCCGTCTTCGCCCGTGCGAACCGGCGGGCCCATGCGGCCTTTTCGCTTTCCCCTCTCCTACAGCTTCACGCCGTGCCCGTAATACGCCTCCGGGTTCTGCACGCGGTCGCGCACCTGCGCAACCGCCCGCTCGACGATCAGCCGGACCGCCTGCTCGCCGTACTCGCGCGAGGCGTCCTGCACCGGCTTGGCCGTGTGGATGCCCACGAGCGTCGCCGACCGGTCCGCCGGCAGCTCGCGCAGGTCGGTGCAGTCGCCAAAGAGCGCCAGCGCCAGGCTCGTCTCCCAGTGGCCCGCGTGGTCCCCCGCCGTCGGGTAGACGTCCTGCACCAGCTCGTGGCCCGTGAACGCCCAGGTGATGACCTTCACCCGCTGGCCTTTCCAGCGCGTCTGGTGAAAGATGCTGCACGCCGCCCGCGCGTGGTCGATCAGCGGGTAGTGCCCCGCGACGATCACGATCACCCGGAATCCCAGGCTCTTGATCTGAAGCAGGCAGTGCAGCAGGAGCCGCTGGTAGTTCTCATACTGCTGCTGCGGCGTGTAGCGCATGTAGCCCGGCGCAAGCAGCTCCGGCGGAAGCCCCATCGCCGCGTTGATCTGCTCGCGGTCAGCCGCGTTGGCGTCCATCAGCCCTTCCTCGCGGCTCTCGCCGTACCAGAGCGGCGGGAACACGAGGCCCCCCCCCGTCTCCGCGCACCGCACCGCCAGGGCGTGCGCCGTCAGCGTGTCCGACCCCACCGGGTTGTGCAGCCCGTGCCACTCGATCGTTCCCACCGGCAGGTACGCCGCCGGGCACGCCTCGCGCGCCGCCGCAATCTGCCGCGGCCGCAGCCGTTCGTATCGCACTTCGCACGCCATGTCCGACGCTCAACTTTCCTTTTTCGCACCGATCCGCACAATGGTGCGGCATGAAAACCCGAACAACGCTCCGAATCATAGCGGTCGCGGCGATCCTGACAACCACCACGGCGGCACCCGCCGCCGATGGCGCGGCCACCCGGCCCGCCGTGCTCCGGGCATGGACGTTCGACCGGCCCGGCGATCTCCAGGGCTGGAGCCCCGGCGGCGACGTGAAGAACGTCCGCGCCAGGGCGGACGGCCTGCACTTCGAAACCGTCGGCCTCGATCCGCTGCTCGTCGGGCCGCCGTTCGAGCCCCTCGCCGCGACGAACAGCCAGGTCGTCATCGTCGAGATGGAGTGCGACCGTCCCCTTACGGGCGAGCTGTATTACACCAACAAGACCGAGGGCCGCTACGGCGGCTTCGAACCCGACTGGATGACCGGCGTGTTCTTCCCCACGGGCGGCAGACCGGGCGAGGCTCAGTCCGTCGTCATCTGGCCGTTCTGGGAGAAGCTCGGCAAGGTCAATCGCATCCGCTTCGACCCGCCGGCAGGCGCGCATTGCCGCCTGGTGTCCATCCGGATCGTCGATGAGGCCGCGCAGGCCGCCGAGGAGCCCCGCTGGGATTTCACCCGCGGAACGCTGGGCACCTGGCGGCCGCTGGCGGGGCTCGAGACGCCCGCACCCCGGGCCGGCCGGCCGCTCGCCCTGACCGCCTCGCAGCACCAGGGGGTCCTCATCACGGCGGTCAAGCCGTTTGAGGCGGCCTCGCGGCCGATGCTTCGTGTGGAAGCCGAGGGCGCGCCGGACATCGCGTTCTACTGGGTCACGCAGGAGCAGAGGGGCATCCTCGGCATGCCCGTGCCGCTGCGCGCGGCAGCCGTGGCCGCAGGAGGCCGGCCGTTCGGCGAACTCGATCTCCGCGGCAATCCGGCGTGGAAGGGCGTAGTCACTCACGTCGGCATCGGCCCGATGGAAAAGGCGGTTCGCCTGGCCTCCCTGCGGATCGAACCGACGCGCGGACCGTGCCCGATCGTCGCCGACTTCCTCGGCCCGGTGGAGCCGATCAACCGCAGCCACCAGCCCACGACAATCCGCCTCCTCGTCCATAACGCCTCGGCCGACTCCGTGCCCGAATACAACGTCGAGTTCCGCGTCTCGGCCACGCCCGTTGAGCCTGCGGCGGTCGCCGCCGATTGGGGCCCCCCGCAGGTGATCCCACTCGAACGGCTCGCCCCCGGCCAGCACGCGGAGATCCACCACACCATCAGAGCGGGCCCGCCCGGCCTCTACCGCCTCGTCGCCCAGCTCGGCGGCGACGCGAACACACCGCCGATCGTCTGCGAGACCACGCTGCGCATCGAGCCGCCGGTCAAGGCCGAGCGGACGACCGCCGTGCCGGAGCCGAAGCCCGTCAAGACGGACTACGACATCGGCGTCTACTACTTCCCCGGCTGGGCCCCGGACCCCCGCGATCCGGTCAGCCGGTGGAGGCACCAGGCCCGCTTCCCCGAGCGAGACCCCGTGCTCGGCTGGTATCGCGAGGGCGATCCCGAAGTCGCCGACTGGCACATCAAGTGGGCCGTCGAAAACGGCATCCGCTTCTTCATCTACGACTGGTACTGGCGTGACGGACGTGTCACCCTGCAGGAGGGACTCCATGACGGCCTGCTCAAGGCCCGCCACCGCGACAAGCTCAAGTTCTGCATCATGTGGGCCAACCATGCGCCCTTCGCCGACCACACGAAGGAACAGCTTCTTCAGGTCACCGACTACTGGATCGAGCACTACTTCCGCCTGCCGAACTACTACCGCCTCGACGGCCGGCCCTACATCAGCTTCTTCAGCATCCCGGAACTGCGCACGTGCATGAAAACCGACGAGGCGATCCGCGACGCCTTCGACGCCATGCGCGAACGCGCCCGCGCGGCCGGCCTCGGCGGCCTGTACATCACCGCCTGCGGCGATGCGAGCAAAACCATGCAGGAGTGGTACAGGAAGGTCGGCTTTGACGCCGTCACCGCCTACAACTACGGCGCCGCGGGCACGCTGACCAATCAGTCGCCCTACCCGCCGTACATCCTCGCCCACGAGGACATCTGGCGCGCCGCACGCAAGGACGGCGTCCTGCCCTACCTCCCCCTGCTCACGACCAACTGGGACGCCCGCCCGTGGCACGGCGCCGCAACCAACGCGCGGTTTGGCCGTACGACACGCCATTTCGAGGCCGGCCTCCGCAGGCTCCGCGCCTTCCTCGACGAAACCGGCGCGAAGGTCGGCATCCTCGAGGCGTGGAACGAATGGGGCGAGGGCTCCTACCTCGAGCCGAACCTCGGTCTCGGCTTCGGCGACCTTGAGGCGGTGCGCAGGACCTTTGCGGCGCCCGGCGACTGGCCCGACAACATCGGTCCCGCGGACGTCGGCATGGGGCCTTACGATGTGCGCTCGATCCGCACGTACGACGACGGCCCGGTGCTGGTCCCGGTGCTGGGCCGCATTGACATCTACCCCCCGGAGGTCGCGTGGGGGCGCCGCGCCCCGGTCAAGGTTTCGCTGCCCGTGCCGCCGATCGAAACCCGCGACGTCGTGATCGACGACTACGTGCTGGTCGCCGGCGACGTCCACGAATGGCACGGCGGAAACCGCCTCTGGATCGACCCGGCCAAGGGACGCGTCAACCTCCTGCCCGGCTCGCTCACGCCCGGCACGGTGCGGATCGAGCCGCGCGGCGGTGGCCCTGCATTCGTCGAGGGCAGGGACTACGCCTTGAACACGACCTGGGGCGCGTTTTCGCTCACGCCGAACGGCCGGCTCAAGCCCGACGAACACGTCCGCGTCTCGTACACGTACAGCCTCCGGCGTGTGGATGCCGTCGCCCTGATCCACGACAACCGGTTCGTCTACGTCCCCGGCCAGCCGCTCGCCGACTCCCCCGAGCCGGCCTCGCTCTCACGCAGCCACGTGCTCGTCGCCGCGGTCTATCGGCCGTTCAACGCCGATACGGTCGAGATGCACCAGATCTACCCGATGCGACGGGGCGAGTCGAAGGCCCCGCCGGCCGAAATCCTCCGCAAACCCGCGAAGACGATCGAGAAGCTGAGGGCCGGCCAGGCCCTCACCATCGTCTGCTGGGGCGACAGCGTCACCGCCTGCGGCGAGTCCAGCACGCCGGACAAATGCTATGTGAACCTGCTGGAATCACGGTTGCGCGAGCGATATCCCGCGGCGAACGTCAGAGTGCTCAATGCCGGCATCGGCGGCAGCAGCACCCCGGGCCGCCTCCCCCACTTCCAGAAGGAGGTCCTCGACCTCCGGCCGGATCTCGTCACGCTCGAGTTCATCAACGACATGGGCCTGCCGGAGGAAACGATGCGGAAGAACTACGACGAGATCCTCCGGCGCGTGACGGACGCCGGCGCGGAGCTGGTGCTGATCACGCCGCACTTCTCGATGCCGACGTGGATGCCGCTGCCCAACGGCCGCGGCCCCGACCCCCGGAAGAACGTCGCGTTCCTCCGCCGTTTCGCCGAGGAGAACCGGGTGCCGCTCGCCGACGTGTCGAAGCGGTGGGAACAGCTCGAGGTGATGGGCGTGCCGTACGAAACGCTGCTGCGGAACGGAATCAACCACCCCGACGACCGCGGCCATGCGATCTTCGCGGACGAACTGATGCGTCTGCTGGAGTAACGCACCCGCGCGAGCGGCCGGGGCATGGAACGTACGGCGCAGGCGGGGAAAGCGACGGGTGGCTTTGCTGTCGCCCATGCCCCGCGGCTGCCGGACGCAAGGCACACACGAACGCCCGGAATCGTGCGTCCTTTCCTTTGAAGGGAAAGAAGTTGCCAGCCACCTTCACTCCATCCTTCTCCCTCGAAGGAAGAGGACTGGGCGGCGCCGGGGATCGAGGCTACCATTCCGCACCATGAGACACATACACGATTCATCACATGGCCGTTCGGCCCGGGGCCGCCGCGTTCTTGCGGGCGTCGTCTGCCTGCTGACGGCACGGGCCCTCGCGGCGGAGCCGGGAACGGGCGTCGGCGCGAGGCCGGCCCCGTCCTGGGACGACTCTCTGTTCCCCTGCGGCGCCATGCACATGGCCACGATCCTGCACTGGCAGCACTATCTGCCGCCGATGGAGGAGTGGACCGCGTACATGGACCGCGACCTCGCGAACATGCGGAGGATCGGGTTCAACTCGCTGGCGGCGCACGTGGACTGGTGCGACATTGAAACCGCGCCGGGGCAGTTCCGGTTCGAGCGGCTCGACAGGCTCATGGACCTCGCCGGGAAGCACAGACTGCGGGTGTTGCTGTGGCCCTGGCCGGAGCTGCAGCCGGAGTGGGTGACGCAGGTCCATCCGGACAGCCAGATGATCGCCTCGGACGGCTATCGGCCGGATCAGGCGTGCTGGGACCATCCGGCCGTAAGGCAGCTCGTCGAGCGGTTCGTCGGCACCGTCGTCGGGCGATACAAGGACCGGCCGTCCGTGCTGGCGTGGGACCTCGGGGCGGAGGCGGGCAACTGGGTGTCGTCCATCAACAACCCGCTCGACCAGACGCGGACGAGCCGGCTGTACTGCTACTGCGAGCACACGGCGAAACGATACCGCGAATGGCTCCGCCGGAAGTACAAGACGGTCGCGAAGCTCAACGAAACCTGGGGCACGTACTACGCGGACTGGTCGCACGTACGCCCGATCCGCACGGGGATCTTCGAGCGGGCGCAGGTCCACTGGGTCGATTGGCGCGAGTTCATGCTGTGGAACGTGGCCGACGCCCAGGGGATGAAGGCCGCGGCGGCACGACGGGCCGACCCGAATCACCCGATCACGGCACACCTCGGCAGCTGGGGATGGTCCTACGTGTACGGATCGACCGACGAGTACCAGATCGGCAGGCACTTCGACGTGGTCGGCCTGTCGCTCTTCCCCTACTGGATCCAGTACGGCATGGGCACCTGCGACCCGTCGTTCGCGGCGCTTTATCTCGACGGCGTCCGCTCGGCGGGCGACGGCAAGCCGATGTGGATCGAGGAACTCCAGGGCGGGCCGACCATCAACGGGCTGCTCTACCGGTCGCCGTTTCCGCGGCCGCAGGACATCCGCCTGTGGGTCTGGCAGTCGATCGGACACGGGGCGAGCGGGATCTTCTACTGGAACTGGCGGCCGGAGACGACGGGGGTCGAGGCCGGCGGGTTCGGCCTGGTGGACTACGACGGAGGCCTCACCGACCGCGCCAAGGCCGCGGGCGAGGTGTGCGACGTGCTCCAGAAGCACGCGAAGCTCCTGCGGGCGTGCCGGCCGGCGCCGGCGCAGATCGGGATCGTCCACAGCCCGCGGACGCAGATCCACGCCTTCGGCGACGGCGACGAGGGAATGTACCTGCGGAGCGTGCGGGGCGTGTACCGGGCGCTGTGGCGGGCGGGCCTGCCGGCGGACATCCTCGTGCCCGAGCAGCTGCTCCGGCACGACCTGAAACGATACCGCATCCTGTACCTGCCGTTCGCGTACACGCTCTCGCGGGAAGAGGCGGCCCGGATCCGGTCGTACGTCGAAGACGGCGGCACGCTGTACGCGGAAATGTGGTGCGGGTTCAAGGATGAACGCACGTTTGTGTACGAGGTCGTGCCCGGAGCGGGAATGGCCGAGGTGCTGCACTGCCGTGAGGTGGCGACGAACCCGCGCGCCGGGAAGATCAGAATCGGCACGAAGCACGCGGCGATCCCGTTGCTGGACGTCGGGGCCGAGATCCCGGTCTTCAAATGGCAGGAGATGGTCAGGACGCTGGACGGCGCCGACGTCGTGGCGGCGTTCGACGACGGCAGCCCGGCGGTCATCACGGGAACGTACGGCAGGGGACGCACGGTGTACGTGGCCATGCCGCTCAGCCGGTACTTCGACGAGTCGCTTCAAGCGAACGCGATGAAGCTGTTGCAGGGGGCGGCGGCGTGGGCGGGCGCGAGGCCGCCGGTGGAGTTGCGGCGCGAGCCGGCGGACGCGATCGTCGAGTGCCGCGTGCTCGAGGCGGGGAACGGGCGGCGGCTGCTCATCGTGCTGAACCACGGCGAGGCCGGAGCGACAGCGAAGCTGACGCTGGCCGGCGCGGCCAACGCGCGGGTGCGGAATCTGCTCACGGGGGCCGACGTGGCGACGGAGCGGGCGGATGCCCCGCCGACGATCTCGACGGCGCTGGCGCCGGTCGATGTGCAGGTGTTCCAGGTAGACGCGGACGACGCGGGGCCGTCGAACCGTTGACGGCCACGGCGGCACGGGCCCGGGCCGGCGAAGCCGTCAGTCGCCGTATTCCGCCGTCACCGCCAGGGGCCGCTTCGAATCCGCCGCGCCCGGCAGGATGCGGATGTCCTCGCCCACGATCCGATCCTGCGGAACGGGCTCGTTGTTGATGAAGACGCGCGTGGGCGATCGGCCCGCCGGGTGGCGGAGACGCAGCCACACCTCCCCCGGCGGGTTCCGCGCGGGAAGGACCAACCCCGCCCGAATCTGGCCGTGGGCCACGTGCGATTCGATCACCATCGACATCGGTCCGAAAAACGTCGGCGCCCGCTCGATGCGGATCGCCTGCCCGTCCTCGAGCCACGCCCGCGGAATGCCGCGGCCGAGCCACAGCGACTGGCCCACCTCGCACACCAGGAACTGCCGCAGCCACATCACAAAACGGCACTCGTCCGATGTCTTGTACACCGGCCCGGCGCCCCGGCCGAATGCCTTCGCCCACTCGGCGAAGCAGTTCACGTCCGGATAGATGCTCAGGGCGTACGTGTTCCAGAACGACCGCAGAGCCGCCGGGATCTCGTCGCGCAGCATGTAGATGTACGGCGTATCGACCAGGCACGGCTGCAGCGTCACCGCGCCCAGCTCGAACCAGTTCTTGTCCACGTCCGGGACCCCGTAGCCCGATTCGGCCGAAAAGAACGTGTTGTCCTCCAGCTCGTCCAGCACCCACGTCGTGATCGGATCGCCCGGCGACACCACGTCCGTCACGGCAAGATTCAGCGCGGGATAGAGCGCCTCGCGGATCCAGCCCTCGGTCAGGTGCTGCCACTGGAAGACGCGCGACGGCACGTAGGGGCTGAACGACCCGTCGCGGAGACGCACGGCGGCGGCCTTCGTCGCGGCCTCGCGCACGGCGATCTCGATGTCGCGGCGGTACGCCTCGGCCTCCTGCGCAATCCGCGCGGCCTCCGGATGCTGCACGTCGGCCAGCGCCTGCGCAACGCGCTTCATGCCCAGGTGAAAGAACCCGTTCGTCGCAAACCAGTACTGGTACTCGACCACGTCCTCCAGCGACGACGCGGGCGACAGGCCGTGGATCGGCAGGCGAGGCTTGCCCTCGGGCGTCATCGTCGCCTTGCGCTCCCGGATCAGGAAATCGCAGCCCTGGATCAGCGCCGGGGCGACCCGTTCCAGGTACGCCCGGTCCCGCGTCATGAGATAGTGATCCGCGACGCCCCACAGGACGAACCCGTGGTTCATCGCGTATTCGCCGTGCGTGTATTCGCCGGCGCCGTGGAAGACCCCCTCCTTCGTCGAGAACCGGCCCTTGAGAGGAACGCTGCCCTGATAGTGCAGCATCGGTTCGAGATACCGTTCGGCCTCCTTGTGCTCGCCACGCATGTCCATCGAGCGGGCGATCATCACCGTCTCGTTCGCAAACACCCGGTACCCGAACGTGCCGACGCCCTGGTTGTAGAGCCCCGTCTTCGGGTCGCGGTCCGTCGTGATGAGCACGTGCCACAGGTTCGCACGGCAGAACGAGTTCATCGCCGCATCCGGCACCTCGATTGCCGTCCTCTCCGGGTCGTCGAGGCGGTCCGTCCAGTACTCGAAAACCCTCCGCAGTTCCTCTTCGGGCTTCATCGCCGTCAGACGGGCCAGTTCCTCCGCGTCAAGCAGGTCCACGTACGGCGCCTTGAAGTACAGCGTCCGCTGCTCGTCCGGCGCCAGCGTGGCGGTCCATCGGAGCACGGCGGACGTCCCCTTGCCCGTCGCCGGCTGAAGCGTCCAGCCCTCCGCGCTCAGACCCGCGTCGGTGGCCGTCAGCGCCTGGCCGCGGACCGCGGTCAGCCCCGCCGGCACCTCCGCTCCCCCCGCGTCGATCGCGATGACGCCGTTCGCCAGCAGCTTCAGCGGCGCGTCGTGGTTGTAACGCAGGTTCACCGTCGCCGTCTGCGGCGATGGCGACGGGTTGGACACCGTCAGCCGCGTGAGCAGCACGACAGTCTCGTCGCCCCGGCGCGTGTCGTCGTCGCCGATGGCGCCGAGCAGGATCGTCGCCGCCATTTCGTGGTGATACTCGACCGGGCCGGTGTGCCACTCGACGTGCATCAGCGGCAACCGGTCCTCCTCCAGATACCGCAGCAGGGACTCGCGGTCGCCGCCGTCGAACCGCGGATCGGCCCGCGTGTCGAGCACGGCGTCCAGGTTGCCCTTCGCCGCGCGGAACGGGATCCGCTCGCGGTCGCGCCCCGCCGTCCACAGGCTCTCGTGCGACATCGCCCAGTCGCCGTTCGGCGTGATCACGACCTCCTGCCGCGCCGACGGCACGCCGAGCTGCACGGCACGCAGCGGCCGCAGCCGCGGAATGCCGGCCATCGCCGAGAGGCGCGTCGCCTCCGGGCGCTCGGCGACCCGCCGCCGGACCGGCTTCGGCCAGCGCGTGCCCGCCGGACCGGCGTCGTTCGCCCACGTCAGCCCGCGCGACGTCTCCGCCACGAGCACGCCGAAGTCGGGCAGCCGCATCGAGCCTTCGCCGAGGACATCCTGCGGCACGAACGAAAAGCCCGTCGCGTCGGCCGCTTCGCCCAAACGGACCGTCACCCGTGTGAGGTCGTTCGACTTCGGGTCCCGCTTGTTGTGGGCGTAAAGCACCCGCACGCGCACCCCCGCCGACCGGCCCGCCGCGCCCTCCGCCGACCACGTCTGCCCCCGAACCGATGCCGTCCGCGGCGCCGGCAGGCCCTCGATGCCCAGCAACACGCCGTTCGTCACTTCGATCCGGCCCGCGCGCCGGCCGTCCTGCACGAACCGCGCGTCAATGTCGAAGCTCGCCTCGCGCCATCGCGAGTCGCCCAGCACGGCCAGCCGCGTCCCCGGGGGCAGCGCCCCGCCCTCGCGGAGCACGCGGACCTTAAGCGTCCGGCGGTAGGCGGGTTCGCGCTTGTCCGAGTAGGCGTTCGCGTCGAGGGCGCTCTGGAACTCCTGCTTCGTCAGCGGCGGGAACCGGAACACGCACGTGCCCGGCTCCGGGCCCGCGGCGGCGGTCGTCTTCACGCGCACCCACTGCCCGTTCCACGGGTCGTCGAGCCGCATCCACCCGCCCGTCCCGTTTGCCGGCCAGATGCTCCCCCACCACTCGAGCCGGAGCGATTCGGGCGGCGGCGCCGCCGCGGCCTCGGCGAAGGCCACACGGACCTCATGGACGTCGCGCGGGTTGTCCCACGCAACGCTCACAACGCCGTCGTCGGCAGACGCCTCGCCGAACGCCGCGAGATCGACCGTCGCTCCGGCCACGGCCGTACGCGCAGCGTCCGCGGACGCCGGCGCGGACACGGCCGGGCCCGCCCAGCCAAGGAGCAACATTGCCACGACAGACACGCTTGGGTTCATCGGTACGGTTCCTTTCACACCAGGCCCGGCGCATCGTACCGCGGCGGGGCGGCGGGCAAAAGTAAGAAGGGGAGAAGACGAGCGACGCCGCGAGCCGACGCACGCTCAGTGATACACGCCGTGGTTCGAGGCGTCCGGCCACCGGTCCAGGATCCCGTACGCCCCGTCTTTCTTCAACGCGTTGGTGTCCGAGGTCTTTCGCGCCGAGATCCAGCCCCGTTTGACCCGGATGCAATGGGCCTTGGCCGTGAAATACCGGCCCTGCGTCCGAGGCGTCGTCGGCAGACTGAGCCTGCCCATGCTGCCGTCGTGCCACGCGATCGTACCCCACTTGGACAGGTGACGCATCGAGATCCCGTCCTCGTTGTCCCACGCCCCGTTGCTGACCCCCTTCAGGCTGTACTCCCATTCCTCCTCGACGAGAACGGGCGCCGGGATATAACGCATCGACTGAGTCGTCGCGCTCACCCGGTGATCCACCTCGGAGTAATTCTTGAGGTCATTGACATTGCCGCTGAACCGGTAGTGTGCCCCAAGCACGCGCTCCAGGGCCGCCCCGGACATCATCGTGTTGAAGCTGTAGCTGTAGGGAAACTGGTCGCCGGTCTGCATCGGCGCATCGGGGCACATGTAGACGGCGGTCTGGTTCCCGAGGTACTTGTAGATCTTGCCGTCCTGGGGTTGGCGGCCTCCGTCGTTGTACCGCCCCAGCCAGTCCAGGTTCCTGTCGTAGCCCGCCCCCGGAAGACGCCCCTTGCTCTCCACGGTATACGTCATGAACGCCATGAGGAGCTGTCGTGAGTTCGATTGACACACGACCAGCTTCGCCTGCCCCCTGGCGCGGCTCAGCGACGGAAGCAGGATCGAGACAAGCAGCGCGACAATCGCCACCACGACAAGAAGTTCGATCAAAGTAAATCCGCGTTCGCTTCGGACGTGACGCCTGCCGGCCATGTGCAGTTTCATCTGAGCCTCGCCTGAAAGACCGTGGACGGGCTTCTAAAACGATTCTGTCCGTATATGGGTCTTATCGGCCAAGTGCGGCAAAGAATGGAGCGCTCGGCGCGAGAAAACAAGGCCCCGGGGGGGGCATTCGTCGGCCTGTGCCGGACGAATGCCCGCCCCCTGGGCGTCAGGAACAATCCATCAACTACGGCAGGCACGCCGCCGGCCGGTTCGGACCGTTGAAACAGCCGTTGAACGCCGAGAAATCACCCAGGTCCACATCGCGGTCGCGATCCACGTCAAGGCAGCCGCAGACCGAGTCCGGCAGAGAACCCGCCCACGGCGAGTTCGGGCCGGAGAAGCAGGAAGCGAACGCGGCGAAGTCCTGGAGGTCAACATCGCCGTCGCCGTTAGTATCCTGCGGCGGCGAGTTGCAGATGCCCGTCCACGACCGGAACAGGTTGTACTCGCCCGTCACCGTGTCGAAGTTCAGGGCGTACATCGCCTGCGAACTCGCGGCCAGCGCGACAATGTGCGTCCGGTCGCCCCGCTTGGCCTCCGCCGAGTGGAACTGCTGCGGAACGCCCTCGCTCCACGGCTCCGTCGGCGGATCCTCCGGATTCCATTCCGCCTGAGGAATGCCGAAATCGCGATGAACCGCCCAAACGGTCCCCACGGCTCCGACGCCGCCGGAGTACGTGTAGTAGCCGCCGTCGGTTCGCTTCTCGTTGACGCCCCATCCCATCCACGCCGCGCCGTTGGTCGGGTCGATCGTAATCGCCGACACCCAGTAGCGGCCGCCGTTCGGGATATTGCTCTGGCTCGGGTCGTTCCGGTTCGTATGCCATGAGACGTTCCGCCCAATCCCCATCTGCTCGTACTCATCCGGCGGGAACGGCGGCGGAACGACCGGCTTCTCAAACAGAGCGTTGGTCGGATTGAACGTGTCCGGATCGGCATCCCACCGCGTCATGATGTTGGTCTGCACAAACGCGTCCGGGAAGTTGGACATGTCGAGCGAGCAGGCGAGCAGACCGCCCTCGGGAATCGACTGGGTCCGCCAGGTCCGCGGCGGCGCAACCGACGGCCCTTCGTCGTACCACACATGATCGAACGTAACCGTGCATGTCAGGTTCTTCGGCCAGTTGTACGGACGCTGGCAGAGTGCGCCAAAACCGAACCGCGCCTGTCCGGGCTTGCCGAAAGCCAGACCCGCCATGTTGTACACCTCGGTCCCGTTCCACCAGCAGGTGACCCGGTTCTCGGTGTTGTTGTAGTACACCTGCACCTCGATGGGGGCCGTCGGCAGCGCGCCCACCGGGCCCAGATCCTTCAACATGACCTCGCTGCCGCTGTCGAAGCAGTTCACAAGCCAGAAACGGTCGTTGATGATGCAAATGCCCGGAATCGGCGAACCGCTGCCGGTATCCAGGTGACTGTAGGCCAGCGTTCCCTTGAATCCGGCGTCATAGGCATCGACTGTGAAGCGGACGGCGTACGTCACCTCTGTCGCGCCGGCCGTGTGGGTCCGCAGATACTGATCCAGGCTCCCCGAGTTGTTCTTCATCCGCAAACCCATGTTGCCGCCGCCCAGATCCACGAACGTATTCGCCCCGCCGCCATTGAACGCCCACACGGTGGCGGCTTGCGTGCCGCGGCCGCCCACCCACAGCTTCTTGTGCGCCGGGTCCCACGCCATTGCCGTCACGTGGTCGCGGCCCCAGCCGGGGTTCGCGGCGCCGATGTTCCCTTGACGGCGATGCCCGTCGTTTGTGCCGGCCGGTCCCCAGAAGATCGCGTCGGCGCCCCACGACGCCGATCCCGAACCGCCGATGACCGAGAACCAGTCCGTGAGCGTCGTCTCGTCCTGGTAGCGGCCCACGTACTCGAGGACGAACATTCGCTGGTTCTGCGACCAGCCCTCGTTCACCGTGCCGTCGCGCGCCGGCCACTCAACCATGCCGCTGCTCACGTTGTACCGGGCGAAATAGTGATACTTCCAGTAGCCGTCCGACCCGTTCGTGACCCAGTAAATGTTGCCGTCGCCGCCGGCCGCGAGGCCGCCGATCCGGTTCGCGTCGGACGCCGCACCCGGACTCCAGATCTGCGTGACGGACGCATTGACGCCGTCGAAGTCGATCCGGATGATCCGGTTGGGCACGCCCGAGTTGTAGCTCCAACTGATCTCGAGCCAGTTCTGCAGCGCGTAGACCTTCCCGTCGCCGCCCGTGACCATCTTGGTAATGCCGCCGGGGAACCCGAGGCCATTCAAATCGACATCCACGCGGAGGCCGCCCGGCGTGAAAATCGACAGGCCGCCGGCGTTGCCGTTGTTGTTGCCCACGGTCGCCGTCGCGTACACGTTGCCTTGCCGGTCGATCGCGATCCCGTTGAACTTGATCCGCTTCCAGTCCGTGTTCCACCAGCCCGTCAGCCCGCTGGGGGGCACGGTGAACCCGGATGTCCCCATGTGCTGCCACACACGGTTCGCATCCGCCCACAACGGCGCGGCAACGATTACGGCCGCCACGCCCGCCAACAGCACTCGTTTGACTCGCGTCATGAACTTGCCCTCCACGGGAAGTTAATGTGAACACGACGGCCGCAGGAACACCCTGACAGCTCGCACACCCCCGGCCGCAAGGGACGGCGGCACGCCCGGACTCGGGCATCGCCACTTCCACGATCGATCCCTCACACGACCGAGTTGTGAACCTCCCTATTCTACCCGCCATCCCCTTCCTATGTCAAGAGGTTTTCGCAGTCTAAAACGTTTCAAGCGACCGCCGCGAACCCGGGCCCTTTGTTGACAAAACCCTCCTGCAGGATCGAGCCGACCCGCATCTCTTCCGTATTGCGTGACTTTCTGCGAGGCCAAGGACAACGACCGAGCTTTCCGTTCCTGTTGTCGGACATCGGGAACCCTCCCCATATGGTGCAGGCCTCCAGCCTGCTCCCCCGGGCGGGGCGGAGATGACGGAATCCGTGCGCGGCCCGCGACCCGACCTGGCCACGTCCATGAAACGTCGGCGAGGGTCATGACGCCGAACGCCGACGAGCCTGCTGCCCACGGCCGCGTGCGCAGAGAAACGGGCCGCGGAGAAAACGCTCCCCGCGGCCCGCTGTTTATCACAAACCGTACCGTCGCTTCGAGTCGTTACGCCGGGCGGCGACGACGGAGCAACGGCAGCGCACCGAGGCCCAGCACAAACAGCGTGGCCGGCTCGGGCACGTACAGCGAGTACACGCCCGTCGTCCGGTCCATCACGGTGACCCACGGCCGGCCGTTGAAATAGGCCAGAGCGACGACATCCGAATTCGCCTGCGGCATGCCCTCATCGACGAGCGCCAGTCCGAGCGTGCGACGGAAGACCTTGCCGCGCCAGCCCGCGATCGTGCTCGTCGCATCGCCCACGCCGATGCCCATCCACGCGTCGCCCGTACCCTTAACGTCCACGGCGAGACCCGAAATCCACCACTTCTGGCCCATGTCCGCCGCGTTGTCCACGGCGTGCCACACGTTTTGCCCGCTCGCAACGCCCGTGGCCGGGTTGATGCCCGTCCATCGCGACAGGATGCAAGCGTCGCTGCCATCGGTCGAACCGAGAGCACCGGTCCACAGAACGTCATGGACCGGGTCATACTCGGTCAACGTGCAGTGCGTGCGGCCCCAGCCCGGGTTCGAACCCAGGCCGACGCTGCGGTTGGCCGTCTCGCTGATCGGATCCTGGCTCCAGTTGTTGCCGCCGGAGTTGATCACGCTGAACCAGCCGTTCTTCGTGTACTCGAGGCTCACCATCCGATCCTGATCGCTCCAGCCGTTGTTCACGTTGGCGCGAACATCCTGAACGCCCGCGCCCGGATTGGCGGGATCGTACATCTGCAGGAAGTGATACTTCCAGTAGCCGTCCGCACCATTCATGTTCCAGAAGATGCGACCCTGGTCGTCCACATCCATGCCCTGGATCTGATTCGCGTCGCTCGCCGGGCCGGCGTTCCAGATTTCGGACACGGCTCCCGCGCCCGTGATCTTCAGGACGCGGTTCACGCCCTTGTTGTACGGCCAGTTGATCTCACGCCAGTTCTGCAGCGCATAGACATTGCCGTCGCCGCCGACGACCATCTTCGTGATTCCGCCCGGGAAGCCCAGGGCGTTGAGGTCGATGTCGATCCGGGGACCGCTCGCCGGGAAGATCGACAGACCGCCCGCGACGCCGTCGTTGTTCCCGTTGACGCACGTGGCGTAGATATTGCCGTTCGGATCACGCGTGATCGCGTTGAACTTGATCCGGCTGCGATCAAACATCCCCGGCAGATTGCCCGGGCTGACACTGAAACCCAGATCGCCGACCTTCTGCCACGTGACGGCCGAAGCCGTGCCGACGGATGCCACAAGCACCGTCAGCGTTAAACCAAAGACAAGAGATTTTCTCATATGCCTTTCTCCTCACGAACAAGAAACTCTTTTCACAAAACAACCACCAAACCGAAAGGGGCACTCGCCCCCGCTTGCCAGAATGATATGCCCGGAGAGACCTCCTTTCGCGCTCTCGACGCTTTTTCCCACCTTGACCCGTAATTCTCGGACCCAAGTCCCACCATCGACCTGGGCGAATCCTCCTCCAAACCGGCCGCCCGCACTTGCGGACGCCTAAAACGTTTCAATGCATTCTACCGCCACCGCCCCCTCTCCGTCAAGGAACTTTTTGCCCTCGCGCAATATTTTGTGACTCGGGATCTTAGTCCAGCAGCGACAGAGGGTTGCAATTGCGCGTCCGTTTTGCGGGTTGCAGGACGCGGCACTCAGCTTCCGGCATCGTGCGGAACCGGGCAGCTATCGGCCGCGATCACACGCGGTCGCATGCGGATCGTCTCAAACTCGCTCTCGCCCTTGCGCGCCAGATCCAGCAACGTCTCCATGGCGGTTGTCCCGACCCGGCGCCACGAAATGTCAATCGACGTGATCCGCGGCAACGGCGGGCTCTGCCACGGGGCGCAGTCGCACCCGACCAGATTGAAATCCTCGCCCACCTTCATCCCCCTGCTCAGGCATGCCAGCAACGAGCCGACCGACGAGAGCGTTTCCACGCCAAATACGCCGTCCACACGCATCCCCTGCAACCGGTCGGACAGGAAATCCCGCGCCGCCTCATATTTGAAGCAGGCCGCCTTCGGCACCTCGACGGTCTCGACCGTCGCCGAGGCCGCCCGCGCGGCATGCACAAACGCCCGACACCGCAGCAACTGCGGATCCGACGCCCCTTCCGGTCGAACGAGCAGCCACCGCTTGCGCCCGTGCCGCGTCAACAACGCGGCTGCGGTCTCGCCCACGGCGGTGTTGTCGAGATCGATCGCATTCGTGGGCCACTTCGCCAGCTCGTCTGGAAACACCACGACCACCGGCTGCCCCTGCTTGATCCGCGTTCGCAGATACCTCGCCAGGGCCGCACTTGGCGACCGGACGATCACCCCGAACGCCCCGCCCGACGCGATGTTTTCGATCGGCCGAATCGCCGCCTCGTCAGCATCGCGGTCCGCGCGGGCCACGATCGGGTAAACCCCCTTCGCCGAACCGGCCCAGCAGATGCCCATCAGCAGGTCGCCCTCGAACCCCCACAAGTACCAGTCCGCAAGCTGATCCGAACCGATGTGGTGGATGACCACCACAAAGAACGTGGACGCCTGCGACGGCAAACCGGACGCGAACAGGTTCGCCGAGTAGCCCAGCCGCTTGGCGCTCGCCCGCACACGCGCAATCGTGTCAGGGTGAAATTGATTCAGATGCTCTTCGCGGCCGGATAGGATCAGCGACGCCGTGGTCGTTGAAACCTCCGCAGCCGCGGCGACCGCGGCGAGTGTGACACGAGCCCGGGGGCGCTTGCGCTTGCCCATGCGGCAGGACATCCGGCCATACGCTCGAACGAGCACGGACTCAGGAGCCCCGCGCCCCCGACGCATCCCGTGCGATCGGCAGATGATCGGTCCCGAAGGCAAGCGTGTCAACGCCGGAATGGTGCGGCAGGCCGTCGAGCACGATCGGGCATGTGTCGCCCGCCACGACCCGCGGCTTGATCAGCACGTTGTCGAACTCCGTCTCCTCGGCATCGGTCATGCGCATCAACTCGCGGACGGCGACCACGCCGACATCCCGCCACGACACCTCGACGGAGGTGATCCGCGGGAAGCCGCCGTTCTGCCATCGCGAGCAGTTGACGCCGACGAGGCTGATGTCGTCCGGCGGCTTCAGCCCCACCTTCAGGCACGCCTGGAGGGCGTCGATGGACAGCACGGAATCCACGCCGAACAACCCGTCCACACGCCCGGAGGCCAGTTGGGCCAGGTCCCGCCGCCCCACGTCGTCCATCTCGCGCGGCAGGCTCAGGATCTCCACGCTGGCGCCCACCCGCTGGGCGATCCGCTGAAACGCCTCGCGCCGCGCCAGGTGCGACTCGCGGGGCTTGCGGTCCCGGTAATGCACGATTCCCCAGCGTTTTCGGCCCTGCCGGGCCAGTGCCTCCGCGGCGATCCGGCCGACGGCGTGGTTCTCGACGGTGATGGCGTTCGAGGGCCAGCGCGTCAGCTGATCGGGAAAGACCACGGCGATTCGATGGCCCCGGTTCATCTGCTGCCGCAGATAGCGCTCCAGCGGCCGGTTCGGCGACCGCACGATCGCTCCCAGAACCCCCCCCGAAATCACCCGCTCGATCGGGTGAAGGCTCTCCGCGTCCGTCAGCGGATTCGCCGTCACGATCGGATACATGTCCCGCTCGGCCGCCGCGTGAATCGCCCCCGCCAGCAGATCGCCCTCAAACGCCCAGTGGTGCCACGCCGTCACATCGTCCTTGGCAAAGTCGCGGATCACCAGCGCGAAGAACGGGCACGACTTGCCCGGCAGACCCGACGCAAAGAGATTCGCGCGGTAGCCCAGACGCTCCGCACACTCCCGCACACGCGTGACCGTATCGGGGTGAAACTGCCTCAGATGGTCCTCCCGACCGGAGAGCACGACCGACACGGTGGTGATCGAAACGCCCGCCGCCTCCGCAACGTCCGCGAGCGTCACCCGCGTTGAGTTCCGTTTGACCTTCATATAGCCTTGCGCGCTCTCCTGAAGCGTTTCAAAACACCGTTTGGGCGACCCCGCAGGGTGGCCATCCCGTTTCATCATACCGATCCGCCGACGGATTGGCTAGGGGTTCACCTCCCCCTCTCGCACAAAAAACTGAACCGCCCACGTTATCGAACCCCATTGCTAAAACGCTTCAAATGGCGTACAATGAAAAGCCGTGCCGCAGAACCGCGCGAGCCTGATGGGAACGTCCGTACTGGTCCTGGCCGCGATCGGCCTGCATCCGGCGGCGCCGGCGAGCGGCTGGACCGGCCCGGCACCCGTCGCGACCACGACGCAGGACAGCCTCGACCCGCGGTTGGCCGTCGATTCCGCCGGAAAGGCCTGCGTGGTCTGGCGCGAACGGACCGGCGGCAGCAACTTCCAGATCTGGTACACCACGAACGCGGGCGGCGCTTTCGCCTTGCCCGTGCAGATTTCTCAGGGCGGCTCCCCACAATGCTACGCACCCGTCGTGGTCGTCAGCGGAACCGACGTTCACACCGCCTGGACCAGCGATCAGGCCGGCACCAACAATTTCGAAATCTGGTATCGCAAAAACGCGGAAGGGACATGGGGACCCATCCTCAATGCGAGCAACACGTCGATCAAGTCGCTTCGCCCGAACATGGCGATCGGCGACGGCGTCGGACCGGTGGTCGTCTGGGATGAGGCGCTTTACGCCGACGACAATTACGACACGTTCTTCGCCGAGTGGACCGGCTCAGCCTTCAGCGCAGCCCTTAACATCTCAAACACGGCGGGTGGGCCGGTTTACGGTTCCACCAACGTCAACGTCGTGGTGGCCCCGAACGGGGACGTAACGGCCGCCTGGGCCGACCGCATCACCGGCGACTACCATGTGAACGCACGGCGGCGAGTGGGGGGCGTCTGGCACCCGCGGCAGGAGATCTCGACGATCGCCATCGGCCCCACAACGCCCGGGATGGTCGTCGGAAGCGACAGCCGGGTACACGTGGTCTACAGTTCCGGCGACGCGATCTGGTATCAGCAGTGGAACGGATCGGCGTGGACGGCCGCGAGCAGCCTGCCCGGCGGCCTGCCCAGCCCGCTGCGACCGCGGATCGCCATCGACGCCAACGGCGTCCTGCACGTCGTGTGCGACAATCAGAACGAGATCTACTACACGACCAACTTCGGCGGGCCATGGAACGGTTGGGTCAACATCTCGAACCTGCCCGGCACACAGTCGATCAACGCGGACATCGGCTGCGGCGGCGGACTCTTGACCGTCACCTGGCAGGAAAACAGCAACGGCGCCGGCGGCACCGGCGTCTTCAACACGTGGTACACGACCGCCCCTGCGCCGACGGCCGGACCGACCGGCACGATCGCCGGCACCGTCCGCGACGCATTCGGCTGCCCCGTAGCGGGCGCCGTGGTGGCGGCCGGGCCGTACCAGGGCACATCCGGGCCGAACGGCACGTATTGGCTGACAGGCGTGGCCGTCGGCACGTACAGCGCGTCCGCGACGCGGGCGTACTTCGCCGGACAGACGGTGAACGGCGTAACCGTGAACGCGAACCAGACCACGACGCTCGACTTCACGATCACCTCGCTGCCGCCCGAGCCCCTCGCCTGGTTCCGGGCGACACCTTCGAGCACGACAAACACGCTGCGATGGCAGAACCCGGCCAGCGGCAACTTCGGCGGCACGACGATCCGGTACAAGACCACCGGCTACCCGACCGGCCCGACTGACGGCGAACTCGTCGTGGAACTGCCCGGCAGCCCTTCGGACACACAAAGGCATGACCACGCCGGACTCGTCGTCGGCCTGACGTACTACTACGCAGCGTTCGCGCACGACGACCGGCCGGTCTGGACATACGCCGCGGGTGCGAACGCGGCGGCAATGCCCAGCGGTCCGGCGGATTTCGACGGCGACGGCGATGTGGACCTGGGCGACTTCAGCCTCTTCCAGATGTGTTTCAACGGCCCCAACACGCCGCCGGCCCTGCCCGGGTGCGCCGCGCCGGATGTGGATGCCGACGGCGACGTGGACCTGAGCGATTTCGCGGTATTCCAAGCGTGTTTCAACGGGCCGAACCGAACGCCCGTGCCGGGGTGCGCGCACTGAGATCGGATCGCGGGCGTCTTTCAAGCGAGGACCGGACATGGGGCAGCGGAGGCGGTGGAGGAATCTGACAACGGCGCTGGGTGCGCTGTGCGTCTGGGCACGGGCCGTGCCGGCACAGCCCACAGGGCTGCAGGCTCTCGAATACCTCGAACGCGCCCCCGAGGCCCGCGTCGGCGTGCGAACGTACCAGTACTCCAGCCACGACCCCAACGGCCGCAACTACGACTGGACCGGCATCCTCGGTCAGGAAGGCTCGGAAAAGGTCCTGCTCGACGTCAAGGGGCCCGGCTGCATCTCCCGCTTCTGGTTCACCGCGAGCGACTTCCAGACCACCGGCATCCTCCGCATCTACTTCGACAACGCCGCCACGCCCCTGGTGCAGATGACGCTGACCGAGTTCTTCAGCGGCACACGCGCGCCGTTCCTCGCGCCGCTGGTCGGCAATTACCTCGTCTCCTCCGGCGGCTACTACTGCTACCTGCCGATGCCGTTCCGCACCGGGTGCAGGATCACCAGCACCAACGCCGCCAGCCTCAACTACTACAACATCACCTTTCAGCGGTTCGCCACCGCCGACGGCGTCACCACGTTTACGGGCCAGGAATCCTCGCAGGCGGCCCGGAACGTCTGGAACAATGCCGGCACCGACCCCAAGCCGGACCACGGAAATACCGTGCTCTCCGGCACCATCACCCTGGCAGGATCGGCTTCGGCCACGCTCGCGGACGTCGCCTCGGCGGGCACCATCCAGCAACTCGAGTTCAACGTCCCGAACATCAACCCGTCGATCCTCTCGGCCGTCCGCCTGCAGTGCACCTGGGACAGCGCCTCGAGCCCCGACGTCGACGCCCCCCTCGGCCCGTTCTTCGGATGCGGCCTCGGACCGGCGACCGTCCAGGCCGTGCCGCTCGGGATGATCGGAACGCGGCTCTATTGCTACCTCCCCATGCCCTTCGCGAAGAGGGCGACCGTGCGGCTCGTCAACACAATCACGACCGCCGTGCCGAACATCGGTTACACCGTCCGCTACACCCCGGCCGCGGCGATGCCGCCCGGCATCGGCCGGTTCTGCGCCCGCTATCGGCGAGCGGCACAGACGCCGGTCAACACCGACTACGTGTTCGTCAGCGAGTCCGGCGCCGGGCACCTCGTCGGCATCACGCAGACCATTCGCGGCAAGAGCACCAGCCGCTGGTACCTCGAGGGTGACGAGCGCATCTACGTTGACGGCAGCGGCACGCCCGCGCTGTACGGCACGGGCACCGAGGACTTCTACAACGGCGGATGGTACTTCAACCAGGGCCCCTTCACCCGCCCGGTCCACGGCAGGCCCCTGAACAGCGACTCGCCCACCAGCGCCGATTCCTGCTACCGGTTCTTCCTCAGCGATACGATCCCCTTTACGACGTCCATCCTCGCCGGCATCGAGCACGGCGGGTGGAATGACGACCTCGCCGACATCGAGAGCGTCGCCTTCCTCTACAAGCTGCCGCAGCCGCTGGCCGCCGCGGTCGACGAATTCGATGTCGCCAACGCCGCCTCGGAAGCCGCGCACGGCTACGCCATCATCGGCGGCACGTGGTCCGGCTCGACGTCCTCGACCTACGAGGGCGACTTTGAGAACATCACCGTCACGGACGACGGCCGGCGCGTCGGGATCGGCGGCCGGAGCCAGTTCATCGTGGCCACCGGCGGCCCCGACAACGCGGGCCTCCTGCTCCGCCGGAGGCTCGACTACAGCGTGGCGCGCCAGCAGGCCAGGGTGTACGTGGACGGCGTGCTCGCCGGAACATGGTACGACGCGGGCAGCAACGCCCGCTTTGCCGACTCCGAGTTCATGGTCCCGGCCGCGCTCACGCAGGGCAAGAGCCAGGTCGCGCTGCGGATCGAAAACGCCTCCGCCGAATCCGCATGGACCGAATATCGCTACTGGGTCCTGGCGATGATGCCGATCTTCCCGCCCGTGGACAGCGACGGCGACGGCGTGATCGACACGCTGGACAACTGCGCCGCCACGCCGAACACCGACCAGATCGATACCGACGGCGACGGTCTGGGCAACGCCTGCGACAACGACGACGACAACGACGGCCTCGCCGACGCCATCGACAACTGCCCGCTGGTCGCCAATGCCGATCAGGCCGACGACGACCGTGACGGCGTGGGCAATGCCTGCGATGTCTGCCCGAACACCTTCCCGGGCATTCCGCCGAACGCCCGCGGCTGTACGCCGCACTTCCGGCCCGACTTCGACGGGGACGGCGACGTGGACCTCGGCGACTTCAGCCTCTTCCAGATGTGTTTCAACGGACCCAACGTGCCGCCGTCGCTCCCGTCCGCGTGCGACGCCGCCGACTTCGACCAGGACGGCGACGTCGATCTGATGGACTACAACATCTTCTCGGCCTGCTACAATGGCCCGAATCGGCCGTCGATCTGTTCGGGGCCGTGAGCGTGTCGAGCCGCCCGCCGGACGGCCCGTCGGCAGGCGTGGCGGCGGGGGAAGCGCGGTCCGGTGACATCCAGCCCGGCATGGACTTCGTGGACGAGGGCAACGCCGGCCGCGTCACGGCGCCGGCGACGGCGGAACGCGCCGGCAGGCCAGGATCGTGAGGTCGTCGGACTGCTCGTGGTCGCCGCGGAACGCCTCGACCTCGCGCCGGACCGCGGTCACCAGTTCTTCGGCCGTGTCGGAACGCTCGGTCGCCAGCACGCTCAGGAGCCGTTCTTCGGTGAATTGCTGGTCCTGCTCGTTCAGGGCTTCGGGAATGCCGTCGGTGAAGAGCAGGAGCGTGCCCGGCCGGCCCGGGAATGACCAGTGGTGGTCCGCGAAGGCCGCATCGGGAAACACCCCGAGCATGAAACCGCCCTCGATCGGGATGCGGGCCGGCGCCTGGTCCGCGTTGACGTAGAGCGGGTGCGGGTGGCCGGCGGAGGCCATGACCGCCTCGCCCGTCGCCGGGTCGAGCGCGACCGCCAGGCACGTGACGAACGATGAACCGACCTCGTGAACGACCAGGTACTTGTTCAGCCGCTCGAGCAACCGGCCGGGCGTCGCGCACTGATCGACGAGGACGTGGGCCAACGCGTGAACGCTGCTGGCAACCATCGCCGCGCCGACTCCCTTGCCGCAGACGTCCGCGATGAGCAGCCACAGCCGCCCGTCCGCCGCGATGACCGCGTCGAAATAGTCGCCGCCGACCTCGCGGCAGGTGCGATGGTCGCCGTTGATGTCCCACCCCTCGAGGGCGGGCCAGTTCGACGGCAGGATCGCCTGTTGCACCCGCCGCGCACGCTCGAGTTCGGCCTCCATCCTGTGCCTGGCCATCTCGGCCTCGCCAAGACGCGCGTTCTCGATCGCCGTACCGACCATCGCCCCGATGGCCGCGGCGAACTCGAGGTCGCGATCTTCGTAAGAACGTCGTTGCCGCCGGTTGTCAACGTAAATGAAGCCGGTGACGTCCTCCCCCCGCATCATCGGAACGCACATCGCCGCGCAGATCCCCCCGGCCGCGATGCTCTCGGCCGTGATGAACCTTTCGTCCGAGGCCACATCGGCGACGAGCAGCGCACGCCGCGCCTCAATCGTCCGCTTGAGGACCGAGCGGCTCAGCGTGACACCCGCCGCCCGGGCCCCGACCGTACGAACGAGCACACGATCCGGCTCCCGCTCCGGATCCACCGTCAGGCCCAGGACGACGACCTCGGCATCGAGTTCCGTCATCAGCGCCGACGCCGCAACGTCCGCCAGCCCGACGACGTCCCGGCGGCCCATCAGCCGCTTGCTGATGTCGTACAGGGCCGTGAGCCGCCGCGTGTCCATGGTGCTGATCGTGGTGGGTGATCGTTCGATGGTCGAGCCGGGCCCCGGGGCCCGGTCGGAGATCGTCACCGAGGTGTACAGCGAGGCCCCGTCCGCGAAGCCCAGAAGCGAGAAGACGAGCGTCAACTCCCCGACGGCGACGGCATCGCCGTCGGCCAGCCGGTGTCGAGTCACGTATCGCCCGCCGACGAGGATGCCGTTCTTGGCGCCCAGGTCCTCGACCCACCACTGCCCTTCCCCGTCCCGGATAAACCGCCCGTGGAGCCGCGAGACGCCCCGCCCGCCGAGCAACAGCCCGCACCCGGGCGATCGTCCGAAGGTGACGATGTCCGTGTCCAGCGGGCAGACCCGCTCGTGCCCCATCGAATCGCGGACGCGAACCAGCGGCATGATGCGTCAGCGTATCCGGCCGGCCGACGGCAGGCAACCGCACGGGGGCATGGCCGCTCTTGCACGCAGGGAGGGGGTCAGGAACGAATGGCACTGCCGTCCCAAGTGGTTTAGT
>CAZUAI010000036.1:0-51238 GCA_964617875.1 uncultured Planctomycetales bacterium | reverse complement strand
CCTGGCGCTATCGCCAGCCGCTTTGACGCCGGCCGCGTGCGAAGGTTGGGCTAGGGCGCGGCTGCTGTGAGCAACCGTATGGGCCGAACCGCGTGTGCGAGGGATACACGTGGGGCATGTCTTGGGGGTGTCGCAGTGCGCAGGGCAAGTGTCCGTCCGGACCGGAGTCGGGTTGTACTGCAAGTGGTTTTGAGGAGGTTCTCGTCTATCTCCATTATGAATGCGATGGCGTTTGCGACCAGATCTCGATAGCCGGGCACACCTGTGGGACCGGATGGATAGACTGCGTCCTGACCGTGTACGAGACCTTCGAGAACAGCGTCCCGCGCTACTGCACATGCACACCTGGTGGGGGCTGACGGGTCCCGCCCGTGGGCTGCCGCAGCACGTGCAAGATGTCGCCCTGTGCGGCGGAGGGTCAATGATGACGCGTCGTCATGCAAACAACAGGATGTGGATACGTGTGTTTTGGTTCCTGTTGCTGGTGGCCTTCGTTCAGCCGGTTGCTCCAGCGTCCAACGGTCCCGTGGAAGAGCCGACCCTGAAGACCCTCGCTGCGGCCAATGCCCGCAACGCAGACGCAATTCATACGATTGTGGTGAAACAGACGGTCGTCGCGACTCGCAAGGAACGTCCAGGTGAGCAAGAGAAGAGCCGCGAGTACCTGACTCACTGGGCGGAGGAACAGAATCGGCTGCAGACGCTCGCGGCCGCGGGTGCCGGCCCGGACGCATCGGAGCGCATCCAACGAGAGCAAGCGGAAAGACTCGCCTCGGTTGACGCAGCCGTGCGGGCTTGGCGACTGAACAAGAGCGTAAAGGTCGCGAGAACGAAGTCCATCGATTTCGCCAAGGGGCGGGCCCGGCGTGATGACAGGGACTTGCGGGACCTGGAACGCCTCGCGTCCGACAACGGCTTGCCGCCTTGGTGCATGGGCAACTTGACGCGTTCCGCATCGCACATCTTGGCACCGGACCGGAGTACGGATCTCAAGTCGGAGACGCAGCGCGCGGTAGTGCTTCCGCAGCCCCGCTTTGACGCGAGAGGGGAGCGTCTTGCCCTGGGTATCATCCCGGCGCCCGTTTTTGACGACGGCACGCTCCTCTTGGATGTGGCCTCGCACGGGCGAGGTTCGGGACCGGACATAGAGGTGGTCGGACGCGATGCCAAAGACGGGCGCAAGGTACTCTGCTTTGCCGTGCGCCCTGAGTTTGGATATCGGCTGACGCGATGGACGGTCTACGGCTCTGACGAGGAGCCTTTGGAGGATCTTACGGCGTCTGAATTCAAGCAGGTCGACGGTGTGTTCGTTCCTTTCCGGTCGGAGCTGCACCGAAGCGCCTATGGAATACCAAGCTACCACGTGGAGCGCACTACGGTTGAATCGGTCCACGTGAATGTTGCACTGGCGGACGACCTATTCGAGATCCCCGCTGGCTACCGTGTGCAGGATATCGTCACGGGCGGGCGCCTATACACGAAGCCCGGCAAACCCGCTGCGCCCGCGCCCGGGCACTCGCCGCCGGAACGTCCGGGGGCGTGGGAGAAGCTCGTCGAGTTGCCCAGCAGTCGACCGGCGACACGGCCGGCTGATCAGCCGGCGACGCAACCAACCGATCCCTCTTCTCGGTAGGCGGATGGGGTCCCTTGGCGGGCTCTCGCGGTGGGCCCTATACTCGGTGTACATCTCGTCGCGGAACGTCGGGACGCCGCCCACGTCCATCACCATCGCCAGATGCGTGGGCCGGCGGTCGCGGACGAGCGAGAGGAGCATCTGCGAGAAGACGTACGTCGCCTTCGTCGGCTCGCCCGTCGGCGAACTCAGCTCGCGGAACGGGGCGTAGTAGCAGCGGTAGATCTGCGCGTGGCCGTCGATGAGGTAGAGGGCGTCGGGCATGGCTGAGCATCTTACCAGACTTCCGTCGCCGGGGAATCCGGCGGATATCCGTGCAGCCAGCAGGTGGGCGAACCTCCGCGACCGCGAGTACGCGGTCCCGGAGAACCGCCCACCCTACGGCGTTGCAGGATGCGGCGCCGGGCGGTAGGATCACGGGAGCATCGCAGGTATTCAGTGCGGGCCTGCCCGCCGGGTGATTTCCGTGACGACGCGCCCCCGAGCCGAGTTCAGCAAAGAGGAACTGGTGGCGGTCCTCAGCCACTACGACGTCGGCGCGATCGAACGGATCGACCCGCTCCTGAAGGGCTCGCGCAAGAGCCCCAAGCTGATCATCACGACGGACCGCGGCCGCTATCTGCTGAAACGCCGCGCGCCGGGGCGGGACGACGTGCTGAAGGTGGCGTTCGCCCACGCGGTGCAGCGGTACCTCGCCGACCGCGAGTTTCCGCTGCCGCGGCTTCAGCCCACGCGCGACGAGGGCGACACGATGCTGTCGCGCGACGGGGCCGTCTACGAGCTGTTCGAGTATCTGCCCGGGAGCACGTTCGACTGCTCGCCGGAGGGTGCGTACGACGCCGGCCGCGTGCTCGGGCTGTTTCACAGGGTGCTGGAGAACTACCGGGCCGAGTGGGAGCCGTCGCACGTCGGCTACCACGACAACCGGTCCGTGCGGACGGCCCTGAGCGGGATCCCGTCGGCCATCTCGATGCACGACAGCGTGGCGGGGCAGGAGACCGAGCTGCTGGTCACCGTGACGCACCTCGGCGACCTGTACGACCAGGCATGCGAGGCGGTCGAGGCGGAGGACTTCCGGCTGTGGCCGCGGCAGATCGTTCACGCCGACTGGCACCCGGGCAACATGCTGTTTGTCAACGGGCGCGTGTCGGGCGTGATCGACTACGATTCGCTGCGGTGGCTGCCGCGGGCAACGGACGTGGCGAACGGGGCGCTGCAGTTCTCCATCATCGGCGGCGGCAAGGACCCGCTGGACTGGCCGCCGGCGGCGGACGAGATGCGGCTGCAACGGTTCCTGCTGGGATATGATGAGGCGTTCGCGCTGCGCCCGGAAGAGGTGCGGGTGCTGCCGTACCTGATGATCGAGGCGCTGATCGCCGAGGCGGTGTTTCCGATCGCGGCGACGGGGTCGTTCGGGCGGATGGAGGGCTACCGCTTCCTGCGGATGATCCGCCGGAAGGCGGAGTGGATCCGGAAGCATGGAGACCAGGTCGTTGCCGTTCCGTAGGCCGCCATGCCAGCCTGGCCGGGCAGGTCGGGTCTTCGAGACCTGCCGCAACACGGGCGGAGCCGCGGCGTGTATGGAGGGTGCAGGGTGGGCGGTTCTCCGGGGCCGCGTACTTGCGGACGCAAAGGTTCGCCCACCTGTTGCTTCGCTGAAACGGCTGACCGCTTTGTCTGACCGGGCAACAATGGCAGGGGCAATCCGCGCCCCCACCGCTGAAGCGGCGGGGCACCCGTGCTCGCGGCGGAGTCGCCGGCTGACGACGGCGATGGCCGTCGTTGCGACATGCGTGTGCCTGTCGTGGCCCGCACGGGGCGAGGACGCGGGACGGCCGTCGTCGCGTGCCGCGGCCGCCGTCGCCGCAACGAGGCCGACGGCCGCCGAGATCGACCGGGCGGCGGCGGAACTGGGCGATGCCCGCTGGCAGATCCGCCGGGAGGCGGGCTTCCGGTTGATCGACGCGGGGTGGGACAGCGTTCCGGCGCTTCGCCGGGCCTACCGCGAGACGCGCAACCACGAGGTCCGGCTGCGGATCCGCGAGCTGGCCGAGACCATCTTTTCGAACCGCCACGCGCCGGGCCCGGGCGGATTCCTGGGCATCCGGCAGAGGCCACGGCTGCACACGACCGATCCGCGGGTGCCGCAGGGGGTCTCGTGGATCGAGGTGCTGGAGGTGTTCCGGGACACGGCGGCGGACCGCGTGGGACTGCGGGTCGGCGACCTGATCACGCGCTGCGACGGTCAGCCGATCCCGGAGGATCCGACGGGCCAGTCGTTTTCGGGGCTCATCGGGCGGCGCCGCCCGGGCGAGGAGGCGGTCATCGAGGTGCGGCGCGGCACGGATGATCCGGTGCGGCTCGCGGTGCGCCTCGGCTGTCGGCCGATGGCCGTGCTGTCGGTGGCGGATCCGGAGTTGTACGAGTCGGTCCGCGCGGCCTTCAGTGAATGGTGGCAGGAACTGTTCGAGTCGCCCGCCGGCCGCCCGCGTGCCGCCACACACCCGGCGGCGACGCGACCGCAGCGGTGACCCGGCGCCGCCGTCGGCCGGCTCTCGGCGCCGAAGCAGGTCGGTCCGGCGGTCTGCTCGACTCCCCCTGGACGCCCCGTGTTGCGACTCCGGCAACGGTTCCTGCCCGCTTTCGCCCATACGGCCATGCACCCGACCGCCTTCGACCGCTTGCCCCCGCGGCGGGGATGGCCTATCATGTGTGATTCGCGTCCGCCCCGTTCGCCGGGGCGGGCGGCTTGAGGCTTGTGATACCAAGGAGATGCAGGTTGGCACTCAGCAACAAACCCCGAAAGCACCTGTTTACATCGGAGTCCGTGAGCATGGGCCACCCCGACAAAGTGGCCGACCAGATCTCCGATGCCATTCTCGACAGCCTGATCGGTCCCGACCCGGACGCCCGCGTCGCGTGCGAGACGCTCGTGACGACCGGCCTGATCGTCCTGGCGGGCGAGGTGACCGTTCACAACCCGGCCGCGGAAAGGGCCCTCGCCCGCGTCGATGAGACGGCGCGCGAGACCGTCCGCGAGATCGGCTACACCGACCCGGCGATCGGTTTCGACTACCGGAGCTGCGCCGTCGTCCGCGCGCTGCACGGGCAGTCGGAGGACATCAGCCAGGGCGTGACGGCCGGCAAGGGCCTGCACAAGGAGCAGGGGGCGGGCGACCAGGGCCTGATGTTCGGCTTCGCCTGCGACGAGACGCGGGCGAAGATGCCGCTGCCGATCCAACTCGCGCACCGTCTTGTCGAACGGCTCGCCGAGGCCCGCGAGAGCGGCGAGATCAAGTGGATCCGCCCGGACGGCAAGAGCCAGGTCACCGTCGAGTACCACGACGGCAGGCCGGCGCGGCTCGACACGATCGTCCTCTCGACGCAGCACACCGAGGACGTCATCGACCCGCGCAGCAACAACATGTCCGAGAAGGCCCGGCGGGTGCTGATCGAGAAGGTGATCCGGCCGGTGGCGATGGCCGAGTGCCCGACGCTGTGGAACAACCGCATCCGGTTCCACATCAACCCGACGGGGCGGTTCGTCGTCGGCGGGCCGCACGGCGACTCGGGCCTGACGGGGCGCAAGATCATCGTGGACACGTACGGCGGTCGCGGCTGTCACGGCGGGGGGGCGTTCAGCGGCAAGGACCCGAGCAAGGTAGACCGCTCGGCGAGCTACATGGCGCGGTACATCGCGAAGAACGTCGTGGCCGCGGGCCTCGCGAAGGCGTGCGAGGTGCAGCTCGCCTACGCGATCGGCGTGGCCGAGCCGGTGAGCGTGCTGATTGACACCGAGGGTACCGGGCGGCTCGACGAGATCGTCCTCGCGAGAATCATCCGTGACCACTTCCCGCTGACGCCGAAGGGCATCATCAGCGAACTGAAGCTGAGGCGCCCGATCTACAAGGAGACGGCGCGACACGGTCATTTCGGCCGCACGGGCCCGGGCTTCACGTGGGAGCGGACGGACAAGGCGGCGGCCCTGAAGAAGGCCGCGGCGAAGTACATCCGATAGCCGCGGGAACGTCGCGGGGCATCCGCGGCGGCGACTCAGACAATCCCGACGGGGCGGGTTCCACGCGAACCCGCCCCGTTTCATCCTTTCCTGCCTGGTTGACCGAACGCCTACACGCCACGAGTGGTTTCTATCGAGTAGTCCAGCGACCGGAAGATCCCCCACTCGGCCTTCACACCAATTGGTCCAACTGCTCCAGGAGCCTCTCCAGCCGGCGCTGGTTGAAGTACTCGAACTCGTCGTCCGCGCGGCTGTTCTTGCCCATCGTGTTGCACACCGGAACGTCGCCGTACTTGTGTCGGAACGTGATCAACAGCGCCCTCTCAAGTTTCACCCACGTTTTGACATTCCGGCGCGGGGCGCACGTAAGTATCCGAACGTGAAACTCGCGAACCCCGTAGAGGCCCAGCACGTCCCTCGCCCGGGCCGCGGCGCTGCTGGCCATCCGGTCCACGCCCTTCTTCGTTGTACCGATGTAGACGACGCGCGACCGCCCCCAGCGGTATCGCTGCGGCTTCGAGGCGACGATGACATACACCAGTTTCTTCTTGCCGATCGAGATGCGGCTGACCCGTATCGCAGGCTTCGGCTTCAGCGTCACGGTCAAGCGTTTCTTCATCGGATGGCCTCCTCGACGATCTTCTCGGCCTTCTTTACCCGGACCGCGCCTGAGTGGATGGAGAATAACGCAACGTTCCGCGAACGCAAGAAAGGCACGTCCGACGGTACGTACTCGCCTGCAATCGGGCCGACGAAGCCCCCGCCAACTTCAGGAGGTACCGGCGGATGTGTTCGTCACAGGGCGTATCCTGCAGCGTGCTCGGTGCGCACACTCGTCTTGCCGCCCGCCGGACGCCGGGCCCGGAAAGTGTCGGGCGGCGGCGCGGAGCTTGCGGAGATGACGGCTGCGAACGAGAACGATCGCGAGGGCCCGGCACCAACGATCCGCTAACAACCCGCCGGCGGCGGCTGGTTCGGGCCGTTGAAACACGCCTGGAACGTGGCGAAATCGCTCAGGTCGCAGTCGTTGTCCGCGTCGAAGTCGACGATGTTGCAACCCGGGGCCGGCAGTGTCTGGTTCGGGCCGTTGAAACACGACTGGAACGCCGCGAAGTCCGTCAGGTCGACGTCGCCGTCGTTGTCGGTGTCGCCGGGGTAATGGCTGCACGTCCCTTCGGCCGACCAGGCCGAGGCGGCAAGGACGGAGTCGATTGCGCGGACGCTCCAGAAGTACCTGCCGTGCGGCGCCTTGACGAAGGCGCTGGTGCCCTGCCCGACGTTGCCCATGAGCGGCGTGCCGTACGTGCCCGAAAGGACCTCGTTCCCGCCGGACGTCACGCCGATCCGTACGCAGTAATACAGGCCCGGCGTGGCGGTCTTGTCGTCGGCGGGGCCGCCCCACCGGAGCGCGAGCCCGCCGCGGGCCCAGTCCGGCGTGTATTGCAGCGAGGCCGGCGCGGCCGGGCCATGGTTCGGCAGGCCGCCGATGTTCCGGTAGAGCGAGGCGTACGCCGTGTACCAGTCGTATCCGGTGACGAAGAAGTCGAGGTCGCCGTCGCCGTCCACGTCGGCCCAGCTCACCGACCCCTCGTAGATGCCGTAGAAGGAAAATGCCTGCGAGAAACCGGCCCCTGTGTTCTGGAAGACCAGGGTCTGGTGCCCGCCCGAGCCGACGCTCCCGATGAAGCCGACGTCCAGATCGCCGTCGTTGTCGTAGTCGCCCCAGCCGCACGAGCTTCGATAGAGAACCGCCAGGTTCGCCCCGACCCGCGTGAAAACGCCGGCCCCGTCGTTCGCATAGACGCAGGCGTAACGGTTCGTGCCGTCCTCGCCGGTGATCGCCAGGTCGAGGTCGCCGTCGTTGTCGCAGTCGCCCCAGGCCGTATCCGAGAAGACCAGGCCCGGCAGGCCGTGGTTCCCGTCGTTCGTCAGAGTCCCGAGCGGGTGGTTCTTGTAGAAGATCGTGCGGCGATTCGTGCCGTCGTGGCCGGTTACGACGAGATCGAGGTCGCCGTCGCCGTCCCAATCGCCCCAATCGGCCGAACCGGCGTAGAGCCCGGTGAGCGTGTGCGACGGATCGGGCGAGAGCGTGCCTTGCGGGTGGTTCCTGTAAAGGATCGTCCTGGCGACCGTGCCGTCGTGCCCCTGGATCAGGAGATCGAGATCGCCGTCGCCGTCGTAGTCGCCCCAGGCGACCGAGGCGTAGCCGACTCCCGTAAGCACCTGGGCGGGGTCCGGGGCCAGATGGCCGGCGCCGTCGTTCTTGTACGCGCGGGCGATCGCGCCCGCCACGCCCGTTCCGGCGACGACCAGGTCCAGGTCGCCGTCGCCGTCGTAGTCGCCCCAGGCAAGGTGCCCGCTGCTCTCGCTGCAGGCGCCTTCGAGGCTCTGGCGGATCACGAGCGTGCCGGCCTGGTTCTCGTAGGTCTCGGTCACGATGGCCCCGGCGTTGCTGATGCCGGCAATCGCGAGGTCGAGGTCGCCGTCGCCGTCGAAATCGCCCCACTGGGCGTCGCTCTTCCACACGCCGGTGATGGCCGGGGCGGCTGCCACGGGTTGAACGTCCGCGTGCGGACGTAGCGGTGGTAGTAGATCTTGTCCTTGAGGTCCGCCGCATCGCGGGCCCCGCAGGCGACGTGCATGTTGCCGTCATCGTTCGCGCCGATGTCGGCGCCGGTCGGGGCGATGGTCGCGCCGATCAGCGTTTCCGCGGCCGTGCCGGTGGAGACGTAAAGGCTCGCGCTGCGGAAGTAGACGTTGGCGCCGTTGCCGGTGTAGGCGCTGCTCGCATGCACTTCGGGCTGCTTGTCGGTGCCGGCCCCGATCGAGACGGCGGCGGCGAACGTGGCGCCGGAGTCGGTGCTCTTGCGCTGCACGGGGCCCTGCGGGGCGGCGGCGCTCTTGTCGACGAAGACGTTTGTGCCGTACGCGGTGATCGAGATCGAAGCCGTGCCGGTTGTCCACAGGGTGAGGGCCGGGTCGGTCCAGGTGGCGGCCCAGTCGGCGTTGCTCCGTCGGAAGAGAACCGAGTTGTTCGGCGATCCCGACTTGATCCAGGCGACGTAGGCCCGCTGCGACGAGGCGGCGACGCGGATGTCACTGTTCAGGCCGTCCGTCGTGAACCGCTGCGTGATGAAGTCCCAGGCAATCAGCATGCCGTTGCTGGTGTTCCGGCGGAAGTAGACGTCGCCGGCGTTGCCCCAGGCCACGTAGACGTACTGGCCCTCGACGGCCACGTCGGGCAGGTAGCCGGTGCCGATCGTGTTCTTTGCGCTGAATGTCGCGCCGTAGTCGGTGCTGCGGCAGTAGGTGACCGCGCTGGCCTCGGCTCCCCAGACGACGTGGACGTACGGCCCCGAGACGGCGATGCGCGGAAAGGGTGTGCCGCCCGTACTGTGAAGCGTCTGGATCGGGTCCCAGGTGGTGCCGCCGTCGGTGCTCCGGCGGTACTGGACGGTGAGGCCGGCGGCGTCGCGCCACACGACGTGGACGTAGTTGCCCTGGACCGCCACCTGGGGGTACCACCAGCCAGAGGTGCCGCTGGAGATCTCGACGCGGGGTTCCCACCCGTCCGCCCGGACCTGGAACGGCAAGACGGCCAGCCCGACGGCGAGGCCCACGAGCGGGGCCAGCGTCCTGGCGGATACCGTCGGACGAATGCCCGCACGCCGTTGCGAACCCGTACGGCGGCGGTGGGACAACGACGATGGACTTGGGGTGAACGACATGATCTGCCTCCTGTGAATGTGGTGCTTACCTGACCCATCCTCCTGCCGGCAGAGGTACGAGCCACAGGCCGGCCTGACGAAGAGGGGGGTTGACCGAAACGTCAGCCGAAATGCCGATGCGCCCGTTCCGCACGATCGGGCATTTCCATGATTGCCCCCCGAACATGAAGAAAGGGGGCGGAACCTGTTCGTCTCTAATATACACGACATTCGAGAGTGTAGCAACATTACAGAGTTCTCGCCGTCGCGATCGGCGGATATCGAGCCGCTTTTCGCGTGGTTCGCGTATTTCGCGGTCCCCAAACAGAATCGAACCGCGAAACACGCGGAATACGCGAAAGCCGGCCGGAATACCACGGGATCACTCTGTAATGATGCTACAGTCTCACATTCGCGCCGGGGGCAAGCGGGCAGGCATTTGTGGGGGTAATCACTGGCCCTACGAAAGCCCGGAAGATGGGATATGGGCTTCTCTGCCTTTGCACTTCCGACAATCCTCGCGTGCGGGTCGCCTCCGTATCGGGTACGCTTTCCCGGCATGAAACGCACGTTGAGACTGGCCCTCGTCGGCGGGGGGATGTTCGGACGCGATGTCGTCCTGCGGTGCCTGGCCGACATCGGGCGTTGGGGGATCGCGCCGTACCTGGGCACCGCCGGGCTGGACCACCATGCGCGCGAGCTGGCGGCTGTCGAATACCGCGTCGTCGCCGTCGGCACGCGGACGCGGTCCAGCGCGGAGTCGCTGGCGGCGACGTACGGCGCCTGGGTGCCGGGCGGCAAGCCGACGGCGTATCACGGCCCTGAGCCGTGGGACGCGATCCTCGACGATCGGAGGCCGGACATCCTTTTCGTCGCCACGCCGGACCATCTGCACACGGCGCCGATCCTTGCCGCCATCGAACGCGGAGTACACGTCGTCGCGGAGAAACCGCTGGCGCTGCGGATCGAGGAGGCCCGCGACATCGTCGAACGGAGCCGGGCGGCCGGGACGATCGTCGCCGTGGACATGCACAAGCGTTACGACTCGTTTCTGCGGAGCATGTTCGTGGACGTTGTGCCGCGGCTGGGGGACCTGCTCTACGCCCGCGCGGTCCTCGAGGAGCCGCTGGCGGTCTCCACCGAGATCTTCAAATGGGCCGCCGACAGCAACCCGTTCAGCTATGTCGGCGTCCACTG
Source organism: uncultured Planctomycetales bacterium (assembly GCA_964617875.1). Lineage (GTDB taxonomy): Bacteria > Planctomycetota > Phycisphaerae > UBA1845 > PWPN01 > CAZMVY01. The sequence goes on along the minus strand of CAZUAI010000036.1, from coordinate 40,683 downwards.
GACCGACCTGTTCGCGCACTACCTCGGGGTTCGCCCGGTCTCGCTTCACGCCGTCGGCCAGAAGAAGCTGCTGGCGAACTGGCGTGACGAGGCGCACCCGGACGGCATCGACACGTTCGACGCCATGCAGGTGAACGTGCAGTACGACAACGGGATGAACGTGCACTACGTCAATGCCTGGGTCAACCCGGCCGACTTCGAGGGCCCCGTCAACCAGGAGTGCGAGATCGTCGGCACGAAGGGCCGCGTCGTCGTCGATCAGCAGGACCGGGGGATGCGGTCCTGTATCGCCGGCGCGGGGACGCGGACGCACAACCCGCACTTCCAGGCCGAGATTCCCCGGGCGGGCCGGTCCGGCGACCGCGCCTGTGTGGGCTATGGGAAGGATTCGCTGGTGGCGGGGCTGGACGCGGCGTCCCGCGTGGCGTTGGGCCTGGCCGACCGCGCATCGCTGGTCGGCACGTACCCGGACGCCGAGTCCGCTCTGACGTCGGTGGCGATCCTGCACGCGGCAGCGCGGGTGGTGGAGGCGAACCACGCCCACGAGTCCGCGGGCCGTGGCACGCCCGTTACGGCCCGTTTCCGGGGAGATGCGTTCGCGGTCGTGGATCCGACGGTGTGAATCAACACGATCTCCGATCGCAGAAGCGCGGCTCGCGTCGTCTCTCCATCGCGTCGGCAAGTCAGATGGTTACGCGCGGCGGGGTGCGGACGCCGGGGGCGCGGGTTCGGAGGAAGTCGGGCAGGAGCCAGTCGGCCCATTCGTCGGCGCGGGTGGGTTCCTTGACGAGTCGGGCCGGTACGCCGACGACCGTGCTCAGCGCCGGCACGTCCCGGATGACGACGGCGCCGGCCCCGACGACGGACTCGGTCCCGATCCGGATGTTCTGGATGACGGTCGCGCCAATGCCGATGAACGCCCCCGACTCGACGGCAACCCGCCCGGCGAGCCTCGCGCCGGGGCAGACATGCGCCGCCGTGCCGATCATCGTCTCGTGATCCACGATGCAGCCCGTGTTGAGGATCACCGAGTCGCCGATCTGGCAGTGGGCGCAGACCAGAGCGCCCGCGGCGATGACGACGTTGCGGCCGAGCGTCACGTTGTGAGCGAGGTTGGCCGAGGGATGGATGGCGTTGACGAGAGGAACGCCCATCAGATCGACCTGATCGGCGAACGATCGGCGGACGCCGTTGTCGCCGATGGCGATGATCGCCCCGTCCACCCTGCCGTCACGGCGGAGTTGCGGGAGCATTCCGATGTCGCCAAGCACCGGCACGCCGTCCATCCGCCGTCCGTGCAGGGCGGTGTTCGAGTCCAGGAATCCCACCACCTCACAGCAGCCGGCGCGGACGAGGATGTCGAGCACGACGCGCCCGTGTCCTCCGGCGCCGACGATGGCGACTCGCGTGGGGGCGGGGGGGCCGGAAACGGGATTGTTGGATGGACCGTTCATGCGATGTCCGCCGACGAAACCCGTGCCTGTTGCCGTGGCGTCCGACCGGCCGCAGGGCTAAAGGGTTTATCGGACAGGTTTCGGGGTGGCTGAACTGAAACGTCCCGCGGCGCTGGCGGCCCGGCCGATTGGGGCGTTCACAGCAGGACTGACAATAGAATCGCCAAGGCGTTGACCGCTCGATATTTATACGCTACGATGCCGCATCTCTGCCGATCTAGGCATGACGTGCTCTCGTAGACACGCTTATGGGGTAGTCCCGGCAGGGAGATCGGTATGTCCTCGACGACGCTGACATCACGGCCGAGGGCCGGCTTTCCGGCCGCCATTACAGGTTCGCTGCGGCAGCCGGGGTTTGTCGCCTGCGTTCTGGCACTCGGGGTGCTGACGGCGGCTTTCTACGGCCTCACATGGAAGATGAAGCTGCGCAAACTGCCGGCCCCCCTGCGGGTTCCGCTGGGCCTGTTGGACAAGGCGCGCCTGGATCCCCCCTATCGCTTCCTCGGGGCCACGACGATCAACCCGGAGGTGCTCGATTCGCTGGGCACGGACCAGTACATCCAGTGGTCGCTGGCCGACGACAGTCGAACGGACAGCGATGATCCGACGAGCCAGGTAAGCCTGTTCATCACGTTCTACACGGGGCAGCCGGATCCGGTGCCGCACGTTCCGGACGCGTGCTATTCGGGGGCGGGTTTCCAGATCAAGGGTTCGCATGACGACCAGTTTCTCGTCCCGGAGCTGGGTCGGGAGATCCCCATGCGGACACTGGAACTGGAAAAGACGAAGCGGACGGGTACCGAGCGTACGTTCGTCACGTATCTGTTCGGCGTCAACGGCGGATTCGCCGCGGACCGCAACGAAGTCCGCACCATGGTGGGCCGACCGTGGGAGTCCTATTCGTATTTCTCAAAGGTGGAGGTCCGTTTCTGGAGCCGCACGGGGGCGGCGCCGAGTCGCGAACAGGCGATCGAGGCGGCGAAACGGCTGTTGAAGAAGCTGGTGCCAATCCTGGTGGACACGCACTGGCCCGACTGGAAGGCCCTGCACGAGAAGCCGGCACCGGCCGGATCGTGACCGGGCCGGCGGCCGCAGGCGACAGGGTGACAGAGTATTGAGCTATGGCGAAGCAACTGAACAAGAAGCTGGTCGTCGGACTGACAATTGCGGGGATGGTCGTGATGCTGCTGGCGGCCGGCCTGATGGTGGCCGCCCTTCAAGTGAAGGACCCGCAATACTACGTGAAGCAGGCGCAGCAGGCGAGCGCCGCGGGCGAGCATTCGACCGCCGCGCGGTCGTACGCGCGTGCGTGGCGGGTCTCGAACGACCCGCAATACCTGATTGTCGGCGGCCAGGAGGCGCTGGAATCGGGCGATCTGCAGATGGCGCAGCGTTTGTGGCTGCAGGCGATCTCGGCGAATCCGAAGCTCGAGGGCGCCCACCAGAAGATCATGGAGCTGAGACTTGAACTCGGCAAGCTGCAGCCGCGGAACGTCGCGGCGTGGGAAGAGGTTCTGAAGACGGCGGAGACGCTGCTGGAGATCAACCCGGCCAACAGCGTGGGGCTCAACGCACGCGGACTGGCCAAGCTGGGCCTTCGCAACGTGAAGGAGAGCTACGCCGAAGAGGGCCTGAAGGACCTGGAAGCGGCACACAAGCTGATGCCCGAGAACCCGGAGTACGCGGAGGGCGTGGCCCGGTACTACTGGGAGGCCGGCGAACGGTGCGAGCGAAACGCCAGGGTTGCCGAAGCGGAGGTCCCGGTACTCGAAGGCCAGGGCCGGCAAGGCGATGCGGAGCAGAAGCGGAACGATGCCCGGAAGAACCGCGAGGACGCGGCGAAGGACTTCGAGAAGGCCGAGGGCATCTACAGGGTAACGCTCGACGCCGCGACGCGGCTTGCGACCAGCGGCCCGAACCGCCCGGCGCGCGGCCCGGAGACGGCTCCGGCGACGGACAAACGCAAGGCGGCGGACGCCCACCGCTACTACGGGGTGTTCCTGCTGCGCCGCGGCAGGCTGGCGGAGTCGTTCGACCACCTGCAGCAGGCGGTGGCCCTGGCGCCGGACAACGTGGACAACCATATCGCGATCGGGGACTACTGGATCCAGCAGACGCGGCTGGATTTCGAGCGGGCGGCGACGCAGCCCGGGGCGGTCAGCCGGCCCGCCCCATCGACGCGGCCGATCAAGGAGGAGTACTTCGTCAAGGCGGAAGCGGCGCTGCGCCAGTCCATCGAGGCCAATCCGAACGAGTTCACCAACTATCTTGCGCTGGGCATGCTGTACCAGTACCAGGGCGACCCGAAACGCGAGATGGAGGTCTACGACGAACGTCTCGGCCGCACGGTCGTTCGCACGGGGATCAAGGCCCTGCTCGACCGGAACTACAAGCTCGAACTGCTCGAGCGCGCCGCCCGGGCCGCGATGCGACAGATCTCCGGCCGCCCGGAGGACAAGGCGGCGGACGATCAGCTGCTGGAAAAGGCGGAGAAGTACTACCGTGTGACGATCACGGAGGCGCCCGGCGGCGAGAACGACCCCACGGCCCTGGCCATGAAGGGCCGCATCGAAGCGCTCCGGGGAAATGCGCGGGAAGCCATCAAGAACTTCCGCGCCGCGGTGGAGCGTCTGCGGCCCGAGGATCCGCGAAACGCGGAGCTTCTGTGGGCGCTCGGCGACCTGCAGACGCGGGTCGGCGCCACGGGCCTCGCCGCCAAGGCCCTGGAGAGCGCGGTCCGGTGGTATGGCGACAATGACGAGGTCTGGGCACGGTTCGCCGGCGTGCTGTTCTCGAACCAGGACGGGCGGGCACTCGAGGCGGCCCAACGGGCGATCCAGATCAATCCGAAGAACGTGACGGCGCTCCGGGTCCTCCGCGAGATCTACCGGCAGCAGAAGAACCTGGACAAGGTCAATGAAATCAACCGGGAACTGGGCATCGCGGGGGAGACGGAGCAGCCGCTGGCGCTGCTCGCCCGGGCCCGCCAGACCTTTCTTCAGGCGGGCGGCTATGAGGGGGCGGACGCAGAAGCCCTGAAGTCGATGGAGAGCGATCTGCGGGCAGTCCTGCAGAAGGATCCCGTCAACAGCACGGCGATCCAGCAGCTCATCGGCCTCCTGACGAGCACGAAGCGCGAGTCGGAGATCAACGCCCTGTACGAGGCCGCGGCGGCCGCCGCCGCCAAAGAGGAATCGGAGACCCTGGAAGGGGCGCGGAAGGCGGCCGAGAAGATCGCCGACGCCCAGGAGAAGGAGAAGGTGATCGCCGCCGCCCGGAAATCGGCGGACGAACGGAAGAGGGCCGTGGAGCGGACCCTCGATCTCCTGAAGGTCCGGAACGACCCGAAGCGGTCGCTGGAGGAGAGGACCAAGGCCGCCGAAGAGATCATCGCGCAGGATCCCGACGAGTTCAACCGGGAATCCAACTATATCGACCTGTACGTCAACAACAACGACCCCAGGAACGCGCTGGTCCATGCGAAGAAGGCCGTCGCCCTCAAGCCGGACGACACGGCGATGCTGGAACTCGTGTTCCGCCTCGCCACGGCGTTGAAGGACGAAGCGACGGCGCAGGAGATCCTCAAGAAGGCGGCGGAGCAGAACCTGGATTCGGCCGGCGGGCATTTCTACGCTGCGCGGTACGCCCAGAGCCGCAACGAACTGGAGAAAGCCGTTCGCGAGTACCGCGCGGGGCTGGAACTGGCCGGGACGAACTACGCGGGGCAGGCGATGCTCGGCCGGGCCCTGCTCGAGGCCGGCCGGCTGGACGAGGCGCAGGAGGCCTTCGCCAAGGCGCTCGAGATCAATCCAAACACCGGGCTGGCGCACGTCGGCCTGGCACAACTCGCGGAACGGCGGGGACAGGCCGACGTCATGGCGAGGCACTTCGCCCGTGCGAAGGAGCTGCTGCCGTCGGATCCCTGGGTGCAGCAGAAGATCCAGGACGAGGCGGAGGAGAAGAACCCGGAGAGCGCCATCGAAAAGCGCGAACGACTGCGGAAGAACATGCCGACGGATCCGCAGAAGATCGAGCCGTGGCAGATCACGAACCTGCTTCGGCTTGGCGCACTGTACGCGGTGACGGCGAAGTACGACAAGGCCGAAGAGGTTTTCAAGGAGGCTGTGGACACGAGCGCCGCGAACGAGAAGCTGCGGAACTGGGCCGCGCCGACGGCCTATGCGCGGTTCTTCTTCGCGAGGAAGGACAAGCCGGACCCGGCCCGCGGCCTGGAGATCCTGAAGAACTATGCCCAGTCGATGACGGACAAGAAGGCGAAGTCGGCCGCGCTGCTGCTGGTCGGAAGCTACATCCAGGACTGGCAGCGCTCCGGCCTGCCCGGCGCGCCGTCCCAGGCCGAAATCGACGCGATCGCGAACGCCGCCATCGAGGCCGACGACGGGTACGAAGCGCTGATGGGCGTCGGCGGGTGGTACCGGGAGACGCAGCGGCTGGCGGAGGCCGAGAAGTACTTCCGGCGGGCGATCGAGAAGGCGCGGGCGCAGGGCGGCCCCGACGGCGCGGGACGGGAGCGGGACGCGAAGCGCTACCTGATCGACCTCATGCTCCGAAACCGCGACGTCGCCCGCCAGGCCGACACGGAGAAGGCCATTCGCGAATACGTCGAGCAGTATCCGGCGGACACGACGGGGCTGCTGTTCCAGTCGCAGTTCTACATCCTGGCGGGCCGCGAAACCGAGGCGATCGCCTCGCTTTCGAAATGCCTTGAAAAGGACCCGAACAACGCGCAGGCGTACTTCCGCCGGGGCTACCTGTACGCACGCCAGCAGAAGTGGGACGCGGCCGTGGAAGACCTGCAGAAGGCCAAGTCCCAGTCGCGCAGCGGCTTCAACTACGAGCACCGCGTGCTCCTGGCGAACGCCTTCCTGAGAAAGGGCCAGCCGGACGCCGCCCTCAACGAGCTGGAGAGCATCCTGCGCGACGAGCCGGCCTCGGAGACGACGGCACGGCAGATCGTCGATCTCTGCGCGCGGCTCCAGCGGATCGACCAGGCGGAGACGAAGGCTCTTGAGTACCGGGCGCGATTCGCCGACAGCCCCTACTGGCCGCTCCGCCTCGCGCAGCTCGCCGAGAGCCGGGAGACGAAGAACGGCGCACGCATCGTGGAGTACTACCGTGCCGCCGCCGAAATGACCAAGTTCCGCCCCGAACTCGTCGCGCAGGTCCTGCGGGCCATGATGTCGTTCGAGCAGTTCGACGAGGTGATCCGCTACGTCACGCAGGTGATCCCGCCGGACAAGAAGACACCGGACCAGATCGCCACGCTCGGCGTGGCGTACGCGAGGACGAAGCAGGATGACGCGGCGCGCAAGGCACTCGAAACCGCGATGGACCAGTCGAAGGCGTCCCTCGCCGCCTTCCGCCAGGCGACAGACTCCTACCAGGCGGCGTTCGGCCTCGACGCCGCCCTCAAGAAGCTGCAGGAGCGTCTGGCCGCCGCTCCGAACGATGCGGTTGTCCGGTTCAGTCTCTCCATGCTGCAGTTGCGGCAGGCCGATGAGATGGAGCGCAAGGGCCGGCGGGACGAGGCCAATGCCCTCCGGGAGCAGGTGGCCAGGGCCCTGCAGGAGACGGCCGCCGTCGTCAAGGAGGATCCCGTTCGGCTGGAACTCCTGCGGGCGCAGGCGCAGGTGGTCTACACGCTCAAGCGGTACGAAGAGACCGTGAAGCTGTACAAGCAGATGCTGGACATCGCCCCCGAGGACCTCGTCGCGCTGAACAACCTGGCCTACATGCTGATGACGGACATGAACCAGCCGAAGGAGTCACTGCAGTACGCGAAAAAGGCGGCCGAACTCGCCCCCTTCAACGCCAACGTGCTCGACACCTACGGCTGGAACCTCGCGATGCTCGGCCAGTACACCGAGGCCCTCGGTCCGCTGGGCATTGCGATCGACGCGGAGCCGGACAACGCCGCCGTCCTGTACCACCGCGCCGCGACGTACCACAAGATCAGCAAGCTCCCGGACCAGAAGCCCGAACAGCAGACCGTGGCCCTCGCGCGGGCGAAGGACGAAGCCCGTCGGGCCTATGATGCGGCCGTCAAGAAGAACGATCGGGACATGCTCAAGCTCGCGGGCGAACTGCTCAAGGAGCTGGGCCTGGACGTGCCGGCCCCGCCGCCCGGTGTGGGGCAGTGACGGCTTGAACCCGGTGGCGTCGGCGGGGCAGGGCACGTCGCCGGGCGTGCCCACGCGGGGCTGGAGGATCCCCTTCGTTTCGTTCCCTGGACCGACCGAGGCCCGCTGCCCGGAGCGCGGACAGACATTTGACGCAAAGACCCTCCCTGCGCGTGCGGCGCGGTCCGCGTGATGGGCGAAGTCCCGGGTCTGCCGGCTACGTGCCCAGATGCCCGGACTCCGCGGCGACTCCGACGCCCGGCTGCCAGGTATCGATCGTGCCGTGGGGCGTGATCGGCGCCCCCGGGCGCAGGCGGCTGAGCAGTCGCTCGAGCGCCCGCTTCTGCGCCTTGAGCCCTTCACGGTAGTCGATCACCCGGGCGTGATGGATCTCCGGTCCGAGATCGGCCATCTCGCGTACGACCAACGCTTCAAGGATGTCCCTTTCTTCCGCGGTCAGGTCGAACAACATGGCACACCTCCTGACACCATACCATTATACCACCGTCCGGCGTGCCACCGCATCGGGAAAACGGGAAAACCGGCCTGCCCTGAGGCGGACAGGCGAGGAGGCGCCCGGGGGACGGGCACCGCCGTCCGGCCCGGCCGGATCGCCGGCCGGACAGAGAGTCGGGCGATGGCCCCGGGGTCCTTGACTCCGGCCGTACGGCGGGTAGCATACGTGCCGGCGGTGAACGTTGAAACGAGCTTCGCGCCGATAACGAGTGCTTGGATGGAGGTGCCCATGTTGCGACGGAATGCGATTCCGGCGGGTATTGCGCTGTGCGGCTTCCTGGCGGCGGGTTGCCAGGAACCGAATAAGGCGGACAAGACCAAGACGGCCCCCGATCAGGGCAAGGTCGTGATCGAGAGTCCGCCGCCGCCCCCCCCGGCGCCCGAACTCCCCCCGCCGACGGCGGCGGCACCGACCCAGCCCCCCGACGCGATGTCGGCCGAGGAGCCCACCGAGGCGACGGCCAGGCCGTTGCCCAAGGAAACGCACGCGAAGAAGGCCACGCGGAAGTCGCAAACCTACGTGGTCAAGAAGGGCGACACGCTCCAGACGATCGCGAAGAAGTACTACGGCGATTCAGGCAAATGGCGCCGAATCTACGATGCCAATCGGCAGCGAATCAAGGATCCGAACAAGGTCCCGGTCGGCATGAAGCTGATCATCCCGTAACGGACCGCACGGCCGGTCTTCGCCGGCCCGTGCAGTTTGTCCGGGGCGTCGGTCCCCGGCGGGCGGAGCTGTTCGCCAAGCTCGGCATCGAGACGGTTGCCGACCTGATCGCGCACTTTCCGTTTCGCCACCAGGTCCAGGGAGCGCCACAACCGATCAACACGCTCGTCGAGGGCGAACGTGCCACGATTGTCGGCCGAGTTCTTGACATCCGAACGACAGGCCGCCGGTGGTCACGTTACGGGATCTCTGTTGTCACCGAGGTCGGAGATGACAGCGGGGTGTGTCAGGTCCGTTGGTTCAACGCACCTTATATGGCCGACCGGCTCGCGGCCATGCATCGCGTTCGCATTCACGGCATGGTCCGCTTCGCTCGGCGCATTGCCGAGTTCGTGAACCCTCGGATCGAGCCCGCACACGAGGTGACCCCGGCGGCACCCCAGGCGGGCGAGCGGCTCGAGCCGATCTATCGCGCCATCGACGGCCTGCCCAGCCGTCAGATTGCCGCCGCCGTCAGTGCCTGCCTGCCGGAGGCGTTGCGAGAGATCGAGGAGCTGTTCGATGACCGTTACCTCGCCGCCCGGCGGCTCGCCCGGCGGCGGTCCGCCGTCGAACGGTATCACCACCCGGAGTCCCTCGATGATATTCCGATCGCCCGCCGCCGAATCGCCTACGACGAGCTGTTCCTGATGCAGCTTGCGATTGCGCTGAAGCGAAACCGGGCGATGACGACCGACCGGGCGGTCCCGTTGCCGTCGTCCGAGGAGATCGACCGGCACATTCGCCGTCGTTTCCCGTTCGCCCTGACGGCGGCACAGGACCGGGCGATCGGCGAGGTCGTCGCCGACCTTGCGCGGCCGCGGCCGATGAATCGACTGCTTCAGGGCGACGTCGGCAGCGGCAAGACGGTCGTCGCCCTGTACGCGGCCCTGGTCGCGGTCGCCAACCGGCAGCAGGTCGCCATCATGGCTCCGACGGAGGTGCTGGCGGCGCAGCACTTCCGCAACGTGGAGAAATACCTCGAGGGCAGCCGCGTGCGGCGGGTCCTGCTGACCGGCCAGACGCCGGCCCGGACGCGGTCGTCGGCGGTCCGCGCCGTCGCCGACGGCGAGATGGATCTTGTGATCGGCACGCAGGCGCTGCTCGAGAAGGACGTCACGTTCCGCTCGCTCTCGCTGGTTGTTGTGGACGAACAGCACAAGTTCGGCGTCGCGCAGCGGGGGACGATCCGGGGCCGCGCGGCGGCGCACGTGCTGCCGCACTACCTGGTGATGTCGGCCACGCCGATCCCGCGAACGCTCTCGATGACGGTCTTCGGCGACCTCGACGTGTCGATCCTCGACGAACTGCCGCCCGGGCGTCAGAAGACCACGACGCAGTGGATGGGGCCGGGCCGCTACGGCGCCGCCTGGGAGATCGTCCGCCGGCGCCTTGCGGCGGGCGAGCAGGCGTACATTGTCTACCCGCTCGTGGAAGAGTCCGACACGATGCCGCTGCGCGCGGCGACGGCCGAGGCCAAGCGGATTGCCGCCGACGTCCTTCCCGGCGCCAGCGTGGAGCTGCTTCACGGCAAGATGGCCGGCAAGGTCAAGCGCGAGATCATGCGGCGTTTCGCCGCCGGCGAGATCCAAGTGCTCGTTTCGACGACGGTGATCGAGGTCGGCGTGGATGTGCCCAACGCCACGGTCATGGTGATCCAGCATGCCGACCGGTACGGGCTGGCGGCGCTGCACCAGCTGCGCGGGCGGGTCGGACGGGGTGATCGGCCGTCCTGCTGCCTGCTGCTGTCCGATGATGCGAGCGAGGCGGCGACGCGGCGGCTGAGCATCCTGTGCCAGACGACCGACGGCTTCCGCATCGCGGAGGAGGATCTGCGCATCCGCGGGCCGGGCGAGATCCTCGGGACACAGCAGCACGGGTGGCCGGAGCTGAAGGTGGCGAACCTCATTGCGGACGCGGACCTGCTTGATCTCGCCCGACGCGATGCCCTCGAACTCGTTCGTAAGGATCCGGCCCTGACCGATCCGCGCCACGCCGCGCTGCGCCGCGAGCTGCTCGTGCGCTTCCGCCACCGCCTGGCGTGGATCGACGTGGCCTGAGCCGGATGTTGCGCGCCGCCACGGCGGGATCTTCGTCCGAGAATCAGGCTCCGCCCGATATCGGTCCTGTCGTGCGGCGGGCGACTGCCCCCGCGCAACTCGGCGGATCCCAGTCCCTGTCAACGATCTGTGAAGCCCGTCTGATAAAGCCGCATCCTGCCGGTTCGGGGCGCGGTCCTTGTGCCAATCGCGCCGCCGGTGACTAATGCCGCCGTGCGCCATGTCCGAAGACTGTCCCGGCGGCTCTTCGTCTGTATTGAGCCCAACGGGGCGGGCGCAGGGCCGTAGTGCCGGCAGAGGTACGCACGGTGCCCCCGATGCCCACGGACATATTGTCACCGCCGCCCGGAGCCGCGCAGAAGCACCCGGCCGTGGAAGGCGTTGCCGACAGCAGGGGGCCGATCACCATCCTCGTGGTTGACGACACGCTCGACATGTGCAGGTTGTTCGCGAACATCCTGCGGCGCGACGGTTATCGGGCCATCGTGGCCCAGAGCGGCGAGGAAGGGCTCGAACTCGCCGGGCGTGAACGGCCGGATCTCATCCTCCTTGACTGCAACATGCCGCAGATGGACGGCTTTGAGGTCTGCCGGCGGCTGCGGAGCGATCCGCAGTTCGAGGACACGCCGGTGATCTTCCTCACCGCGATGACCTCGCCGGAGGACAAGGCGCAGGCGTTCGCCGCCGGAGGCGTGGATTTCGTTTGCAAGCCGGTGGAGCGGGTCGAGCTTCTCGCGAGGGTGCGAACGCACCTGGAGCTGGCGCAGACCCGCGCCCAGTTCCGCAAGCAGGCCCAGCTGTTTGCCAGCGTCGTGGCATCGCAGTGTGGCCGTCTGGATCAGATCCGCGGCGGCCAGGCCTCGCTGCTGACGAATCCGGCGTGCTTCCCCGAGGTCCGGCTGGGCGTCCGGTTTCAGCCCGCCTTCGAGGCCGGCGGCGATTTCTACGAGATCGTGCGGCTGTCGGAGGATGAGTACGGGGTGTTCATCGCTGACGTCGCCGGGCACGACCTCGGCGTCGCGTACGTCACCGGCGCGCTGAAGGCGCTCTCGCTCAGCTTCATGAACGAGGCGATGTCGCTCAGCGAAACCATGATCATGCTGAACAACTCGCTCCGGCGGTTCCTGCCGCGCGGGGTGTATGCCACGGCGTGCTATGCGCGGTTTTCCTCCTTTCAGTTGAACCTGGACGTGATCAACGCCGGCCACCCGCCGCCGCTTCTTCAAAGGCGCGACGGCACGATCCTGCCGATCGACCTGGTGGGCGACGTGCTCGGCGTGTACGACTCGGTGACCTTCGGCACGCACTCCCAACGGGTCGAGTCGGGGGACCGGGTCTTTCTCTACACGGATGGGCTCGTGGAGGGCGTCCCGACGGGACCGCGGCGGGCACGCCGCGCGCAACCGGGAAACCAGGCGCTGGTCGAGCGGCTGCGTACGAAACGCGACCGACCGATCCAGGAGACGGTGGACGCCGTGGTGGATGATTTCCTGGACGATGTGAACGGGACAAATCCGGACGACATCGTCCTTCTGGGCATCGAGCTGTAAGTCGCCGGCCGTGCGTGGCGGCCTCGCCGTCGGGAGCGACGCGGATGATCGAGGTGACGCAGACAGACAGCGGACTGGCGTTGCGGATGGCCGCCACGCTGGACGCCATCGACGAGGCGGATGACTGCGTGACGGCGTACCTGCGATCGCACGAGGTGCCCGTGGACGAGTTTGCCGCGCGGATCCTGCTGCGGGAGGCGTTGCTGAACGCCGTGACGCACGGCAGCGAGAAAGACCCGGGCAAGACCGTCACGCTGGGCCTGGTGCTCGACGGGCACGGGCTGACGATGACGGTCGAGGACTCCGGGGCGGGGTTCGCGTGGCGTGATCGCTCAAAGACGCTCGACGTCCTGGCGGACGGCGGGCGGGGACTGGCGCTGATGGAGACGTTTTCCGATTCGATGGAGTTCAACGAACGGGGGAACCGGGTCGTGCTCCGGAAGGAGTTCGGCACGCCGGCGGCCACACCCGGCGGGCCCGGGGACCGGCACGAGGAGACGAACGCATGAGTTCAACGGAAACGAGAGACACGGTTGCCGTGGTGCGGCCCGCCGGCCGGATCACCGCCTTGAACGCGGACGACTTCCGCAAGGAGCTGCAGAGCCTGGTGGATCGCGGGAGCATCCACCTGCGGATCGACCTGGCCGGCGTGGACATCATTGATTCCAAGGGGCTGGCCGTTTTCATCGTCTGCCATCAGACGGTGGCTCCGCTCGGCGGAAGCCTGACGGTGGTGACGGACAACGACGATCTGCGCCGCCTGTTCCGGGTGATGCGGCTCGATCAGCACTTTACGGTCTGCGGGTCGAAGGACGCGGCGGCCATGGTCCAGCCCGTGGCAACCTGATGCCGGCACGGCAAGAGAGAGGTTCCAACCATGTCGATGGGTAATGAAGAACTCGTGGCCTCGTTTGTGGCGGAGGCCAACGAGAGCCTGGCGGACATCGAGAACGATTTCCTGGCGATGGAGGCGGCGGGCGCCGACATCGACGGCGACCTCGTGAACAGGGTTTTCCGCGCGATCCACTCGATCAAGGGGACGTGCGGCTTCCTGGGCCTCAAGACGATCGGCACGCTGGCGCACGAGATGGAAAACGCGCTGAACCTGATACGCAACCGGCAGCTCGTTCCCGCGCCGGCCGTCATCGAGGCGATGCTCAAGGGGGCCGACCTGCTCCGCGAGATGGTCAACGACGTCGCGGGTTCGGCGGACACGGACATCAGCGGCCCCGTGAAGGCCCTGGCGGCGGCCGTAGCGGCCCAGACCGCGCCGCAGACCTCGGAAACGCTGAACCGGGAGATCGACGTGCTGCTGCCCACGGGCGGCCTCGCGTTCGCGATGGTCCAGGAGCAGGAGCTGGTCCTCCGCCAGCGGCAGGGGGGCCACATCTATGTGGTCGAAGTGGACTTCATCGCCGACGTCGAGCCGACCGGCCGGACGCCGCTCGACTTCCTGCGCGGGGTCTACGCCAACGGCGAGTTGATCGACAGCTACGTCCGGACGGCCGGCATGGGCAGGCTGAACGACGCCCTGCCGGAGAGCCTCTGCTTCGTGATGCTCGTCGCGTCGAAGCTGCCGCCGCCCGCGTTGTCCGAGACACTGGGGGTGCCCTCGAATCGCGTACACCTCATCGCCGGGTCGGACGAGATGGACTGGACCGCCCACGTGTCGCCGATGTCGGCGACGGGCGCGGCGGCGGCCCCGGCGCCCCCGGCGCCACCGACACCGGCACAACCCACGGCCGCCGCTTCCGCCGCACCACCGGCGCCAACGCCCGTGCCGCCCGCCTCAGCGCCGGCCCCGGCGGCACCTGCGGCTCCCGCGACCGCGCCGGCCCGGGCGATCCCGACGACGAAACCCGAAACCAGCCTGCGCGTACACGTGAAGGTCCTCGACACGCTGATGAACCTGGCGGGCGAACTGGTCCTGGGCCGCAACCAGTTGCTGCAGATCATCGATTCGAAGGACCGCCGCGGTCTCGAGTCCGTCGGTGCCAGGCTGAACCAGGTCACGAGCGAGCTGCAGGAAGCGATCATGCAGACGCGGATGCAGCCGATCGGGACGGTGTTCAACAAGTTCCCGCGGCTGATCCGCGACCTCAGCGCCTCGCTCGGCAAGCAGGTCGAGCTGACGGTGGAGGGCGAGGACGTCGAGCTGGACAAGACGATCATCGAGACGATCGGCGACCCGCTCACGCACCTGGTCCGGAACTCGGTCGATCACGGGGTCGAACGGCCGGACGTCCGCACGGCCCGCGGCAAGGCGGCGGTCGGCAAGGTGCACCTGCGGGCCTTTCACCAGGCGGGCAAGGTGCACATCACGATCCAGGACGACGGCGGCGGCATCGACGCGAACCGGCTCAAGGAGAAGGCCGTCTCCACAGGGCTGATCACGTCGGACGAGGCCCACTCGATGACCGACCGGGAGGCGGTCAAGCTCATCTTCCACCCGGGCTTCTCGACGGCGGAGAAGGTCACCGACGTCAGCGGGCGCGGCGTCGGCATGGACGTCGTCAAGACGAACATCGAGAAGCTCGGCGGCTCCGTCGAGGTCGAGACCGAACTGGGCTCCGGTACGACCGTCCACGTGAAGCTGCCACTCACGCTCGCCATCATCCCGTCGCTCATCGTCCGCTGCGGCGAAGGGCGCTTTGCCATCCCGCAGGTCGGCATCAGCGAACTCGTGCGGATCAAGGCCTCCGAGGTCGCCACCCGGATCGAGCGGGTCAAGAGCGCCGAGGTCCTGCGGCTTCGCGGGAGCCTGCTTCCGCTCGTGCGGCTGAGCACGGTCCTGGGAATGCAGTCCAAGTACCTCGACCCGCTGCCCGACGTGCTGGAGAACAACGATCGCGTCCGGATCGCCGATCGGCGTGCCGGTGCGGAACCGCCGCCGGGGGTCGATCGCCGCGCCGGGAGCGATCGCCGTGAGGACACGGCGGCGGGCGCGCTGAACATCATCGTCGTGGAGACCGGGCACCTGCGCTACGGGCTGATCGTCGACGGTCTTTACGACTCCCAGGAAATCGTCGTCAAGCCGCTCGGCCGGCACATGAAGGGCTGCACCTGCCTCGCCGGCGCGACGATTCTCGGCGACGGCCGGGTCGCGCTGATCCTCGACGTGGCGGGAATCGCGGCGCACGCGAAGCTCGTCGCTCCCGAGACGACGGTCGTTCACGGCGGCGAAGAGACCGTGCGGCACGGGGCGGCGCAGACGCAGTCCGTGTTGCTGTTCACGAACGACCCGAGCGAGCTGTTCGGCATCCCGATGGGCCTGATCGCCCGCATCGAACGGATCCGCGCCGACCAGATCGACAGCGTCGGCGGGCAGGAAGTGCTGCAGTACCGCGGGACGTCGCTGCCGCTGCTGAGCCTGGAGCGGAGCGTCAAGGCGAAGCCCCGGCCCGAGCGGACGAAGCTCTACGTCGTCGTCTTCGGCATTTCGCGGCGCGAGGTGGGCCTCGTCGTGCCCGACCTCGTCGATATCCGCGACGTCACCACCGAGGTGGACGACGTCACGTTCCGCGAACCGGGCATCATGGGCTCGGTCGTGGTGGACCGGAAGACGGCCCGGCTGATCGACCTGTTCGAGCTGGCGGAAGCGGCGCACCCGGAGTGGTTCGTCGACCGCGAGAAGGTCGAGCGGACCGACGACCGGGCGGTGACGATCCTCATCGCGGAAGACTCGAACTTCTTCCGCAAGCAGATCGAGGAGCTGCTCAAGTCCGACGGCTACGAGGTCGTCGCCTGCGAGGACGGCGCGGCCGCCTGGAACACGCTGCAGGATCCCGAGCGCCGGTTCGACCTCGTCGTCACCGACATCGAGATGCCGAACATGAACGGCTACGAGCTGACGAGCCGGATCACGCGTGACCCGCAGTTTGCGCACCTGCCGGTGATTGCCGTCACGTCGCTGGCGGGCGAGGAGGACATCCAGCGCGGGATCGAATCGGGCGTGACGGAGTATCACGTGAAGCTGGACAAGGAAGGGCTTCGGGCCGCGGTCGCGCGGCAGCTCAACGCGGCACGGCAGAAGGCGGGCCTGGCTGCGGATCGCGCGCCGAAGACCGTCGGGAGATCACAATGAGCACGACCACGAAGAGCGCCACGGCCGTTGCCGCGGGCGAGCAGGAGTTCACCACGTTCTGCGTCGGCAACCTGCTGATGGGCATCGACATCGGCCAGATCCAGGAAATCGGCCGCTACATCGAGCTGACTCCGGTGCCCCACGCGCCCGATTACGTCCGCGGCGTGATGAACCTGCGGGGCGACGTGGTGACGGTGATCGACCTCCGCACGGTCCTCGAACTGGAACCCGGCGAGGTCACGAAGCAGACGCGCAACATCATCGTGAACGCCGCCGGCGAGCGGATCGGTCTGATCGTGGACCGGGTGGCCGACGTGGTGAAGGTCAACACGGCCGACAGGGAGCCGCCGCCGGCGAACGTCGGCGGGGCGGACGGCCGGTTCTTCGTGGGCGTCTACAAGCTGGAGCGCGAGATCCTGGTAATCCTGGATCTGGACGAGGTGCTGGCGACCACGGGCTGAATCGCCCGGCGAAGCGCGAACGGGAGAAGGCCGCGCGGCGCGGCCGTCACGGGTCGGCTGCCTGCCCGGCGGGTATGCCGCGTGGGCTCGGATGTGAGGTTTTCGAGGAGTATCGTCATGAGGATTCGCACGAAACTGATGATTCCGGCAGGGCTGCAACTGCTTGCCATGGTTCCGGTTGTCGCGGTCGTCGCGTGGAGCGTGACGCAGACGCGGCAGCGACTGGATCTGATCGGCAAGGCCGGCTCCGACCAGGAGCAGACGCGGGAACTGGCGCAGCGCTGTGCCGAGTACTATCGCGACCCGGCGGCGGTCGATGCCACGGCGGTACGCACACGCCTGGATCGGCTCCGTACGTCCATGGATTCCTCCGCGAAGGCGACGCTCGTGCGCATGGCGGGCATCCTGGATGCCGTTGTGGTCCGCAAGACACGAAACCTCGAAATCGAGAAGGAGGTCATGCGCCTCACGACGCTCTCTCTGGAGCAATCGAATGCGTACATCGAAAAGACGGTGGAGCGGTTGCTGAGCCCCACGGATGCCGCCGCCGTAACCGATCTCGAAAAGCGCGTGATCGTCGGGGCCAACGTGAACACGTCGTCCTGCCTGGCCGTGCAGAGACTGTTCTATCGGATGGTCTCCGATCCGCGCATGGAGAAGGACCTGCTCGACTATCTCGCGCAGGCAATCCGCAACGCCGAGAACGATGTCGCACGACTCGCGGGAACCCCGTTCGCCGAACTGCCGGTCAAGGCTCAGGCGGCCAACAAGGCGGTCGACGAACTGGTCCGCGAGTTCATCACGAACCGGACGGCGATTGCCCGGGCCACGGAGGAGAGCGACTCGGCGGCCGAGTCGCTCGTGGCGACCATTCGCGGCCAGGCTGACGCCACGCGGGAAAGGGCCTACGCCTCGATCCGAAATGCGTTTCTCGCGGTCGGCGGCATCGCGCTGCTTGCCGGAGCGGTCGTCCTGACGGTGAACCTGGCCTACGGACAGCAGATCGCGCGTTCGGTCCGATCCGCATCGGGCGTCTTCCGCGAGATTGCGCAGGGCGAGGGCGATCTGACCAGGCGGCTGGCCGTGACCACGCAGGACGAGATCGGCGAGCTGGCGCGATACTTCAACCGGTTCATGGACAAGCTCCAGGGCATGATCCGCGATATCGCCGGCAACACATCGACGCTGGCGGGGTTGTCAACGGAGTTGTCTTCGACGGCGGCGCAGCTGGCGAGCGGGGCGGAGGAGACGACGGCGCAGTCCTCGACGGTGGCGGCGGCGGCGGAGGAGATGGCGACGAACATGAGCGGGATGGCGGCCTCGACGGAGCAGATGTCGGCGAACGTGAAGACGGTGGCGTCGGCGGTGGAGGAGATGACGGCGAGCATTACGGAGGTGGCGCGGAACGCGGAGCAGGCGGCGGCGGTGGCGGACAGCGCGTCGCGGCTGGCGGCGGAGAGCGGCGAGAAGATCGGGCAGCTGGACGCGGCGGCGGCGGAGATCGGGAAGGTGATCGAGGTCATCCAGGACATTGCGGAGCAGACGAACCTGCTGGCGTTGAACGCGACGATCGAGGCGGCGCGGGCGGGGGACGCGGGCAAGGGTTTCGCGGTGGTGGCGACGGAGGTGAAGGAGCTGGCGAAGCAGACGGCGGGCGCGACGGAGGACATCCGGCGGCGGATCGAGGCGATCCAGGGTTCGACGGCGGAGACGGTCCGGTCGATGGGGGAGATCACGAAGGTGATCGGGACGGTGAACGACGTGTCGCGGACGATTGCGTCGGCGGTGGAGGAGCAGAGCATCACGACGAAGGAGATTGCGCAGAACGTGGCGCAGACGGCGTCGGCGGCGGAGCTGGTGTCGCAGGGGGTGTCGCAGACGGCGTCGGCGAGCGGGGAGATCACGCGGAACATCGCGGGGGTGGACACGGCGGCGAAGCAGACCGCCCAGGGCGCGGCGCAGACGCGGACGGCCGGGCAGGAGATGTCGAAGCTCGCGGAGCAGCTTCAGGCGGTCGTCGGGCAGTTCAAGGTGTAACGGCACGGCGGCGTTTCGCGGAGCGGGCGCTGCCGGCGTGCAAAGACGGGAATGGACGGAGAGCGGCGCACGCACCGCCGCTTGTTTGTGGGACTTCTCAACAAGAAGGCTGAATGCGATGAGACTCGGAAACATGACCATCGGAAAGAAACTTGTCGGCGGATTCTCGATCGTGGCGGCGATCACATTGCTGCTGGGCGGACTCGGCTACTACGGCGCCGTCCGCAGCGACTCCAGCATCGAGGAACTCGGCTTTGTTCGTCTGCCGAGTGTAGACAGCCTCCAGGACATGCTCGTTGCCCTGAAGCGGATAGGCTGCGCGGAGGAGGAAATCGTCTCGCCGCTGGCCACGGCTGCGGTCCGAGCGGCGGCGCACGAAACCTTCAAGACCGCCAAGGCCGACGCCGACGCGGCGCGCCAGGTCTATGAGCCTTTGCCGAAAACGCCGGACGAGGCCGAAGAGTGGAAGCGGTTCGTTCCGGCCTGGGACAAGTGGTGGAAGGCGCACGAGGCCTATGTCGCCGCGGAGCGGGCCTTTGTGGCCCTCAATGCCGGCAATCCCCCGGCGTTGCAGCGCGACATCGCGATGATCAAGACGGCACACCACAAGCTCCAGGTGAGTATCCTCGAGCACGCGCTGAATGGTGAACCCCTCGCCGGGGGTGATGATCCCACCACCTGCACCTACGGCAAGTGGCTGGCCGGGTTCAAGACCGACAACCCCAAGCTGGCCGAGTTCTTCAAGAGCACCCATGAATCCCACAACAGAACGCACGCATCGGTTCGTCAGGCCAAGGAACTTGTCGCCAGAGGCGACAAGGAAGGCGCGATGAAGATCATCTGCGGTCCCTTTCGAGAGGCACTCGGCCAGACCATCAAGCGTTTCGAAGAGGCGATGGTCATAGTGGATGAGGGCAACCGTCTGCTCGATGCGATGTGTGCCGCGATGGAGGCGGTCGATGCCGCCGGCGACTCCGTGGAAGAGTCGCTGGCCAAGTTGATCGACATCAACGCCAAGGCGGCCGAGAGTGCCGCCAAGAGCGCCGAGACCCAGGCGAAGCGGCTCAAGCTGCTCAGCCTGATTGCGGCGGTGGTCGGCGTGGCCCTCGCGCTCGGTCTGGGCGTCGTCATGACCCGCGCGATCACCCGGCCGATCCGGCGCGCGTCGGACATGTTGAAGGACATTTCCCAGGGCGAGGGCGATCTGACCAAGCGCCTGGCCGTGGCCACCCAGGACGAGATCGGTGAGCTGGCGCAGTGGTTCAACACGTTCGTGGAGAAGATCCAGCAGATCATTGCGCGGATCTCCGGCGACGCGCAGACGCTGGCGGGATCGGCGACGGAGTTGTCTTCGACGGCGGCGCAGCTGGCGAGCGGGGCGGAGGAGACGACGGCGCAGTCCTCGACGGTGGCGGCGGCGGCGGAGGAGATGGCGACGAACATGAGCGGGATGGCGGCCTCGACGGAGCAGATGTCGGCGAACGTGAAGACGGTGGCGTCGGCGGTGGAGGAGATGACGGCGAGCATTACGGAGGTGGCGCGGAACGCGGAGCAGGCGGCGGCGGTGGCGGACAGCGCGTCGCGGCTGGCGGCGGAGAGCGGCGAGAAGATCGGGCAGCTGGACGCGGCGGCGGCGGAGATCGGGAAGGTGATCGAGGTCATCCAGGACATTGCGGAGCAGACGAACCTGCTGGCGTTGAACGCGACGATCGAGGCGGCGCGGGCGGGGGACGCGGGCAAGGGTTTCGCGGTGGTGGCGACGGAGGTGAAGGAGCTGGCGAAGCAGACGGCGGGCGCGACGGAGGACATCCGGCGGCGGATCGAGGCGATCCAGGGTTCGACGGCGGAGACGGTCCGGTCGATGGGGGAGATCACGAAGGTGATCGGGACGGTGAACGACGTGTCGCGGACGATTGCGTCGGCGGTGGAGGAGCAGAGCATCACGACGAAGGAGATTGCGCAGAACGTGGCGCAGACGGCGTCGGCGGCGGAGCTGGTGTCGCAGGGGGTGTCGCAGACGGCGTCGGCGAGCGGGGAGATCACGCGGAACATCGCGGGGGTGGACACGGCGGCGAAGCAGACCGCCCAGGGCGCGGCGCAGACGCAGGCCGCGGGTCAGGAACTGAGCCGCCTGGCGGCGAACCTCCAGCTTGCCGTCAGCCAGTTCAAAGTGGAGGCGGGCGGCGAAACGGCGAAGGCGACGGCTCTTCAGCTCCCGGCGGCCGTGCCGGCGGAGATCCGCAACTCGCTGGCCCGTGCGGAGGCGCGGAACGTCTTCGACCGGTTCTACCAGCGGTTCCTTGAAAGCGACGGGCGGGTCCCGCCGCGCTTTGCGCGGACGGACTTCCGCAAGCAGAAGTCGCTCCTGCGGGACGGCGTGGCGCTTGCGTTGCGGTTCGCCGCGGGCGATGCGGAGAGCCGGGCACGGGTGGCGGCACTGGCCGAGAGCCACAGCCGGGCGCGGCTGAACATCCCGCCGGAGATGTACGACGTGTGGGTCAAGGCGTGGATCGAGACGCTCCGTGAGCTGGACCCGGAGTGGACGGATCAGACGGAGAAGCTGTGGCGCCGCCAGCTCAAGCCGTGTATCCAGGCCATGATCGCGGGATACGCGGCCGAGGCCCTGACCGCGGGCGCCGACCGGTAGCCAGGGTGGCGCCGTCTTCGGCGAGAGGGCCGGGGCCCGTTGTGGTGCAGGCTTCCACCCTGCACGACAGGGAAAACGGCGAGCCGGAAGCGGTGTGAACGACGGGGCAGACGACAGAACGAAACGGTGACCTGAAATGCGACTTCAAAGCAAGCTGACGTGTACTGGGCTCGGGCTGGTGATCGTGGCCATCGCGCTGGTGGCGAGCGTATCGCTGTACGCCCTCGCTCGGTCGAACCGGGCGGCCGTCGCCGTGAGCGCCGCCGCCGTTGAGACGCAGACGCTGGAGGTGCTCGCCGGCGGCGTGCGGACGGACCGGGAGATGGTGGCGAGCCTCCTTCACCGGGCGGAGAACGACGTTCGCAAGCTGGCGGGTTCGCCGAACGTCAGCGGCTTCTTTACGGCCCGGGCGGGCGTCAACGATCTGTGGAATGCCATCGCGATGAGGCAGGCCGAGGCGGTGGTGGACAGCATCGTGCGGATGTGCCAGGGACAGCAGACGTGGCTTCGAAGCGCGCTGACCCGGCACCTCGCGGTGGCCGAACATGTCCTCGGTCGGCACGGCGGGGTGACCGGCACGGACGATACCCTGTCGTGGAAGGCCGTGAATCAGCTCACCAAGGCCGAATCCACGGTGACGCTACCGTTGCTGAAGGCGGGCGACGACGTGTTCCGGCCCAACAGCGACCCGAACACGCCGACGCCGATTGTGGATGAGGTCCAAGGCCTTGTCGGCGGGACCTGCACGCTCTTTCAGCGAATGAACGACGCCGGGGACATGTTGCGCATCGCCACGAACGTGGTCAGCGCGGCGGGCAAACGGGCCGTGGGCACGTACATCCCGGCGGTCGGTCCGGATGGAAAGCCCAACTCGGTTGTCGCCGAGGTGCTCGCTGGCAAGACCTTCGTCGGTCGCGCCTTCGTCGTCGATGCCTGGTGCCAGACGGCCTACAAGCCGTTGAAAGACGCAGATGGCCGAATCGTCGGCATGCTGTACGTCGGCATCCGGGAGACCGACAACGTGGACCTGGTCAACGAGATCGTCCGCATGAAGATCGGCAGGACCGGCTACCCGTTCGTCATGGATTCGACAGGCGTGCTTCTGGTCCACCCGAAGAAGGAGTACGTCGGCAAGAACACGATTACCGACCTGAAGCTGGCGAACTTCCGGGAGATTCTCGACAAGCGGAAAGCCGGGGAACAGCAGTTGCTCCGCTACGAGTTCGAGGGACGCGCGAAGTTCGTGCTGTATACGTATTTCGCCCCGTGGGATTGGGTCGTGTGCGTCAGCGGCTACTGGGACGAACTCGTCGCCGGGGCGACCGAGGCGTCGCTCAGTTTCCTTCGACAGGAGATCGGCGAGCTGAACAGGATCTCGGTCATCCGGGGGGCGGAGGGAGAACGCCCGCTGTACAGCCAGATTCGCGTCCTGGATTCCGGCGGGATGGAACTCGTCAAGCTCGAACACGGCAAGCTCAGCCAGGATCTGAAGGACAAGAGCACGGCGTCCTGGTTCGCGGAGACATCCTCACTCCGGCCGGGTGAGGTCTCCGTCGCGCCGCTCGAGATCGCCGCGAACACGGGCGAGCCGGAGCTGCGCATGACGATGCCCGTGTGCATCAACGGCCGGACGTACGGCTTCGCCGTGCTCAGCATGGACTGGCAGGCCACGCGCGCCATTCTGGCCGGCCGCGTCTACGGCAAGACCGGCTATCCGTACATCGTCAATGAGCAGGGCGTCGTCGTCACGCATCCCAGGTACACGCTCAAGGACAAGATCAGCCTGGCCGACCCACAGTACGGCGAACTGTCCCGGCTCATGCGCGAGCGGATGTGCAAGGGCGAAGAAGGTCACGGGCGCTACATGTTCGAAGGCGTCGAGAAGCTTGTGTCCTTCGCTCCATTGAAGCTGGGCCGTCGCGACTACTGTCTGGCGGTCACGGTGCCCGTCGAGGAAATGGGCGCTCTGGCGCAGCAGATTGCCTCGACCGGCCGCTCCGAGGCCCGCAACGCCGCCCGGACCATTGCCGTCGCCGCCGCCGCCGTACTGGTGGTCGCCGTCGTCGTCATGCTGCTCGTGTCGCGCCGGATCGCCCGGCCGCTCACGCGCGCCGTCGCCATGCTGCAGGACATCGCCCAGGGCGAGGGCGACCTGACGCGGCGGCTCCACGTGACCACGAAGGACGAACTCGGCCAGTTGGCGCACTGGTTCAACACGTTCCTCGACAAACTTCAGTCGCTGGTGGGCAGCATCGCCGCCGCGGCAAAGGAGTTCAGCGCCAAGGCGGCCGAATTGTCTTCGACGGCCACGCAGTTGGCCGGCGGCGCCGCCACGACCAGCGAGCAATCCTCCATGGCGATGGTCGGTGTCGAGGAAATGGTGCACACCATCGGCAGCGTCAACGCCGCGACCGGGCAGATGACCGCCAACGCGAAGTCGGCGGCGGCCGCGGTGGAGGAAATGACGGCCAGCATCGCCGAGGTCGCCCGCAGCGCGGAGCACGCGGCGGGCGTCGCGGCCAGCGCGGCGCGCCTGACCGAGAGCAGCACCGCCCGGATCGGCCATCTCGATGCGGCCGCCACCGAGATCGGCAAGGTCGTCGAGGTGATCCAGGATATCGCGGAGCAGACGAACCTGCTCGCGCTGAACGCGACGATCGAGGCCGCCCGCGCCGGCGACGCCGGCAAGGGTTTCGCCGTCGTCGCCACCGAGGTCAAGGAACTGGCCCGGCAGACCGCGTCGGCGACGGAGGACATCCGCCGGCGGATCGAGGCGATCCAGGGCTCGACGGCGGAGACGGTCAAGGCGATCGGTGAAATCAGCGACGTGATCCGCAACGTCAATGACGTCTCCCGGACGATCGCGACCGCGGCGGAGGAGCAGAGCATCACGACGAAGGAGATCGCGCAGACCGTGGCGCAGACATCCGCCGCCGCGGAGTCCGCGAGCAAGGGGCTCGGCGACACGGCCGAGGGCAGCGTACTGATCAGGAAGGTTGTGGCCGAGGTGGAGCGGGTAGCCAAGGACACGTCGGCCAATGCGTCGCACACGCAGGCCGTCGGAAACGATCTGGCCGGTCTCGCCGAGCAGATGTACGCCCTGGTGGGACAGTTCCGGATATCGAACGATACGAACATGACGGTCGCCCCGCCGGAGACGGCAGGCCGGCGGTGATTCCGCCGCGGGGTTCGGGAGCCGCCTTGTGAGCGATGTGCCGATTCGAGTCCTCGTGGTGGACGACACGGTCACGTACCGGAAGATCGTGAGCGACGTGCTCGCGCGGATCCCGGGCGTGGAGGTCGTGGGCTCGGCGCCGAACGGCCGGCTCGCGATTCAGAAGGTGGAGATCCTCCATCCGGACCTGCTCACGCTCGACATCGAGATGCCCGAAATGGACGGGCTCGAGGTGCTGCGGCGGCTGAAGACGGTGCCGGACGCGCCCGGGGCGATCATGCTCAGCGCGTTCACGGCCGCCGGCGCCAAGGCCACCGTGGACGCCCTGAGCCTCGGCGCGTTTGACTTCGTCCTCAAGCCGGCCGGCGACAGCATCGACGACAGCGCCGCGGCGCTCCTCCGCGAACTCCGGCCGCGGATCGAGGCTTTCGCCAGGACACGGAGCGTCCGCGACATTCTCGCACACAAGGCAGTGCCGGCGCACGCGGCCGTCGTGCCCCCCGCGCGGCCCGGGGCCGTCGGGCACGCTTCGGGGGGCGTCGTGCAACGCATGACGCAGATCGCCGCGGGGCCGCGCGCCACACCGCACGTGGTCGCCCTGGGCATTTCGACGGGTGGGCCGCCGGCGCTGACGGCCATGATGCCCCACCTGCCCGCCGACCTGGGGGTGCCCGTGCTGATCGTGCAGCACATGCCGCCGATGTTCACGAAATCGCTCGCCGACAGCCTCAACGACAAGTGCGCCCTGTTCGTGTGCGAGGCGCAGGACGGGCAGCCCGTCCGTCCGAACGAGGTGCTCATCGCCCCCGGCGGGAAGCACATGAAGGTCAAGCAGGAGGACGGCACGGTGGTGGTGCGGATCACCGACGATCCGCCGGAGAACAGCTGCCGGCCGTCGGTGGACTACCTGTTCCGGTCCGTGGCCCATGCCTACGGCGGGAACGCCGTCGGCGTGATCATGACCGGCATGGGCAACGACGGGGCGCTGGGCTGCCGTCTGATGAAGCGGTTCGGGGCGTCGATCGTCGCGCAGGACGCGGCGAGCTGCGTCGTTTTCGGCATGCCGCGGATGCCGATCGAGGAGGGGATCGCCGACGTGGTCGCGCCGCTCGACCGCATCGCCGGTGAGATCACGCGGCTTGTGAAGGGGGCCCCGGTCGCATGCAGGTGACGCCGGAAGACATCAAGGTGATCTCGCGTCTCGTGGATGACCTGTGCGGCATCGTTCTGGACGCCAGCAAGGGCTATCTGATCGAGACGCGGCTTTCCAGCGTGGCCGAGCAGGCCGGGTGCAAGACCTTCTCCGAGCTGTACTACAAGGTCCGCTACGCGAACGACAAGGCGCTCCAGACGAAGATCATCGACGCGATCACGACGAATGAGACGCTGTTCTTCCGCGATACGTCGCCGTTCGAGGCCCTGCAGCACAAGGTGCTGCCGGAGCTGATCGACGCGAAGGCGGGCACGCCGTACGCCCGGCGCCTGCGGTTCTGGTCCGCCGCGTGCAGCACCGGGCAGGAGCCCTACAGCATCGCGATGGTGCTTCAGGAACTCCTGCCGGACATCGATGCGTGGGACGTTTCGATCCTCGGCACCGACATTTCCGACGCCGCCATCCGACAGGCCAGCGCGGGCTTCTACGCGGACCACGAGATCCAGCGGGGCATGACCACGCCGCTGCTGACGAAGTACTTCACCCGCGAGCCGCGCGGATGGAAGGTCAAGGACGAGATCCGCGCGATGGTCGTGTACCGGAGGCTGAACCTGCTCGAGCCGTTCGTCGGCCTCGGGCCGTTCGACGTGATCTTCTGCCGGAACGTCGCGATCTACTTCAGCCCGGACGCCCGCCGGAGCCTCTTCCAGCGCCTCGCGAAGCTCCTCACGGAACACGGCGTTCTCTTCACCGGCTCGTCCGAATCGCTGTCCGACCTCGGACCGGAGTTCGCCCCCCAGCACCACTGCCGCGCGGTCTTCTACCAGCCCAACCGGCGCGCACTCGTCGCGGCGCGATGAGCCGCCGGCGGCCGGCCCACCCTGCTTCTCTGCCGGAGGCAGCGTCACGGCGGCAGGCGGTAGAGGGCGACGTCGTCGAAGAGGACCGTCGCGTCCGGAGGCTGGTTCTTGGCGCCGACCATGACGATGAGACGCGCCGCATCCTTCGGGACTGTCACGACGAACATCAGCGGCTGCCAGCCCGGCTGCGCGACCGTGAAGACCTGCGGCTCCGCCTCGCGATGCGGGTTCCAGGCGCCGGCGGCGGTCTGGAAGCGGACGGACAGGAACCCGCGGGCCTCGCGGTCGGCGGGCAGGTTGTTCGCGTAGGCGGAGCAGTAGAACCGCTCGCCCGGCCGGACCTCGTGCGCCTGGAGGCAGACGGGCGTCCCGCGGGCGCCCGACGTGCCGACGGCGGCGGTCCCGTTGCGTCCCTGGCCCGCGCGGCTCGAGAGCGGCGGGCCGGCGCCTTCCGCGACGGCGGACCAATGGGCCGGCAGCACGGCGGCGTGCGAATCCCGGCGCCGGGATGCCGTTGGCGACGGCGTGTCTTCGAATCCCGGGTTCTGGAGGAGGTTCGGCGGCTTGTTCTCGCGGACCCACAGCCAGGCCCGTATCAGGTCGGCCGCGCCGCCCTCGAATGAGCCCGTCAGCCCGGCCGCGACGGCCGGCAGCCTGTCCGGGGCGTTGTCGGCGTACCACGTCAGGGCGCGGATCGCCCCGAGGCTGCCGCCCTTCTCGAGTTCGGGGGTTTTGCCGATCATCAGGTAGGCCTTGGCGGCGAGGCCGCGGAGGTTCTCGCCCAGCAGGTCGTCGCGCTGCATCGCGGCGGCCCAGAACGGCCCGCGTTCGGCGCTGAGCCGGAGGACCCGCTTCGCCGCGTCGGCGGCGCGGTCGGCCTCGGTCGCGTTGCGGACGGGGGCCGTGAGCAGCGATTGCGACAGCGGGTACACGCGGATCGCGTAGCTCGCGTATTGCAGCGCCGCGCGGATCGTGTCGATCCGCCCTCGGATGGCGTCGGTGTCGGCCTGTCGGGCGGCCTCGTCGAGCAGGGCAAGGCCCTCGTCGACGGCCTCCGGCGAGATCGACGCCGCCTGGGCGACGATGTTGCGGTGGACCCATTCCGTGCGGCCGGGGCGCGGCGTGTTCCACGACTTCTCGAGCCCGTCGTAGTAGCGCGCCACCGTGGCGGCGGCCGGGCCGAACATCTTCGCGAAGAACTCGTTCAGCAGGGCATCCATGTCGAGCGAGGCGTTCCACTCGAGCTTCGCCAGGGCCCAGACCATCGGCGCCGTGTGCGGAAGGAACGTGTTCAGCTCGGTGTACATTCCCTCAAGGCCGAGCGACTTGTCGAAGCGGATCTGCTCGGCCATCCAGTGCGGGTAGTAGCGTGGCGTGAACGTGCCGAGGCCCACGTAGTCGTATCGCGAGAGGTGGCGGCAGCGCCGGGCCCACTCGCGCGTGAGGGCGTGGTCGGCGTCCATCTCGCCCGGCTGCCACCACGAGGCGCACTCCTCGGTGAGGAAGCCAAAGACGTTGTCCTCAAGCCGGGGGACCGTCTCGGGCGGCTTTCGGGCGATCGCGTAGATCAGCGTGCCGACGTAGCGGTCGGGGTGGGTCTTCGCGATCTCGCGGGCGATCGTGTTGACGAACGTGTAGTGGCGGTCGGAGAACTCGCGCTTCTCGTACGAGTCCGGCCGCGGGTCGAGGGCGCGGCAGTTCGGGCAGCCGCACAGGTGCGTGATGTCGTCCATGCCGACCGAGAAGCTGTCGATCGTCGGATGCTCATCGAACCACCTGCGGGCGAACTCGACGGTGATGCGGATGACGTCCGGGTTGCTCTCGCACGGCCGCCAGTAGCGGTCGCCCGGCTCGGGGATCCAGCGCCGGCCGTCGATGAGCGGGTAGTACTCCGGGTGCGCCCTGGCGTACTTCGACGGCGGGAAGACGGTGTGCAGGTTGTTCTGGAACTGCCGGCGGGGAATGACCTCGCCGCAGACGACCTTGTTGAGCAGGTTCCACCGCTCCCACGACGGCGCGAAATTGTGCCCCGACCAGAGCCGCGGAGAGGTATCGGGCGCCTTGACGACCTCGCGGACCTCGACCGTCAGCTCGCCCGGCGTGCCCCTGGGCACAGACTCCCACGCCTCGCCGGGGGCGAACCAGCGGACGCCGAGCACGTCCTCGATGAACGAGACGACGGCGAAATACGTCGGCGTCGGGTATCGACCGGCGAAGAAGATGCTGCCGTCGCGGACGCGGATCGCGTACGACTCGGGGTTCAGGCGGGCGGCGGGCGGATCTCCCTCCCGCGACGGCTCGCAGCGGCCGATGTACAGCCCGGTCCCTTCGACGCGCCGGCCGTCACGCCGGACCGGCAGCTCGACGCCGCAGACCGCGGCGACGTAGCGCTGCAGCTCCGCGGCCGCCTGCGTGGCCCGCTCGGACGCCCTGGCGGGGATCACGATCGTCGCGACGGGCTTGCCGTCGCGGGCGAGGCGGATGCGCTCCGCCGACGCCGTATGGGCGAGAATCGCGAGCGAGAGGGTCAAACCGGCGATCTGTCTCCGCATTGCACTTGTCCTCCACGGCAAACGCGCCGTCCACGGCTTCCGCAGCCGTGACCACCTGCGCAAGCCGCGCAGATGTCACGGAGGAAGGCCCTACTCCTCCGGCAGCGGCCGGCCCCGGGTTTCGGGGGCGGCGAGGAGGGCCAGCAGGCCGAGGACGTAGACCGTACTGACGATCACCGCGCCGACGCGGAACGGGTTCTCGAACTCCAGGGCGGCCAGCAGAACGCGGATCCGGTTGCTCGAGAGCGTGACGGCGGCGGCGGAGAGGCGGGCGACATTGTAGCCGAAGGCCGTGCCGGTCGAGCGGAATCGCGTGGGGAAGATCTCGGGGAAGTAAACGACGAACCCGCCCATGATGCTCAGGTTGAAGAAGCCCATGATCGGCAGCAGGATGTACGCCTCGCGCGCCGAGTCGAGCGTCAGGAAGACCCATGCGATCATCGCGAACGAGATCAGGAACGCCCCGGCGAAGGTCTTGCGTCGCCCGATGCGGTTGGCGATCGGGGCGAAGCTGACGATGCCGAGGAAGCCGCCGATGTCCTGGAGGAGGTTGCCGCGGAACTTGACGGTGTTGATCGTGACGTCGAGGGCGTCCCTGGCGTCCTGCGGCAGGTTCGCGTAGTCCGGCGGCGTCAGGGCGTACTTGATCAGCTCGGGCGTCCAGAACGCGACGCCCCAGACGCCGACGATGCCCGCCGTCGCCATGCACACGGCGACGATCGTGTTCGTGCGCCAGCGGCGGTCGCCGAGCATTCCACGGAGGTCGCCGAGCTGTCGCCCGATGTTCTCGGCGGCGGTCCGACGGGCCTCCTGCCATCGCTCGGATTCCCTGAGCGTCCGCAGGACGAGCACGACGAGCATCGCCGGCAGCGCCCCGACGAAGAAGGCGAGCCGCCAGCCCTGCACGCCGTCGGCGGTGAGGATGCCGGCGAGGTACAGGCGGGTCGGGTTGAGCACCTGCGAGCCGATCGCCAGGCCGATCATGTTGCCGAGGACCGAGAGGGCGGAGAAGAGACCCATCGCCGTCGAGCGCGAATGCTCGGGCATCGTTTCGGCGATGAGCGTGGCGGCGGCGGCGAACGCCCCGCCGATGCCGCCGCCCATGAGGAAGCGGTAAAGGCAGAAGTCCCATCCGCTCGTGGCCAGGCCGCAGAGGCCGGTGAAGAGCGAATAGACGAGGATGGACACGGAGAGCGTCTTGACGCGGCCCCAGCGGTCGCCGACGACGCCGAAGAAGAGGCCGCCGACGGCCCAGCCGACCATCGTGGCGGCCGTGGCGTACATGCCGTAGTCGGTGACGATCGGGCTGTTCTCGGGCTGCCGGAGGAGCTGCGCGAGGGCCGGCGAGCGGACCATCGTGAAGAGCCGCGTGTCCATGCAGTCGAACAGCCACGCCATCGCGCCGACGATATAGACCCACCACTGGTAGGCGGTGACGCCCTGGTACCAGCGGAGCGGCGGCGGGGTGCCCGGCGTAGGTGCGGTGATCATGGGTCGCGTTTCCGGTTTGTTGCCTGTGTTGGCGTCAATCCTCCGGCAGCGGCCGGTCCTTCGTCTCGGGGGCCCAGATCAGGGCGATCAGGCCGATGGCGTAGAAGCCGCAGAGGACCACGGCGCCCCAGCGGAAGACCTCCGTCACGCCTGCGCTTTTCAGGGCGGTCTGGAGCGGCCCGCTGAGCAGGATGATCGCCGCCGTCAGCACGCGGGCGACGTTGTAGCAGAACGCCGTGCCGGTCGAGCGGAGCCGCGTCGGATAGATCTCCGGGAAGTAGATCGAGTAGCCGCCGAAGACGCTGAGCGTGACGAAGCCGACCATGGGCAGCATGACGTACGCGTGCCACTCGGTCCGGAGTGAGAGGAAGACGCCCGAGACGACGATGAACGCCGCGACGAACGAGAGGCCGAAGCCGATCCGCCGCCCGACGAGCGTCGCGATCACCGTGAAGGCGAACATGCCGAAGAACGCGCCGACGTCCTGGAGGAGGGTCCCCATGCCGATCACGCGATCGACGTGCTGCGAGGTGGCGTCCGGGAGCGCCTGGCGGATCAACTCGGGCGACCAGAAGCCGACGCCCCAGAGGCCGACGACGCCCGCGACCGCCAGCGCGACCCCCACGAGCGTGCTGCGGCGCCAGCGGGGATCGGTGAACATGCCCTTGATGTCGCCCATCTGCTTCTGGAGCTTGTCGGCGGCGGCGGCCTTGCGCGCGGCGAGCCAGCTCTCCGGCTCCTTGATCGTGGTCATGATGAAGACCACGAGGATCGCCGGAAGGGCGCCGACGAAGAAGAGCACCCGCCAGCCGGCGATGCCGTCCTCGCCGAGGATCCCCTTCAGGGCCGGCGTACCGGGCAGGATCAGGAACCGGCCGATGGCGGAGGCGGTGATATTGCCGACGGCCGAGAGGGCCTGGAACATGCCGAGGGCGAAGGCCCGCGAGTGCGGCGGCACGGTCTCGGCGATGAGCGTGGCGCCGGTGGCGAACGCCCCGCCGATGCCGCAGCCCATGAGGAATCGCCAGAGGCAGAAGTCCCACCCGTGGACCGCGAAGCCGGAGAGCCCGGTGAAGATCGAATAGACGAGGACCGACGCCGAGAGCGTCCGGGCCCGGCCCCACTTGTCGCCGACGATGCCGAAGTAGAACCCGCCGACCGCCCAGCCGACCATCATGGAGGCGGTGGCGTAGTTGCCGTAGGACTTCACCAGGGCGTCCGTCGCCGACTCGACGCCGAGGAGGTCCTTCAGTGCCGGCGAGCGGGCGAGGACGAAGAGACGCTGGGAGAAGGTGTCCATCAGCCAGGCCAGCGACCCGACGCAGACGACCCACCACTGGTAGCCCGTCATGCCCTGGTACCAGCGCTTTTTCGGTTCCAACAACGTAGATGGTGCGTTGCTCATCCGTTCAGACCTCGCTTGGGGCGGGCGTCGGTTCGCCGACGCGGTGCGGGCATCGTAGCGGAAGCGGGCGGGGAATGCGACCCGCCGCACCGAGCCGGTCGCTGTCGCTCCGGGCTCATCGGGAGCCGACGCGCCGGCGCCGGTGTACGGCGGCGAGCCGACCGTGCGTGTAAGACGGAGGAAGCTGCGACGTGCGATTCGTTTTCACGATTCCACCCTCGGTTCCGTTGCCGCCCAGGTCTCCCTCGCAAGCACGGCCTGCTGGCGGAACGACCGGCCCATGCGGATCAGAAGCAGCAGGTAGAAAATCGTGAAGACCAGCAGGCCGAGACCGGCAAGGCCGATTACGCAGCCTCCGGCAACAAGAAATTCTTCTGCGCCTCTCGGAGAGGCGGGCATGATGACGGGCGCCGGCGCTGCGGGCGATGCTCCCGGCGGCGCTGAGGTAATCCGGCCCCAGTTCACCGGCGCCGGGGCGGACGCGGAAGCGTTCGACAGCGCGACAACGAGGATGAGGCCGCTGACGACCAGCATGATCGCGAGGCAGACAACGTATGTTGTCCGGAGGAACCTTGCGCGTTTCGCGCAGTCGTCCGAGGGGATGCGGTCCGCCAGCGCAGCGAGGTAGGTCAGCTTCGCGTACTCCCCGACCAGCGCAACGATGCCGGTAAGGACCATGACCACGGTCAGGGCGACCGCCGGCGGCCCCGAGACGGCGCCTCCTTGCAGCGGCATCGCCAGAACGTTGCTGATCAGGCCGATCAGGAGGGCGAATCGGATGACCTTGCGCGCGTTGGCGTAGCGTTCTTCGCCGAGGCCGCTCGGGTCCGGTTCGGTAAGAAGCCACGCCCCATAGAACGCGACAAGTTGCCCGGCAAACTGAATGGCGGCCGAGACGACAGGCTGTCGGACCGCCCCCAGGATCGCAGCGAGCACGGAGGCCGCGATACTCACAGCGATGCCCCACAGGATGATGTGTATGCCGAGGGCCAGTTTCTCCACCCAGGCGGGGTCCGGGAAGCGGAGGAAGTCGCCAGAGGTGCTCAGCCCGATGGGCGTGCCGCACTCGGGGCACCGGCCGTCGAGCCGGAGGCCGCGAAGGTTGTATCCGCAGCGGCGGCAGGCGACGTCGGTGGCGATGTCGCCGGAGGCATCAAGAATGTCCGAAGGGGTTCCGGGAATGGCGAGATCCATGAGCTGTTTCTCCTGGTCGGTGTCGTTGCGACGATCCGCTCTCGTCGAACTGCGCGGTCAGTGTAGCGAGGTCTGTCGAGGAAGGAAAGGACCCCCTGTCTGTGGAGACGGGCTCGGCACGCGGTTGCCGCGAGGGTCGAAGGCCGCACCGCGACCGCGGCGCAAAAAAGGGCACCGGCGGCCGGAACCGCCGGTGCCTTGTGTGTCACCCGTATCGGATCGCGCGTCGCGGCCTCACGCCCGGCGGCGCCGCAGCAGCGCCGCAGGCATCGCCAGCAGCAGAAGCGTCGCCGGTTCCGGCGTGATCGTGAAGTACGATTCCGTGGTGAAGCTGTTGGCGTTCAACCCCGGCGACCAGATCTGCAGCCGCTCGGTGATGTTGTCCACGACGTACAGGTTGCCCGCCGCGTCAAAGGAGACGTCGCGGTTTGTTGCCGTGGAGCCCATGTTGATCGTCGCCACGATGGTCTTCGTGTCGTCATCGAAGATCAGGACCTGACCGGCGTTGTAGGTGGCCAGCGCCAGATAGTCATTCACCGGGTCCCACGCGATTCCGCGCGTCCGGCGGAGGGGGTCGGCCAGAGAGTTTGCCCCCAGGGCCGGCACGGACTTCCACAGAACCGTGCTTCCGTCGGCACTCAGTTGGATCAGGCTCGAGAGCGTATCGGCGCCGCCCGATCTGTCCTGGCTCACCCACCAGGTCCCATCGCTCGCGCGGACCATGTCGTTGGTGTAGTTCTGGATCAGGTTGCCGGCCGCGAGGTCGTTATACAGAAGCCCCGACGGCGCACCGGTGAAGAGCGAGTTCGTTCCGATGTCATACCGCCAGATGCTGCCCCGTTGCCCCGAGGTCGAGGACGGCAGGTCCTCGTCGATCGAGTAGATCTTGCGATTTGCGCCGGTGCCTTCCACGACGAACGAGGCGATGCTGCCGTGCGTGACGTTCATGCCGTTGGCGTCCCGGCCCGTGCTGTCGAGGATTTCGATCGCCGACACGAAGTCGGGGTCGCCCATCCACAACCCGGAGTGCAGGTCCGACCAGTCGCACAGATAGACGTTGTTGTCCGGGCCGACGTTGACCCGGTAGGGGCTGTTGGTCGTGGACCAGGCCACCCCGCCGGTCCGTGCCGTGTCGCCCTGGCCGACGGCGTCGGTGACGTCCGCCTTGAGGATGAAGATTCCGTCGCCCGTGGTGCGGCCGGCAGTCGTCGTGCCGCCCACGGAGTTCGACACGTAGATGCGCCCGAAGTTCTTGGTGCTCGGATCTGTGTTGACGCTTACGCCGCGCGGCGAGTAGAAGTTGTTCTGTACGGTGTCAGTCGTGATCTTCGTCCAGGCGCCGTAGCCGTCGTCCGAGGCGACGATCTTGATCTTGAACGTGTCGCCGCTCGTGTACCCCATGCCGTTCCACGTCCAGCTGTGCGTGCCCTTCGCCTGCGCGCCAAGGTTCTCCGAGTAGACCATGCCGCCGCCGACCTTCCACACCTGGACCTGAACGCCATTGTCGGCGTTCTCGTTGAGCACGTAGCTCAATGTGTCAGATGCGATCTGTTCCAGGCCGGAGGCGTAGACATTCGCCCACGCCGGCGCCGCCAACATGCCCGTCGCGGCTGCAATCGCGACGAGGCCCAACACGAACCTGTTCCCGGTCATCGGACCACTCCTTTCATGGCTCCCGAGCCGCCCGCTTGGACGACTTCTCGAGCGACATCTTGCTTTGCGTCAACCATGCATCGTTCGCCCGGCGCCGTGGAGCGGACACCTGCGACGAGCAACGGACGACACAACGCGCCGACCTCCACGCGGCGATCGACGTGCCCACACTCTCGAGCGCTGACCGGCAGGGATGGCCCTCAGTGAGGTGTGCTTTTCCCGTTCCGGTCCGCCTCCAAATTGTTATCCTAACCGGATCTGACCAGCCGTGTCAAGGAAAATTATCGTCTCTGATGCCGGTTTTTCGTCAGGCGGGCCGCAAGGGGCCTACACACCACACTGCGACAAGCGGAGGCGCTATGTCCGGCAAATCGTACTGAGCCTCGAGCGACCCGCAGAGCGCCGGAGAGGTTGGCTGCGGCGTGATGCTCGATTCATCTAACCGGTTCTGTGGCAATCAGTTGCAAAGTGATCGCGTCGCGTCAATGTCCGATGTGCCGGGCCTCGGCGAACGTGCCGTGGATGCGGCGCCTGCCACCCGTACGCCCCACGAAGCCACAGGAACGGGGTGATCGCTGTTGCCGACGGTGTGGCCGCGGGTCCGGCCCGGGGGATGGCTGGCCGATCGTGGCCTTTCCGGCTTACAGGGGCAGAGAATCGAGGTCATCCAGGATGCGTGTCAGGCCGACGGCGCGGATGCCTTTGGCCAGTGGGAACGTCCGGTCGCCGGGTATAGGCCTCCCGGTGGACCTCCCGGGCGGCGGCGACCATTTCGGGGTAGGGCGTGTCGGTCACGGTGACGAAGCCGATGTTGTAGTTTTCGCCGTCGTACGTGCGGCCGGTGAGGGGTTGATCGACATACTGGAACCAGTGGCAGCCGACGAGGGCGGGGTGGTCCAGGACGCTGCGGACGTAGTCGCGGTACATCGCGGCGCGGGCGTTCTGGTCGGCGGCGGCGACGAGGCCGGTGTGGAACATGCCGCGGTCGAGCGATCCGAAGTGGAACTCGCCGATGATGCACGGCTTGTTCAGGTCGTTCAGGAAGGTCCACTCGTTCGGGTCCACCTTCGGCTTGTAGATGTTGAAGCTGACGACGTCGCAGATCTCGCCGGCGGCCTCGACCGCCTCGGGCGTCCGCCAGGCGAAGCGGCAGCCGAGGTAGAGGTGGTGCGGCGCGGCCTTGCGCAGTTCGTCGCGGACGACGCGGAAGTACTGCCGTGCGAAATCCTTCACGAAGGCGCCCATGTCGGCCTTCAGGGCGTCCGTCATCGAAGGGGACTTGCCATGCGGCGCGTGCGGTGCCCGGACCGCATCCCAGTCGGCGAAGCTCGTGCCCCAAACCCTGTTCAGCGCGGCAACGTCGCGGTATTTCGCCTTCAGCCGGGCGACGAAGGCCTGCCGCGCGCGGCACTCGGCGCCCTCGGCGAGCGCCCCGCGGGCCAGGCCGTAGCGCTGCTCGTCGTCGCCCCAGCCGCCCCAGCTCAGCTCGTTGTCCACGAAGTAGCCGACGCACCACGGGTCATCCTGAATCAGGGCCGCGACACCGCGGATCGCCTTGCCGGCGTTCTCGGTGAAGCGCGGGTCGAACGGGTCGTGCATGCGGCCCCAGTAGTCCGAGCCGCTGCTGATTCGGGGGTGGTCGCCGTCGATGGTGACGGTGGCAACGTAGGGCACGCGGCCGTTGCGGTAGAGGCGCCCGTCGGACCAGTTCGCGACCGTATTGAATCCCCACGACGGCAGGCGTCGCAGGGCGAGATCGAACCAGGCCTTTTCGTAGTCCCGCCCGAACTTGCGCTCGAGGTTGGCGGCGAGGAAGTTGAACGTCGCCCCCTCCTTGATGGGGCCGGAGTGGACGTGGCCGTATCGGCCTGCATGCCGGGCGAGCGGGTCGTCCTTGCCCGGCAGCCATGTGAACATCGACTCGCGGCCGGTGGTGAACGTGTCGCCGTAGAGGCTTACGCAGTCCATGCCGAGCGAGAAGAATCGCGTTCCGTCGGGGGTGATGAGCCACCAGCGGCCGTCGATCTTCTCGGTGCGGAAGAAGCCTGTAGCGCTGCGTTTCGGCCCCCTGGCGTGGCCGCCGTAGCGGTCCCGGTCGGGCAGGAAGGGCCGGGCCTTCAACTCGGCGTCTTCGGCGGTACGGCGGGCGGCGAACTCGGACGCATCCTTGAGCTTGCCGGGCCAGTCGGCCCCGGTGTACTGGCCGAAGGCATCGACGATGCCCTCGATCGCGGGCACGGCGGGCAGCAGCCGCACGTTGTCGAGGATGAGGATCCTCGCCGCCGGCGGCCGGTGCAGGAAGAT
Organism: uncultured Planctomycetales bacterium; assembly: GCA_964617875.1. GTDB lineage: Bacteria > Planctomycetota > Phycisphaerae > UBA1845 > PWPN01 > CAZMVY01. Next base: position 3,241 of record CAZUAI010000036.1, on the reverse strand, counting down.
CTGGAAGGCGACGATGTGTCCGAGGTCGATCGGCACGCTGGTGTGGATGGTCAGCGTGCGGATGCCGGGTGTCGGCGGGAGGCCGCGCATGCCGTAGCGCATCGGGTCGCCGGAGGCGTCAAGCGTCAGAGCAAACGTCGCGGAGGCGCCGGGCTCGATCGTGGCGCCGCCCTGACGGCAGTGCTTCGCGCCGTCGGCGGTCGCGTCATCGTCCACGCGGACGCCGAACTCGATCGGCTCGCGCCCGGGATTGGTGATGTCGAGGGCCAGCCGGCCGCGGCCGCGCCAATCAAACGGTTTGGACGGTCGGACGGCAGCATTGGGCCACTCGGCGGGGTCGAACTCGACGCGAAGCGCCTGTCTGCCATGCGTAACGCCGGCAGCAACCGGCTCCGCCCGCGCGGCATGTGTTTTCACGATGGCGATATCCGCCGGCGTCTCGAAAGAGGAGACCGGCCGGGGCTCCGGCGATGTCGGGCGGGTCGCCGCGGACAGACAGCAAAGGATGGGTACGCAGAAGGTGTTCATGGGTACTCCGGTCCTGGGTTCACAGGTTCCCGGGCGTCGCGTTCCGTTCCTCGCGCTGCGTTCATACCTCAGTCCGCCTTGTCGCAGATGATGTTCACGAGGTCCAGCCCGAGGCCCGTTGCCTTCTCGTTCCTGCCCACGAGCTTGAGCATGATGTTGTTGTTGCCCTCGACGAGCGGCAGCGTGCCCAGGGGGATCGGGCCGGCCTTTTCGCGGGCGGCGGCGTAGAGGTCGGCGGGTTCGCCGACGGGGGCCTCGTTGTGGAACAGCCGCACGATGCCCTGGGCCGGGCCCTTCACGACGTCGATCGAGACGGCGTAGCGGCCCGCCGCGGGGATGTCGCACATCAGCGAGAGGAACGGCGGGCCGAACCAGTCCTGCCCCTCGGCCTTCAGCGACAGAAAGCGCACATCTTCGCCGCTCAGTTTCTCGCCGCTCTTCGTCAGCGTGGCCTTGTTGAACGGGAAGGCGTGGACGGGGACGCTCCACCCGGCCACAAAGATGACTCTCCGCGGGTCCGCCACCTTCCGGGCGTCGAGCGGCGGGGGGGCGATATCGCACGTGGGGCGGCCCTCGGCATACAGGAAGGTCACGCCGCAGTAGTCCGTCGGGATGCTGTTGCCCTCGCCGGCGTGCTCGATCGTCTGGCGGATGCCCTTCCGGTATGCGTAGGCGTCGCCGATCAGGAAGCGGTAGCCGCCCGTGCGGCCGAGGTGCTTCTGGTACGCCAGGCAACCGCTGAGCGGAAACGAGAGCCGCTTCTCCCACCGTCCGGGGACGTCGTACCAGCCGCCGTTGAAGAAGTCCTCGGAGCCCGTGCCGTGGATCGTCAGTTCGCCGTCGATGGTCGTCTGGTCGTCGCCTTCGAAGAAGAGCGTCCTGCCCGTCTCGAGCCCCTGGGCCTGCAGGATGCAGCCGACGAGATGGCCGCGGCCCCGCGTGTCGAGGAACGTGAAGGGTTCACCGGTCCTGGTCGGGTTCTCGCGCCGCCAGACGGCGTAGAACCGGCCCTCGTCAGGCCGGCGGCGCACCGGGGCGACGAGGACCTCGCCGCGGAGTTCCACCGGCGGACCGGACCGGCGCTCGGAGACGAGTTCGATCTTCGCCTCTCGATCGAACGGCATGGGCAGGTAGCAGTAGGCGACGTCGCCGGCCGTGCCGACGAGCAGCGACGTCATCGCCGGCCGGCCCCAGGCGTAGCCGAAGAAGTCGCCGACGGGGCAGCAGACGGCCGGCTGCGCATCGCCGTCCCAGGTGATCCGCAGGAGCAGGTCGCGGTCTTTCGCCTCGAACGCCGACGCCGGCGAGAGGCGGATGCCGACGATCCGGCCGGGCTCGTTCGCCTCGAAGAGCGTGAACGCCCTGCCCGGCTCCAGCGGGAATTTCTCATGGATCTGCCGGACGACCGTTGCGCCCGGCGGGGCGACCGCGCCGCTGATGTCGCTTCCGCAGGAGGCGAACAGCTTCCGCGCGGCCTCCTCGTGACGCCGGTCCTCCGCCGGTGGTTCCATCGCGTACGTGGTGACCGGCACGTCGTCGGGATAGATCGCGTAGTTGATCTGGTAGAACTGGATCTTCTCCGCCCGGGCGAGGACCTTGCAGGATTTCGCGAACGGCAACGGCACATAACAGTAGAACCCGCCGGCTCCGAAGCCGACGAGCGGCGCCACGAACGGCGGATGCCTGCCCGTGAACAGATCGCGGAATCCGGCGGTGATCCGCGGCGTGGCCTCGCCGTCGAAGTAGAACTCGAAGGCGTCGTCGGTGGGCGTCGGCGTCCAGATGCGGTAGATGACGCCCGGCCCTTTCAGGTCGGCCAGCACGAGGCCGCCGGGCTCCCTGCGGACGAACGAGTACCTGCCCGAGAAGCCGTCGTCGTTGCCGCCGGAGCGGTCGTAGCTGGACACGGAAGCGACGCGGACCGACGGCCGGAACCGCGGCAGCCAGTCGAGCCGCGCGAGTTCCCGGATCCCGGGGGTCCAGGCGTCGTCGGCCGGAGCGGCGGGAGCGGAAGTGGTCGCCAGAAGCAGAAGCGAGAGGCAGAGCGCGGAAACGTGAGAAAGCGGGAAAGTGCGGAAGGGGCCGGCCTCGGCGGCGATCCTGGGACTCGTGTCTGGTGCTTTCACCGGTGTTCTCCTCGGCGCGTATGGTGCGCGCCGGCGCCATGATAGCGGATCGGCCATGCGAACCCCAGGGCCCCGGGCTAAGCGCGTCAGGACGTCCATTCCGCGTGAACACGGTGTTGTGTCTGTCCGGGTTCCCGACCCTTTCCGCCCATACGGTCATGCACCCCCGGCGTGTGGACACGGCACGCGTCTTCGCGTGAAATAGAATGCCGGGTTGCGTTCTGGTCCGGAGACCATGGAGCCGGGTATGGTGAATCTGAAGGGCCGTGACTACATCGAGACGCAGGACTTCGCGATCGAGGAGATCGAGCACCTGCTGGCCGTCGCGGGGGACCTCAAGCGGAATTTCTATGCGGGGCAGCCGACGCTGCTGCTGCCGAACCAGACGGTGTTCCTGCTGTTTTTCGACAACAGCACGCGGACGCGCAACGCCTTCGAGGCCGGGGCGACGCAGCTCGGGGCGCATGCGCATTTCCTCGATTCGCGCTCGACGCAGATCGCCCACGGCGAGACGGCGTACGACACCGGGAAGATCCTCGGCAGCATGGGCCACGGCATCGCGATCCGCCACGACCTGATCCTCGGCG
>CAZUAI010000035.1:0-51576 GCA_964617875.1 uncultured Planctomycetales bacterium | reverse complement strand
GTAACCGCCCGGCACTAAACCACTTGGGACGGCAGTGCCATTCGGGTCAGGAACCCCGCCACGTTCCGGGGCCGGTTTTCACGGTCGGCCGGCGAGGCCGGACGGCGTTTCTTTCGCTGCCGAAGGTTCCTGACACCCTGCCTGCGTGTGAAGGGAGAGGGGCGGGTCACTGCTTCAGCTTCACCCAGACGGTCTTGTTCTCGGTGTAGTGCTCGAGGGCGATCCGGCCCAGTTCGCGGCCCATGCCGCTGTACTTGTAGCCGCCGAACGGGGCGCAGGGGTCGAACGCGTTGTAGCAGTTGACCCAGACCGTGCCGGCGCGGATCCGGTGGGCGATCGCGTGGGCGCGGCCGACGTCCTTCGTCCAGACGGCGGCGGCGAGCCCGTAGATCGTCGTGTTCGCGTCGCGGACGAGATCGCGCTCGTTCTTGAACGGCAGCACCGCCACGACGGGGCCGAAGATCTCCTCCTGCGCGATCCGCATGTCGTTGCGGACGCCGGTGAAAACCGTCGGCTGAATGAAGAAACCCCTGTCGCCGTACCGCTCGCCGCCGCAGACGCACTTCGCCCTGTCCTCGCGGCGGCCGATGTCGATGTAGCGCATCACCTTATCGAACTGCTCCCGCGAGACCTGGGCGCCCTGCTCGGTGGCGGGGTCGAACGGGTCGCCGAGCTTGCGCCGGCGGGCCTTCTTCGCGAGCCTGTCCACGAAGCGATCGTGGATTTGCTGCTCGACGAACAGCCGGCTGCCGGCGCAGCACACCTCGCCCTGGTTGAAGAAGACCGCCCCCATCGCCCCGTCCACGGCGGCGTCGATGTCGGCGTCGGCGAAGACGATGTTCGGGCTCTTGCCGCCGAGTTCAAAGCTGAGTCGCTTGAGCGTCGGGGCGGCGTTGGCCATGATCGTCTGCGCGGTGCGGTATTCGCCGGTGAAGGCGATCTTGTCCACGCCGGGGTGGCGGACGAGGGCGTCGCCCGCCGTCTCGCCGAAGCCGTTGACGATGTTGATCACACCCGGCGGGAAGCCGGCCTCCATCGCCAGCTCGCCGAGCCGCAGGGCGCTCAGCGGCGTCTGCTCGGCCGGCTTGAGTACGACCGTGTTGCCGCAGGCCAGCGCCGGGGCCCACTTCCACGAGACCATGAGCAGAGGGAAGTTCCACGGAATGATCTGCCCGCAGACGCCGACGGGCTCCCGCCGCGTGTAGCAGAACATGCCGTCGGGGTCGTCGACGGGCAGCGTTTCGCCCGTCACCTTGTCCGCCCAGCCGGCAAAGTACCGGAATACGGCGATGACCAGCGGCAGGTCGCCGTGCAGGGCCTCGCTGATCGGCTTGCCCTTGTCGAGCACCTCGAGGGCGGCCAGCTCGTCCTTGCGTTCCTCGACGAGATCGGCCAGCCGGAACAGGAGCCGGCCCCGTTCGCGGGCGCTCATCCGCGGCCACGGGCCTTCCTCGAACGCCTTGCGGGCGGCGCGTACGGCGAGGTCGATGTCCTCGGCCGCGCCCTCGGCCACGTGGGCGACGACCTTGCCGGTCGAGGGGTCGATGTCCTCAAACGTCCGGCCGGAGCGGCTCTCGACCCATTTCCCGTCGATGAGGAGCTTCGTCTGTCGGACCTTCGGGCGCTTGACGACGGCGGGCATGATCGGTTCCTTTCTGCGCCCCGCGGCGCAATCCGGACAGAACTCGGGCGTCCGGGCCATCGTAGCCCTCGCGCCCGCCGAGTTCAATCCAGGTTCGCCGTCGCTTCCGCCCGCTCGGGCGAACGCGTATCATCTGCACTCGATGGCGGAATACACCGACAGGCTCGGCCGATGCCCGTTGTTCGCCCGTCTGGCGCCGCTGGAACTCGAGCGCGTGGCCGGCATTTCGCGCGCGGTCCGTTGCCGGTCCGGCGAACTGCTGTTCCGCGACGGGCAGCCGTGCGACGGGTTCTACGTCGTCGTCGCCGGGGCGATGCGTCTGTTCAAGATCGCGCCCGACGGCCGGCAGCGGACGCTCCACATCGTCCGGCCGCCGCACTCGTTTGCCGAGGCCGCGATGTTCGGCCACGACACCTATCCGGCGTTCGCCGAGGCCATCGAGGATGCGCAGCTCATCCTCGTCCGCCGCGAGCCGTTCCTGCGGATCCTGCGGGAGCACCCGGACTGCGCGATCCGCATGTTCGAGTCGCTCAGCCAGTGGCTGCACCGCCTGCTGGACCAGCTCGAGAACGAGAGCTTCCTGAACGCCCGGGCAAAGCTCGCGAGCTACCTGCACCGGGAGGCCCGCCGTCACGGCTGCGTCGAGGGGCCGTGTACGCTCGAGCTGACGCTGCCGAAGAAGGACATCGCCTCGCAGCTCGGCATGGCCCCGGAGACGTTCTCCCGCGCCCAGGCCGACCTCGAGTCCCGCGGCCTGATCAGGCCGGCGGGCCGGCAGATCGAAATCCCGGATGCGGCGGCGCTGGAGCGGCTGCTGCTCGGCGAAGGCGACGGGGAAACCGAGTGCTGAGAACTGAGGTCGTCACCCCCGCGGCCTGTCCCCGCGAAAGCGGGGAACGCGGGGGTCCAGAGCAACGGGCGCGGTCTGGATCCCCGCTTTCGCGGGGATGACGGAGCAACCGGGTAACCGAGCAACGGAGCAACTGAGGAACCGAGCAACGGACCACTGACGACGGACGACGGACAACTTCGTCATTCGGGTTTCGTCATTCTTTCGTCCTTCGGGTTCGTCGTCATTCCCGAGAACGTCCGGGGATCTCATGTCGGAGCGGGGGCGAGCGTGAAGGCCGCGCGGAGCTTGGCGATTCGCTCGTTGAAGGGCGGGGCAAAGCCGAAGCGTTCGCGGTCCTTCGGGGCCTGGATCTTCGCCATCCGCTTCCAGCCCTTGTTCATGCCGTGGATGAAGAGCGCGGAGGTGAGGCTCCGCGTCCGCAGCAGCGTCCGCAGCGTGCGGCGCCAGACCCACGGGACCGTCGCCGCCGTGTGGCGAAGCTCGTAGATCATCTCGTCGAGCCGCTGGGCGCTCATCTGCTTCGGGTGATACACGGTTTCGACGAACGTATACCGCTCCCAGTCCTGCGGATAGTTCGTCGCGAAGATGCGCCCTTCCTGCATGAACCGCTCGTACATCTTCGTGCCCGGCAGCGGCGTGAGGTTCGTGATCTGGATCGTGTCGATGCCGAGCTGCACGGCCCCGAGGGCGGTGTCGGCGACGGTGTCCTCGGTGTCCTGGTCGGCGCCGATGATGAACGCCCCGAAGACGCTGATGCCGGCCTTGTGGAACCCGGCCACGAGTTCCTTGTAGCGGGCGAGGTTCTTGCGGTTGATGCCCTTGTGGTAGTCCTTGAGCGAGTCGGCGTTGAGCGTCTCGAAGCCGACGAGCATGCCGCGGCAGCCGGCCTTGTACGCGAGCCGGAGCCCCTCGGCGTCGTCGCCCATGTTGATCGTCGTCTGGCTGAACCAGAGCCTCCGCTTGCCGCGCTCGATGATCTGCCGGAGAAGCTCCTTCGCCCACTCCGCGTGCTTCTCGCCGACGCCGAAGAAGTTGTCGTCCACGACGAAGATGAACGGCTTCGCCGTCGAGTTCCATTCGTCGATGATCTCGTCGATGTTCCGCCGCCGGATCGGTGCGCCGTTGAAAAGCGTCACGCCGCAATACTCGCAGCCGACGGGGCAGCCGCGCGACGTCTGCAGCGCCGCGACGTCATACGTCCCGTTCAGCGGCTGCAGCGACTGCCGCGCCCGCCCGCCGCCCTGTTCGAGGCCGGCCAGCCGGCCCTGGTAGCGTTCCTGCAGCCGGCCGGCGGCGGCGTCCTCGAGGATGCCCGGCCAGATGGCGTCGCACTCGCCGACGGCCACGGAGTCGAAGTGCAGCGCCGCCTCATCGGGCACGGCGGAAGCGTGCGGTCCGCCCATGATCGTCGGGATGCCCTCGCGCCGGCACTGCGCGGCGATCTCGTAGGCGCGGGTGGCGCCGCTGCTGTAGGACGTCACGCCGACGAGGTCGTAGTTCCCGCGGCGAAGCCGGGCATCGCTGGCGTCGAAGCCGAAGATCTCGTCGATGATGTCCACGGTGTGCGGCGGGGGAACGAGCTGGGCCAGGACCTGCAGGCCGAGCTGCGGGATCTTGCTGCCGATCGTGTGATAGCCCTGCGTACGGCGGGCAATGGGGTTCACCAGCGCAATTCGCATCGACAAAACCTCTCGGAATCCCTGGCCCACACGGCGGGGGAAACGCCCGCCCAGCCTCCATGCCCGGGCCACATGCTCGGCAGGATGACCGCGCTCTTCAATCCGGTATTGTAGACATTGGCCCCCGCGAGGGCAAGGCGACGACAGGGTGCATGGTCGTGTGTGCGAACGGGGTCCGGAACCGTTGCCGGACAGGCGGAACACCGTGTTCACGGGACGTGGACGCCCTGACGCGTTCAGCCCGGGGCAAGAAAGCTTCCTGACCCCCTCCCGGCGTGCCTTCGTGTTCGCGCAACGGAGACCGAACGAGCCGCTCACGCCACGACAGGCGCCTTCGTGTTCACGCCCCCCGCCGAATCGTGTGGCGCGGGCGCGCGGTCAAGGCGTTCGTTGGCCGCCGGCAGGGGGATGCCGGCGCCGTCGTCCCGCGGCTCGACGACCCCGGCATCGACCGCCCAGGAGATCTCCCGGCGCGTCTGCGCATCGACGAGGCGCACGGGGTGGCGGGGCCATCGCGTGAACTTCTCGATCGGGCCGCGCCAGAGCTGCCAGACCCACGGGGCCGTCTTGATCGCCGTCCGCACGAGCCCCCACAGACCCCACATCTGCGTCACAAACCGCCGGCGGCCGACGCGGTCGCGGGCGTACTCGAGCCAGCTCGTGAGGAGGTTCCCCGGCGTGTAGAACGACCCGTAAGCGGCGAGCAGGTGCAGTTGGCGCTTCCAGGCGTCGTCGTGCCTCGTCCCCATCACGTGGTTCCCGTCGCGGTACGCATCGGGCACGCGGCGGCCGGCAACCTTGAGGAACTCGGTTCCCTTCGCGATGGCCGGTTCGAGCAGCTTGGTGCCGATGGCCGCGCCGAGATACGTGCACTGGTACGACACCGCGCCGGCGTCGTAGACGAAGCGGGCCTGGTTCACGAGGCCCCGCAGACTGTCCGACGTGTAGAGCGGCTGGTCGTCGTGGTGGACCATCATCACATGCGGTTCGATGTCGAGCCTGCGGAGGTCGGCAAAGAGGGCCCGCGTCTTCTCGGCGGACTGCCCCTTGTTGACCATGCCCGTGTACAGGTCCTCGATCCCGAACCAGATCTGCCGAAGCCCGCCTTCGCTGCAGAGCGGCAGCAGGTCGCGGTTCTTGTAGACGTCGAACTCGGTGGCCTCGGTGCCGAACCGGATCTTCCCGCGGAGGCGGCGCCCCCGCACCCGCGCCTTCGCCGTCGCCTCGAAGAGTTCGATGACCGTCTGGCGGTTGTTGAAGAAGTTGTCGTCCGTGCCGAAGAAGTACCGGATGCCGAACGTCTCGGCGGCCTCCCTGAACTCCTCGACCACGCGGGCCGGGCTCTTGTGACGCCACGTCCGCTGGTTGTACGCCGGGATCGGGCAGAACTTGCACGCGAACTTGCACCCGTGCGTCGTCACGACGGAGAGGATCATGTGCCGGCGGCTCCTGCCGAACCAGGAATCCGGCAGCACGCGGTTCGTCAGGCCCTTGCCCCGATGCGCCGGCTCGAGCAGGCGCAGGGCCGTGTGCGGCATCGGCAGCTCGTCGAGGTCGCGGACCAGCCGCTGCACGCCCGTGCTGACCGCGACCGGCTCGTCCGGCGGGCATTCGGGCTCGCGGTACGCCAGGCCGGGAATCGCGTCCAGCAGTCCTTCGCGCCGCGTCCGCTCAAACGCCTGACGCAGGGTCTCGCCCGAGCCGCGGTGCGAGCCGATCAGGTGCATCAGCTCCAGGAGGACATACTCCTCGCCCGTGACGGCCACGTCGGCATGGACGGCGGCGTCCGGCCCGATGCCGAGGAAGTGCGACGGCTCGTAGATCGCCTTCGGACCGCCCGCGAAGATCAGGGGCCGGTCCGCTCCCATCGTCCATGCGTCGGCAATCAGGTTGTAGGCCGGCTCGCTGTGAATCTGCATGGCCGAGATCAGGAGCAGGTCGATCGGCCGGCCGTTCATCCGCGCCTGCGAGGGGCGGAAGTTCGGGTTCCATTGCTGGAGGACGACGCGGACGTTGCGGAAGCCGGCCTCCGCCAGGGCCGCCGCCACGGCCCGCGGTCCCGCCGGCGGCATGCGCATGTCCGCCATGAAGTACGGAAGCAGCCGCGTGCGGAAGTCGAACGCGTAGACCACGACGATGTTGATGTCGTGGCAGTGCGTCTGGCGGCGCAGGGCCGCGGTCATCCGCCCGAATTCGCCGTCCGGTAGGAAGACATCGTTTTTCGCCCGAATGGGTAGTTCCATGAAGCCTCGATTACGCGGTGCGCCGCCCGGTGCCGGCCGTCCGCGATCTTTCACCCCCTCCCGTGGGGCCGTCGCCACGAGTCTACTCTAGTGGGTCGGGCCCCTCAAGGCAAACGACGGTTCGTCGCCCGCGAGGCGGACACGTCTGGTCCGGCACGTGGTATAATCCCGGCGTCGTGCGCGCCTTCGGAGGTATACATGGCGAAACCGGTGCCCGAGTTTTGTGACTTCGAGTGTCCGCACGCCGGATTCCCTCCGGCCGAGACCGCCGGCATCTGCCGGACGATGGCGGCGGTGTGGTGCCGGAAGCTCAAGGAGATCGTCAACAAGAACGCTCTCTGCGAGTGGGCGAAGCGAAACGCCACCAGGGCCCGGCGCGCGGAAACGCGCCGGCGTAAGCCGGCGCACGGGCGAAGGCCGGTGAAGGAGCCGTATCGAGGCATGAAGCGGGCAGGAGCATGAGTGCGTCATGGTCCCACTGACCGATCGCCAGGTGGCCGAGTACTTCCACCGCAGCTACAAGGCCGTGGACGGCCTGTGGTTCGTGAAGGTCGAGCAGCGGCTCGGGTTTGATGCGGCCCTGGACATCGACGACGAGGTCTGGGCGGTGATGCCGAAGATTCAGGCCCGCAAACTCCAGGAGCTGACCGGCCTGCGAAACGGGCTCGACGCGCTCCGTGCGTGCTTCACCACGAAGCTTGTGATCGAGGGCTTCGAGTTCGCCGAGGCCGCGGACGGCGACGGGTTTGCCGTCACGCTGACAAGGTGCCCGTGGTACGACCTGCTGCTCAAGTCGAACCGCGCGCACCTGGCCGCGACGATCGGGGATCGAATCTGCACCACCGAGTACTCGACGTGGGCGTCCGAGTTCGGCAAGGACCTTCGCTTCGAATCAGGAGAACGAATCTGCCGGGGTTGCGCGACGTGTACGCTCCGGTTTCGGCGCGAGCCGCCAGGCTGAACTGCCGCACCCTGCCGGGGCCCGGCCGCCTTGTTGCCGGCCTTCTCGATCATAACGTCCACCCGCTTCTGCTGCGCCTCGAACCGATGGGTGAACTCGCTCTCCTTCAGCCATTCGACGCGGATGCTCCCCTTTTCATAGATGGCGACGGCGCGGCCGGTCGAGCCGATCATCATCTCCTGCGGCTGCTCGGGCCAGCCGATGATGACGGGCTCCTCGCTGGTCTGCGCCAGCATGCGGATCGCGTCGTCGTAGTATCGAAAGTAGCGGAACGGGATCGGCTGGCTCGGTACGCCGGACACGTTCCAGTCCGCGGGCAGCATCGGGCGATCCCAGTTCTCCCGCCGCTGCTTTTCCAGCGTCGCGTTCAGGACGGCGACGTACGCCCGCAACGAATCGATCCATTCCGTCCGCACGTTGCGGTCGCGGCGGACGAGGATGACGCCGAGCACGACAAGCCCGAACACAATCAGGCTTGTGCCGCTGCGGGCGGCCCACCGTTGGCGCTCGCGGGCACGGCGTTCGCGGCTTCGCTGGGCGACGCTCGGCGGCGATCGCGTGGCCGCGCCGGGGGGCTCGGGGCGACGTGTGAATGGCGTGGGCATCCGTGTCAGGCTCCGCACTGCCGGCAGCGGTCGGCCAGATCCCGTCGCCCGGCAGGAAGCGGAGTATACGGGGCGACGCCGTGCCGGCTCAAGGCGTGCCGCGGGTGCCTGGCCGTTCCTGCACGCAGGGAGGGAGTCAGGAACCGTTCCTGCCCGAGGCTGAACGCATCAGGGCGTCCACCTCCCGTGAACACGGTGTTCCGCCTGTCCGGCAACGGTTCCTGATCCCCTCGCACAACCGGCCTGCGCCTGCGTGCCGCGGGGCAGTTGACCTTTGGACGCCGAGCCGATAGGATACCGCTTTCCGGCCGTTGGCCGGTGTCTGGTCATGCAGAACGCGCTCCCACGGTTGGGGCGGTCCGGGTTTCGGACGATGGGCCTCCGCTTCGCGGCAAGGGGCTCAGGCCTCGGTGGGTGCGTTGCGAGGCCGCGACCGCTCTTCTTGTGTGGTCGGTTTTCGCAAAGACTTGTGGGGACTCGGTTTACAGGGACAGACGTTACCCGGTGGTGTAATCGGTAACACACCAGGTTTTGGTCCTGGCATTCCTGGTTCGAGTCCAGGCCGGGTAGATGGACGGACGCGAGTGATGACAAAACACGCGACACAGAACAATGAGGACGTCCGCAGGCCTTGTGCGGCGGTTATCCTGGCCGCCGGGAAATCGACGCGCATGGTCACGGATCTTCCCAAGGTTCTGCACGAAGTCTGCGGCCGGCCCATGATGGCGTATGTCGTGGATGCCTGCCACGCGGCCGGCATCGAACGGATTATCGCCGTGGTCGGTTACCGCAAGGACGACGTCATCGCCGCCTTTCGGGACGTTCGCGGTCTTCAGTTTGTCGAGCAGAAGGAGCAGAAGGGGACCGGCCATGCCGTGCAGATGTGCCGCGAGGCGCTGGGCGATTTCGAAGGCAACGTGGTCGTGATCGCCGGCGATATGCCCCTGCTGCGGACGGACACGCTCCGGCTGCTGACGGAGACGCACGACCGCGAGCACTCGGCCGTCACGCTGGCGACGGCGATTCTCGAGGACCCGACCGGCTACGGCCGGATCCTCCGCGACGCCTACGGCAACCTCCAGGGGATCGTGGAGCACAGCGACTGCACCCCGGAGCAGATCCGCATCAAGGAGATCAACCCGAGTTACTACTGCTTCGACAAGGCGCTGCTATTCGACGCACTTGAGAACGTGCAGCCGAACAACGTGAAAGGCGAGTACTACCTTACCGACGCGCTGCACATCCTGATCCGGCGGGGGCACCGGGCGGTGGCGATCACGGCCGTGGCGGCCCAGGACGCGATGGGCGTCAACTCGCGGCGGGACCTGGCCGAGGTCGGCAAGATCATGCAGGCGCGGATCCAGGACCACCTGATGAAGACGGGCGTCACGATCGTGGATCCGCCCAACACGTGGATCGACGCGAGGGCGCGGATCGGCCAGGACACCGTGGTGTACCCGTTCACGTACATCCACGGCCGCGTCGAGGTGGGCAGCCGGTGCGCCATCGGACCGTTCGCGTACATTCGCGACGGCACGCGGATTGCCGACGACGTGGTGGTCGGCGTGTTCACGGAGATGAAAAACGCGTCCCTGGGCGAAGGCGCGCGGGTGCGGCACCTGAGCTACATCGGCGATGCGACCGTGGGCGAGCGGGTGAACGTCGGGGCGGGGACGATCGTGGCGAACTTCGACGGGTCGAGCATCCACCCGACCGTCGTGGAGAAGAACGTATTTGTGGGGAGCGGGTCGATCCTTGTGGCGCCGCTGACGATCCGCGAGGGGTCGCGCGTGTCGCCCGGGTCGGTGCTGACGAGCGAGTCAAGCGGAAACCGTCATGAGAACCACCGCTAGTACGAGTCGCGATCGCGAACGGGCCGAGTTCGACTGCACGTGTCGTCCGGACACGTCGGCACGGCGCAACGCCGTCGCCGACGGGCTGCGCCTCTTCGGCGGTTCCAGCAATCCGGAACTCGCCCGCCGCATCGCCGCCCACGTGGGCGTGGAACTCGGCCGTGCCCGGATCGAGCGGTTCCCCGACGGCGAGACGCTCGTCAAGCTGGAGGACGACGTCCGCGGCCGCGACTGCTTCGTCATCCAGTCAACGTGTCCTCCGGTCAACGAGAACCTCATCGAGCTGCTGATCTTCATCGACTGCCTGCGGCGGGCGTCGGCGCGGCGGATCACGGCGGTCATCCCGTATTTCGGCTATGCCCGTCAGGACCGCAAGGCCGAGGGCCGGACGCCCATCACGGCCAAGCTGGTCGCGAACCTGCTGACGGAGGCGGGCGCCGACCGGATCCTGGCGATGGACCTGCACGCCGAGCAGATCCAGGGCTTCTTCGACATTCCCGTCGATCATCTGACGGCGCTGCCGGTGATCTGCGAGTACGTCAAGAGCAAGCGGCTGGTGAATACCGTCACGGTGTCGCCGGACGTCGGCAACATCAAGACGGCGAATGCCTATGCCGCCCGCCTGGGCAGCGACCTGGCCGTCATCGACAAGCGGCGGATCAGCGGCGAGCACACCCAGGCGACGCGGATCATCGGCGACGTGAAAGGCAGGACGGTGCTGCTCTTCGACGACATGATCACGACGGGCGGCACGGTGTCGCAGGCCGTCAAGCTCCTTCGCGACGAAGGCGCCCGGCGGTTCTGCGTGTGCGCGACCCACGGGGTCTTCGCGGGCGCCGCCGCGGAAAAACTCGCGGCCGTCCGGGCGGACTTTATCGTCGTCACCGACACGATCCCGTTGTCGGCGGAGGTCCGCCGCAAGCTGCCGAACGTCGAGGTGCGGTCGGTGGCCGCGCTGATGGCGTCGGCCATCCAGCGGATCCACTCGAACCAGTCGGTCAGCGCGTTGTTTGAGAAACGGTACTCCCGCCGGGCGAAGGCGCCGGCGGGCTGAACATGGCAGGAGTGAAACAACATGGAACTGGCAAGCCTCAAGGGTGAATCGCGTACGGTGGCCGGCTCGCGCGCCGCCGCCCGGCTCCGGAAGAGCGGCAAGGTCCCCGGCATCGTGTACGGACACGGGGAGACGCCGCTCCCGGTCATGGTGTCGCTTCACGATCTCGAGCAGCTGCTGCACCACGGCGCGCACCTGCTGGAGCTGGATCTGTCCGGCAACAAACATCGCGTGCTCATCAAGGAGGTGCAGTACGACCACCTCGGCATGACGCCGGTGCACGTGGACCTCGCGCGGGTCAGCCTCGAGGACCGGGTCAAGGTCACCGTGTCGCTCGAGTTCCGGGGCACCCCCAAGGGCGTGAAGGAAGGCGGGATCCTGGACCAGACCGTGTCGGACCTCGAAATCGAGTGCCTCGTGACGGAGATTCCGGAGCGGATCCGGATCGACGTGAGCGAAATGGCGATCGGCGATTCGCTGCACATCAGCGACGTCGTGCTGCCGGCGGGCGTCCGCGCGCTCGGTTCGCCCGAGGTGGTGGTGTGCACGGTCCGGGCGCCGGTCACCGAGGAGGCGGCCGCCGCCGCGCCGGAAGGCGAGGGCCCGGCCGAGCCGGAGCTGATCGGCCGGAAGGAGAAGGCCGAGGAGGAAGAGAAAGCGGAAGAGAAGAAGTGATCGGGTGCGACGGATGATGTATGAAGCTCGTCGTCGGGCTGGGCAATCCGGGAAGCCGCTATGCCGAAACGCGGCACAACCTCGGCTTTGCCGTGGTCGATGCGCTGGCCCGGCGGTGGGGCTTCGACATGAGCCGGGAGAAGTTCCATGCGTGGATCGGCGACGGCACGGCGGGCGGGCAGCGGGTCATGCTGCTGAAGCCGACGACGTTCATGAACCTCAGCGGGCAGGCCGTCCAGGCGGCGGTGGCGTTCCACAAGGTGCCGCTGGAAGACCTGCTCGTGGTCAGCGACGACCTCGATCTTCCGACCGGGCAGTTGCGGGTCCGGGCGTCGGGTTCGTCGGGCGGGCACCGGGGGCTGGAGAGCATCATTCGGCTCCTGGGGAGCGAGGCGTTCGCCCGGGTCCGGATCGGGATCGGGCGTGCCAGCCGCGACGCGGTCGTGGCGCACGTGCTGAGCGGGTTTGCGGAGGACGAGGCCGCCGCGGCCGAGGCGACGATTCGCCGGGCGGCCGACGCCGTCGAGTGCTGGGTGGCCGAGGGCGTGACGGCGGCCATGAACAAGTTCAATCGGACCGAGCGCCCGAATGATGGCGCCGGCCGGGAGCAGTCGGACAAAGGAGTCGCAACTTGAGAGCCTATGAAGCCATGTTTGTGTTCGACCCGGCGGCGGCGACCGAGTGGTCGAACGTCGAGGCGGAGGTGAACCGCCTGATCCAGCGGGCGAACGGTCAGATCGTCGCGTGCAAGAAGTGGGACGAACGACGGCTGGCGTATGAGATCCGCGGCCGGAAGCGGGGCTGCTACGTCCTGACGTATTTCCGCGCGCCGGCCGACCGGATCGTCGGCCTGGAGCGCGATGCGCAGCTTTCGGAGCCCGTCCTTCGCTGCCTGGTGCTGCGGCGGGACTACATGTCCGACGAGGACATGAAGGCCGCCGTGGAGAAGGTGCCGGAGCCGCCGGCGGAAACCGATCGCGGCGACCGGGGCGACCGGGGGGATCGCGGCGACCGCGGTTCCCGCTGGCGCCATCCGCGCGACGCGGAGCCGGCGGCTTCCCGCGAGGCGCCGCCCGGCGGGCCGGACTCTCCGGACGCGTTGCCCGAGGACGCCGCCGAGAATGCGGCGAACGAGTGACGACCCCAACGAGGAGCGCAGGCCATGGCCAACTTCAACAAGGTCATTCTCGCCGGGAACCTGACGCGCGACCCACAGCTCTCGTACACGCCGAGCAACACGCCCGTCGTCGAGTTCGGCATGGCGATCAACCGCCGGTGGCGCACCCCGGATGGGAACATGAAGGAAGAGACCTGCTTCGTGGATCTGCGGGCATACGGACGGCAGGCCGAAACGATCAACCAGTACCTGAGCAAAGGGCGTTCCGTCCTGATCGAGGGTCGCCTGCAATACCAGCAGTGGACCGCTCAGGACGGCACCAAGAAGAGCCGGCACATGGTGATTGTGGACAGCTTCCAGTTCCTCGGCGGGCCGCGGCAGGGCGAGGGCGGGGCTCCCCGGGCGGCGGAATCTGCGCCCGGGCCGCGCTATCGACCGGCTGCCGGGCCGGCCGGGGCGGCGATGGAACCGCCGCCGCCGGCGCCGGACTACGACGCGCCGCCGATCACGGACGAGGGGCCGCCCGCCGAAGGGGGCGGGCACATCCCGTTCTAGCGGTGTGCGGCGTGAGGCGACGGCGATCGCCGGGCTGTGAGTGCCGCCCGCCGGATCGCCGCGGGCGAGAGGGGCGAATCGGCAACCGGCCCGTGGGCCGAAGGTTGCGGGCGCGGCGAGTCTCGCCGCCGACGACGGTGGCGGATTGATGACAGACGATTTGGAAAACGTGACCGACAGAGGCGTGAAAACGACGCCGTGAACTCTCTATAATGGGTGCGATGATGAGGCTGCTGCTCAAGCGTGACATTCCGAAGCTGGGACTGGTGGGGGACATCGTGGAGGTCTCGGCGGGGTACGCCCGGAACTACCTGATCCCGCACCGGCTGGCCGTCGAGCCGACCGAGGCGAACATCAAGGCGATCGAGGAGGACAAGAAGCGGGCCGAGGCCGAGCGCAAGGCCCGCCGCAAGGCCCTGGAGGAGGCGGCCGGCCGGCTGGCGAACGTGGAGGTCATGATCCACGCGGCGGCCAACCCGGAGGGCCACCTGTACGGGTCGGTCGGCCCGCGGGAGATCGCGGCCGCCCTGCGCGACGAGGGCCACGACGTGGAAGCGTCGAACGTCGAGCTGCACGAGAGCATCCGGCAGCTCGGCACGCGGACGGTGCCCGTGGTGTTCGCGGACGACATCCGCGCGGAGGTGAAGGTGTGGGTCGTCAAGGAGAAGGCCGCGGGCGAACTTGAGGAACCGCCGGCCACGGATGAACAGGCCGCCGGCACGGAGGCGGGCGAGGATGGCGAGTTCGACGGCGAATCCGACGACTGACGGGCAGCGCATCCCGCCGCAGAGCATCGAGGCGGAGATGAGTCTGCTCGGGTCGATGATGCTCGACCGCGACACGATCGGCGCGGTCCTGCGGATCATCCGGCCGGAGCAGGCCGACCGCTTCTACCGCGAGGACCATCGGCTGCTGTTCAAGGTCCTCGTCGAGCTGTACGACCAGAACAAGCCGATCGACCTGATCGTCGTGCGCGACGAGCTGGAGAAGCGAGGCATCCTGGCCGAGGTCGGGGGCCTCGACTACGTCGTGCAGCTCGCCGAAAGCGTTCCCACCTACGTCAACGCCGAACACTACGCGCAGATCGTCCGCGACAAGGCGATGCTGCGCGAGCTGATCGCCTGCTCGGGCCGGATCATCGAGCAGGCCTACGAACATGCGGAGGACGCACGGCACATCCTCGACCGCGCCGAGCAGCAGCTCTTCGCCGTCACCGAGCAGCGGGTCGCCGAGCAGGTCGTCCCCATCCGCGAGTTCCTCGAGGAGACGTTCCGCCTCATCGAGTCCCGCGACGGGCACTACCTCACCGGGCTGCCCACGGGCTTCATCGAGCTGGACGACATGCTGAGCGGCCTGCAGCCCGGCGAGATGATCATCGTCGCCGCCCGCCCGTCGATGGGGAAGACGGCGTTCGGGCTCACCATCGCCGAACACCTGGCCGCCGATGAGCACAAGGCCGTCGCCTTCTTCTCGATGGAGATGAGCCGGCAGCAGATCGCCCAGCGGATGCTCTGCTCGCGCGGCCGCGTCGATTCGCACAAGCTCCGCCGCGGCATGCTCAACGAGGCCGAGATCCAGCACCTCCAGCACGTGTGCAGCGACATGCTGAGCATGCCCCTCTACATCGACGATACGCCCGGCATGACGGTGCTCGAGCTGCGGGCGAAGGCCCGGCGGCTGCGCCAGCGCCACGAGATCACCGCGGTGTTTGTGGACTATCTCCAGCTCATGTACACCCCGGGGGCCGAAAGCCGCCAGCAGGAGATCGCCACCATCAGCCGCGGCCTCAAGGCCCTCGCCCGCGAACTGAACATCCCCGTCGTCGCCATGGCTCAGCTCAACCGCAGCCCCGAGGGCCGCGAGGGCCACCGGCCGCGCATGAGCGATCTCCGCGAGTCCGGCGCGATCGAGCAGGACGCCGACGTCGTGCTCCTGCTGCACCGCGAGGAGTACTACAAGCCGCAGGACGACAACCCCGAAATCAAGGGAATCGCCGAGGTGATCGTCGCCAAGCAGCGGAACGGGCCGACCGGCGAGATCAAACTCCACTTCGAGCATCGCCTCACCCGGTTCGACAACCTCTCGCTCGCCCCGGAACCGCTCGACATCGGCGCCCCTCGCGGAGACGAGTACCTTTCGCCGTTCTGACCCATGTTCCGCCGGACTATGCCGCTGAACCGTTCTTTCGCGACACGGTTCGGCGCGGCCACGGCCGAGAATGTGGCCATCGTTCGCGTCGGCGCGGCAGGTCCGGTTGCCGCTCGGTATTTCGCCGGTATGCTGTGACCTGGCGGCTCAGGTATGGGTTGGGGCACTCCGAAGAAGGATAGGGAAACCCGGTGGGGAGTTGTGGTGCCGGGCCTGTGTTTATCGGACGAGGAATCCTTTATGAAGAAGCGCCGAGGCACCTTGCGCGGGAACAAGCCGCCCGTTCGCCGGCGGCCCCGCATCACGAGGACCCGGGTCTCTCGCGCCCGCGGCACGCGGGCATCGCCCGCCCTGTCGCAGTCGCAGTATCGCGCGCTGTTCGAGACGATGGCGCAGGGCGTTGTGTACCAGGACGCCCGGGGGCGTGTGACGGCGGCCAACCCCGCCGCCGAGCGGATCCTCGGGCTCACACTCGAGCAGATGAAGGGGCGCACGTCGCACGACCCGCGGTGGAAGACGATCCGCGAGGACGGCAGCGAACTCCCGGGGGCCGAGCACCCGGCGATGGTCGCGTTGCGAACGGGCAAACCGGTGCGCGATGTGCCCGTGGGCGTCTATCACCCCGCCGAGAATGCGTATCGGTGGATTCTCGTCAGCGCCGTGCCGCAGTTTCGGCGCGGCGAGTCCAAACCGTACCAGGTCTATGCCTCGTTCACCGACATTACGGAGCGCAAGAACGCCGAACAGGCCCTTCGCAAGGGCGACGAACGGTTCCGCAGCACGTTCGAGCAGGCGGCGGTCGGCATGACGCACACGGCGCTGGACGGGCGTTTCCTCCGGGTCAACCGGCGTTTCTGCGAGATCGTCGGGCTGACGCCCGAGGAGGCGATGGCGACGACGTTCCAGGACATCACGCACCCGGACGACCTGGAGGCCGACCTGCACCTTGTGCGTCAGGTCCTCGCCGGCGAGATCGAGACGTACTCGATGGAGAAGCGTTACCTGCGAAAGGACGGCGGGGCGGTCTGGGTAAGACTCACGGTCTCGCTCTGCCGGGAGTCCACGGGCGAGCCGGCGTACTTCATCTCCGTCGTCGAGGACATCAGCGGGCGCAAGCGGGCCGAGGAGGAACGGGACCGCCTCTTCGACCGGTCGGTGGACATGCTCTGCATAGCCGGGTTCGACGGCTATTTCCAGCAGCTCAACCCGGCGTGGGAGCAGACGCTGGGCTGGTCGCGGCAGGAGCTGCTGAGCAGGCCCTGGCTTGACTTTGTGCATCCCGACGATCGCGAGGCGACCATTGCGGCCGGGAAGGAACTCGTCGAAGGCCGGCCGGTGCACGCCTTTGAGAACCGCTATCTCTGCAGGGATGGTTCCTACCGCTGGGTTTCGTGGAACTCGTTTCCCCTGCAGGACACAGGGCAGATTCTCGGCGTCGCCCGGGACGTAACCCGGCAGAAGCAGTCGGAGGCGGCACTGCGGCGGATCGAGTGGCTGCTCGAACCCAAGCGGCGCCACGAAGCGGTCCACGAACAACCGTACGGCGATCCCGCGGAGTTCAATCGGTCGCGTGTCATCCTCGATTCGGTCGGCCCCGAGCTTCTCCGGGACATCGTGAACGACTTCCTGGATCTGCTGGGCACTTCGGCGGCCGTTTACGAAAGGAACGGCGACTACGCCCTGGGCATCTTCGCGTCGGGCTGGTACCGATTGCTCGACGAGGCGGCGTTCCGGCTGTGCAAGACCGACAGCCTGCCGCAGGCGCTGGCGTGCGGGCGGTGGCGGTGCCACGAGTCGTGCTGGAACCAGGCCTCCCGCCGCGCGGTTGAGGCCGGCAAGGCCGTGGACATCGAGTGCGAAGGGGGCATCCGCCTGCACGCCGTGCCCATTTGGGCCAACGGCGAAATCGTCGGCTCGATCAACTGCGGTTACGGCGACCCGCCGCGCGACGCCGCGCGGATTCGCGAGATCGCCGACCGGTACGGCCTGGACCCGGAAGAGCTGAGGCGGGCCGCGGAGGCGTACGAGACACGCCCGCCCTTCATCATCGGGCTGGCAAAGAGCCGGCTGGCGTCCGCCGCGCGCTTCATCGGGGCCATGGTCGAACGGCGCGCCGCCGAAGCCGCCCTCCGGGAAAGCCAGCAGCGCCTGCGGAACCTGATCGACGCGTCGCCCATGGGCACGTACATGTACCGGCTGCACCCGGACGGGCGTCTGGTGCTCGTCGATTCGAACGCGGCGGCGGACCGGATGACCGGTGTCGAGACGCGCAAGCGCCACGGGAAGACGATCGAAGAGGCGTTTCCGTCGCTGGCGCAAACGGAGATTCCCGAGCGATACCGGCTGGCCGCCCGCGAGGGCGTGCCGTGGCAGACCACGCAGTTCAGCTATGAAGATCAGGAGATCAAGGGGGCGTTTGATGTCCACGCGTTCCAGACCGCGCCGGGCGAGATGGCCGTCCAGTTCCTCGATGCGACGCAGGTGAAGCAGGCCCAGGAGGCGATCCGCCGCAGCGAGGCGGAGCTGGCCAGCATCTTCCGCGCGGCTCCCGTCGGGATCGGTCTGGTCTCGAACCGCGTGTTCCTGAAGGTCAATGAGCGGATTTGCCGGATGACGGGGTACACAGCCGACGAACTCGTCGGCCGGAACGCTCGCATCCTGTACCCGAGCGACGAGGATTACGAATGGGTGGGGCAGGAGAAATACCGGCAGATCCGGGAGACGGGGACGGGCACCGTCGAGACGCGCTGGCGGCGCAAGGACGGCGGCATCATCGACGTGCTCCTGAGTTCGACACCCATAGTCGCCGGCGATCTGTCGGCGGGCGTGACGTTCACGGCCCTGGACATTACCGAGCGGAAGCAGACGGTCGAGGCCCTGAAGCTGAGCAATGAGCGCCTTCGGATGATCGCCGAGACATCCAGTTCCGTCCTGACGGGTGCGCAGTTCGGGGAACAGGCATCGGCCGAGGCCCGTCGGATTCGCGAGGCCTTCGGCGTGGATCTGTGCGTCATTCGCACGCTGGACGGTGACGACCTCGTGCTCCTCGCGACGGATGGCGACTCGCCCGAGCCCGTTCCGGAGCGGCTGAGCAAGCCCGGTGGCATCGCGCAGGCGATTCTCTCCTCCCGCCGGGCAATGACGATCGCCGATGTCCGCCAGGACGTGAGGACCGCCTCGCTGGCGGTTTCCCGCCCGGGCCACTACGAGTTCATTTCCTATGCCGGCGCGCCGCTTCTCCACGCGGGCGAGGTGATCGGCATCCTGGGGGTCTACACGGCGCGGCAGCGCCGGGAGTTTACGCCGACCGACCTCGAGCACCTGCAGATCTTTGCGAACAACCTCGCCGCCGCCGTCATCAACCAGCGACTCTATGCGGAAGTCACCCATCAGAAAGAACAGCTCGAACTCGATGTCGCCCGACGCGAACGGGCCGAGGCGGTGCGGTCCGAGGCGTTGGCGCGCTTCTCCGGATTCGCCGAGGCCAGTCAATACGGGATGGGCATGGCCGACCTGGACGGCCGCATCACGTTTGTGAACCCCACCCTTGTGCGTCTGCTCGGCGAACCATCGGCGGAGGCCTGCCTGGGGAAGCATTTCCCTACCGCCTACTACGCGCCCGAGATGACGCGCCGACTCCAGGACGAGGTGATGCCCGCGCTGATGCGGGAAGGGCACTGGCACGGCGAACTCGAACTCCTCACGGCGGACGGCCGCCGCGTGCCGACCGACGAGAACTACTTCGTCATCCGCGATGAGCAGGGTCGCCCGCGCTATCTTGCTGACATTCTGACGGACATCACGGAGCGCAAAGAGGCCGAAGCCGAGGTGCAGAAACTCGCCGCCGTAGTCCGCAACAGCGGCGAACTGGTCAATCTGGCGACCCCGGACGGGAAAATGACCTTCCTCAACGAAGCGGGCAGTCGGATGCTCGGCATCGACCCCCGGGAGGTCGAGTCGCACAGCATCCTGGAGGTCATTCCCGAAGCCTGCCGGCCCGTCGTGGACGAGATTCTGCTGCCCGCGTTGCTGAAGGGGGGCAGCTGGGAAGGTGATCTGCAATACCGCAACCTTCGCACCGGGGCGCTGACTGACGTGCATGCGATGGCGTTTGCGATCAACGATCCGCAGACGGGCAAGCCCCTGTACTTCGCCAATGTTTCGCTCGACATCACCGAACGCAAGCGGGCGGAAGAGGAGCGGGCCCGCCTGACGGCCATTCTGGAGAACGCGAGCGATCTGGTCTCAATGGCTTCGCCGGATGAGCGGCTGGTCTATCTCAACGCTGCCGGACGGCTTATGGCCGGCTGGGACGAGTCGGAGGATCCGGCCGGACACGTCGTCGCCGACTTGCATCCGGCATGGGCGTACGAACGGATCCGGGACGAGGGGCTGCCGGCGGCGTTCAAGACCGGAACATGGGAGGGGGAGACGGCCATCCTGCACCGCCGGGGCCGCGAGATTCCGGTCTCGCAGTTGATCATGGCGCACCGATCGCCGGACGGCAGGCTGCAGTACCTTTCGACGATCATGCGCGATATTACGGAGCGCAAGCGGGCCGAGGAGGTACTCCGGGCCAGCGAGTTGTTTCTGAGCGAGACCCAGAAGATCGCCCGGTTGGGCGGCTGGAAGGCCAACGTTCAAACGGATTACCTCGAGTGGACCGACGGCATATACGACATCATCGAATTGCCGCGCGACTATCGGCCCGGCCTGGCCGACGGGCTGAAGTGCTACCTGCCGGAGTACATCCCGATCCTCCGGGAGAAGGTTGCCGACTGCGCAGCGACCAAGGCGCCGTTCGCCGTCGAGGCGGAGGTGATCACCGGAACAGGGAAGAAGCTCTGGGTAGAAGTGCGCGGCCTTGCCCCCATCGTTGAGGGTGAGCGATCGTATGTACTGGGGACATTCCAGGATATTACGGATCGCAAGATGGCGGAGCTGGAACGGGAACGTCTGCTGCGGGAGCTGGAGGAAAAGAACCGCGAACTGGAGAGCCTTCTCTATGCCGCCTCCCACGACCTTCGGTCGCCCCTCGTCAACATCCAGGGATTTGCCCATCAGCTCGAGATCATCTGCCAGGAGTTGACCGAAGCATTCGCTCGCCGTGAACTGATCGCCGCAATACCCGAAGATTGCGCGACAATCGTCCAGACCCGCATTCCAACCGCCCTGCGGTACATTCGCACCAGCGGCACGAAGATGGACGCGTTGCTGAACGGTCTGTTGAGAATCTGCCGGACGGGTCGCGTGGCGTTACATCTTGAGAATCTGGACATGAACCGGTTGCTGGAGGCAGTGATGGAGGCCATGGAGTTCCAGACGCGGGCGGCCGCCGCGGTGGTTGACGTCGAGCCTTTGCCGTCGTGCCTCGGCGATTCCGCACAAATCAACCAGGTCTTTACGAATCTGGTGGACAACGCCCTCAAGTACCGCGACCCGAACCGGCCGCTTCGCGTTCGCATAACGGGTCGTATCGACGGCGGCTGCGCCGTTTACTGCGTGGAGGACAACGGGCTCGGGATCGATCGGGCCCATCAGGCGAACATCTGGAACCTGTTCCACCGTCTGGACCCGCGGGGCCCGCAGGCGGGCGAGGGCATCGGGTTGACACTTGTGCGAAGGGTGGTGGAGCGTCATAATGGCCGTGCCTGGGTAGAGTCGGAACCGCGGCAGGGAAGCCGGTTCTTCGTCGCTCTGCCCGCCGCCTGTTGACGAGCCGGCATGAGCAGCGTGACTCTACCCGACGACGCGAACGTGATACGGCGGATTCCGCCGCCGCGCGGGCTGACGATCGTCATCGCCGAGGACGACGACGGGCACGCCGAACTCGTGCGTCTTCAGTTGGAAGAGGCGGGCGTCACAAGCCCGATCCTCCGCTTCGTGGACGGGCAGCAGGTCCTCGATTTCTTCTTCCGTCGCGGACCCGGCCCACACCGGGAAAGCGGCCGCTGTTACGTGCTGCTCCTCGACATTCGCATGCCCAAGGTGGACGGTCTGGAAGTCCTCGAGCAGATGAAGGCGGACCGGGAATTGCGAAAGATCCCGGTGATCATGCTGACCACGACCGACGACCCGCGCGCGGTCGAGAACTGCTACCGCATGGGGTGCAGCCTGTTCATCAGGAAGCCCGTCGAGGCCGAGGCGTTCTTTGAAACGCTGCAGCGGCTCGCGCTCTTCCTGCAAACCGTCGTGCCCCCGCGCATCAACGGCCCCGATCTCCAGGTCCCGTCGAATCCCTGACGCCGGAAGAATTGCGGAGTGCCGAGTCCGGAGGACCGGGTCTCTCGTGATCGGCCGTCCGCGATCCGGACGGCGGACAACCCGCCGCGGGCGCGCAACCCCGGAGAACCGGCCTACCTCGCGGGCATCGTGGCGGGTTGTGATGCCGGGCCCGGCCGGGTCTCCGCCTGCGGGGCCCTCAAGGTCTCGTTGAAGAATGCGACGGTCTGTTCGAGCGTCCGGCTGCGGTGCGGTTCGCGAAGGCCGTGGTCCTGGCCCTCGAGGATGACGAGCCGGTTCATCACGCCCGCCGCATCGAGCTTCCTGTGCAGCGCGAGCGATTGCGTCGGCGGCACGGTCATGTCCTTGTCGCCCTGAAAGGTGAGGACCGGCGCGTCGTCCCGGCTGATGTACGTGATCGGCGAGGCCCTCTTGTATTCCTCCGGTCGCTCGGCCGCCGTGCCGCCCAGGAACGGGATGAGGTACTTGCGGACCGCCAGGGCGCTCCAGTCGGCCGACGCCAGATCGGCCGGGCCGAAGTAGTTCACGACGGCCTGCACGCGGGACGAGGTGCCGTCGCCGGGGTCATCGTCGGGACCGAAACGGTCGTCGTTCGTCGTGACGCCGAGCAGGCAGGCGAGGTGGCCGCCGGCACTGAGGCCCATGGCGCCGATGCGATTGGGATCGACGCCGTACAGGGCCGCATGACGGCGAAGCCATCGCACGCATTGGCGCACGTCGGCCACGGCGGCCGGGAACGGGTACCGGGGCGCGAGGCGGTAGGTCGGCGCGACGGCGACGTAGCCGTACGCGGCGAGGTAGCGGAGAAAGGGCTGCATTCCGGACCGGCTGCCGGAGATCCAGCCGCCGCCGTAGATGCACACGACGGCGGGCCGTGGGCCGGCGCCGACCTTCGGGCGGGCCAGGTCGAGGTTGAGGGTCTCGCCGCCGGGTTGCGCGAATGTGATTGCGGGGAGGAACTCGACCTGGTCGGCCGGCAGCGATGTCGGCAGGCGGGGCTGTGAGGCCGGCGTCGATGTCTGGGCGCGGGCGAGCGCAGCGGGCAGGAGCAACAGGCAGGTGACGATGCCCAGGGGCGATCGAAGCGGGCGAAACATGGCGTCCTCCGTGTTTCTCGGCGTCAGGGTTGTATCGCAAACCGCCGGCCCTCGCCAGTGTGGGGGCGGGGTGTCAGGAGTCTTCGCCAACGGAAGGAGACGTATTGCTTATGCGACACGCGGGCAGTGGCGTGGACGTGGACAGCCCTCCGGGGGCTTTGCCTTTCGAACACAAACCGATCGAGCGGGCGCGGTGGGTCAGGATCGCCGGCGTCCGGTTCCCTGTGGCGCGTGCCGATGACCTGAAGGTTGTCCTGTCGCGGCGGCGCAGACGTTGAGAGTGACCCTACAGCATTCCCTTGATCGCCGCCGCGAGCAGGGATGCGAGCAGGCCGGCGGCAAAGATGGCCGCCGCGCCGCCGAACAGCACCAGCATCGGCCCGGCCGCCCTCGACTGAAGTTCAAGCCCGTCGCGGACCGCCGAGTCGGCGTGGCAGCACCAGACCGTGACGAAGAGCATTTCGAGAAGCCCGAGCGCGAGTAACCCCCAATCGAAGGGGACGAACAGCGCCTCCATGAGATCGGGCATCATGGCCAGGATGCCGGCGGCGGCGATCGCCACGCCGGCAAGCAGCCAGCACGACAGGTAGGCGATCACCTGGTGTCGGGCGCTTTGCTGCAGTTGCGAGGCCGCCGGGCGCGCATGGACCCGCAACGCGATACGGGCGAGCATCGCCCAGAGGAACATCGTCAGGGGGACAAAAAGCACCACCGTGAGCAGGCCCACCATGTAAGCCGGGCGTGCCACGGCGGGGGGCAGAGAGCCCGCGGCGAATATCGCCGCCCCGGGCGGAAACAGGCCGACGTATTTGAGGACGCTGTACCAGCCTCGCGAGGCATCGACCCACGTCACGAGGGCGCACCAGGCTGTCGTCAGCAGGCAGGTGATGACCGCGAAGGCGATCGCCCGGCGGGCCGAGGTCGGCCGGGCGAGGAACAGGAAGAACGGCGGGCGGAGCATGGCCCGCCACGTCTTCAGGTAGCGGCCGACGAGGGCGCCCCGCTTCGCGGCGTCTTCCCACGGCGTCGGTTTGCGGCGGAGGTGCATCTTGCGGAGCTGTGCAAGGCTGAACCGCCGGCCGCACTCGGGGCAGCGCTCGACCGTCAGGCCGACGAGGATGTAGTC
Organism: uncultured Planctomycetales bacterium; assembly: GCA_964617875.1. Taxonomy (GTDB): domain Bacteria; phylum Planctomycetota; class Phycisphaerae; order UBA1845; family PWPN01; genus CAZMVY01. The sequence continues at coordinate 27,725 of CAZUAI010000035.1, read as the reverse complement.
GCAGCGCGGACAGCGGGGGACGAAGCCGCCTTCGGCCTCGATGCCGGCGACCGGGAACGGCGCGGGGGCCGCGGCCCGCGAGGTTTCATTCCGGTCTTCCGTCATGCGGCTCCTGACGCGGCGGCGAACCGGCCGGTCGGCCGTGGTAGTTGGTCTCGTAGATCGCCTTCCGCCGGAAGACGCTCGCGAGCGTGAGCAGGAGGATCTTCAGGTCGAGGGCGAGACTGCGGTGCTCGACGTACCAGAGGTCCAGCTCGATCTTGTCGTCGTGGCTGATATCGCCCCGGCCGCAAACCTGGGCCCAGCCGGTCAGGCCCGGCCGGACGTCGCAGCGGCGGCGCTGGCGATCGGTCCACCGGTCCCACTGCCAGCCGAGCAGCGGCCGCGGGCCGACCAGCGTCATGTCGCCCTTGAGCACGTTGAAGAGCTGCGGCAGCTCGTCGAGGCTCGTCTCGCGGATCCACCGGCCGACGCGGGTGAGCCGCGGGTCGCTCGAGTCCTGCGGCGAGAAGCCGTAGGGGTCGGCGTCGGTCCGCATCGTGCGGAACTTGTAGAGCGTGAACCGCCGGCCGCGCAGCCCGACGCGCTCCTGCCGGAAGATCGCCGGCCCCGGCGACGTCGCGCGGATCAGAACCGCCAGCACGAGCATCAGCGGCGCTGTGAGGACCAGCGCCGGCACCACGACGATCAGTTCCACGATCCGCGCCAGGACCGGATTCATGCGTGAGCCTTTCGCCGCGACTCGAGTTCCAGCATCCGTTTCTTCATCGGAATGCCCCGACTCGCGGAGAAGCCGCAGAGCGAGCCGTCGCCGGCGATCACCCGGTGGCAGGGCACGACCAGGGGGATCGGATTGCCCGCCATCGCCCCGCCGACAGCCCGGGCCGCCCGCGGACGACCGACCCGACCGGCCAGTCCGCCGTAGGTCACGCGTTCGCCGTAACCGATGCGTCGGCAGGCCAGCAGCACCTCCCGGCGGAATGGTGTCAGGCGGCGGAGGTCGATCGGGCAGTCGAAGTCCACCGGCTCGCCGTCAAAGTACGCCCGGATCTTCGATTGCAGCTCCCGCGCCAGGCGGCGGTCACACATGGCGTCCGGCCAGGTGCGCCGCAGCCAGCGGCGGACGGCCGCCTCGTTCCGTTCGGGCAGGAGAAGGCCGCACAGACCGTGTTCAGAACAGACGATCGCCGCGGGCCCCCAGCGCGTCCGGATCGTGGCGTACGCGAGCATGGCCTCATTATCGAGGCCGCCCGCGAAAGGACAAGAGCCTCGGCCGGTCGCGCGCGGCGTCGCGAAACGACTCCGCGGACGCTCCCGGCGGCGTCAGCAGCCCGGCGGCTGGTTCGGTCCGTTGAAACAGGCCTGGAACGCCGTGAGGTCCGTCAGGTCAACGTCGCCGTCGGCATCGAGATCCGCATTGGCGGAGCACCCCGTTGCCGGCGGGGCGTTCGGGCCGTTGTAGCAGCCCTGAAACACGACGAAGTCCGCGAGGTCCACGTCGCTGTCGCCGTCGAAGTCGCCGGCCGCCAGCAGCGGCGGGGAGGCGCCGCCGCCGCCCTTCTCGACCTTCACGTCGTCGTAGTAGGCGGCGAGTGACGTAGAGGCATAGCCCGACCCGACGCGGATCTCCTCGAAGCTGACGGAGCCCTCGGAACTCGCGTAGGCGCGGTTCGGGCTGCCGAGCACGTTGTCCACATAGAAGTCGACCGTTGTGCTCTTGATGACCACCCTGAAGTAGTGCCAGCCGGCCGAACGCGCCGGGGCGCCGTTCTGGTTCATCGCCTGCCAGTTGTTCCCGGGCGAATAAGCGACGCGGGCCGAGTAGTACGTCGTGCTGCAGCCGCTGTAGACGCCGACTTCGATGAGCTGCTTGGTGCTCGGGGCATAGTCCCGGATCTCGACCCACTGGTTGGCCGTGCCGGTGCCGCCGGGATCGTAGAAGCGGAACGAGACGGTGATCGGGCTGGCGTCGGTGCCGATGGTCTCGGCGAAGGTCCGCTTGTTCTGCCGGGCGGTGCTGCCGGAGGCGCTGTAGACCGACTTGGGCGAGCTGTAGTACTGCTCCGTGCTCAGCGCGAGACTCGTGCCGACGGGAATCCAGACGGCCTGCAGAGCGGCCTGGTCGGCGTAGCCGTCGAAGTTGTCGCTGATGATCGTCTGCACGCTCTGCACGGTGAGCGACGCCTCGTTCGAGGCGGCGCTGCCGCAGCCGCCGGTCACGACGCACCGGTAGTTGGCGGCATCGTTGGAGTCGGCGCTGCTGATGGTGAGCGTGGCCGTCGTGACGCCCGAGTAGTGCCCGCCGTTGCTGAGGTTCGCCTGGTTCTTCTGCCACTGGTACGACAGCGTGCCGTCGCCCGTCGCGGCGACGGTGAACGTCGCCGTGCCGCCCGGGGCGACCGTCTGCGGCTGGGGGTGCTGCGTGATGGTCGTCGCGGCCTTGAGCGTCAGCGCCGCGGCATTCGAGTTGGTGCTGCCGCCGGCGTTGCTGACGACGCAGCGGTAGCTGGCGGCGTCGTTGGAGTCGGCGCTGCTGACGGTCAGGGTGGTGGTCGTGACGCCCGAGTAGTGTCCGCCGTTGCTCAGGTTCGACTGGTTTTTCTGCCACTGGTAGGTGAGCGTGCCCTCGCCGGTCGCCGCCACGGTGAACGTCGCGGTGCCGCCGGGGCAGATGTTCTGCGCGGCCGGGTGCTGGGTGATCGTCGGCGGCTGCACGCCGCCGGCCGAGACCAGTTCCCACTTGACGGCGTCGGGCCGGATGACCATTCCGTCCTGGTGGTACTGGGTCGTCTGGGTGACCGTGTACTGCGTGCCGGCGTTCAGCGTGAACTGGCCGAGGAGGTTCCAGTTGTTCCGGCCGCAGGGGTTGGTGTCCGAACGCGTGTCGAAGACGACGGTGGTGGAGCCGCCGGCGTGCGTGACGATGTGGTCGAGGTTCTGCGTCGCGTTCGAGGACGTGGGCCACGTGACGAAGACCTTGTACGTGCCGCCGATGGCCGGCGTGTAGCGGTAGACCGCCGTCTTGGTGCCGGTCATGTAGTTGTAGCGGGTGCCGATGCCGGCGGTGGTGCCCCAGAGGTTGCTCTTGGCGGTGGAGTTGCCCCATCCGGTGCCGGTCTCGGAGTAGTTGGCGTAGTTCTGGCCGCCGGAACGGCTCTCGACGATGAACGTCGTGGGGTCGCTCGTCTGGTTGATCAGCGCGAGGTAGTGTGTGAAGTCCCAGCCGCGTCCCGGGTCGGTGTGTGTGCCGCAGTTCAGGCATTCGGTGATGTCAATGTGCGCGAGGATGCCCGGCGACTGCCGCGCCTTGACCTTGGGAATGCCCCAGCGGTTGCACATGTCGCGGACGGCGTTGGCGGAGGCCTGGTACATGGCCTCGGGGTGCGTGGCGTCGGCCGTGTACCCTTCGTGTTCGAGGCCGATCGACCGGCTGTTCCCGCACGGCACGTGCCAGGCCGTGTGCCGTTCGCACACCATCTGCCACACGCCGCCGACCGTGTCGAGCACGTAGTGGGCGGAGACTCCCGCCGAACAGTTCTTGAAGTAGCTGCGACAGCCGGCGGCCGTGCCTTCGATGATGTGGATCACGACCGTGTCCTTGGTGCCCACGGTGGTGGAGTAGTTGCACGATGCGGCCGGGTCCCAGACGGCGCCGGAGTAGTCGGGGTTCCCGCAGTCCGTCGGCGCCGAAAGAATCTGCATCGGGGACGCGGCGAGGGCCTCGAAATTGACGGCGACGGCGCGCGGTTTGACGACGAACGTTTCGCCGCTCGTGTTGCTCTTGGAGAAGCCCATCGCCAGCCGCTGGAAGACCTCCATGGCGAAGAAGCGGCTGTTCTCCGGATCGAGCCCGGCGTACTCGATGACCGGCCCGAGCCAGGCCTCGACGCCTGCGGCGCGATCTATCTTCGCGTCCTTTGCGGACGCGTCCAGAACGGCCGCCGCGCCGAGAATGCTCAGTCGTGGGTCGCTTCGCACCGCATCGCGCGGGGCGCCGAGCAGCTCGGCGGCCTGCGCGAGCGAGTTGCCGCCCCAGGCATTTTCCCGCAGGGCCATGACGCCGTAGCCGTATTCGATCGTGGGTTGATCGCCTCGGTTCTCGAACGCGCTGCCGAGATAGCCCAGCGCCAGGAGCAGGTCGCGAGGCACGTCGTATCGTGCGGCGGCCTCGTCGAAGATCGGCCCGAGAGGTTCGGGCCAGGGACCGTAGCCGCCGGGCTGGAGCGCCCGTGGATCCAGGCTGGCCCGGAACGCGTCCAGCACCCCGTCCGGTCCCTCCTGGGCCCGGGCACCGTAGGACACGGACAGGAAACCCACAGCGACCCACAGCGTGATTGCTTTCTTCCACGGACTCATCGAAATGCCTCCTTACCTGTTCGGGCGATCGGAAACGGGAAGCCGCAACCGAGCGGCGCCCCTGCTCGTGCGCCGGATCGAACACCGACGCGAACACGCTTTCGATTCGTTCGGGGCGTCCCGCCCTCCGCTGCGTTGCCGGGAGGTGTCTTGCCCGAGCGGCGGAACGGCCCATGACGCGGTTGCCATCGTCTCTGGTGCAAAGAACGAGGCTACCCGCTTCCCGTACTGCCCGTCAACCCCCGGGTGTCGCGTGCGCCGGCGCGAGGAAGCGGAGACGCGCCGAAGCCCAAAGGGATATCCGCGGTCGGCGCCGGCCTCGCGCCCGTCGAACCGGGCATCCGGTTGGCAGTTCCAGTTGTTTCTGATAACCTGTCATCGTTCGGATATCGACTATGGCTGGCATAACCGTAGACCAGGTAGCGGCGAAGGGCGTTGTGGGGGCCGGCGGGGGCGGCTTCCCGACGCATGTGAAGCTCAAGGCCAAGGCCGACGTGATCCTCCTGAACGCGGCCGAGTGCGAGCCTCTCCTCCACAAGGACAAGGAGATGCTCCGCGCCTATCCCGATCAGACCCTTGCCGGCCTGCAGCAGGCGGCCGAACTGGTCGGGGCCCGCGAGGCCGTCATTGGCATCAAGTACAAGTACCATGATGTCATTGACATGTTGCGCCCGAAGCTCCCGGCAAACATGCGGATCGCGGAGTTGTCGGACAGTTACCCGGCCGGCGACGAGTTCATCCTCGTCTACGACATCACGGGCAAGGTCATCCCGCCGGGGAAGATCCCCCTGGCCGTCGGGGCGGTCGTGATCAACGTCGAGACGGCGTACAACATCGCGGCCGCCGGGCCGGTCACGCACAAGTTCCTGACCGTCGCAGGGGCCGTCGCGAGGCCGACGACGCTTCGCGTCCCCGTGGGCATCACGTTCGCCGAGGCGATCGCCCTGGCCGGCGGGGCCACGGTGCCGGACCCGGTGACGCTCGTCGGCGGTGTGATGATGGGCCGGCTGTCGGCCGACCTCGGCGAGCCGATCACGAAGACGACGGGCGGGCTGATCGTCCTGCCGCGCGGGCACCGGCTGGTCGAGCGGTACGCCCTGTCGTGGAAGTCGATCGCGCGGATCGGCGCCAGCGCGTGCGACCAGTGTTCGTTCTGCACGGAGTTCTGCCCGCGGTATCTGCTGGGCCACCCGATCGAGCCGCACAAGGCGATGCGGTCCCTGGGCTTCAACCAGATCGGCGAGGCGAACACGATCGGCACGCTGTTCTGCTGCGAGTGCAACCTGTGCACGATGATGGCGTGCCCGGAGGACCTCGACCCCAAGAATGTCTGCACGCAGAACAAACGGCGGCTGATGAAGGACGGCACGAAGTGGGACGTGCAGGCGAATCCGACGCGGGCCGGACTGCACCTGAAGAACCGCCGTGTGCCGATCGCCCGGCTGATCCGCAAACTCGGCCTGGCGGACTTCGAGAACAAGGGGCCGCTGGTCGATTGTGACTGCCGGCCGTCGCGAGTGACGCTGCCGCTGAAGCAGCACGCCGGCGCTCCGGCGCAGGCGGTGGTGAAGCCCGGCGACGCGGTGAAGCCCGGCGACCTGATCGCCAGACCGCCGGACGGTCAGCTCGGCGCGACGATCCACGCGAGCATTGCGGGCAGGGTGACGAGCGTGACGGATGCGGTCGTGATTGAGGGATAAGGAGTTCGGAGTTCCGAGTTGAGAGTCAGGAGTTGTGCGTTGAGAGTTCGGAGCTGCCGGCACCTGGGGCGTGAACGTCGGGCTTGGGGCAGGCGGATCAGCGGCCCGTCCCCGCGAAAGTGGGGAACCAGGCAAACGGAATAGCGGACGAACGGAACAACGGTTGAGCAGACCATGCGTGAAGCCATCGGGATGATCGAACTGACGAGCGTCGGCATCGGCTACCAGGTGCAGGATGCGATGCTCAAGGCGGCGGACGTGCAGCTCGTGCTCGGACGGACGATCTGCTCGGGAAAGTACATCAATCTCGTGACGGGAAAGGTTGCGGCGGTCGAGGCGAGCGTGGCGGCAGGGCTGGCCGAGGCCCCGGACGGCGTGATCGACCACATCGTGATCCCGAACGTCCACGAAAGCGTCTTTCCCGCGCTGGCGCAGGCGGTGCAGGTGCCCGAGGGCAATCCGGGCGCGATCGGCGTCGTCGAGACGTACTCCGCGTCGAGCATCCTGCTGGCGGCCGACGCCGCCGCGAAGGCCGGCGCGGTCACGCTCTTCCGCATCCACGTGGCGATGGCCCTCGGCGGCAAGGGCTTCCTGCTGATGGCCGGCACGGTGGCGAATTGCCGCGCGGGCGTCGAGGCCGGCGCCGCCGTCGCCCGCGAGAAGGGTTTGCTCGTGTCCGCCGTGGTCATTCCGGGGCCGAGCAAGGAACTGTTCCAGGAGTACATCTGAGCGGGGACGGCGTTGGTCCCATCCCCCTCCCCCTTCACCCTTCAAGGGAGAGGGACGGGGTGAGGGTCACCGGTGACTCGGCTGCCCGGTTACTCAGTTGCCCGGCTACTCGGTTGCTCCGGCTACTCGGTTTCTCCGGCTACTCGGTTGCTTCGTCATCCCCGCGAAAGCGGGGATCCAGACCTCGCCCGCTGACTTGCACAGGTCGCCGGCGTTCGCGACGATGGGGGCGCGGCGACGAGGGCGCCCCGTTGGGCCCGGCGCCGGTTTTCGTAAAGGCGGTGAGCCCGTGTACTTCCGTCGCGTCGTGATCGGTTCGCCCGGCAACCTGTTCTGGCGGTTCGAAATGCTTGCCGGGCTGCTTCTCGTACTGGCCGGCGTGCTGATCGCCGTTTACCCGCAGATCCTCGTGGCCCTCATCTCGGCCATCACCATCCTCGCGGGCCTGGCCCTCGTGGGCGCCGGCTGGCGCACCCGAAGCGCCGTGCGTTATCGACCGCCGGGCGACCAGGACATCATCGATATATAGACCCCGGTGCTGCGGCAGGCGTTCGCTACTTCGCCCCCACCACATCCTTATGGTCCGCCGCGTTGATCTGCGTTTGCTTCGCGCTCTCCGGCAGCGTCCTCGCCCTCTTCGGCACCGGCGGCGGCGGTCGGGTCGGGTGCATGTACAGGTGGAACCAGTTCTCCGCGTACATCCGCACGACGTCCGCCGGCAGGTTGTGCCCGAACCCCTCGTAAACCACCAGCCGCAGCCGCTCCGGGTCGGCCTCGTAGTATGGCCGCGCGGCGGTCACGAACGCCCTCGCCGTCTTCGGGTCAACCACCTTGTCCTCGCCCCCGCTGACGAGCAGCACGGCCGTCGGATACATCTTGTCCACGTGCAGGATCGGGTCGTATTTCAGCAGCGCCTCCGTCTCCGGCCATAGCTCCTTCGTCTGCCCGCGCCAGAGCCCGTTCGTGTGCCACGTCTCGAGCCACTGCCGGTACGCCCCCGTGCTCACGAATGCCACGATCGCCGCCAGCCGCGGTCCGCGCGTCACCACGCCGAGCCCGGGGATGCCCGTCGATGAACTGCCGAGCCAGCCGATCTTCGCCGGATCGACGTCGCCCCGCCCGGCCAGGTAGTCCACGATTCGCTGCGCATCGCCCGCTGCCCGGTAGCCGCCCTCGACGTAGCTGTGCGCGAAACGCTGATCGAAGAACAGCCACTGCGGCCGTCGCACCGGGCCGGAGGCCGGCGGATGCGCGACGCTGAACGCGACGAGCATGTAGCCTTCGCCGACGAGCCCTACGCTCCACGGCGGCAACTCGTTCGGCTTGAGCGACCCGAGCATGAGGATCGCCGGCCGCCGCTTCAGCGAAGAGTCCCGATATGCGACATGGATCGTGGCCGGGTCGCCGCCCTTGTCGAGCGTTACGGTCTCATACCGCAAGGAAGCGTCCACGGCCGGCCGCGACTCCGCGGGCGCCAACGCCCAAACGACCCCGCTCCCCCCCACCATTGCCCAGACGATCACAAGGCCAAACCCCGAACGCATACGGCGGACACCTTTCTCGCTTCTTCGCTTTCCCTTTCTTCTCCTTCCCGCTGTTTCACCCTTCCTGCGGCCTACTTGCCCGCCAACGGCCGCTTGTCGCACTTGCTGCACGTGCCGGCGGGGCACTTGCCCTCGCACGTGACCTTCTCCATCGTGACGGTCACCGTCCCGCCGCCGTGCTCCGCGTGCGACACGCGCAGCTCCCGGCCCCACCAGACACGGGCGTCATACGTCCTCGTCGTGCCGTCCGCCGTCGTGAGCCGGAGCCGCATCCCATCGTAAGTCCACTTGCCGGCGACCTTTCTGTCCTGGTCGCCCTCCTTCGCGATCGCGACATACGTCCAGTCCTGGTTCAGCGTGATCGAGCCGATCGGGAACCGCTGCCCCGCCCCGGCGGGCTCCACGTTCGCCGTCCGCCACGTCCCGTACATCTGGCTTGCGCATCCCGACGACAACACCGCCAGCCCGGCCACGGCCGACAGACCCACGGCACGTTTCATGGTGACGCATCTCCTTGTGCGATGAACGCTCGATCCTGCGATCGCCGGCCCCTCCAGCCCCTGCAAAGCTAAACCGCCGCTCCGCGACATGCAACCTTCGGTGGAACGCGCATCGCCGGCAGGCGTCCCGCGAAGGGAACCCGGCGCACAAACGGGGGCCCGCATGCCAGAGCCCGGACCTGTCATCCCCGCGCGACTACGGTTTCCCTGATCGTTCAGGCTCCATCACCACATAGGAAAACGCCGGGATCGCCACGTCGGCCCGCCAACGCCCGCCGACCTGCTCCGACCGGACGCCCCGCGGCGGGTATGGCAGCCGCACCGTCAGCCTCTGCTCTGTTCCCGTGTTGTTGTACGCGATGTTCGCACTGACCGACGCCTGCTCCATGTGGTCGCCCAGGTAGCGGACCGTCGTCCGGGGCCTGGGATCCGGCACGCGGTAGTCCACACCCGCGTGATCCAGGATCGCTTTCATCACCGCCATCCCGAATACGTTTTGCGGGTGGCTCGAGCTGTACGGCCCCCACGTATCGACCTCGTTCGCGGAGGCGTCCTGCGAGCCCGAAAGCTCCTGCGGCGGTTTGCGTTCCGGGTCGTGGCAGAGCCCTGCGAACAGGTGCCCGTGTACGAACACGAACCGCCCCTCGCGCCCGACCGAGAGCACCGGCGATCCGCCGCATTCCGCCAGGATCCGCGTGCCGGCCCCGGCGGTCACATACTCGAACGACTCGTCCGCAGGCAGCCTGACCGGCGGTGCCCCCGACGGCCGGGCAAGGCCCTTGGCGATGGGGTGCTCGACGACGACCCGCACCTCGCCCGCCGGCCGGTTTACGTACCGGAGCGTCGCACCATCGATCTCCCGCGTGCCGCCGAACGGCGTGTGCTGCCCGTCGAGCGACTGACCGAAGCCGCCGGTGAACAGCACCGTCGCGGTCGTACGGCGAAGCTCCTCGTACGGGCCTGGCAGCAGGTACGCAGCGCACGGCACGACGATCAGTCGGAAGCGGTTCATCTCCGCCGCGTCCAGCTTGTCGAACCGGGGCATCCCGTATCGGACCATCTGGCAGCCGTACATCCGCAGCAGCACGTCGATCAGCTTGACGTCGCAGTCATGCTGTGGCTGATCGGACAGCGCTGCCGCCGCGTATGTCGGGAACACGAGCAGAACGTCGCGTTTCGGCGATTCGAGCGGCGCATCGAGCAGCCGCCGCAGGTGCGGGCTGAACTCGTCCTCCCATCGATCGAAGCCGATCCGCTCGGCCTTCTCGACCGGCCAGCCGTAGTTCTTTACGTAGTCGTTCGAGAGCTGGCACCCCATGAACCGCTGCCCCTCGCCCCGCTTGCGGGCCAGTAGCGGCAGATAGTAGTCGCGGTACTCGGCCGCCGATCGGCACCGGTAGCGGAACCCCATCGTCTCCGCGAGACACTTTTCCGGGTGGTGCGTCGTCTGGAACGGGAAGCACGATTCGTACAGCGCAAAGTCCGCCGACGGCACCTCGACCATGTTCCACAGGTACCCCGCGACCGGATACAGCTCCTGCCACATCCCGACGGGAAGCGGGTCGGCGAGCGTCTTCAGTCGCCGGACCATTGCGTCGAACTGTTCTTCGACGTACACGTAGCGAAACCGGATGAACCGGTTGAACTCGGTGTTCGGCCCGCCCTGCCGCGTCGGCAGCTTGTTCACCCCCGGCAGCCCCTGCGCCTTCCGCCACTCGTTGAACCGCGCCAGGGCGTGCGGGCTCCGTCCCGCCGTCCACGAGGTGAAGCCCGCCTCGCCGTAGATGCCCCACGTCGGCGCGAACGCGACGACCCGCCCGCCGGACCTGTACCGGCGGATAGCGGCGGCGAAGTACCGCTCTACCGCAGCCATCGCCTCCGGCCAGAACGGATCGAGCCGGTCGGCAATCTTCGCTCCGCTCTCGTCCGTGTCCCAGTACCGCCCGTGCCCAAGACCGCCCCATCCGAGGATGGCAAGGATCACCTTGAACCCGTGCGACTCGGCATGCTGGATCGTCCTGTCCACCGGGCCGAACTCGATGACGCCGGCCCCGGTCAATGGCGGGGCGACCTTCAGCAGAAGGGTGTCGTACCCCGCCGCCCGGGCCTGGCGCATCTGTCCATCCGTCATTCCGGTCATCGGCAGCCAGACGTGACACCGGCGCAACGGCGAGACGTCTTGCCCCGCCGCCGGCGTGATGAGCCACGCGACGCCAACGCCCGCCGCCATGATGAATCGACCGATCGGCATTGTCATCCGCACGAGGCCGCCCCTCCGACGGCCTGCAAGCAGTCTACCCGCGACGCGGCTCGCCGGCACGCGATGGATGCGGCGCGTTCGCACAGCGGCGTTGCGGCGGGTACGATGCCGGCCGTCCTCGCCCCGACGGCGGGGCTGAATCGGGTGTCGTCGTCATGGCCACCAAGCGAAAACTCGTCTCGACCCTCACCGGCCGCGCATACGCGTTCGACCGCATCGAGGAGTTCTCCGAAGATGGCGAGTCGCTCGAGGTCGCGGTCCCCGGCGTCCGTGGCGCGACCGTTCGCCCCGGCGGAACCCTGTGGGAGCGATTCGCCGACTTCCTGCCGTTCGCCCGGATGGATGCCGCCCTTTCTCTCGGCGAAGGCAACACGCCGCTGCTCCCCGCCGGCCCACGCCTCCGCGGCCTGACCGGCTGCGACGGCCTCCTGCTCAAGAACGAGACGCAGAACCCCACCTGGAGCTTCAAGGACCGCGGCTCGCTCGCCTGCACGTTCCTCGCCCGCGAACTCGGCGAGGACACCGTCGCCACGATCTCCACCGGCAACATGGGCCATTCGGTCGCCGCCTATGCCGCGAACGCCGGCCTGCGGGCGATCGTGTTCGTGCCCACATACGCGCCGGACGAGAAGATCATGGCGATGGCGATGCACGGGGCCTGCGTGCTCAAGGTCGCCGCGCCGGACTATGCGGCGATGAAGAACGCCGTCCTCGGGCTGGCCGGCCGCCTCCGGCTGCGGATCGTTTCCGGCAACGGGCCGATCCGCGTCGAGGGCTACAAGCTGACCGCCTTCGAGATGTTCGAGCAGATGGGCGGGCAGGTGCCCGACTTCATCGCCGTGCCGACGTCGGCCTGCGGCCACGTCCGCGGGCTCTTCAAGGGCTATCGCGAGTTGCATGCCGCCGGCCTCGCCGACCGGCTGCCCCGCATGATCATCGTCCAGGCCCGCAACAACAGCCCGCTGGTTACGGCGATCAGGCAGGGCCTGCGCCACGTCGTGCCGTTTGCAGGCTTTCACACCGTTGCGGAGGCCATCACGAGCGGCAACCCGATCGGCGGCGATGAGATCCTCGACAAGGCCCGGCGTTACGGCTGGCTCGCCGAGGACGTGACCGAGGATGAGATCCTCGAGGGCCAGCGGGAGTTTGCCCGGGCGGGCTTCTTCGTCGAACCGTCGACGGCCACGGTCCTGTTCGCCGTGCGGAAGCTGGTTCAGGCCGGCGGCATCGAGGCCGACTCGCGCGTCGTGCTGATGCTCACCGGCGCCGGCCTGAAAGACCTGGAGGCCCTCCGGCACCAACCGCGCGGCACGATCCGGGACAGCCACGTCGATACGGTCGAATCCGACCTCGCCGCCCTCCTTCGTTTGCAGCGTAGCGCGGGCTGACGGTCCATAGTGGCAGACCGCGGCGTGGGCATCTTGCCCGCCGGGTCACGGGCTGAAGGCTCGTGCCGCGCGGTCTATCGGAACCGGTTCTAACGGCGTGCCGGCGGTGGGGCCGGCGGTACGACCGGCGGCTGGTTCCAGACGCACCAGTACAACTTCAGGTCCTGCACCATCTGGTTGAACTTCTCGAAGTCGACCGGCTTGGTCAGGTAGCTGTTCGCGTGGTTGTAGTAGGCCCGCGCGCGGTCGGCCTCGGCCGCCGATGTCGTCAGCACGACGACCGGAATGCAGCACAGCGACGGGTCCTTCTTCAGGACCGCCAGCACCTCGTGTCCGTCAATGCCCGGCAGCTTGAGGTCCAGCAGGATGATGTCCGGGCGCGGCGCCTCGCGGAACGATCCCTCCCGGCGGAGGTAGGCCAGGGCCTGCTCGCCGTCGGCGACCCGGTCCACGGTGTTCGCGACGCGGTTCTGGGCCAGGGCCATCGCAACGAGTTCCGCGTGGGCGTCATCGTCTTCGACAAGAAGGAAACGAATCGGTTGATCGGACACGGCAAAATCCCCCTGGCCTTTACGCAAGGACCGCTTGCACGTCGGCGGTCATCGTCTTGGGAAATGCTACCCAGAATGTGGCGCCGTGACCAGCCTCCGACTCCACCCACACGCGGCCGCCGTGGACTTCCACGGCCCGCTTGACGATCGCCAGGCCGACGCCGGTGCCCTTGACGCGCGCGTTCAGCCGGCAAAAGAGGTCGAAGATCCTCTGGTGGTGCTCGCGGGGGATGCCGGGGCCGTTGTCGCGCACGAAGTAGAGGACCTCGTGCTCGTTGCTGACCGAACCGACGGCGATCCGCAAATTCGTCTCGGCGCCGTGCTGCAGCGCGTTGCCGATGAGGTTGTCGAACACCTGCTCGATGCGGACCCGGTCGGCGCGGATCAGCGGCATGTCGTCCTGTACGGTGGCTTCGGCGCCGCGGTCGGCGAGTTCCCCCTCATGATGGCGAAGGATCTCCCGGGCGAGGTCCGCGACATCGACCGGCTCGGGCGGGTTGGTGACGCGCCCGATGCGGCTCAGGTCGAGCAGGTGGTCGATGAACTGCCGCATCCGGGTCGTCGCGTTCTGGATGTGCTCGATGTAGCGTATCTGGCGGTCGTCGCCCGTGCCCTGACGGAGGTGCCCGGCGAACCCCTCGATCGTCACCAGCGGCGACTTGAGGTCGTGCGAGACGGTGTAGATGAACTGCTCCATCTCCGCGTTCTTCTGCTGCAGCTCGGTGTTCGCGTGGGCCAGCTCCTGCTCGTCGCGCTTTCGCTGCGAGATGTCGCTGAAGATCGTGGCGAAGTCGTCCTTCTCGAGCGGCGCGACCGAGATGTGGAACCACCGGCCCAGCGGCGCGAAGCAGGTCTCAAACTCGCAGGGCGTGCCCGTGTCCGCGACGGCCGCGTGGTCCGCGAGGAAGGGCGGGTCTGCCGTTCCGTACACCTCCGTCGCGGTCTTGCCCACCACCTGCTCGCGGCGGACCTGAAGGATCCTCTCGAACTGCGGATTCGCATCGAGGATGACGTAGTTCACGGGCCTGCCGTCGTCGTCGCGGACGATCCGGCAGAACGCAACGCCCTCGCCCATGTTGCCGAACAGGCTCCGAAGGGTGCCCTCGGTCTTCCGGATGTGGCGGGCGATCGGGTTCGTGATCCTGACGAAGAGCGTCGCCCCGGCGGCGATCAGGACGATCGCTGCCGTGCCGGCCACGGCGGCCGCACGGACAAACGGCGCACGGATCTCCGCCAGATCGATCTTGGCAACGACGCCCCAGCCGTACGGGGCCACCGGTTCGCAGGCGGCGAGCACCCGGACGCCGCGATAATCAAGCCCGACCAGCGAACCCGAATGACCGGACAGCGCACGGCGTATGGGCTCACCGCGATCGCTTGCCCACGGGATCGTGATCGGAGCCGAGCCCGGCGGCGCGAACCGGCTTCGGAACTCGTAGACGATGGTGTCGCCGTCGCGTCGCCCCAACATGAACTCGCCGGTCTGGCCGAGGCCCGCATAAGCAGTCTGCGCGTCACGGGCCTGACTCAGGACGGCTTCCTGGATTGATCTCGTCTGGCCGTTGCCGTGTTCGGCCGTCTCCTGCCGTGCGATCGCCTCGAGGATGCGGGCCTCCGCCCGGGCCAGTTCCGTCAGGCGGGCCTCCTGCTGTTGGAAGGCCGCGGTGTAGAGCATGTGCACCGAGATGGCCGTGACCGCCAGTACGATGCCGGCCATAATCGCGGATAACGTAAGCAGTCTGGCCTGGTTGCTCATGCCTCGTGACCGACAACACTCTCCGGATGGCAGCCGGATGTATCATCTCGTATATCGGTCGATTCGTCTGCCATCACCTACTACGGCGACGGCGAACGCGGGGTCGGCACATGCAGCGTTTGCCCCGGGTCCGGAATGCGTCTGGGCCGGCCCCTGGCGCGCAACGCTTTCCATCAAGCGAAGTTATGACGAGTCCTGCCGAAAGTGAGCCGTCCGAGAATGCCCGCGCCCAAGCCGCCCCCGCCGATGGCCCAAGATGGCCAATTCGGCCACGGGGCCGGCGTTGGCCCTCACGGGCGGCGGCGCGGCCGGCCTTCTCGCTCGAGCCGCATGGGCGCAACGGCGACCTCAGACCGCCTCTTCGCCCGTCTCGCCGGTGCGGATGCGGACGCAGGCGGCGAGGTCGTAGACGAAGATCTTGCCGTCGCCGACCTGTCCCGTCCGCGCGGTCTCCACGATGGTCTGCACGACCTGTTCGGCGCGATCCTCGCGGGAGATGACCTCGATCTTCGCCTTCGGCACGAAGTCGATCGTGTACTCCGCCCCGCGGTAGATCTCCTTGTGCCCCTTCTGCCGTCCGAAGCCCCGGACCTCCGTTACGGTCATCCCGTATACGCCGATCTGTGCCAGGGCGTTCTTGATGTCCTCCACCTTCGAGTGCCGCACGATCGCTTCGATCTTCTTCACGTCACGGTCTCCCCGGGAAAAAGCCACGCCCCCGTCCCCGCATGTCCAAGGGTAGCCCGACGGCGGTTCTCCTGCAACCCGCCCTTGCGTTCGGGGGCCGCTCGGGGTACGGTCATGGGGCGAGGCAACTTCGGCGAGCAGGGATGACGGACATGGAGCGCATCCGCAAGTTCTTCGAGCGCGATCTGTACGCCAAACACTCGGGCATCGTCCTGACCGACGTCGGCAAGGGAACCGCCCGGGCCCGGATGGCCATCCAAAAGCATCACCTGAACGGCGTTGGCACGGTACAGGGCGGTGCCATCTTCACGCTGGCCGACCTGGCCTTTGCCGCCGCGTGCAACTCGCACGGCACGGTGGCCGTCGCCGTCCAGGTGAACATCGCGTTCGTCAAGGCCGTTTCCGAGGGCACCCTGTACGCCGAGGCGAAGGAGACCTTCCTCGGCCCCAAGCTCTGCAATTACGACATCCACGTGACCGACGAGAAGGGCGACCTTGTGGCCCTCTTCCACGGTCTGGCTTACCGCAAGAAAGAGACGCTCGAAGAGATTCAGGCGAAAGGGTGATTCCGAAGGGAGACCCGTCCATGCGAATGATGATCAAGAGCGATGCGTTTCGGGCGCTTCAGCCGATCCCGGTGAAGCACACGGAGGACGGCGACGACGTGTCGCCGGCGCTGAGCTGGTCGAACGTCCCCCCGCTGGCCAAGGAACTGGCCCTGATCTGCGACGACCCGGACGCTCCGACCGAGGAGCCGTGGGTCCACTGGCTGATCTACAAGATTCCGGCGACGGCCACGGGCCTGGCGGAGAACATCCAGAAGTCCGAACGGCTCCCGCCGCCGCTGAAGTCGCTTCAGGGCAAGAACTCGTGGCACACGATCGGCTACCGCGGTCCCGCGCCGCCGAAGGGCCACGGCGTCCACCACTACCACTTCAAGCTCTATGCGCTGAGCACGCCGCTCTCGCTCGGCCCGGGCGCGGACAAGGCCGCCCTGCTGAAGGCCATGTCCGGCAGCATACTGGCCGAGGCGGAACTGGTCGGCACGTATGAGCGGAAGTAGGTTGGCCGGTTCGCCCTGCTCCGCGGGTCTGGTCCCCCGTCGCTCCCGTCGCGGTGCAGCCTCCCGGCCAGCGAACAGATGCGCCTGGCCGTGTACCTTCCGGCTTCGTGGAGCATGGAGCACGCGGGGAGGGGGTCAGGAACCCTTCTTGCCCCGGGCTGGACGCGTCAGGGCGTCCACCTCCCGTGGACACGCTGTTCTGCCTGTCCGGCAACGGTTCCTGACCCGTTCGCCCATACGGCCATGCACCCGCCCGGGCGGAAACCGGGGCTGGCCTGGCTGGCGGGGATCGGTTATGATGATATCCGGCGTCGAACGCCGACGGCAGCGGGCCGGCGGCGGGGCGACCCCGTTCTGACAGGAGTACGCGTGGCAAAGTCGGAAGTCATTCAGCTCGACGCGGTCGTCACGAAGGCGTTGCCGAACGCGATGTTTCTCGTCGAGGCCCGGATGGGCGACGTGAAACACGAGGCCCTGTGCCAGGTGGCAGGCCGGATGCGCCGAAACTTCATCCGCATCCTGCCCGGCGACCGCGTGACGATCGAGCTGTCGCCGTACGACCTGAAACGCGGCCGCATCACGTATCGCCAACGTTGACCCCTCCCCCTCTCCCTCCCAGGGAGAAAGACGGGGTGAGGGTGTCCGCCGCCAGGGTCCGAACGACGATTGGGGCTGCGGCGTGTACCACCGTTCTCCGTTTGCCCGTCGTCGCGGCCTGCGACAACAGAGTCTAGACCGGCATTCCCGTGATCTGCGTTTCGAAGGCCATACGGCCCGCGACGAACCCCTGGATCTCGCAGATGGTGCGGCGCGGTTTGATTTCATCGGCCTTGCCCACCAGGATCAGCCGGGCCGGCGGCGAGATCGCCTCGCGGAACTTCGTCTTGTCAATCCCGCCGAATCCGAGAAACCGAGCGCCCTTGAGCACGAGCACGGACACATAGCTGGCCAGATGGGCTGCCGTCTCGACCATCAGCACGCCCGGGAACAGCGGGCGCCCGGGGATGTGGCCGCGGACCCACCATTCATCCTCGCGGATATCGCGATAGCCAACCGCGATGCCGTTCTCGATGTCCAGGTGGATGATGCCGTCGAGCTGCATGAACTCGTACCGATGCGGCAGCTTCTCGTAGATCTGCTCGCGCGTGACGAGGACACGGTTGAGGTCGATGGTGGACAGATCCAGGATGGCGGGCGGCGGCATCAGGGCCTCCTCAGGGCGAGAAGAAAACCACGGGCGGGCAGCAGCCGGACGGCTGTGCGCACGCAGGTGCGTTTCGCGGGTTCGCGGTCGTTTCGTTTCGTGGCCTGCGTCAAGGAGTCTCTTGGGCCGACCGGCCCTCGAGGACCTTCTTCCGAACTTCCTGGGCCGCGGCTTTCACTTCCTGCATGATTTTGCGGACCCGGGTGCCGGCGGCCTTGTTGCCGCCCTCGGCCTTCGCGATATCCTCGCTGGCGGACTCGACCAACCGTTTCAACCGTTCATATTCTTCCACAGGGGCTTCTCCATCAGCGACTACGATACTCAACGCACCATCACCCCTCACCCGCGCCGGCAGGAGTCTAGCAGACCGCCAAACGGTTGACAAACCCCGGATTGCGGGTTCCGGACAGACCAACGCCGGCTAGCCCCAAGGACAAAGAAACCCGAATGTGTCAGAAGCCCCAGAAAGCGAGGCAATCCGCCCCGGCCACGCCGGCCGAACGGCGAACCGGCCGCCGTCAATAACGGGATTCCTGATGCTCCGTGGCGGGTTTATGGCGCCCTGAGGCGGAACCGTCCGCGGCCGTTGGCGAAGCGGCGACTCGTTTATAAAATCTGTTGGCAAAAGCACTTTCAGCAAGAAGCAGCCCCAACAATAGAAGGCCGACCGGCAGGGCCGCGTCGATCCCCATTCGCTGGCGGCGCTGGGCGCTCCGCAATTGCGGGACACTGCGGACGGCCGTCGCCACGCCCGGGGCAAAACGCCCCGCAATCTGATCGGCCGGTAGCCGCCGGAGATCGGATTCTTCCTCCGGCACATTGACCGCGCAAACGTACAAGGCGTCCTGCGGCCGATTGGCAGCCGTGACGACCGCATGGCCCGGCCGGTCCGTCGGGAGATTCACCCGCCCGCCCGCCGTCGTGGCCTTGACGGGGGTCGGCGAATCTCCCGGCGGCGCCGGCACCCGGAGCACTTGCAGGCTCGTTCCGGCCGGCGGCGCGATGCTCGCGGCCTTGCCGGCCCCCACGGTCACGTGGGCGAAGCGCGATGCGGCCGGGGCGCCGATTTCGACAATGCGGTGGAGGAGCGTCATCATCGGCGCGGCCTGGGCGGCGAACTCGCTCCACTCGCGCTGGGGGCTGAAAGTCAGCAGGACGCAGCGCCCGGACCCGACGGTCCGTTCGAGAAGGCCGGGGCCGATGGAATCGAAGCTGCCCGTTACCGCAGCCTGAGCGGCGGGGCGCTGGACGGTCCACAGGCGGAAGACGAGGCGGTCGCCGAGCGAATCCACGGCGGGGCCGGCGAACGGCAGCAGCAGCGGGCTGGAGGCGTCGACGGTGACGAGGCGGACGGGCTCGGGCGGCGAAACGATCTCGACGGGCAGGGCCGGGAGGAGATCCACGCCGGGCTCGTAGCTCTGCGGGCGGACCGCGTCGCCGAGAATCACGGCCAGCACGCCGCCGTTGCGAACGTATCCGGTCAGCGCGCGCCAGGCCGGTGCGCTCGGGGCCGGCACGTCGGCGAGGAAGACACAGCGGGCCCCCGCCCACACGGCCGCATCCTCCGGCGTTGCCGCGAGACGGACGAGGCGGACGCGCTGCCGATCGGCCGGCAGCGACGGCGGCGCCAGCATGGCCGCGACAAGCGATGCGACGGAGTTCGGATCGGCCGGCTCGCCGACGACGGCGACCTGCGGCAACGCGCCCACCTCGACGCAGGCAAACCGCGTGTTGTCGATGTCGAGCGGGTCCGTGGGGCGCAGTTCGACAGCGATCCGGTGCAGACCCATCGGCAGCCCCGGCAGCGTGAGCGATGCGTTGACGACCTGCCCTCCCGCCGGCGATGACGGGGCCGTTGCCGTTGTCGAACGCCACCGCGTCCTGGGTTCGTCGTCCACGCGGACCTCGATGGTCGGTTCGACGGCCGCGCGACAATCGGGGGCCACGCGGACCGTGGCATCGAAGTGGATCGGGGCATTCACGGGCACCGGGTGGGCCGGGAATGACGAGACCGTCAGCGAGGCGTTGAGGTCTTCCTCGACGCCGACATCCACGCAGAAGACGGAGGCCGTCGAGGTCATCGCCGCCGGCGGAGTGGTCATGTCGCGCCACGCATGGACGGTCGAATCGCTGAAGACATAGACCTCGCGGCGCGGGTGTCGGGCCTTCGCCAGGAGGGCATCGGCACGGCGGACCATCTGGCCGACGGGGGCGTCGTGTGCGCCGGGCGTGACGGCGTCGATCAGCCGGAGTGCGTCCTGCCGCGAGGTCGTCAGCGCGGTCACGGGCACCGCGCCGCCCGACAGGCCCTGGCGCGCGGTCAGCACGACGAACTCGGAGCCTTCGCCGAACCGGCCGCGGTCGTTGAGAAGCGACTGGGCCCACTGGCGGGCGACGTCGAGGCGCGTCTTGCCCTCGAAGCGATAGCCCATGCTGGCCGAGTCGTCGATGCAGACCGCGACGGAGAGCGGCCCGCCGCCCGAGGGCACCCAGCGGGCCGCGCGCAGACGCGGCTGCGCGAGCAGCGCCGCGATCAGGACGATGATGAGCGCTCGCATCGCGAGGAGCAGGAGCCGACGGAGGCGGTTCGTTCGGTCGGCGGCGTGGTGGGTCTGGAGGATGAACCGCATCGCGGGGAACGGCTGCCGCCGGGGACGGGGACGAAGCATGAGATGGATCACGATCGGCGCGGACGCGATCGCCAGTCCCCAGAGCAGCGCCGGCGCACCGAATGTCAACGGACCGATCGCCCAGGCGGCCACACCCATGCGGACATTATACCGGTCGGGGCGCGGCAAGGGCACGCGGCGACGGCGTGAGCACGGCCACGACGCGGCGTGATCGGGCAGGCAAACGGGCGACAGGACCATCCTCCGGCTTCGTTCTCCGCGGCTGGTTCGATATACTGGTCCGAAGGGGTGCGAGGGACCAACAATGACGGATTCCGTCTGCCTGAGTGACATCGCGTGCAACCTCGACATCACGGGCTTGCGGGGCAAGCTGCGGCTCGACGGGCGAGACGAGTATGGGGAGCGCTTCACCCGGCTGGCGCAGGAGGCATCGGCGATCGCGCGCCCGAAAGCCCTGTACCGTCTCGCCTGTGTCGAATCGAAGGGCGACGACACCGTCATCGTCGATGGCGTCACGCTGACCAGCCGCGTGCTTCGCGTGAACCTGGGCGAGGTCCATCGCGTCTTTCCATTCGTTGCGACGTGCGGCGTCGAACTCGAAGCATGGTCGAAGCCCGTCGAGGATCTGCTCGAGCGGTTCTGGGCGGACGTCATCATGGAAGAGGCGTTGCGCTGCGCCTGGGAGGCCCTCGAGGAGCACCTCGTCCAGCGGTATGGGTTGCGTCACACGGCCGTGATGAATCCGGGCTCGCTGCCCGACTGGCCTCTGGAACAGCAGCGTCTGCTGTTCCGCCTGCTCGGCGATCCGCGCGCGGCGATCGGCGTCGAACTGACCGAGAGCCTGCTGATGGTTCCGATCAAGAGCGTCTCGGGCCTGCGGTTCCCCACCGAGATCCAGTACGAGAACTGCCGGCTCTGTCCGCGCGAGATGTGCCCGGGCCGACGCGCGCCCTACGATCCCGAACTGTACCAGCGCCGGTATGCACACGGCGGCCACGATGACGGAGCCGCGGCGCCGCCCGCCGGGCCGTGATGCCACGGGCACGATGCCCGTGCCGCGCGGCGGATCGTGCCCCGTTCGCGTTCGTGCTCAGTCTTTCAGGAACGGTCGCACACGGTCGGCGAGCAGGCGATAGCCCTCGGGACTGAAGTGCAGTCCGTCCGCGACGAACAGCTCCGGACGCGGCCGGCCGTCCGGGCCCACGACCATGTCGTCCGTGTGAATGTACTTCAGGTACGGCCGCCGGCGCGTGTACCGTTCGATCATGGCGTTGAGCGCCTTGCTGGCGTCGCGCTCGGCCCAGCGGGCGGGCGTCGGGTTGGTCGAGATGTACGCGATGCGCGTCTGCGGCAGGCGGTCGTGCACCTTTTCAACGAACGCCTTGTAGTCGGCAAAGACCTGCTCGGCCGACTTGCCGGCGTGGATGTCGTTGCCGCCGGCGCGAAGGACGATCATCCGCGGCTCGTACGGAAAGATGATCCGCTCGGCAAAGTGCGTCGAGTCCACGATTTCCGACCCGCCGAACCCGCGGTTGATCACGTGACAGTCGGGAAAGTCCCGCTCGAGCGTCGTCCAGCGGCGGATGGTCGACGAGCCGATGAAGAGGATGCCGCCCTTGCGCGGGGGCTGAGCACGGTCCGCGGCCTCGAACGCGGCGATGTCCTTTTCCCATCGGGCGAAGTTGTGCTCGCGGGCTCCGGACGGTTTCGTCGTCAGGGCCGGCCGGCTTTGTGCCGCCGGACGCGTCGGGGCGGTCGCACGTGGGGCGGCGAGCAGCGCGGTGGTCAAGAACAGCGTCGTCGCGAATACGCCGGTGCGTGCGATCATGTCAGCTCCATGTGCCGACGGGCAGGCCCGGACGGACAGCGGTCGGTTTCCGTCGGCGTGTCCTCTTCCTGAATCAGGCGGTCTTCGCGCAGCCCTTCGGCCCGATCCGCCACGGGCCGGCGAAGGGTTGCCGAGACGCGGCTGCCCATCCCCGCGGCGCGGACGCGTGGGGGCCTGGGCCGAACGCTTCAGGTGCTTCCGTTCCATGTCGTGGTCCATTGCGGCCTGCTCGCCCGTACAGTCTACCGGCTTGCCTTGTATGCTTCCATGATCGTATGGTACTTGACGATCATGTTGGGGACCTCCCAGCGGGGCATCGCGCCTGCGGCAAGGAATCCGAGAAACTTGTCCGTGACCTGGACAAAGTGCTGCTCGTGGCTGGCCTTCAGCGCGTCGGGGATGACGATTTCCCAGCCTGTCGCCGGCCGGATCGGGCCGGCGCCGGCAGCCTCAGCGGGCGGGCGAACCTGCCGCTCGCGCGGCGAAACCGCCCCCTCTGCACGTTTGACCGTCACGCCGGCGTATCGGGCGTTGATCCGGTCGATCGCGGCCCGCAGCCTGCGGTCGAAAGCCTCGTCATCGCCCGACTTGTTGTCCACGTACAACGTCGGCTGATAGCGTTGCTCCCTGCCCTGCCGGATGATCAGGTCGGCCCGGCTGCCGCGCATGATCGAGTAGTGGGTGTCCTCCGCGCCGGGCGGGGCCTCGTAGTTCCAGACGACCGAGACCTTTGCGACGTGGCCCCGCAGCGTGTAGTTGATCTCGCCGTTGCCGTAGACGTGCAGCACGCCGTCCTTGACGTCTTTCGTGAGAAAGTCGGGGAACCGGTCGCAGTGGGTGGTCTTCTGGAACTGCGCGAGCGTGACGGGCGTGCTCCACCGCCGCGCGGAGAGGATCCGGACGTCGTCCGGCCTGAGGACCTGTTCGGGGAAGCACTCCCACTGGACCAGGTCCACCAGGTGCGTGGCGACATCGACGATGCCCTCGCCTTCCTGCTTCACGTCGAAGAACCACGCGGGGCGGATGAGCGGCTTGCCGGCGACGAGCTTGCTGAAGTGGTGGACGCTCTCCTTGGTGACGGCGGGCTGCTCGACCGTGCCCTTCTCCAGCGTCCCGAAGACCTCGGGGGCCATCGACAGCTCGCGCTGCAGGATCGTCGCGATCTCGTACCGCTCGGTCATGATGTCGTAGAGGAGGACGCGCTTCTCCCCGGCGATCCGGAACGCCTCCAGCAGCAGCTCGTACTGAGCGGGGTCGATCGCCATCGGCTTGTCGGCCAGGACGTTCAGCCCGGCCTTCACGCAGCCGAGGATGTACTGTGTCTTCCGCGTGTTATTGCCGGCGAGGATGACGAGGTTGCCGGGCTTTTCCTCGAGCATCCGTTCGAAGTAGTCGGGACCGGTGTAGACCTTCTCAATCCACCGGGTCGGGTCGTCGGCGCGGGTGTTGAAGAGTTCGATCCTCTTCAGGTGCGCATCGAGATCGGGGCCGGCGGGGGCGTAGACGTGAACGACCGGGTCAACCTGGTCGTACATCCTCTTCTGCACCAGCGAAGCGTGATAATGTCCCGGATCGACTGTGATCAGGCGAACTGTCTTCATCCTGGATTCTGGATTCTGATCCTTGGATTCCGGCGTCGCCCCGTGGCTGCGCGCCAACATGTCGGCGTCCCAATGCTCCTCGCGGGCCTCCTGCGGGCGCTCGCGAACGAAACGCGCGGCCGGGGGATCCCACTCGCCCGGCATCGAGGATCTGGCGGTCTCCTTCCCGGCGCGGCGCCGTGATTCCTCGGCGGCGGCCGCGTGCAGTTGGCCCAGCGACATTCCTCCGTGCGCATCCAGCCGTGTCGGCGTGTTGTGTGGCGTGAGGATGCGCCGCGGTCGATATCCCTTCGGCCGGGTGCCCTCGACCTCTCGCCGGAAAACGTCAAAACAGGTTTGGCCGACTGTGGAAACATGCACGCGAGGCGTCCCGGCCGCCGGCCGTTGGATGTGAGTCGGGCGCTCCGTTTCGCCTGCGGAACCCGCCAGACCGGAAACGACGGCCATGGCCGCCACCAACGCCGTTTTCATGGAACTCTCCGCGCGCAAGTGTTGATCGGCGCCGGGTCTACCCCTCATTCAAGACGGTCGTTTTCCGGTGGTGCGACGTCGGGGACGGCGGCCAGATACCTCTCGAAATCCTCACGGCGTCCGGCAGCCGCCTCGGCGCGGAGATAATTCATCGTCAGCATGACGGCCAGCTTTTCGCCCGCAGCGCTGGCGAGGAACTGGCTTACGGAATAACCCTCCTTCGCGGCGAGGGCCTCGATGCTCTTTTTCAGCGACTCCGGCAGTTGGATGGTCAGCGTGCTCATGGTTCGCTTCGGATCAAACGAAGGAACTCACGGGGAAGCAGCGCGGTGACGCCGAGTTGTTCCGACCCGTGAAAGTCCTTCACATTATGCGTGATAATATAGCGGCAACCGGCGGCAAACGCCAATTCCAGGACAAGATCGTCGTGGGCGTCGGGCAGGAATGGCCGCCACAGGAAATGGATTTCCTGCGGATGTGCCTGGCTGGCGAGGTAGCGCAGGAATCGCAGGGCATCCTCAGGCGTCTGGCCCGGCGGGAGGTTCTCCGGGCGAGTCAACACCTCCTGCCACTCCGTATAGAGCCCCACCGAAAGACAGTGGCGGAATGCCGGCGACGGAATCGAACGGACGAGGGCGAAACTCGCGCCCTGTCGAGAACGAGCCGCCGCCACCAGCACGTTCGTGTCCAGCACAACTCTCATGGCACCCGACTCATTCGTCATGAACCGCCGAGGCCGTGCTTCTTGAGCACCGCGTCGGTGCTGTACTTGTCACGCTGCGGGCGGGCGAGCGTGGCGTTGGCCTCGTCGTCGCCGAAGCGCTCCTTCTCCGGGTCCCACCGGACCTTGCGGCCGAGCTTCATGGCGGTGTGCGAGACCAGGCACGCGGAGCAGGAGCGGTGCCCCACCTCCGCCGGGCAGGCCGGGTCCTTCCGCGTCCGGATGCTCGTGAGCCAGTCCAGGTGGTGATCGTCCTTCGGGCTGTGGTGCAGCCGGATGTCGCCGTCCTTGAACTCGTATTCGAGAAGCTTCGGATCGCTTGCATCCAGCGCCTTGAGGATCGGGGCGCCGGCCGTCGGATCGCTGCTCGTCGTTCGCGTGGCGCCGCGGGAGACGAAGATCCACCGGCCGTTTTCGCCGACGAACCGGACGCCGTTCGGCAGCTTGTCGCTGATGTGCATGATCACGCCATTGGCATACCGGGCGGTGACCTCGTACGGGCCGTGCACGTTCCACAGGCCCGTCTTGGGGAACTCCGCCCTGGCCTCGACCTCGATCGGGCCGGTGTATTCCGTCCCCATGCCCCAGTGCGCGATGTCGAAGTGGTGGGCGCCCCAGCCGGTGATCATCCCCGCGCCGAACTGCTCGCAGCGGAGCCAGCCGGGACGGCCGTAGCGCGCCCTGGCCTCGGGGGCCTGCGGGTGGACGCGGTCCTCGGTGTAGTAGACGGCCGGCGTCGAGCCGAGCCACATGTCGTAGTCGAGGTTCTCCGGCACGGGCATCTCGTCCGGCCTGCCGCCGGAAGGATCGACCGGCAGGCCGATGAAGACCTCCCGGACCTTGCCGATGACGCCGTTGCGGACCAGCTCGCAGGCTCTGAGGAACTGCGGGCTGGATCGCTGCTGGCTGCCCTGCTGAAAGATGCGCCTGGTCCTCCGGATCGTGTCGGCCATCTGACGGCCTTCCCTGATCGTCAGCGATGCGGGCTTCTGCAGGTAGACGTCCTTGCCGGCCAGGGCGGCCTCGATCGTCGGCAGGGCGTGCCAGTGGTCGGGCGTGCTGATGCAGACGGCGTCGATGGTTTTGTCCTCGAGCATCTCGCGGTAGTTGCCGTGCGTCTTGATGCTCACCTGCTTCTCGATGCTCTTGGCGTAGGCCGACTCGAGCAGCTTTTGGGCGTCGGCCAGCCGGACCGAATCGAGATCGCAGACGGCGACAAACCGCGCGATCCTGTGGTGCTTGAGGATGCCCGGGAACTCGAACTCCCGGGCGATCCGGCCGCAGCCGATCTGCGCGACCTGGATCATCTCGTTCGGCGAGGGGCTGGCGAAGACCGTCGAGGGGACGATCGTCGGGAAGCCAATGCCCGCGGCGGCTCCGGCGGCCAGCGTGCCCTTCAGAAACCGGCGGCGCGTTGTCTGTGGTTCGTGGTTTGTGGTTCGTTGTCGGCTGCCCGTGGGCCGTTGTCTGTTCGGGCGGTGGTCGGACGTCATCGGGATCTCCTTGTTCCACGCAGCCTACCCCGCCGGCCCCGCCGACGCAATGAGACCCGGCGTCTGCCTCTGGAGAGCTGTGTCACGCCCGCGGCCGTCGTTCAACCGTCGAAGCCGAAGAGGCCGCCATGACGGCGACCGCGACCCGGAGCGCCAACATCGGGCACGTGTTCGGCGTCCTTGCGGCACCCACGATGGGACCGCCGGGTGTGCGTCAGGCTATCGCGGCGTCGCGGGCCGGCTCTGGGCGTGCCCGGCCTCGCGCGAGGCGGCGACCGTACCCGCGGATGTCGGGTACGGTCTTTCGCCCATGGCCCAGAGGATGCCGCCCAGGATGTGTCTGGTCAGGAGCGGGTCCTGGTACTGCGGGATGTTGTGGCCGAGGGCGGTGTAGAACTCCCGCCCGCCGTCGTACGTGTGGTACCAGGCAATGGGCATGGCGTCGCCGAACCGCTTGCCGGGGTAGACGTCTTTCCTGGGGTCGTCGAGCTTTGTCGGATCGACGACGAGCAGCGGCTTGATGTCCTTGTTGAAGTTGTCGTGGTAGTAGCACTCGTCGGGGCCCCAGGTAAACGTCGCGGGCAGATCGGCGGTGGCCGGGTGCCCGGGGTCCACGACGCGGACGGTGAACGGCTGCTGCTTCGGATGGCGATTGAACCTGGCGCCGAGGACCGCCTGGTAGTACTCCCACTTGCGCTCGGAGCCGGAGGCCGAGTGGATGCCGACGAAGCCGCCGCCGGCCTGGATGTATCGCCGGAAGGCGGCCCGCTGCTCGTCGGTCGCGAATGCCTCGTTGTTGCTGTTCGAGAAGACGAGGGCCTTGTACTGCCTGAGGTTCTCGTCGGTGAAGACCTTCGGATCGTCGGAGACATCCACGCCGAAGCCGTTCTCCTTGCCGAGTTTGCGGATGGCCTCGGCACTGGCCTTGATGTTGTCGTGGACGTAGCCCTTGCCGTCCGGCGTGTAGTTCCGCGTGTAGACGAGGACCTTCTTTTCGGCGGCGTGGCCGGGGGCCGCCCCGAGCGTCAACACCAGCACGAACACGCACGGAAGGATCGTCATGAGCATGGTCTGTTCCGCCTCAAGCGATCGGGCCGCGCGACTCACGGCACGCACCGGCCCGAGTCATCGTCGCCTCGCACGATATCCCCGGGCGTTTCCCCTGTCAATAAGCCTTTGCGGCCACGCGGGTTAGCCCAACCTTCGCACGGCGATGGAAATCGCGAGCGAGAATCGGCGTTGG
>CAZUAI010000034.1:0-53183 GCA_964617875.1 uncultured Planctomycetales bacterium | reverse complement strand
GCCTCCGCGCCTCAATGCTGATATCGGCATTCAAGGAGGTTGTGGGATAGGCTCTAAGCCCGCGGATGTATCCGGTTCGATCGTTGACCCACTTGGCGTGGTAGTCTGTGAAGAGGACGTTTTGCCCCCAGCCATCAAGGTGTGAGAACCGGTCGCCCTTGGCGAGGCTGATCACGAGCTGGTCGGTCATGAGGGCCTGTATCCTTCCGATGTACGGGGTCTTCCGCTGGCGGACTTGGCCCGCGAGCCAACTCCCGTACGGTTTCCACTCAAGCTTAGGATCGGAACTGCCCGCGTACGGTCGAGTCAATTGCTTCCACGCACCAGGTGCTGTCCCCGGCTGAGCGCCATCGATTCCGCGGGTTGTGCCGCGAATCACCGGGTCTTCGATCGGCGAGCCTGCCGGCAGGACCGGCGTGGCGTAGCAGTAGCCACCCCACGTCACGCCGACGTACGGATAGTTGTGATCGCCGGGCTTGTTCGCGAGGAACGTACACCATCCGTTGGACGTGCTCGTGTAGTCCTGTTGGACGTTCCCCGGGCAGAAATAGAACGTCCCTTCCTTTCCGCAGTACTTGCCATAGAGCGCACCGTAGTTGACCGCGGCGCGAACGGGGCCAACAACTTCCCTCTTGAGGTGGTAGTCTTCGGATTCCTTGATGTTGTAGTTGAACCCGCCGCGCATCGGCAGGATGCCCTTGTGATCGACTGCGTACGTGGAGAACCCGTTGCCGCAATGGTGCAGGTTCGAGAGGCAGATGGCCTTCTTGGCCTGCTCGCGGGCCCTCGCGAGTGACGGCAGGAGGATCGAGAGGAGCAACGCGATGATCGCAACGACGACCAGCAGCTCAATGAGCGTGAAGGCCCCACGCCGTTGACGCGGTTCGATATCCATAACGACCGGCTCCATCCGAAATGGCCCTGTGCGCGGCCACGCCTGGGTGACACGCGCACCGATTATAGTATCGTCGTCGCCCCGGCCAGTCTTGAAACTGGCCGGGCGGGCCTACGCAGCCCACACAACCGTTCTTACTACCAACTGCGGTGTCCTCTGGCCGCACCTCTGCCCGCAGCTCGAAGCGGCAGGTCGAAGCGGCAGGTCTTGCCGGCTTACGGGGGGTGGCGACGCTGCGCGACCCCCCCGACCCCCCCGCAAGCGGGGGGGAGACGCGCCCCCTACGGGAGGCACGCCGGCCTGCGATTCGGGCCGTTGAAGCAGGCGGTGAACCTCGCAAAATCCTCCAGATCCACGTCCATGTCGCCGTCACCGTCCACACACCGGCAATCTTTGTCGGGAATGGGCGATCCCGGCCATGGCCGGTTCGGTCCGTTGAAGCACGCCGCAAAGGCGCTGAAGTCCCCCAGGTCCACGTCGCCGTCGCCGTCCGTGTCCTGCGGCGGCGTGTTGCAGCCCGCGGCGATGGTGATTGTCATCGAGCCCGTGGCCGTACCCCGCCAGGCCTTCACGAGGTCGTCGGTTGCCGTAAAGTCCAGCGTGTATACGCCTTCAGAGCCTGATGCCGGCGTGCCACTGATCGCCAGCGTGGCGACCGGCCCGGCCGAGATACTGGCGGGGAACTCCTGCGGCGCGGCCATCGGGAGCGTCACTGGCACCCCGTTGAGCGTGGCCGTAAGCCCGGCCGGAAGCGTGCCGGTCACCTGGAGCGCCAGCGTGTCCGGCGTGTCCACGTCGCTGGCGATTTCGTTGGTCGGCGTGATCGCCTGCCCGACGCTGCCGACGATGTTCGTCAGCGTCAACGTCGGCTCATGCTGGTGCATGATGAAGACGGACACATCGTCGTAGTACGCGTCGCCCGATCCGGGGATGCCGGCGTCGTAGTCGGGCGAGCCGGTCTCGTTGCCGACGCGGACGGCGTTGAGGCTGCGCGTGGAGACGTCGTTGAGCTTCAGGCCACGCCGGCCATCGACGTACCACCAGGCCATGTTGTCGCCGGCGACGATGCTGAACTTGTGCCAGCCCGTCGTTCTCGCCGGGGCGAGCGGGTCGGCCAGGTTGGGGTAGGCGCCCGCGGGGGTTGACGCGCCCGGCCCTCCGGTGCCGTTCTTCACGACGCGACACTGGTATTTGGTGTTGTCATTGCCGGGGAACGTGCCAAGCTCGAGAATCCACTGGAGACCCGTCGCCCCGCCCGCGATGCCGGGCTCCCAGCCGCCGAAGGAATACTGATAGAGGCCGCAACGGTGGCGGCTGCCAACGCCGGGTCGAACGGTCTCGTACATCCAGAACTCCATGACCACCGGATAGTAATAGGAATCATCGGGTCGGGTGGCGGTCAGGTCGGCGAAGTTGTTGCCGTTCGACTGGGTTGCGCTGGTGACGTCCTCGAAGACCGAGTAGCTTCCTGCGTGCGGCTGAGCGGTGCTGATCGTCTGTTCGCTCCGCAGCCACCATTTGGGCCACGTTCCCGGTCCTCCCGCGCCGGTCTCGAAACCGTCCGCAAAGCTCAGCGTCGTCGGCAACACCATCCGCCACGGGTAGCTCTTGTTGCTCTCCGCGCCGCCGGTCGTTTGCGTCACCTCGTAATAGTCGTTCAGCACGAGCGGGGTTACGCCATCGCTGCTGTCGAACGTGACGCCGGCGGGCGTTTCGGTGCCGGGGAACGTCTTCGTATACGTCTTCACGCCGTTCTTGTAGACCGCGACCTCGGTTGCGTACGAGAGGATTCTGTCCACCGCGATCGTCGTGGCGCCGGCAAGGAGCTGCGCCTGGATCCGCGGCGCCGGCGGCTTGACCACGGTGACGGTCCACGACCGGGTGTCCGAACCGGTCGCGCTCGTGGCCGTCGCCTGGAGCGTGACGGTCGTGCCGACATCGGCCGCCAGCGGTGTCCATCCGCTGACCACGGCGCCCTTGCCGTCCGGGGCAATGCCTATGCCCGACGGTCCCGTGATCGACCAGCCCGGGAGCGGGAGCCGGCCGGCGGTCAGGCTCAGGTTCTTTGTGTACGGGTTGCCGGCGATCCACTGCGTGTCATTGGGCGGCTGCGCGATTGCCGGTGGCGGGGCCGGCGGGACGGGCAGCCCCTGCACAATCCAGCCTTCGCAGTTTCCGTTGTGCGGCGACCATCCGCCGACAGTCGATCCGGATTGCGAAATCGCCGCGATGTCATAGTCGTTCCAGTCGTGGAAGGGGATGCCGAGCGTCCAGCCTGCGGGCATCCCGCCGATCACTGTGGAGAACTCCTGCATGCCGCCCGTCGCGGTCGTCCACCAGAAGAAGCGCCGCGAGGAGTTCGGGTTTTCCATGCTGTAGCCGACGACGACGTTTCCGTAGGCGTTGGTCGCATACGCCTCGGCCCAGTAGTGGGCCGGCGTCTGCCCGGCGAGTACGCCAAGGCTTTCGACCGCGGTTGGCGAAACCTGCCGGAATGCCGGATAGTCGGGGCCATTGGGCGTGCTGACGACGGTGGAAGAACTGATCCCGACGACATGGAGCCCATCCAGCGAGAGGCGAGCCCGCGTCCAGGCCTCATTGTCGTTCCTGGGGGGGCCCTCGAGCGTGTCGAGCCAGGTATATACGCCATTGCCGATCGGTTCCCAGCTCCAGCAGGCGCGATGGTTGCCTCCTCCGAGCTGGCAATTCATGTCATAGCCGCCGCAATCGCCGAATACGGAAACGCCGTAGGCGTAGTTCGGATACGCGCTCGTCGGCGGCTTGCCGAGGGACAGCATCGACCGCTGCTCCGGCACGCCCTTGCCGTCGCGATAGCGGAAGCCCTGAACGTTCAGGCCGGCGTCGTCGGCGATACCGCTGACCATTACCTCGTCATCCAGCTGTACGGTGAGCGCAGTTGCCGTCGAATTGAATCCGCCCGGGATGAGGATAAAGTCGTCCGTGTACCCGCCGGCTCCGCCGTTGAGATCGCTGGACCATATGTATGCCTGGTCGTAGGTGCCGCCGAGCGTGACCTTGCAGTTCACGGCGATCTTGATAACGCCGGTGCTGGTGATACCGACGCCGACGGCAGTGCTGTAGTTCGGATCGGCATCGGGGGGGAAGCCCAGCCCGGTCTTCACGCCCGTGGTAATGTTGTACATGAATGCCTCGAGGTGCCCGGCGCTGTTCTTGCTGTCGCCGACGGCGATCGTGCCGTCGGGCGAGATGGCGAAGATCCGGCTGTACTTGTAGGTGCCCGACGGATCGAGAAACCCCACGCCGGTGAAGGTGGCCGCCTGCGCCGCTGCAACCACGGCAAACGGGACGACCGACGCCAACGCCGCCACAACACTGTTACGTCCGTTCATGACCTGCTCCTTCCGCTACGGGCCGCTCGGACAGCCCACGCCTTCCGGTCCGCTTCACGATCAAACGACTTCCGGCAGGATCGCAACGTGCCACAGGACGCTGCGGCCCTCGTGACTACCACCGTATTTTGCACACCAAGGGCTTTGCGTCGCGTCGTTCGATGTCGCCCTCGGCGGCACTATCCAACGGCTACTCGCCTGTCTCTGTCCTCCGGATCAAGAGGAAGCACCGATTCCCGCATGACCAACTCGGGTTCCAGGGCCAGGTGTTGATTCTCGTGGCCTGCTTTCCCGGCGGTCAGGAGCATCGTGATGGCCCGTCTACCCATCTCGAAGTACGGATCGCGGATTGCCGACAGCGGTGGTGTCATTTGCGCCAGCGCCGGGTCGTCATCGATCACAATCAGCGAAAGATCCTGCGGCACCTGAATGCCACGGGACTGGAGGACCTCCATGATGTGCAGCACCCGGTTGGCATGGTGGATCAGCAGAGCGGTCGGCCGATGCAATCCCTGGAGGAACTCGTGCAGTCGCTTAGGCCATTCGAGGTACGACGGGCCGCTGACGCCTTCGAAGATCATCGCGTCGTCCACGGGCAGGCTGGCCGCCTCAAATGCACGAAGGTATCCCCGAAGACGGTCGCGGGACGGCGGATCGTCGTCGTCTCGTACGTCAATCCCAATCCGCCGGTGCCCGAGTTTCAGCAGAAAGCTCGTGGCGCGGTAAGCCCCCAACTCCCGGTCGATGGTGAGGGAGCTGACGGCGGGGTCGGCTGACGGGCGGTTGACCAGCAATCTGGGGGCGCCCGGCGGCAAGTCGGCAATCAAGGCCGCCGGATTGTCCTGCCCGAAGGCGACGACCAGGAACCCGGCTAATCGCTCCGCAGGCACCGCGGAGGCCCCGCGACCGGCCCGGAAGGCGCAGGGTTCATCCACCAATTGCAGCCCGTGTTGCGCGGCCCCGCACATCAATCCGTCGCGAAGCAGCGACCACCAGGGACCGGTCGCGTGCCCGATGAGGCTGGCCGTAGACCCCGGTACGTAGCGAACAACGACGGCCATGTCGCGATCCGCCGTCGCACGGGAACCGCTCCGCGACGCAACATAGCTGCCGCTGCCGCGCCGCGTTTCGATAGCCCCCTCCTTGCGAAGGCGCAACAAGGCGCGTCGAACCGAGTTGCGGCTCACGCCATGACGCCTGGCCAGCTCGGCTTCGTCCGGCAGCCTGTCGCCGGGTGCCAGCTCTCTCGAGCGAATGGCCGAAGCGACGGCGTGAAACACGAGTTCGTGCTTTGGGACTGCCTCCAGTCTCTGATCTCTTGCGACCAACATGAGGACAACCTGCCAGCAGCGCCAAGATAAGATGTTCTTTCTATCCAGCCCGCCAAACGTATTTAATAGCGGGTTACCGCTGCATTGTCAAGGCCGCAGAGGTTATGAAAAGCTATGCTCGCAGCAGGGTGAACACGGAAGGCATCAAACGGCTAGGATGACTATAAAGCATTGTGTCGCAATATCTTACATGCAGATCGTCCTTATCGTCCAGACGCGTCTGAATGCGAAGTCGGTGCGTGCGGGAGCTTGGCGATTCAAGACAGAACGCCTAGTTCGCAACCTGTTCCTTAGACGCTCAGCTTTGTAGGAACAAGCGTAGAGCAACAGCTCCACTCCCGTAGCCGTCGGCGTCCGTAAGGGCCCGGGGGTAGCGACTACTGGCATGCCGCGGGCCGGTTCGGTCCGTTGAAGCAGTTCTGGAAGGCGGCGAAATCCATCAGGTCCACGTCGGCGTCGTTGTCAAGGTCGGCGTCGGCAGGGCATTCGGGGGCGGCGGGGTTGTTGGGCCCGTTGAAACAGGACTGGAAGGCTGCGAAGTCCATCAGATCCACGTCGCAATCAGCATCAAAGTCCGCGCCGACGGTTGGTTTCAGCGTGAGGGCTGCGGCGTTCGAGTACACGGTGCCGCCGGCGTTGGCGACCAGGCAGCGGTACAAACCTGCCTCGGCGGCGGTCGCCGGCGAGATGGTGAGCGTCGCCGTCCGCGTGCCCGAATAGGATCCGGCGTCGGAGAGGCTCTCGCCGTTCTTCTGCCACCAGTAAACGAGCGTGCCCTGGCCGGAGGCCGTGACCGCAAAGACGGCCGTGCCGCCGTTGCACACCTCGCGGGCGGTTGGGTGCTGCGTCACCGTCGGCGCCGCCGGCGGTCGGTACTCCCACTTGACGGCGTCGGCCCGGAAGATCTCGCCGGGATCCGGGTAGTTCTCATTCGTCTGCGTGACGGTGTAGGTCGTGCCGCCGTTGAGCGTGTACTGGCCGAGTGAGTTCCAGCGGTTGGCCCCGGTTGGGTTGGAGGTACTGTCCTGGTCCATCAAGACACTGGCGGTGCCACCGGCGTTCGTGATCAGGTGCTCGACCTGCTCGCTCGCGTTGACGGAGGCGGGCCAGGTGACATAGATTTCGTAGGTGCCCGTGGCGGGCGCGGTATAGCTGAAGATGGATCGCTTGATGCCGGAGGCTGCACGGTCCATGCTGCCGAAGCGGCTGCCGATTCCGGGCGTTGTCGCCGTGGCGGTTGACTTGGCGGTGCTGTCGGAGAGTGCGGCGAACTCGGAGTAGCGGTCGCGGTTCTGCCCGCCGGCGCGGCTTTCGACGATGAACATCAGGGCGCCGGTGGTGACGGTGAGGTCGGCGTCGTCGGAGTTCGCGCTTCCGCACGTGCCGGTAACGAGACAGCGGTAACTGCCGGCGTCGGTGAAATCGCAATTGGAGATGGTGAGCGTGCGGGTCGTCGCGCCGGAGATCCGGCCGCCATTGGTCAGGTTCTGCTGGTTCCGCTGCCACTGATAGGTGAGTGTTCCCTTGCCGGTGGCCTCAACCGTGAAGAGGGCGACTCCGCTGCCGAGCGGTACGGCCTGGTCGGCGGGGTGCTTTGTCACGATGGTCGGGCTGAGCGTCAGGGCGGCCAGGTTTGATCGGTTTGTGCCGTTCGCGTCGGTCAGCACGCATCGGTACGAACCGACGTCGCTGCTGTCGATCGTGGTGATCTGCAGGGTAGCGGCGTCGGCGCCGGAGATCCGGCCGCCGTTGCTGAGGTTGCCGCCGTTTTTCTGCCATTGGTACGTGATGGTGCCCTGGCCGGTGGCAGTGACCGAAAAGGTCGCCGTGTTGCCCTCGCAAAGGTTCTGCGGCTGGGGCTGCTGGGTGATCGTCGGCCCGCCGGCGGCGTTTAGGAGCGTCCATTTGACGGCGTCGGCGCGGAACACAAAGCCGGGGTCGGGGTAGTTCTGGTTGGTTTGGGTGATGGTGTAGGTGGTCCCGCCGGTTAGGTTGTACTGGCCGAGCGAGTTCCACTGGTTCGCTCCGGCGGGGTTGCTGCCGTTGTTCTGGTCGACCAGGACGCTGGTCGAGCCGCCGGCGTGGGTGACGATGTACTCGACGTGGTTGCCGGCGTTCGAGGATGATGGCCAGGTGGCGAAGATCTCGTAGAGACCGGTGGCCTCGGCCGTGTAGCTATAGCGGGCCCATTTGAGCTTGGCCACCTCGAGATTGAGGCTTCCGTACCGGCTGCCGATGCCAGCGGTGGTGCCCGGTGCGGTGCTCTTGGCGGTGCTGTCACCGAGCTGCCCCTGGGCATACTCCACGTAACGGTCATAGTTCTGGCCGCCCGAGCGACTTTCGACCATGTAGACGAGGGCGACGGTCAGCGTGGCCGGGGTGGAGGTTGTGCTTCCGTAGGCGTTGGTGACGACGCATCGGTAGCTGCCGATCTCGGCGGCGGTGCAGTTGGTGACCTGCAGGGTCGGGGTTGCGGCCCCGGAGATCTTGCCGCCGTCGTAAAGGTTGGTCTGGTTCTTCTGCCATCGGTATTGCAGGGGGCTGGCGCCGGTGGCCTGCACGGTGAACGTGGCGGTGGCATCGACGGCGACCTTCTGCTCGGCGGGCTGTTGCGTGATTTCCGGGGCGACTGCGGATTCGAGCGATCCCATGCGGGCGGTGACGTCGTACGCATACCACGTGCCGGTCGTGCCGGCGGCAGTGTCCTCCACCTTTAGCGTCCAGGTTCCGTGCGGGTTTTCGCCCCAGAAGGCGTTCGTGCAGTAGGTCCAGTTGATATTGGCGTCGGTGTCCTTGGCGTTCTTGCAGATGAGGCGGCTGGTCGTGCCGCTCGGCGAGGTCAGCCGCGCCTCGAGTTGTCCGTGGTTCCCGTGGCTGATGTTCAGCCAGACCAGGACTTCCTCAAGGGCCGTGCTGGCGCTGATGTTGAACGTTCGCACGACCCCGTCGGAGTTGTTGTCGGGAATCGCCGTGTTGACGGTCACGGCGCCGGTCGTGGCCGTCGTCAGCGGCGTGACACCCGCGTAGAGTGGGGCGATCTGGGTCATCTCGTCAGCATCGACAAGGCCGAACCCGTAGTTCTGGTTGAAGGTGAAGCCGGCCGCGTTGGTCCTCCAGCCCCCGTCGCTGGTGTAGGTGGTGTCGCCTGCGTCCACCACGTTGCATGTCCGCGCGAGCAGGTGCTTGGCGAAGCGTCCGTTCAGGGCCGGCTGGACCTGCTTGACCAGGGCCAGCACACCGGCCACGACCGGGGCCGCCGCGGATGTGCCCCCGAGTCGGCTGGTGTAATCGGGGTCCGGGAACAAGTCGGCCACTCCGTTGTAGCCGTAGTTCTCGCCCGTGCGGTCCGTGGTCGTAATGCGAATCGGACTGGTTGTGGAGCCGGAGGGCGCCGTGGCGAAGACGCAGGCGCCGAAGCAGCTGTACGTGGCATATTTCCCGTCGCTTCCGAGGGCGGCGACGGTGATGCCGTGCGGGCTGCGTTGAAGATCTTTGGTGTTGCAGTCCTGTCCGGCCGCATTGCGGTCGTTGCCGGCCGCGAGGCAGTGGATGGTGCCCGCCGCCGCGGACGTTGCCAGCGCGCTCACCTCGGCGCTGGCGGCGATGTACGGGTAGCTCACGCCGTAGCTGTGGTTCTTGATCTTGATGTTCGTGTTCGTGCCGCTGCTGTGGTAGAGGGTGGCATCCA
The DNA here is from genome assembly GCA_964617875.1 of uncultured Planctomycetales bacterium. Taxonomy (GTDB): domain Bacteria; phylum Planctomycetota; class Phycisphaerae; order UBA1845; family PWPN01; genus CAZMVY01. The sequence goes on along the minus strand of CAZUAI010000034.1, from coordinate 43,898 downwards.
CAAACATCTGTGTGGTCTGGCGGTAGAAGTCGATCCGGAGCCCCGCCAGGCCGGCGTGGGGAGCGGCGCCGGTTACGCCGATGCTGTTTCCGCCTCGGGCCGCGGCGACACCGGCTGTGGCGACGCCGTGCTGATCGTCGGCGTAGACGGGATCGGGATTGGCGTCGTTGTCACCGAAGTCCCAGCTGTCGGCCGCAACATAGTTCGATGCGAGATCGGGATGTGTCGTCTCAAGGCAGTCGTCCACCAAGCCGATCGTGACGCCGGAGCCTGTGGCGTCGCGGTTCCAGGCACCCTGGACGCGTGCGTCGAGGCCCGGCGTGAACTCGTTAAGCAGATGCCACTGCCCGGGCCAGCCCGGCGACGGTGTATCCTTGTGAAAGTACGGGTCGTTTGGCACGAACCCGAGGCGGACGTTGCAGGTACGCTGGTTGACGTAGCAGGCACGGATGCGGGCATCTGCGCCTCGGACGCGATGCATCCATGCTTTCGCTGCCGGTGCCGAGGGGGCGATCAATACATACGCATTCGGGTCGCTTCGCAGCGCGTGCCGGACGGCCAGTCCGTGTTCGCGGGCAAAACGTTCAACATCGGCACCGGGATTGAGCCAGACGAGGACCTCACTGGTGTCGGCCGGGGTGCTTGCGTGCTGTCGCTGTTGATCAGCGAGCGACGCCTCGCCGTCATCCGCGAATACCATGCCTGCAAACAAGTGCAGTACGCAGATTGCGGCCAGAGAGGTTGCCTTCACGCTTGCGGTTGACATACGCCTGCTCCACGACCGAACGTCGGACCGTTGTCTGCGTCATGCGAGCGGCCGGGGCCGCTCAGTCCAGCCGGAAAGACCTACCTCGGCAGCTATCTTTGGCACTACGCGCGCATTCGCGCTTCGTTCTCACCTTCGAGATCCGCTCAGGCGGATCGGTGACAGCCGCGTTCTCCTCACCCGCTGGGTTTTCACGTGCAGACCTTACGTCAAGCCCTATTTGTCAATAACCGATTCAGCTTCGGAAGTCAATCGGAAAGCATCCTTTTGTGCGAAGAGAATACGTATTTGGAAACAAAGTGTTGCTGTCGCTGTGTTTGGTGCAGTAGCACGGTGATGCGGTGACGTCAACGCATGGGCGTCATGCCACGTCAACATTTACAGATGTAGGGTGTCTGGTATCTTCAGGGGATGCCGTCGAGGCAAGTGAGTGTCTTTCATCCGGGGCCGGCAGACGGCGACATAGGCTATCGTGTTATGTTGCTCCGCTCCGCGGAACGCTGTCGCAAAAAAAGATTCGAGAAATGAAAAAAGGGGCTTGCGGAGGGCGTGCGGGTGTGATAATATAGTGGACGATGAGCTAGGTTGGCTCAGAGCTTCGCCTTTCAAGGCGCGGCGAATGTGTGGTTTAGGAACAGCGAGGGGGTTTCGAGGGTCGGAAAAGCGAAGCCCGTTTAGCAGGAGGAGGATTCGCACATGCCGAGTACTGAAGGGTGGAAAAACGCTCGAATGGCCGCGATTGGCGTGGCCGCTCTGGTGAGTCTGGCGTTGCTTGCGGCCGCGCCGGAGGCTCGTGCTGAGGGAACGCCTCTTACGGGTTGGATCTTTAAGGTTACGGCTCAGAGAGGTGCCACGTCGGACACCTATCAGGTGAATTACCTTCCAGGTGATGCGATTCCCATCGACGGCTATGTTGAGTACAGCGCAGGTGCGGGACCGGATTCGCCGGCGTACGTTTTCGCGAACAATCTGGGCAAGCTGGCGACGATCAATTCGTTCGTTGAGGGGGATCCGAGCGTGGCCGTGGGCTTCAGCGTTGTGGCAGGCACGCAGGCCACCGATTTCACGGTGACTTCGACCGTCTTTACGTTCGGCTCGATCACGAACCCCGATGCGTGGGCAACCGCGAGCATGACCGTGACCGATCGTTCGGGATTCAACACGGCGACGCTTCTGGGCCTGTATCCGGATGCAACCGCTTGCCGTGCGATCTACAACGGCTATCCCGGCGGCTCGGTGTTTGCGTCGATGATACCGACGGGCTCGGGTATTGTTACGGGTCTGGGCGGTTCGGAGACCGTAACGGACGCGTTTCCATCGGCACCGCCGGGGTTGATCGCCGACGCGGTGACGAGCATCACGACGGAGTTCAAGTTCCGTCTGTCGCCGGGCGACCTGGCGAGTGGCGATGTTACGTTCACTGTGTTGCCTGAGCCGGGTAGTGTTCTTCTGCTGCTGGCGGGGGGGATTGGCCTGATTCGGAGAAGCAGGAGGTAGGGCAGGGTTGGTGTGTGCGTAGTTGTGTGAGGAGAAAAGCGCAGTTCGAGTTCCCGGGTTCAAGCGACCGGGGCAGGCGCGCTTTCTTGGCGTATGTGAGTGAGGTCGAAAAGCACTTGTTGTTCCTGGAGGTGGACGCTTATGTTGTCAACTGGACGCGAGAGGATTCGTAGGGTCGGGCTGGGCATTGGCTTGGTGGCCGCGGTCGTTCTGGCAAGCCCTGTTGCCGCTTGGGGCGGTACGGTCGAGGGTGGTATGGTGGTAAGGGTGGAGGCAGAGGCACCAGGCGTCGGATGCGGCGACTATACCTTCGCCCTGACGGGGAACTGGACGTTCGACGGCGATGAGGAATGGAATATCCCGGGTCCGATCCCGTTGATGTGCGGGGAGACGGAACTGGGGAGCGTTGAAGGCATTTCAATCCGGCTGAGGAGCGACCCGCAGGTTGATCTGTCGTTCAATGTGCGCGCCGGCTCGACGACGGCGGTGACGAACTTCACGATCAACTCGGCCCTGATCAGCTTTGCGCCGCTGCCGAATCCGTATGCGTATGCCACGGCGAGCGTGGGTGTGACGGACACGAATCTGAACGGGGCCACGCTGACGGGTCTGTTCGCCGGGGGCAAGGCTTACCAGGCTCAGTATAACGGCGCGTCGGTTGTGTTCGCGAATCTGATCTCGACACCGGTTACCGCGGGCATCGGGGGCTCGGCTTCTGCGGACGAGCGCCTGCCCTCGCTGCCGACGTGGTGTGTCCTGCTGTCGGATACGGTGTCCGACATTTCGTCGCAATACAAGTTCTCGCTGACCAAGAGCGACCGGGCGAACGGTACGAGTACTTTCGCGGTTGGCTACGACATTCCGGAGCCGGCCACGCTGTGCCTGCTGGCGTTGGGTGGTGCGGTTCTGGGGGGTCGGCGCAGGCGATAGGGATTCAGTAGCAGAAAACTCGGGCGATCGGCGTTCACAACTGGCCGCCGAAGCTGAAGCCATATGCCACAGTGCGAGCCATACGCTTGCACTGTGGCGTATCGCTAAACGGGGGGCGACGGTTTCGTAAAGGGGAACAGAAGACGTGTGCTGTGCGCCATTCAGCGCAGGACACGCTTTCCATTCGCGGGGAGAGCTGGAGTCTGGAAGGAGCAGGCGCTAGCGGATCGCTTTCCAGCTATCTCGTCCACGCCAGGCCGAAGGCTCGTCCTCCTATCCGGGCGAGGAGAGCGGTGGCTGGCGGCGGGGGTGAGCATGAAGGGGCTCGCGACGTTCGCGGTGATGATGACGGCAGCGATATGTGTGGCGGCGGATCCCGCCACACGCACTGCCGACCTCCCCGATAGCTGGCTTGTACTCTATAACGTGAATGTAACGGACAGCGTGACCTGGGCCCAATGGTATGCGTCTCAGCGGGGCATCCCGGCGGAGCAGGTCCTCGGTTTGAACGCTTCGGCGTCGGAGCATCTTGCGGACGCGGCAGCGGCGGAGGCACAGATCTTCGCGCCCGTCCGCCAGTTTCTAGCGGCAAACCCGGCCATCGCGGCGCGTGTGATGGGGATCATCGTGGGGTACCGCGTTCCGGGACACTTCGGCGCGGCCGACTATGGAATCGGCGGCTATTCGGTTGCATGTGCGCTGCAGGATCCGGCGGACACAACGATCAACGTGAATCCCGATTACCCTCAGCGATGGGGTGACGTCCTTCCGGTGGACGGCAGGCTGACCAAGGCGAGGATGACGCCCGGCCACTACATGGTGGGAAGAATCGACGGTCCCACGCTCGATGCCGCCATGGCGCTGACGAACCGCGCCCTGGCGATTCGCATGTTACGCAACGGGATCGCCGGCAATTTCGTGTATTACGACTATGCGGATGCACAGAAGGGTACCTGGTGGGTGCTGAAGCAGACCGTCGAGAACCCCATGTTCGAGGAGATCCCGTGGTGTTCGTTCGACGATGATACGCAGCAGACGCCGCTCGACGCCTTTCGGTTTGCGTGGCACGATGTGGCGAACTGGCACAACGCGAGACTTCGGGGCGCGCCCGCCGGCGTGCGGATCCTCGCATATGACTACAACAGCTGGGGCGCGACGACGGTGCGGAGCATCACCGCGGAGAACGGCCGGTTTGTCCCCAATGCCCTCGATGCCGGTTATGCCGCCGCTGTCGGTGCGACCGGCGAGCCGCGGTTTTTGTCGGCCCCGTATCCCGACACGATGCTCGGCGCGCTGATGGCGGGCGGGACATTGGGCGAGGCATTCTACTTGTCGAATCCGTACGACGATTTTATGTGGGAGGTGATCGGGGATCCGCTGCTGAAAGTGGGGGGATGGGCCCCGATCCCCGGAACATCGATCACCGATTTCGACCAGGATCTGGATGTCGATTTGTCCGATCTGGATCTGCTGCAGGCGTGCATGAACGGTCCGAACCGCCCGTTTGCTCCGGGCTGCGGCATTACAGACCTGGACGAGGATGGGGATGTGGATGTGACGGATTATTCTCGTTTTCTGCGCTGTTTCAACGGTCCAAACCTGCCGCCCGCTCCGGGTTGTCCGTACTGACGGCCAGGCACATCGCATCGCTCAGTGAGAACCGTCGTAAATGGAGTGGAATGCTTCCCCTGCCCTATTGCGTCCGCGTCAAAATGGGATATAATCCGTGCCGAGCGATACAGGGGCGTCCGCGTGTTTGCGGGCGTATCGCTGTAACCGACCCTCGATGCAGAGGTTAGAGGTTAACGCATTGCAGCCCGATCGGGAAGCGTCTGGCGTCGGCAGGGGAATGGGGCCTGCGGCGCACCAAACGGTCTTGTGGGTCCTCGCGATCCTGCTCGCCGTCATCGCCACTACGTGCGTCCTCCGGTTGGATCAGTCTGTGCCGGGGCGGGGCACTGCGCTGGCGCAAGAAGCGGCGAGTAGCGGTGCCGGCCGTCTAGGGGCGCGCGGTATCTACGCCTTTCCCGGACAGGTGAGCCGGACGTCGTACGGTGTGTTCATGCTGGACGTCGACACGGGTACGATCTGGTGCTATGAATTGAGTGGGGCTTCGGAGTCGGCCCGGCAGTTGCGGTTGGTGGCAGCCCGTTCGTGGGTATTCGATCGTTATCTGGAGGAGTTCAACGTGAGCGATCCCACGCCAGCCGCCGTTGCCGAGTTGATCGATAAGCAGATGGCCCAGCGCCAACGGGGGCTGGCGGGCACGGCGCCGGGAGCGGCAACGACACGGCCTGCCGGTGAACCGGCGTTGCGGAAGGATTCCGACAAGTGAGGTGTGCGGCATGGCGGCAAAGCAATACTACACGGCGGACGAGGCCAAGCGGAAGCTGAATACGGACGAAGACGGGCTCCGCCTGCTTGTTCGTCAGGGCAAGCTCCGCGAGTTTCGGGATGGGGGCAAGTTGAATTACCGCATCGAGGATGTGGATGCACTCGCAGCTCAACAGGCGGCGGGTGCGACGGGCAGCGGCGAGTTCTTGCTGGAACCAGCGGAAGGAACGGGGACGTCAATGCCAGGTGTCTCGCCCGGCGGCAGCACGGCTGGGGGAGCGAATTTGGGTAGCAAGTCGTTCATCTTCAACCTGGAGGACACTTCGACGGCGGAAAAGCCCGCAGGCAAGACGGGCTCTGGGACGGCCAAGAAAGCCGGAGATTCCAGCTTTGCTCTGTCCGGATCCGATGTCCTCAGCCTGGAAGAGGTCGACAAGGAAACCGTCGAGGGGATGCGTAAGGATGATACGGTTATCACGAATGTGGGGATCAGCGTCTTCGACGACGAGGACCTCGAAATAGCCGCCGACCCGATGGCAAAGACGATTGCCACCGGGGGAGGCGAGCATCTGGGGCTGGACGGCAGCGGGGCGGGTAGCGGCCTGCTGGATCTTACTCGTGAGAGCGATGATACCTCGCTTGGCGCGGACGTGCTGACGGGTATCGAGATCGCCGATGCCGAGGTCACACAGACGACGGAAGGCACGGCGACCACGGATATGGGGGAGGCTCCCCCCGTCGCGGAGGCGGCTGCGGAGCCGGTTGCCCCGCTGACGCCGCGGATCGTGACCGTGGCGGCTTTTCCTGAAGATCCCAGCTCGCCCATCTTTGCAGGATTGCTGGTTGCGGGTATGCTGGTGTTGGCGATCGTGGGAGCTGCGACGGCCGCGATGACGTTCGGAGTGTGGCCGGGCTACCTCGATATGCTGTATCAGAACTTGTTGATTTTCACCGGCGCGACGGTGGTGGCCGGTGGTTTGTTTGCGTTGATCGGTTGGCTGATAGGACGGCAGCCGACCGCCCGGGCCGAGAAGCCGAAGCCGGCGAAGGCGAAAGCCAAGGTCGAGGCGAAGGCGGCCGGGTAAGACGACCCCGGGGTGATTGGACGCCGGAGGCGATCTCCGATTACCTCACCCATCCGTTGCATCTCGGGGCATGGATGTCCGTCGGGCTCCCATCACGCGTGTTGCGCGAGAGGGGACGGACTGTGGTTCTGATGGTTGAAGCGGAGTACCGCGGGAACCTGTTCAAGCGTAAGGAGATTGCGATGTCGAATCGGGTAGGGCTCTGGGTTGTCGGAGTTGCCGCGTTGATCGTGTCGAGCAACGCCGGCTGCTACTACGACCAACTGCTGCAGGAGCAGCGCGCACGACGTGTCGTCGAGGAGCAACTGGCTCGCGCCAAAGACGACCTCCATGATTGCGAGTCGATGAACCAGGTGTTGAACGGCAAGATCGATTCCCTGAACGGGCAGCTTGCGGCGCAGAAGCAGACGATCGACAGCCTGACGGCCGAGAACGAGAGCAATCGCGCCAAACTGGCCGAGGCGCTCGAGGCGCTGAAGAACATGGCGGGGAAGGACCTCGGCGGTGTCGTCGTGACGGCGCCGGCGCTGCCGCCGGATCTCGACCGGGCCTTGAAGGAGTTCGCGGCGGCGAACCCGGATCTGGTGGAGTACCTGCCGGAGAAGGGCGCGGTCCGGTGGAAGGCGGATCTGCTGTTCCCGCTCGGCAGCGACGTGCTGCGGGAGAGCGTTGCCGAGCCGCTGCGGAAGTTCGCCGAAATCGTGCGTTCGGCGGCGGCGGCCAGGTTCGACGTGATCGTGGTCGGTCATACGTGTACGACGCCAATCAAGCGAGCGGAGACGCTTCGTGAACACAAGACAAACTGGCACCTCTCGGCGCACCGGGCGATCTCGGTCATGAACGCATTGCGCAGCGACGGCGTGCCGGAGCCGAAGATGGGTGTCATGGGCTATGGCGAGTGGCGGCCCATCGCGGCGAATGACACGGAGGCCAACAAGGCCAAGAACCGCCGCGTGGAGATCTTCCTTGTGTCGGCAGACAAGGCGACGACGGTCGGTACGGCCGGGATCTATGAAACGACCGACAAGAACATGAGCTTCGTCAAGCCGTCGGAAGTGAAGTCGTCGAAGTCGGCGTCGCCGGGTGCCCGCACGGCCCCGAAGCCGGCGAAGGCGGCGAAGCCGAAGGCGGCCGACGTGGCACCGGTTCCCGCTCCACCGCTGCCGTCCGAGGCGCCGAAGCCTGAGAACCAGTAGTCGCTCGCGGCGTCTGCCCGCTGAGGGCAGTCGGCGAGTCGTCCGCAAGCAGTTTTTCCAGACGGTCTTTCGTCAGGGCATGCCCATGGGGGCATGCCCTGTCCATTGGTGCCTCGGTGAACAGTTGCGCGGGTGTGTCTCCGCCGGGATGGGGTCTACGGACAGGCCGGGGCCCGGTTCGGCCCGTTGAAGCAGGCGGAGATCGCATTGAAGTCGGCGAGATCCACGTCCCCGTCGCTATCGAGGTCCGCTGCCCCGCAGCCGCTTGCCGCCGGTGTCGCATTGGGGCCGTTGAAACAGCCTTGGAATGCGGTAAAGTCGGTCAGGTCCACGTCGCCGTCGCCGTCGAAGTCGGGCCCCAGTGAGATGTTGACGCGAGTGACCTGACCGGCGAAAACGGTGACGCCGGCGATCTGCCGTGTGCCTGTGTCCTGCTTGGTCAGCGTAAGCGTGTAGGTTCCCGGGGGTACGAGCAGGAAGGAGTAGAGGCCGTCGGCGGACGATAGAGCGGTGTAGCTGGCCGGATCGTCGCTTCTCGTGATCTGAGCGTCAACGACGGGGTTTCCGGCCTTCGTTACGGTGCCGATGATCACGCCGGTGGTTGGGCTTGTCTTCCACGGCATCGGCGGGATGTTTGCGGGCTGCTCATAGACGCCGCCCGGGGCCACATAATCGTCCCACAACGTGAAGCTTGTGTAGCTGAATGGGACGTTCCCGTGTCCGCCCGTCTGCCGTGTATATTGAACCTGGTGTACCATCTCGGCGAGCGTCATCTCCGCCTTGTAAGCGGCCTGTCCGCCAACGACGTGGCGACCCGAACTGTGCGTGATCCAGTCGTAGAAGACCTCGTCGTAGTCGGGCTTGCTGCCGCCGTTGGCCCAGTAGATCATCGGCACGATGAAGTCCATGGATCCCGCCGCGAGCCAGCCTTGCGCATCCTGCCACACGCATGTGTACTCGTATTGAAACCCGCAGGCCGTCTGCGGATAGCCTCCGTAGGATGCGTACCGCTCGGGGCTGTAGAGGCCGAGCGGAGAGCAACTCACCTTGACGTGGGGCCTGGCCTCCTGGATCTGCGCATAGATGTCGCGGGTGAACCGGGTGATCTGATCGCGTGACCAACTCGCCCAGTCCAGGTTGTCCGGGTTGCCCTCGCCGCCGAAGCGGGCCTGCGAAATCGGGTCGTGCGACCAGCTCCGTGTCGTCGAGTCGTTCTTCGGCGTGCGGATGCGGTCGAAGTGGACGCCGTCCACGTCGTAGTTCTGGACGACGTACATGATCTGCTGCCGCGTGTACGCCTGGAACGCGGGCACCCCCGGGGCCATCCAGACGTAGTTGCTCTCATCGTATTGCACGGGGTCGCCGTTGCCGTCATGGATGAGCCAGTCGCGGTGGGCGGGGTCAAGGGCGTTGCAGTGTTGCCAGTACACGTGGTTCGGGCTGGCGGGCGAGCAACGGCGGAAGCGGACGGCGTCGGCGAAGACCGTTCCGCTCGACGTCGATTTGTTGCTCAGGCGGACGCGCCCGGTCGTGCCGGCAGCGAAGCGGAGATACGCTGCAATGACGTTCCACCTGCCGCCGTTGATCGTCTGGTTGACCGAATACGTCGTCGAGCCGGTTGCGTGATCGATGGTGAACTGGGCGTTGGTGATCCCGCCGGCAGCGGTCGGGTGCCAGACGGAGACCTCGTACCAGTCTTCCGCAGGGAGTGTCGGCCTCCATTCGACCTCCCCGGTCGTGGTTGTCGCCGCGGCGCGGGTGCGGTAGTTGCCGGTCGGGGTGGCGTAGGCCGTGCTGTTGCTGGAGGTGCCCCAGGTGCCGCTGAGGACCGCAAAGCCGGCGCTGAGGTTATCGACGACGATCTCCTCGTTGGGGCGGCCGGCGGCCTGCCACGCCGCGTGCGTGTTGATATAGGCGTGGAACTCAAGGCCGGCGTTGTGGGCGGCGGCAATCGAGTAGGCAAGGGGATCCCAGGTCAACGGAGAGCCGGTTGGCGAGATCAAGGGCGACCACGGCTCGTAAGGCGACGGGTAGAGCACGTCGGCCTGGCCGCGCATCTGCATGATGACCGCGTTGAAGTTGTGGCCGGCGAGGTCGGCCATGACCTGGTCGATGTAGGCCTTGCACGCGGTCTCGTCCGTATTGGGCCACTCGAAGCGGGTCACCCACATGCCCCGGAACTCGTCCATCGCGACGGTCCGCCCACCGCCGGCGACGGCCAATGCCACGAGAGCCAGTCTTGCCGGCCAGCGAGTCCAGCGTGCACGATCAGACATTTCAATTCTCCTGTTCGCCCCGAAGACGAGCATCCGGAGTTCGCACAAGGGCCGATAGATTGTTCCCGCTGCCGTGGGCCCGATCCAGTGCAGTATACCCGAAAACCGGTCCTGGCGGAACAGGCTTCTCGATCTTCGTTCCGCGAGGTTCCTTTTGCGAAATCAGGATGTGTGGTCTTATAATCACCGGAGATGGTTCATGTGTACGTCAACGGATCGCGCGAGCGGCTCGACGACGGGACGACCGTTGCGGCCCTTGTCGCGAAGCACGACCTAGCCCCGGCGCGCGTTGCCGTCGAGGTGAACCAGGAGCTTGTGCCGCGTCGGGAGTATGCGGCGACGGTGTTGCGCGACGGCGACAGGGTCGAGATTGTCACGTTCGTTGGAGGCGGCTGATGGCGGACCAGCGGTTGAGAATCGGGCCGTTCGCGTTCGACTCACGGCTCTTCGTGGGGACGGGTAAGTACGCGACATTGGAGCTGATGCGCGATGCTCTTGATGCCAGCGGTTGCCAGGTCGTGACCGTGGCCGTCCGCCGGGACGTGCTCTCGCCCGACGGCCGCAAGAAGGAGCAGAGCATCCTCGATTACATCGACCCGCAGCGGTACACGATTCTGCCGAACACCGCCGGGTGCTTCAGCGCGGACGATGCCATTCGGGCGGCGCGCCTCGGGCGTGAATTGCTCGAGGGGCTCGAAAACCGCGGCGCCGGCTGGGTGAAGCTCGAAGTCCTCGCCGACAAGAAGACGCTGCTTCCCGATCCCATCGGGTCGCTCCAGGCGACCGAACGGCTCGTCAAAGAGGGCTTCACCGTGCTGGTCTATACGAACGACGATCCGATCATGGCGAAGCGGCTGAAGGATGCCGGGGCGACGAGCGTGATGCCCGCCGGTTCGCCGATCGGCAGCGGGCAGGGTATCCTCAACCCGAACAACATCGGCATCTGCCTGGAGTACCTGAAGCAGGGCGATCCGGACTACCCGGTGATCGTCGATGCCGGTGTCGGCACGGCATCGGACGTGACCGTCGCGATGGAACTGGGTTCCGACGGCGTGTTGCTGAACACGGGCGTGGCGTCGGCGAAGGATCCGGTGACGATGGCCCGGGCGATGAAGCACGCGATCGAGGCCGGGCGTTTCGCGTACCTGGCGGGGAGGATCCCGAAGAAGCTTTACGCCACGGCCTCATCGCCATGGACCGGACTGATCGAGCCCATCGCGCGGCCATGAACCCCTTTGTCCAGCTCTTTGAGTCGTTGTCGGCCGCCGTTGCGGGCGGGCGCCGCGCGGCGTTCTGCACGGTCGTGAGTTCGAAAGGCTCCACGCCGCAACGGCCCGGCGCGAGCATGCTGGTGCATGACGACATGACGGTCGAGGGCACGCTTGGTGGCGGCTGCGTCGAGGCCGAGGTGCGGCGGCGTGCCCATGAGTTGTTGCAGGCGGGACGCTCCGGCCTGCTGCATTTCCATCTCGATCAGGACTACGGCTGGGATGACGGGTTGCTTTGCGGGGGGCAGATGGACGTGGCCGTCGTCTGCGTGGCGGAGGCCGTGTCGGCCGCCGTGTTTCGGGGGGCGCTGGAGGAGCTTCGGAGCCGGAGGCCGGCGAGCGTTCCGCTGAGCGTGGCGCGCGAGGGCCGCGCCGAGACCTACACGCTGCACATCGAACCACCGCCGACGTTGTGGATCGCCGGTGCGGGCCATATCGGGCAGGCCGTAGCGAAACTCGCCGTCGATCTCGACTACCGCGTCGTCGTCATCGACGACCGTGCGGATTGCGTGAGCGTTTCACGCTTCCCGTCCCCGATCGAGCGAATCGTGGCCAATATCGAGCGGTCGCTCCGGGACGCGCCGATTGACGCGAACTCGTATGTGGTCATCGTCACGCGCGGTCACCGGCACGACGAGAGGGCGCTGGCGGCGGTCATCGACTCCCCGGCGCGCTACATCGGTATGATCGGCAGCCGGCGGAAGATCAGGCTGATGTTCGACGGTCTTGTGCAGGCGGGCGTCGATCGTGCGAGGCTCGACCGCGTGCATTCGCCGATCGGGCTGAGCATCGGGGCAGTGACGGTTCCGGAGATTGCGATCAGCATTGCCGCGGAATTGACGCAGGTTCGCCGTGCCGAACCGCCGACGCACGTGACGGGCCCGGAACCGCCGGACATGCCGCGTACCGGGTGAGGATTCAGGCGCGTGATGCGGATGTCTGAAGCGGGAATGGAACCTCCTGGTGTACGCGTCTGCGGGATCATTCCGGCCGCGGGCCGAAGCCGACGCATGGGCTGCCCCAAGCCGGCGTTGCCCGTCCGCGGGCAGCCGATGTTGCATCACGTGGCTACGGCTCTTCTGGGGGGCCGGGTCGATCGCGTGGTGATCGTCGTGAACGACGGGGGACTTGCGGTGGCCGCGGCGCTGACCGAACGCTGCGAGGTGGTCGTCAACCCTCGGCCCGATTCGGAAATGATCGAGTCGATTCAACTGGCCCTTCTGCACGTCCGGTGCGAACCATTGGCCGTGGAGCCGGACGGATACCTTGTCTGTCCCGTCGATGTCGGCGACCTGAAGGCGGAAACGGTCAGGGCGTGCATGGCCGCCTTCTGCCAGGAGCCAGGCCGTATCGTGATCGCCGCCCGGAACGGCAAACGGGGTCATCCGATCGTCTTTCCCCGGACCCTGGCGGGCGAAGTGCTGACATTCGGCGCGGGCGAGGGCCTGAATTGCCTCGCGCAGCGGCACACGGCGGACGTCATCGAGGTGGCATGTGCGGACGAGGCGGTTACGGCGAACATCAATTCTCCGCAGGATCGGCAAACGCCGTATTGACTTTATCGGGCGGTTCCGCTAGAGTGTGGTTACGGTGCAAAGAGGGGGTAAACACCCTTTCTCTCTGTTCCGCCCCCCGGCCGACAAGGAGCGACCCATGCCCAAGAAGATTTGCGCGTCCGTGTGGCTCTGCACGATCGTTGGCGCGGGGTTCGGGACGTGGCTATTCGGCGAGAATCGAGCGGCAGGTCAGGCACAGCGGGGCGAGGCGGCCCGGCCGGCGGATACGTCGGAACTGGTCGTGTTTCTGGAACCCGGCACGGATGTCCGGCAGTTTGCCTGGGAGCACGGGATGGTCGTGAAGCGGGCGCTGCGGGGTGCGCCGGACGGCTACGTACTTTCGGCGCCCTCGGTTGCGGCGGCAAAGGCGGCGCAGGGGCAGACGCGGGGGGATGGCCGGGTCCGGGCCAGCTTTGCGAACCGGCGTTCGACGCACGTCCCGATGGGTTTTGCGCCGAACGACCCGTATTTTCACAAGGATACGCCGGAGGCCGGGTGGCCGGGCCAGTGGTGTCTGTTGAACGAGCACACGCCCGGCCTGGATGCCCGCGTGCAGGGGGCCTGGAACCGCGACGTGACCGGCGAGGGCGTCACCATCGGCATTCTGGACGATTGTCTGCAAATCGACCATCCTGACCTCGCGCCGAACTATGTAGCCGCGGACAGTTGGGATTTCGCGGACAACGATCCGGATCCGAGTCCGGTCTTCTGGCAGGAGATGCACGGTGTTGCCACCGCCGGCGTAGCGGCGGCGCGTGGCGGGAACGGCATCGGGGTCACGGGGGCGGCGCCACATGCGGGGCTTGCGGGGCTCCGGCTGTGGTTCGGCGATATGTCGTCCGCGTTCGTGGAGGCGACGTTGTATCACAGCAGCGGCTCCGACACGAGCATCAAGATCAAGAACCACAGCTACGGCACGCGGAACCCGTTCACCGCCACGCCGGATGAGGAGTACGCCCTTGGCATCTCGGCCGAGGCCGGCACGATTCACTGCCTGGCGGCCGGGAACGCCGGTATGGACGCCAATGGGTGGGATCTCCAGAACGGTCCGAACGGGATCTGCGTCGCCGCCCTCGGCAGCGACGGCACGCGGGCGGACTACAGCAACTATGGCGCGTGCGTCTTTGTGACGTGCCCGTCGAGTTCGACCGGGTACTTTCGGGTGACCACCACAGACCGGACGGGCGAATTGGACGGCTACAACGGTTCGGAGGACTGGTTTCCCGATCCCGACTACACGTATGAGTTCGGCGGGACCTCGGCAGCCTCTCCGTTGGCGGCCGGTGTCATCGCGCTGGGCAAACAGGTCCGGCCGAATCTGGATGTTCGCTTCGCCAAGCACGTGCTCGCGCTCACAAGTGATGTCGTGGATCCGTACGACAGCACGGAACGCAGCGCCGGCGGCTGGAAAACGAACGCCGCCGGCTATCACTTCAACCCGAACTACGGCTTCGGCCTCATTGATGCGGACGAGTTCACGGCCCGGTTGGCGGAGTACAGCGGTGTGACGCCGCCGGCGCAGGAGGACACGGGTGTTGTGTCCGTCGGAGTGGTGGTGCCGCCGGGCGACCCGAACGGCGTACAACAAGCCTACACGGTGGCGGCGACCAGTCCGACGGAGGTGGTCGAGGTGCACATGAGTATCGCTTCGTACGACACGCCGGATCTTGAGATCTGGCTCACCGCGCCAAGCGGCACGACCAGCCGCGTGTTCGGCGGACGGTGGTGGAACTCGAACCCCGATCCCGTGTGGGGCCTCACGAGCAACGCATTCTGGGGTGAGAACCCGGCGGGCACGTGGACCCTGCAGGTCAGGCGGTCTGACTGGTGGAGCGAGGCCACATGGGTTACCTTCCGTGTCATCACGCATACGGGCCGCTTGATACGCGTGCCGCCGAGCGTGACGTCGATCACGCCGAATACGGGCCGCAACGATGTCGCGATTCGGGGGGCGGTCGTCGAGGGAACCCACTTCGTCGCCGGTCAGACCAGCGTGAGGCTCGCGTCGGCGGGCCAGCCCGACATCGTTGCGACGAATGTTGTCGTGGCTGGCGGCGGGAACAGCCTCACATGTGACCTGGATCTTCGCGGCGCCTCTCCGAACGCATGGGACGTTGTCATTGCGGTGGCAGGCTCGCCGACGCCCGCGACGCTTTCGGGCGGCTTCACGGTGACCCAAGCCGTGTACGTGGGCGCGGATTTCGATCGCGATGGCGACGTAGATCTCGACGACTTTGCGCAATTCCAGTTGTGCTTCAATGGGCCGAACGAGCCGCCCCCATGTGCGGCACCCCCTACCAATGGGGATCTGGACGGCGACGGGGACGTGGACCTGGTGGACTACAACGTGCTTGTGGCGTGTTTCAATGGGGCGAACCGGGCGCCCGTGTGCCCCTGCCCGGCCGGAGGGCCGCGTTGAAGCCCCTATGGCAGAGCGCGCGCTGAACGCACCATCCATCGGCCGTCGCGGCGAACGAGTTTGACCTCGAAGCGTCGGATGACGTTCATGTCAAAGGTATCGCCGCGACGCACGTCGCAGATGACACGAAAACTGATTGTGGCATCGCCGTTTGTCCTGTCGAACGCGAATGCCGACAGGCTGATTCGTCGAAAGACGGAGGAAGCCAGTGCGTCGTTGATCAGGGCGAGTATTGCGTCGTGGTCGCACGTTCCATCCCAGTAGTCGTTGTCGATGGACTGCGCAATCCGCTCCGGGTCGGGACGCTTCATCGCCTCGGCCAGTTCGTACATGAGGGCCGTGGCCTGCTCGCGCTCGGTCGCGACCAGTGCCTGAGCTACCAGCAGAATCGCGGAAACGGCCGTTGCGACGAGCAGGGTCCGCCGTTGCCCCGGCGAGCCGGTTCGCCGCCACAACACGAGCAGGATAAAACAGACCGCGCTGCAGAGCGTTCCGAGGAGCCAGGGCCTTTCGAAGAGCAGTGCTGTCAGGCTGCGCACGCCGGCGTTCTCCGCGGGGTTCACCTTAATCAGTCGGCTCCATCGGCGTCCGGTGGCCCGGACGCGGGCGTACGCCGAAATGGCGGCCACGGTACGCTGGGATCATACCAACGATCGAGGACGGCCTGCCAGTCGGCCGCCGTCTGTACGCGGACGAAGGCCATTTTGACGTCGTCGGCGTGCGGGTGGTATCCGCTGTAGCGGATTCCGAATTTCCGCATCATCCGGCTGCCGACGGATTCGCCATACCGTTCGACGACGAGCCGGTAATGCTCGGCGAGGATCTCCCGCTGCTCGGCGGTTGTGGGCGGGGGCGGCAGCGGCCGGCCCGACAAGAGGGCTCGACAGTCGCGGAAGATCCACGGGTTGCCGATGCAGCCGCGTGCGATGGTGACTCCGTCCACGCGCGTTTCGTCGATCATGCGGACGACGTCCTCGGCGCAGAACAGGTCGCCGCTGCCAAGGATGACGGCTCCGCTGCCGACGTGTTGCTTCACCTGTCGCAGGAACTCCCATCGGCTCGGTCCGACGTAGCGTTGCCTGACCGTGCGCGGGTGGACGGTGAAGGCGGCCACGCCGACGTTCAGTGCCCCGTCGAGGATTTCAAAGAAGTTGCGCTCGCTTTCGGCGGAGTCGTCGAGGCCGCGGCGCATTTTGACGGTTACCGGGCGTCGGCCCGCAACAGTGTCGATGACGCACCGGACGATTTCGATTGCCAGGGCGGGCTGCGACAGGAGATAGCCGCCGCGGCATCGGTGAAGGACACGGCGGACCGGGCAACCAAAGTTGATGTCGATCACGTCGTAGCCGGCGTTGACCATGTCGTCGGCCGCCTGTGCGAATTCCTCGGGACGCGAGCCGATGAGCTGTCCGCCGAGCGGGTGGTCGTCGGCGGCCACGGTCAGGATGCGCTTTCGCTTCCGGCCCCGGGAGAGGACTACCTGGTCGAGCACGACCTCGGCCATTGCGTAGGGCGCCCCGCACCGCCGCGCGATCCGCCGCATCGGCAGGTCGCTGTAGCCGGCCAGCGCCGCCTGGGCGATGGGTACATCCAACTCCACGGAACCGATTCGCAACACGATAGTGCCGCCCTACGTCTGGCCCGCGCGGATAGGCACGAGCCGCACCGAGCGGATCTCGACCATCATCGCGTGATTGTCGCCCGCCGGCCGTACCCTGAGCGTACAGGGCTCCGCGTCGAGCGCGACCTGCCCGACGGGCACGGTGTGGAACGCGGTCCACCGCCCGGTGTCTGGCGTCGAGGCTTCAAGCCGCTGGCCGCCGACCACGACGACGTACCGGCCGCCGGCCTGGTCCGGCGGGCAGGACAGTTCCACATCGACCCGGTAGCGGCCCGCCGTCCGGGCGGCGAGCCGCCACGAGATTTCCCACGTGCCGCTGCACCGCCACGAGCCGAGCCACTTCGCCTCGATAAACCGCACGTCGCCTTGCCAGTGGGAACGCCGCATGCCGAGGTAGATCGTATCGTCCGAGCCTGCGCGGACGGGCAGGCACTGGCGGGCGTGGGCCCACTTCATCCCGCCCCAGCCGATGGCGAAGACGACGGCGGCGATGGCGACGGCTTCAACGGCCGTACTCAGGACGATGCGGTGGGCGGGGGTGCGATGATGGGTCATTGCCATGGGTTCAGGCCCGCAGGAAGATCCGATGCCGGTAGAGAAAGAACACAAACAGCCACTCAAGGACCAGCACGCCGCTCGCCAACACCAGGGGTTTCGCCGTGCCGCCGGCCAGAGTCGCAAGGCCGGTGAAGCAGTATGCCGACAACGCGTCGAAGTCGATCGGGTTGCGCGCGAAGTAGATCGTGATGGAGTTCATCCCGATCACCATGAAAAGGAACGACCACGATCGCCAGCGCCAGACGTCGATGATCAGGTAGAAGGCGGCGAGGAGGATCAGGCTCCACCCGCCGGCCGTGAGCACGTACGACGGCGACCAGACTTTCGTGTTGATCGGGAACGACAACGAGACGAGCCTGCCGGTGAGCCAGCAGAACACGCCGGCGGCGAGAAGGCCAAGCACCTTCCGCCGATCGGACCGCGAGGTGGAAAAAAGCCATTGCCCCGCGAGCGCCCCGATCAGGACCGTCGTGATTGCGGGCAGCGTCGAGTACAGTCCGAGGCGGTCGTAGATGCAGCCCCACATCACGCCCGGCAGGAGGTAGCGGTCGATGTAGCCGGCGAGGTTGCCCTCCGGTGTGATCATGCCCCGCCCGAGATCCGGCACCGGTATGAGAAACATCGCCGCCCAGTAGCCCGCGAGGATGCCGAGGACCGAGGCGACCTGCTGCCGGGGCGTGGTATGCATGACGATGACCGCCGCGAAGAAGTAAGTCAGCCCGATCCGTGCCAATACGCCGACGTATCGCATCCGGTGCGGGTCGAGGTGTTGGAGGGCGCCGTTGGCGATCGTGTTCAACACCATGAGCAGAAGCAACCGCCGTGTGATCCGCCGGAACACGCGGGCGCGGCTTTCTCCCTGTGCGAGCTTGCGCGTTACGGCGAGCGGGATCGTCACGCCCGAGACGAACAGAAACAGCGGCATGATCAGGTCATACCAGTTGAAGCCATGCCAGGGCGGATGGACCAGTTCGCGTTTGAGGTAGCCCGTCAGCGGTTGCCAGCCGATCCACGCGGCCAGCGTCAGGACGAACTCCGTTCCGCCGATGATCCAGAACATGTCGAAGCCGCGCAGGGCATCGACCGACATGATGCGGTCGGCCTGGGCACGCTTCGCGGTTCCGGTCTGGTTGAAGACGAGCATGGATCCTCCGGCGGTTTCCCGCATCGGTCGGCGGGGGCCCTGTCAGCGGGCCGGCGAGCAGCGGAACAGCTTCGGCCCGCGCGCAAAGTAGACGCGACCCCTGCTGTCGACGGCGGCGAACCTGCCGCCCTCGTTCGTCAGGATCTCCGCGGTTACGCCGTCGGCGCCTGCGCGGGCCACGCACCTGGCGTTGACGCCGAACACGGTGCCGTCGGGGCCCGCCGCCATGTGCGTGAAGTCGCCCAGGGGATTTACTGCCTCGGCCGCGATGGCGTTCGCCTCCCGATCATAGAGGAAAAGCTTCCCTCCACCGGAGGCGACGACCTTGCCACCTCTTGTCGGCGCCAGTGAAATCGTAGGCCGTTCGACGCGAAGCCGCTTCTGGCCGGTCGCCGGGTCATAGACGAAGAACTCCCCGCCGCCGGCGCCGTAGACGTAGTGTTCGTCGGCCGCCAGGGCCTCAACGGTCCCGCCCTTCACGAAGTCCGTGCGGACATCCATCGCCCCCGTTTTCGGGTCGCAGATCGTGAACGCTCCCGTTTCGGCGCTGCGGTACGACGGAATGCTGCCGACGTAGATCTTCCCGTCCGGGCCGAGGCAGTTCGCCTTCGTCCGGTACTGCCCTTTGCCGACGGGTCCGATTTCTCGCGGGTTCGAGTCGGCCTTCAGCCCCGGTTTCCAGTCCTGCCGGGGATCGTAGACGCTCAGCACGGCGTCCGTGTACGCCCCGATGTAGAGGCGCCCGTCACGGCCGAGGCTCAGGCTGTCCACCTGCCCTGCCCACCGGCTCACCTTGCCGAGGTCGGTCAGCGCCTTCGTCTCCGCATCGCAGCGGAACAGGTGCATGTTGATGTACGTGCTGCCGTAGATGTTGCCGTCCGGGCCGGTCGTCAGCGAGAAGACGTCCATGCCGTCGCCGCCCTCGGTCATGCGCTGACGGGCGACGATCTGTTTCGTCTGGAGGTCGTAGAGGAAATACGTCTGGTCGTTCATCCCGTGGGCCCAGCGGTCGTCCTGCACGAACTTTACCTGCCCGAGTTCCCCGGCGAGCCGTTCGAGCGTTCCGGTCCGTACGTTGCACTTGTAGAGGTCCATCGCCGGCAGCGTCCACAGGTAGGCCGTGTCGGCACCGCCTCCGGCGGAGATCATCCACGACTTTTGCCTCTCGGGACGTGGGATGGTCCGGACGACCTTTCGCGACGCCGCGTCGTAGATGAGCAGCACGCCGTCGAACAACACGCTCGCAAGCACATGGTCTCCGACCGCCGCAAGGTCGTACACGCTTGAGCTGGCGGCGTACTCGTTCGGCAGGACGTTCTGCTTCGTCGCGGTCTTCGGGTCGAAGACGACGAGGTGTGCCGTCATCCCGATTCCGCACCATACCTTTCCGAGCCTGTCCACGCAGATCGAGCGGAGGTATTGCTGGCCGGGCATCATCTCGCCGAGGTCGCTGGTTGTGTCGGCCTTGGGGTCGTAGGCGATCAGCCTGGTCTTCGGGTAGCCGGCCGCGCAGTACACCACGGCATCATCGCCGACGGCGATGTCCCAGATGAAGTCCACGCCGAACTGGGCCACCTTGATGGTCGTCAGGTGATCCTTCCGGGGTTCGTAGCGGTACAGGTCGCCCGGGCTGACGCCGCCGACGTAGACCGCCGCCGGCTGCCCGGCCGCGATTCCGTAGCCGCCCTGCGACGGGAGCCTCTTGCGGAATGCCGTCTTGCGTTGGGTGTCGTAGCCGACGAGTTCGGCCCCGGTACTGCGGTAGTACGAGGTGTAGAACGCGACGCCCTGACCGCCCGGCGCGACGGACACGACGCCCCCGGAGTTTTCATAGTTGACGGCGTTGATCGGGATGCCGATCTCCTCGACGCGCCAGGGCTCCGCGGCGAGCGTGCCGGCGGCGATGAAGCCGCTGACGGCCGCCAGGGCGAGGGTCCGGCACGCGATCCGGCCGTGATTCGTCATCATCGTACGACTCCCGGCGGGGCGTTCGGCCCCGCCGACATCGTCTATACTCGCGGCGGGCAAGGCCGTCCACTGTTCCTGCGGCGGCGTCGCGGCCTGGGGCAAACACCGCAGGCTTGCGAAGGCTCACCAGCCGGGGTTAACGGCAGCGGCGCGTGCGCGTCAAAGCATACGGTAGTGATGGAGTTCTGCGGTTGGTTGCCGGGATGCGAGTGGCTTCGGTTCACAGGACGGCTCGGAGGCCGCTGCCGGCATGAACAGGATTGACTTCACAGCAGCGTGTGCGGGTTGTGGTGCGGGTCTGGCGGGCGTGGACTTCCTGGGCCGGTGCCCTGTCTGCTCGCGAAGCGTCAGCGACACGATCAATCTCGACCTGATCGACCGCTCGAGCCGGACGGTGTCGTGCGACGTGGCTTGCGACCGGTGCGGCTACAACCTCCGGACGCTACCCATCGCCTCCATCTGCCCTGAGTGCGCGGCCCCGGTCAGTCGGTCGCTTTACGGCCGGGAGTTGCGGCACGCCGATGTTCGCTGGCTGCGACGGATTCGGTGGGGCGTTGCGCTTTTGCTGATTATCACACTGCTGGACGCCCTGCAGGTCCGGCTCTGGGTGCTCGCAGAGCGGTTGATCTTTCGCGATGCGAAGGACTACGGGGGTTGGTGGTACGTGTGCCACACAATGGGGCTGGTACTGCTGGCCGTTGCTGTCTTTGCGGTGACGTCGTCCCGGCCGCTGCTCGCTGTGCGCGGCGAGTTCCGCCGCCTGCGGCTTGTCGCGCGCATCTCGGTTGCAGTGTGGGCAGTCTTGTACGTATTCATCTGGCACCCCGTGATAATCCGCACATTGCTCGGCGCAGCAACAGAATCCAGTTCAGCCTTCCTGTCGGATTGCTACTTCACTGATCTTTATGTCTTCCTCTCGGTCCAAAGTCTTATCGGAGCGCTCGGTCTGGCAACCTGGATATGCCTGCTGCTGATTCTTCGCGGCGTGGCGCGCCGCGAGCAGCGTGTGTGGCTCGCGAGGCTCGCCGTCCTGCTCATCGCTATCCTGGGTATGCTGGCGGTTCTCTTCTGCATCCCCTTACTGGAAGAGCTTGCATACCGTCTGTCGCCCCGCAATCCGGTCCTGCTCGCCTCGGGAGAGTGGTTTCGGATGGCGAATCGTGGCGGCGCCCGGGTAGTGGGCCACGCCTGCACGGCGGTCGGCCTCGTGACGCTCGTCGCCGCGTGGCACGTATTGAAGGTCGCCATCGCCGCTCGCGGTCCTCGCGGTTGAGGCGGAGAACGCTGCATGACCGGGCTCATCCCGCCGCGATCCCGGCCTTGGCCAGCGCGGCCCGCAGGAACGCTGCATCCTCCCGCGCCGCGGCCACAACGGCTTTTTCGTCCTCGCTGTCCGGCGGGCTCTGTCTGGGATACTCCACGTGGAGGGAGATCGGACCGGCGAAGCCGTGTGTCTTCAGCGTGGCCAGGATCTCCGTCCAGCGGACCGTCCCGTCGGTCAGCGGCCCGAACCGCGGGCGCCAGTCGTTCTTCTCCTTCTTCCAGAGAAAGTCTTTCACGGCCAGCATGGTGATGCGCGGCGCGAGCAGGTTCAGTCCGATCCGCCAGCCGCCGCCGCCGCCCTCGACCGTCGCATGGGCCGGGTCGAAATACGAGCCGACCCACTTCGGGTCGAGGTCGCGGATCAGTTCCCATTCGTCCCAGAGCATCGAGCCGACGCAACCGCCCGAGTGGTTGTGGAACCCGGCGTGTACGCGGTTCTCGGCCAGGAGCGGCACGAGGTCGCGGATGCCCGCCCTGGCATCGGCCCACGTCTGGTGGATTGCCCTCATGTCCTTGTAGTGGGTGTAACCGAGTTTCAGGAACCGGATGCCGAGCGTTGCGGCCGTGCGGATCACGTCGGCCGCGTGCTTCTGTCGGGGCGACGCGATGTCCGTCGTGATCATGGCGATGGCGACGCCGGCTTTGCCGAGCGTCTCCTTCGCCCTCGGCAGGTCATCGCCGACCCGTTCCGGCGGCACGTGGCCCCCGGGGCGGACCGTCAGATCGACGTTCTTGAAGCCGATCGCCGGCAGGATCTCGGCCAGTTGGGTCACGGTGCGAGGCTGGAAGCACTTCGAGAACAGGCAGATCGGCGCCGGCAGGGGGGGTGAGCCGACGTTGTCGCCGGCGGCGGCAGGCCGGGCCGCCAGCGCTGCGGCACCGGCCACGGCCGAAGACCCCAGAAAACGCCGGCGGCTCATGTCGATACATCCTGGCCTGTTGTGCATGCGAGTCTCCATTCGCGATCGCCTGGTTCTTCAGTGTAGCGTGCCTGTCGCGTTCGTCTACCCCGGTGCGTCGGGCCTGCGTATTGACGGTTGAGATCCATGCGGTAATCTTATCGCGACTTGTCTCCGCCGGGGGGCAGGCGAAGCGAGGCATCCGAACGGAGGTCGGGCGTTGAACTACCTCGGACCCATCGACTACGCGACCATCGGCGTCTACGCAACCATCCTGCTCGGCGCGGGCATCTTCTTCCAGCGGATCTCTTCGCGCAGCATGGAGAACTACTTCCTCGCCGGCAAGAAGATGCCCTGGTGGATGCTGGGCGTGTCCGGCATGGGCGCGTTCGTGGACATGACGGGGACGATGCTCATCACATCGTTCCTGTTCATGCTCGGGCCGCGCGGGTTGTTCATCGAGTTCCGCGGCGGCGCGTGCCTGGTTCTCATCTTCATGATGCTCTTCACGGGCAAGTGGCACCGCCGGTCGAACTGCATGACCGGCGCCGAATGGCAGATCTACCGCTACGGTCCCGGCATCGGCGGCAAGTTCGCCCGCGTCCTCTCGGCCATATCCGGCGTCGTCTTCAACGTGGCGATGATGGCCTACCTCATCAAGGGCGCCGGGCTGTTCCTCTCCATGTTCCTGCCGTACTCGCCGTTCACGTGCGCCGTCGTGCTCGCGGGAGCCACGATGGTCTACGTCCTCCTCGCCGGTTTCTACGGCATGGTCTTCACGGACGTTTTCCAGGGCTTCATCGTGATCGCGTCGGTGTTGATCGTCGTGACCATGGCGGTCCGCACGATCGCGGGCTACCCGGGCGACCTGGGCGAACTGGCGGCGCAGGTGACCGGGAGCACGGCGTGGATGAGTTCGGCTCCGCACTGGCACACGCCGATGCCGGCGGGGTACAGGCAGTACGAGTCGCTCATGATGTTCGCGATGTTCTACCTGGCGCGGAACATCCTGAACGGCCTCTCCACCGGAGCGGACCCGCGTTACTTCGGCGCCCGGAACGAGCGCGAGTGCGGCATTCTGAGCTTCTTCTGGACGTGGCTGATGACATTCCGCTGGCCCATGATGATGGCCTTTGCGGTGCTCGGCATCTTCCTGGTCCGCGACATGTTCCCCGACCAGAAGGTGCTGGCGGACTCGTCCCGTCTGATCAAGGAGTACCTCGTGGAGAAGGCCGGCCGGCCGCCGGCCGATGCGAATGACCCCAGAATCGTCAAACAGGTCGTGCCCAAGGCCCGGTGGGACGAGGTCATTGCGGATATTGCCTATGCGCCGCAGCGATACCCGAAGCTCTCCGCGGATCTTCAGACGATCCTCGGCGGCGACCGCGGCGAGGACTGGAAGGGAAAGCTCCACATGGTGAGCTACGAGGGGACGGTCAACGCCGAGCGGGTCCTGCCGGCGGTGATTCTCTTCAAGGTGCCCAGGGGTCTGCGCGGTCTTTTCATCGTCTCGCTGATCGCCGCCGCCATCACCACCTTCGCACCAATGATCAACGTGGTGTCGGCGCTGCTCACGCGCGACATCTACCAGGCCTTCCTCCGCCCGAAGGCGCCGAACTGGGAACTCATTACGGCCGGATACCTCGCCGGCCTGCTGGTGACCGTTCTCGGTTTCGGCATGGCCTACTCCACGAAGAACATCAACGACATCTGGGGCTGGATCATCATGAGCCTCGGCTCCGCCACGATGACCCCCGCGATCATCCGCATGTACTGGTGGCGCTTCAACCCCTCCGGTGTCGTGGCGTGCCTGTGCGTCGGGTTGCCCGCGGCAATCCTGCAGCGGTACGTGCTGCCCGATATGGATGAACGCGTGCAGTTCCTCGTCATCCAGACGATCTCCTTCGTCGCCGCGATCGTGGGCACGTATCTCGGCAAGCCGACCGATATGAGGATCCTCGAGAACTTCTACCGTACGACGCGGCCGTTCGGCTTCTGGGGGCCGGTCAAGAAACGGGTCTCCGCCGAAGAGCGCGCATCCATGCGGCGGGAGCACGTGTGCGACATTGCGGCGATTCCGTTCGCCTTCTTCTGGCAGGTGACGCTGTTCCTCCTGCCGATGCAGGCCCTGATCGGAAGCTGGGACTCGTTCCGGATCACGGCGGTGATCTTCGCGGCGTCGCTGATCGGTCTGTACTTCATCTGGTATCGCAACCTGCCGCCGGTGAGGGACGTGCCGCCGACCGAACTGCCCGCGGGCACGTAGGGCCGGTGGTTCCCCGCCCTGAGGGACGGAGTGCGGCGTCGGGCGCTCACCATCATGCGTGTGCTGTTGGCGGCGCCTCGTGGTTCCGGGCGGCCTCGTGCCGGCGGATCGCGAACCGTTCGGCCTCGAAATAGTGCGCCGCCAGCTTCTGCCACGACAGCAGCTCCGACAGGGTCTCGACGCGGTTTCGCATCTGGATCCTCTGGCGGCGGTTCAGCCGGCAGAAGCGGAAGAGGATGTCGGCGAGGCGATCGACCTGCCGCTCATACGGCGTATTGAGGCGGTGCAGGATGAACAGACCGCACTCGTCGTGATCGGACACGTTCGCCTGAATGAACGAACCGAACCCGCTGAGGTCGGAGCTGACCGACGGGATGCCCAGGGCGGTGCACTCGGCCGGCGTGTAGCCCCACGGCTCGTAGTAGGACGGGAACACACCCAGGTGGCAGCCGCGGACAAACTCGTCGTACTCCATCGGGAGCAGCGGACTGGACGGCGTGATGAAGTCGGGATGGTAGACAATCTTGACCCGGTCCTCCGGCGCGTTGAACAGCCCGAGCCGCCGGATGTGGCAGATCACGGGGTCGAAGGCATCGTCCTTGAGGTCGTGCGTGACGACGATCGGCAGGCGATTGCGGCGGCAGCCCTGCATGGTCCGCTTGAGGCGCACGACGTCGTCGGCCGTCAGCAGGTCGTGCCGATTGGGCATCCGCCCGGTGGCGACGATCTGGTACAGCCGCTTGCCCATGTCGTCCCGGGTCTTGTCGCAGCACCGCCGGAGTTCCTCGAATGCGAAGCGGGAACTCAGCACATCGCCGTTGAGCCCCCACGTTGCCGCCTTCGTCACGAGGAACGCCACAACCGTCGTGCGGCTTTCCGCCTCGCGCAGCCGCCGGTTCAGCCGCGCCAGCGCCTCCAGGAAGATGTCCATGCCCTTGTTCCGGTATTCGTACCGGCCGGCCAGGAACACGTAGACGGTCTGCTCCAGGTCAAAGGCGTACGAGCCGAAGAAGTGGCCCATGACGAACTCGTGCAGCTGTTCCTTGTGGCTCCGGTGCAGGTTCTGGAGTTCGTGGAGGGCCTCGAACCGCTGGATGCGCAGTCCGTTCGGCGTGAGCACGTCGGGCCTGCGGCAGAGCAGCCTCGCCGATTCGGTGGCCGTCACGTCGGACACGGTGGTGAAGACGTCGGCGCACGTCGTCGCGGCCCGCTCGATGCAGTAGCGGTGATAGATGCCTCGCCGGCCGGACTCGGCATCGGCGTTGATGTGGTCGAGCATTTCATAGAAATCGTCGCGGTCGGCGCAGTACGCCCGCCCGATCGTCGTCGCGTGCGTCGTAAAGACCGTGGCGATGTCCAGCTTCCGCTTGCGGATGAACGCGATGGGCAGGCCACACATCCACTCGTGGAAGTGGGCGACCATCGGGCTGGACGCGGGAAGGCAGCGGCGGAACGACTCGAGCAGCTTCTCGACCAGTGCGGCGAACAACAAGACCTGTTCCGCGAGCGTATCGTGCGGCGGGACGCTGATGTTGTGGTCCAGCCACGTGCGGTACTTCACGTCGGTGATGTGGTTGTAGTACGCCTGGTAATCCAGCAGGATCACGTGCGGGTAGCCGGTGATGAGCCAACGCCCGTAGTGGCATTGGATGCCCTCGGCCCGAAGGTCGGCCAGTACATCCGTCAGGTATCCGCTCGGCTCGAGGGCCTCGAACTCGGTCGCCGTCCGCTGGGCGTCGTACGGACCGATGAGGTGGTATCGGTCGCCCCACTTCTCCTGCATGTCGGGCACCTTCGAGCGGATGACAGTGTAGATGCCGCCGATCTGCGCACACACCTCCCACGCGACCTCGAAAAGATGGGCCGAGGAATCGTCGATCCGGTTCATGGACATCGTGCAGCCACTCGTCTGGCCCGCCGCCGACCGTCTCCACGGCCAACGTCGGCAGTCCCTGCCTGGGCACGCTCCCGCCCATCATGTGTGCGACGTATTCTATCCGGGTAAGCCCCGCCCGTCCAGCCGATCCGCGTGCTGGGATGCATGGCCGTATGCGCGAAAGAGGTCACGAACCGTTGCCGGAGAGGCGGAACACCGTGTTCACGGGGACTGAACGCCCTGGCGCATTTCGCCCAGGGCAAGAAAGGTTCCTGACCCCGTCCCTGCGTGCAGCAACGGCCATGCACCCCGTGGGCTGCCAACCGGTGCGGGTGCCATGCGGACGCGCATTGCGCGTATGCCGCGCTCGATGGTGGAGAGCGGATGAGAAAATGGGCGGACCCACGCGGTATCGCCATACCGGCCGCCCGGTCGCCGGTGTGTCGGCGGCTCCGGTGCCGCTGATCGTTTTGCGGGCCGCCGCCATCGGTCGGCGGACTGACGGATAGCCGTCCCGCCTGAGCCCAGGCCGCAACGATCTCTACGCCGTATTCACGTCCGTGACCAGCCCGTCGTAGGCAAGTGACATCCCCGGCGGCAGCTCCGCGATCGTCTGCTCGTGCATCAGCTCGTGCGCGACATGCGTAAAGAGCGTCCGCCTGGCGCCAATGCGCTTTGCCGCGACGAGGGCCTGCTCCAGGTTCATGTGCGTCGGGTGCGGACGGCGGCGGAGGGCGTCGAGCACGAGGAGATCCAGGCCTTCCAGCAACGCCCATGATTCCTCGGGAAACATACTGCAATCCGTGCAGTATGCGAAGCGGCCGAGGCGGTAGCCGAGGATGGGCATCTGCCCGTGCAACAGCGGTACGGGTATTACACGCGTGCCGAACAGATCGAAGGGTTCTTCGACGGCGTGAAGCGTCAGTCGGGGCTTGGCGCTGGGGTACTTCGGGTCGTCGATGAAGGCGTAAGGGAACATTCGCAGGATCACGTCGAGCGTCTCCGGGCTGCCGTAGCAGGGAAGGGCCGTCTTCTGCATTGCGTTGAACCGGCGCAGGTCATCGAGCCCGGTGACGTGGTCCGCGTGCGGATGCGTGTAGAGGATCGCATCCACGCGGGTGATGTCGTTCGCGAGGCACTGGAGACGCAGCTCCGGGGATGTGTCGATAAGCACGGTATGCCCGTCGAACTGTACGGCGATCGATGGGCGCGTCCGCCTGTCCCGCGGATCCGCCGACGCGCAGACGTCGCACGCGCAGCCGATCATCGGTACGCCGTGCGACGTGCCCGTGCCGAGAAAGATCACGCGCAACCCGTTCATCGAAACCTCGCAGCGTACCCCAGCATAACGGCAGGGGCGCATGTGGCAACATGATCGTGCGGACGCACCCGGCGGCGAGACGGAAGCATCTCCCCCGCGCGTTTTCACATTGTGGCGCGCCTCATGCTCGGTCCTGATACGGACGTACGAACTGGAACACGCGCGGCTTTCACGCGATAATCCGGGCAACGGACGGGCGAACTCCTGTGGGGGCGTCTCCGTGGCCGGGGACAGCCGCTTGCCCTGTCCGTGCGGCTGCGGCCGAAGGCCGCCGCGTGCGAAGGCTTCGCAGGCAGACGAGGTGTCATACGCATGGATTGGACCGCGGTTCGCGACGAGTTTCCGATCACGAAGACGTACAATTTCCAGAACCACGCCGCCGTGGCGCCGTGGTCGCGGCGGGCGGCGGCCGCGGTGCAGCAGTGCGCGGAGTCGTGCCGCGACTACGCCAACCTCCGCGGCGGGTTTTATCAACGGGCGGAGGAGACCCGGTCCCTCGCCGCGCGGCTGATCGGCGCTGCGCCCGAGGAGGTCACGTTCGTGAAAAACACCACGGAGGGGCTCGCGTTTGTGGCCAATGGCCTGCGGTGGCACGCCGGCGACAGCGTGGTGATTACGAGCGTCGAGTTTCCGGCGAATGTCTACCCCTGGTGGAACCTGCGCGCCCAGGGCGTCCACGTGAAGATGGTCGCCGAGGAGGCCGGGCGGATCGACACGCAGAGGATCCTCGATGCGATCGACGCGCACACGCGGGTCGTGTCGCTTTCGGCGGTGCAGTTCGCCAGCGGCTTTCGCGCGGACCTTGCGGCGATCGGCCGGGCGTGCCGGGCGGCGGGCGTGCTGTTCTGCGTGGACGCGATCCAGGCACTCGGCGTGCTGCCGATTGACGTGCGGGCGATGGAGATCGACGCCCTTGCCGCCGACGGTCACAAGTGGCTGTGCGCGCCGGAGGGCTGCGGCGTTTTCTACTGCCGTCGGGACGCGATGGATCGCATCCGCCCATCGACCGTCGGGTGGATGTGCATGAAGAACGCGGACGACTACGGCAATTATCAGTTCGCGTTTCGCGACGACGCCCGCCGGTTCGACTGCGGGAGCTACAACCTGCCGGGGATCTACGGGCTTGGGGCGGCGATCGAACTGCTGCTCGAGATCGGCATCGACGAGATCAGCCGACGTGTGCTGTCCCTGACCGACCGGCTCGCGGCCGGCATTGTGGCGAAGGGGTATCGCCTGGTGTCGTCCCGCCGTCCCGGCGAAGCCAGCGGAATCGTGGCGTTCACGTCGGACCGCCACGACCACGCGGAACTCCAGCGGCGGCTTCTGAAGGAGCACCAGGTCGTGATTGCCCTGCGCGAGGGGCGGCTGCGTGCCAGCCCGCATTTCTACAACACGCCGGAGGAGATCGAGCAACTGGTCGGCCTCCTGCCGGCGCACTGAGCGGGTGGCGCAGGCCGGCGACGAGCGAGAAAGCGGACAAGTGAGAAGGCGAAACCGCGAGAAAGGCGTTTACGACGGTTGGGGCCGGCAGTCACGGCAGCCTTGGCGCATTCTGGCGATGGTGGTCATCCTCGTGGCGCTGGGGCACAACATGGCGCGTACGTGGCAGCGGTGGGGCGACCTTGTCATCGACTCGGGCCGCGAGCTGGACACGCCGAAGCAGCTGCTGGCCGGCCGGATGCTCTACGCCGATGTCCGCTACTGGTACGGTCCGCTCGCGCCGTACGTCAATGCGGCGTTGTACCGGCTGTTCGGCGTGCATGCCGGCACGCTGACGACGGCGGGCATCGTCAGCGCGGCGATGCTCGCGTGGCTGGCGTATCGCCTGGTCCGCCTGTTTGCCCCGCGGGCCGCGGCGACGCTCGCCGTGGTCGTCTTTCTGTATGGGCACGCCTTCGGCCAGTTCGTCTCGTGCAACATCTTCTGCTTTCCGCTGCCGTACACGTATTCGGCGACCTACGGGATGCTGCTCGCCGTCGCCGGCGTGTACTTCCTGGTTCGGTATGCGCGGCATGGACGGCCGCGCGACTTCCTGCTGTCGGGGCTGCTTCTGGGCCTGACGGCGTTGTGCAAGGTGGAGATTCTCTTCGCCGCCGGCGTGGCGCACGTGGTGTTTCTGGGCGGGTGGTTTGCGGCAGGGCGGCTTCGTCGTCCGGTGTACGTGGCGGGCTACGCAATCGCCGCGGGGATCCCGGCGTGCATCTACGCCGGCTTCTACGCGCGGGTCGGAGTGGCGCTGTGGCGGGACAACCTGTTCCTGCCGGGGAACCTGACAACGAGCCGGTTTAACCTGGAACAGGCGGGGTTGCTGACCCTGGTCGAGTCGCTGCGGTCTGTTGCCCTATCCGTGGGCGGTGCCATGGCCTGCATGGCCGTTGCGTGGGTTGCCGCGCAGCTGGAACGCGGCGCGCACCGGAACACGAAAGCCGAGCCGGGCATCGAGCGGCTGCGAATCCTCGCACCTGCCGTTGGGGGTGCTTTGCTTTGCGGCGCCGTCGGCTGCGTCATGGGACCGACGGTCGCGTTTCGATCGCTGCCGGTGCTGCTGCTTGCGGGGTTCGTGGCGGTGGGGGGCCGATGGCTGAAAGCGAGAGCCGCGAATCCGCTCCGCCCCGGGGGCGGAGGGCAGGGTGAGGAGGATCCTGACGTGGGACGCGGCTTGGCCAACCCCGCCCCGGAAGGGAGGGGGCGGGCCAGATCGGCTCCGATGCACTCACGCGCTCACCCTTGTGCCCGGCCGGCCGTTGAGCCTTCCGTTCGGCCATCCGCTCAAGTCCTTGCTTCGTCTCCGGCTGAGTCTTCGGATCGCGTCGGGTGCGTTCCATTGCTGGTGTTGTATGCGTTTGGCCTCGCGGCGATGGTGCGGTGCCTGCTCCGATGCGGGGCCGACCATTACGGCTTTGTTCTCGCGGTGCCGGGCCTGCTGGGGGTCGTTGTGTTCTGGTGCCGGCAGGTGCCCGGATGGCTGGGGGCAGAGAGTGACGATGTCCCGATGGGGCAGTTGCCTCGATGCCGGCCGTCGCCGGCGGCGTGCGTTTGCGGTGTGGGGTTGCTTGCCGGCCTGGCCCTGACGCACGGAATGGCTACACGAAAGACGATGCAGGACTCGCTGGCCGCGGGCGAGGCCGCGGTGGTCCGTACGGCGCACGGTGCCCTGCCGTGCCAGTTCGTCTACCAGGACACCGTCGATGCCGCCGTGCGATTTCTGGCAGGCAAGCCGCCGGCGACGACGGTTGTGGCGTTTCCCGAGGGGTCGGCCGTGACGTTCCTGGCCGGGTGTGTGAATCCCCTGGGGCTCCATACGTTTCTGCCGCTCGACTTCACCGGTGGATGGAGCGAGGCGGTATTGCTGGAGCGACTGAGCGAAGGGCCGCCCGACTACGTTCTGCTGCTGTCGCGGAGCCTGGAGGAATATGGATCGCGAGGCTTCGGCGTGGACTATGGGCAGTCGATCCTCGCATGGATAGCGGCCCGATATCGGGAGGTGGAGCGCTTCCGGTCGTTCACCTACCACGTCACCGTGTACGAGCGACGGCCGACGTCCGCACCGAAGTGAGGCGAGAGGTTCGCAACGTGTCTGGAACGTCAGGTGGGCGGGTTTGGCGCGCTTCGCCCGTTGTCGCGGTGTGCAACAGCGGGGTATACTGCACCCTGCCGGCATGGCCGCTGCCCATGCACGGCGGGAGGAAACCGCGTGAACATCAGCAATGACGGCGGCTTGACGGCCACGGTTCCGGATGCCGGTCAGAACGCTCAGCCCCGGCTTGCGACGGGGGCGAGAACGTCGTTTGCGGTGAGGGCCCTCGCGCTCCTGATTGTCGGCGGGCTGATTCTCGCGGCCACTGCACACAACCTTAACCGCACGTGGGAGCGGTGGGGCGACATCATCTATGACGCCGGTCGTGAAATCGACACGCCCAAACAGCTTGCTGCCGGGAAGACGCTCTACAAGGATGTGCGGTACTGGTATGGGCCGCTTGCGCCCTACACAAACGCGATGCTCTACCGGGTGTTCGGCGTCCGCCTGTCGGTGCTGACGACGGCGGGGATCGTCAGCGCGCTGCTCGGGGCATGGCTGGTCTACCGGACGGCACGCCTGTGCACCGGGCGGCCGGTGGCGGTGGTCACCGGTATCGCGTTCCTCTACATCAATGCCTTCGGCCAGTACCTGAGCTACAACCTGTTCATGTTCCCGTTGCCGTACTCCTACCCGGCCACGTACGGCATCGTCCTGGCCCTCGCGAGCGTGTACTTCCTGCTTCGGCACGTGCGGAGCGGATGCGCCTGCCACTTTCTGCTGTCGTGCCTCTTCCTGGCGATGACGGCGCTGTGCAAAGTGGAGGTTCTTTTCGCGGCGGCGGCGACGCACGCCGTGTTCCTCGTGGCCTGGCTCCTGGCACGCAGGCTGACCCGGACCGTGTACCTCGTCGGCTACGCGGGGGCGGTGATCCTGCCGGCGTGCGTGTACCTGTATTTCTGGTCGAAGGTCGGCAGTGCGCTCCTCCAGGACAATCTGGCCCTGCCCGGGAACGTGCTCGGCATGGCGTTCGCGAAGCGCTATAGCGGGCTCGAGAAGCCGGTGGAGAATCTGAGGGACATGGGCTGGTCCGCAGTCGGCATGGCCGGCTGTCTGGTGGCGATCCTCGTGGCGACGGTCGGTGAGACGCGAATTCGCCGGGATCCAACGTACGATCGCTCGATGCGGGCGATCGCCCTGGTGGCCCTCGGCCTTGCGTGCGGGGCCGTTGCCGGCGGCGTGTGCTACTTCCTTGGGCCGTACAAGGCGTTCCGGGCGCTGCCGGTTCTTCTGATCCTGGGCTTTCTGGCATGCGTGGTGCGGTTTCTCGGCAGCCCGCGCACACGGGTCACGGCGGTGGAGGCGATGCTTCTCTACGTCTTTGGCATGGCCGGGCTGGCGAGACTGCCGCTGAAGGCGGGCGCGGAGCATTACGGGTTCTACCTGCTCGTGCCGGGCTTGATCGCATTTGCCGTGTTGTGGGGCCGCCATGTTCCCGCACTGCTGCGCAGACCGACGCCGCCCGGTCCCGATCCGGGCACGCGGCCGGCGACACCGGTTGCTGCCGCCCTCTGCGTGATCGGCATGTTGGCGGGGCTGGCCGGCACGCACGCGGCCAAGACGGGTGAGCTGCTGAAAGCGGCCGAGCGACCGCCCGGGCTCTGCCGCATCAGCACGCCCTGCGGCAACATGACGCTTCCGAACGTCTACAAGGACACCATGGAGGGTCTGGTCGCCTTCCTTGCCGGCAGGCCGCCGCAGACGACGCTCGTCGTGCTGCCGGAAGGGTCGGCGATTACGTTTCTGGCCGGGCTGACGAATCCCCTCGGCATGCACACGTTTCTGCCGATCGACTTCTCCGGCCGATACGACGAGGCGGCCGTGATCCGGCGGCTGGAGGAGACCAGTCCGGACTACATCGCGTTCGTGCCACGGCCCGTGGACGAGTACGGCAAGGTGGGTTTCGCCGTGGACTACGGCAAGGACGTCGCCGCATGGGCCGGGATCAGTTTCCAGAAGCCCCTGGCGGCATGGGGCGGTGAACGCTACAAGCCGGCCGCGCAGCAGTTCAAGTCGAAGCAATACCAGATCATCCTGCTGGAGAAGCGGAAGACACCGACGACGACGCGGGCGGCGCCGTAGCCCGTCCGTCGAAGGCGAGACCGGCATCGATGAGATCGCTACACCCAGGCACGCCAGGGAATCTCAATGCGCGCCGTTCGTCCCCTGGCCGTCTTCTCCGTGACAAGGGTCATCCTGCGATGCATCGGCAGCGGGGCCATCGGCCAGGTGTGGCCGAAGTTGTCGAGGCTCACAATCGGGACTTCACGGCCGTGCGGCAGATGGTGCTTGAGCGTCGCGATCGCGGCCGCTCGCCAATCCTTGCCCTGGTCCTGGAAGTCGCCGATCAGAACGCCCTCGGCCCGCTCGAACAGCCCCGCCAGCTTGAGCGCGGCCATCATCCGATCGAATCGGTCAGGCGACTCGTTGATCTCCTCAAGGGCGATCCACTTGCCGCGGGTGTCGAACCTGGCCGCGTGCGGCGAGCCGAGCAGCGACTCGATCAGGCTGAGGTTGCCGCCGACGACCGTGATCGAGGACCGCCGGGGCAGACGGCCCTGCACGACCCGGCCGTTTGGCCGTCGCGGCGAACCCCGGCCCTCGATGACGTCCACCACCTCGCGGAAGAATGCGAGAAATCGCTCGCGGAACTGCGCTCGGGCCCAGCCGGCGGCAAACGCCGCATGCTCGTCTTCGCTGATCTCGATGCCGCGCGTCAGCGTTCGGATGTCCCGCATCG
This sequence comes from uncultured Planctomycetales bacterium, assembly GCA_964617875.1. Lineage (GTDB taxonomy): Bacteria > Planctomycetota > Phycisphaerae > UBA1845 > PWPN01 > CAZMVY01. The sequence goes on along the minus strand of CAZUAI010000034.1, from coordinate 9,278 downwards.
CCTCCTGCCGCAGCCCGGCGAACAGGAACCCCGGGCACAGGTCGTACAGCCCGACGCACCGGGTGTACGCGCCGGCTACGGCCACCAGCGCGGTCATCTCGCTGAAACCGAAGACGAAGATGGGCGTCCTCCGTCGCCGCAGCACGTCGAAGTTGATTAACGGGAGCACCCGCACGAACCACGCCCCGCCGCGGATGCACACCAGGGCCGCGACGTCGTCGTTCGCCAGGGCGGTTTCGATATCGCGTGCCCGCGCGGCGTCGTCGCACCGCCCGCCCCGCGTTTCGTCCACCGGCGTCATGACGATCTTTGCCGAGCCCGTCACCCGGTACGCGGGGGCCACGACCTTGGCGATCGCCTTGAACATCTGCGCCGGCGACTTTACGCCGAAGCGCGCAACCTCGTCGATGGCCGAACTTCCCACCGACGTGACATGAATGATTCGTTGTGTCCTGCCCATGGCTCGTCCCCCGCAGGCAGCGCCGCTCTCTCGCCGAAGGCGGCGCTATCGCGCTGCACGGACGAACGCCTCGACCCGACCCGCATCCAGCGGCGCCGGCGTTCGCCCCTCTTGCTTCAGCGCCGATCCGACAATCACGCCGTCGGCCACCTCCAGCAGGGCGCGGACGCTGTCGGCGTCCGCACCGCTGCCCACGTAGACGGGCTTGTCGGGCACGGCCCGCTTCACCACGCGCAAGTCCTCGAAGGCCGCCGCCCGTCCGGTGGTGGGGCCGGTGACGATGAGCCCATCGGCCTGCCCACGGTACGCCGTCTCCTCCGCGGCCTGGGCCAGATCCCGTGTGGACAACGGCTCGGCGTGCTTGACGTGGACGTCCGCGAGGATCGTCCCGCGCCCGCCCAGTACCTGCCGATACCGCAGCACGTCCGGCGCACGCCCCTCGATGATGCCCTGATCGGTTGCGTATACGCCCACGAGGACGTTGACGCGAAGAAAGTCCGCTCCGGCCACGCCGGCCAGTGCCACGCCCGCCATCGCGTCGTTTCGAAGCACGTTGACGCCGACGGCGGCGGACACGGCGCGGCGGACCTCGTGCAGGACGATCGCCATGGCCGCGATGGTGTGGGGCTCGACTTGCGACGCTCGAAACGGCGAATCGCCGAAGTTCTCCACGAGTACCGCATCGAAGCCGGCGCCGGCGAGGATCCGGGCCTCATGGGTTGCACGCTCGATGATTTGCGCGAGGGGCGTCTGGCCTGCGGGGCTACCCGGCAGGGGCGGCAGATGCACCATGCCGATCAACGCACGGTCCGGAAGGCGAGCCAGAGGGAGCTGCATGGGATGGTCACACCCGCCTCGCGGGCAGCCGCGATCACTCTTCCGTTTTCCGGGCTTGCCCGATGCGATTGCGAAACACCGCCACGACGTCTTCCACCGGCACGACGTACAGCTGGTTGTCCGCCTCGAAGTCGACGGGGATCGCCTGCTTCGGATTGAACAGCACCTTGTCGTACTGGCGGAGGGGGTAGTCGTGATCGTTGGAGACGAGCACGGAAACCGCCACAATGCGTCCCGTGATGGTCGGGATTTCGATCTTGTCGGGCAGCGCGATCCCGCCCTTGGTTTGCTTGCGGTCCTCGTCCTTGCGGATGAGAACGCGCTTGCCGATGGGCTCGACCGTTTCCAGTTTCATTCGCTCCGGTTGCGCCCGCTTCGGCATTGAAGATTCCTCGCCGTGTAGCACGATCGATCGCTCCAACAGCAACGTTCCGTTCGATCGGCCGCATTCTAAGTTACGAATGGCCCGCTCCGCAAATCTCGTTCCGCCCCGATCCGCGGCCGGCGGTTGCGTGCGGACAGCCCGCGGGTGCCCCGCATCCGGGCGGCATCGCCGTTCCGGTGTGCGGTCGAAGCGGACCCGCGTGGTTCGCACGGGCAAGACACGCCGACGCGGGCGTCCTGCGTTCGCGGTAGAGGCCGGCGGGGCCCGGGGCTGAGGCCAAGTCGTGGTTGTGGCCAGCAGGGCCGGGTACGGGCAGGCCGTCGCGTTTGCGTCAGATTGCCGTTCGTCCTCCGCCGTCAACGGAGGAAGCATAGACCGGCGTGCGGGAAGCGATCATAGCTGGGGACGGGCAGTCGTCGCTCTATCTTTCGCGACGCCAACGCGTTACATGTACCGAGGATCGCGGGCCGACACATCCCAGACCTGCCGTGATATGTAACGCGTTTTGCAGTAAGGAGTTAGAGCGCGATGGGCGGTTGCTGGCTTTTGCCCTTCCGGCAGCCTGGAGAGGACTTGCATACGCCGGGGCGGGGGCTTGATTGTCAAAACTCTTTGCTGTAAGATAACTTGCGTGCGTTCGGCGTGTCGTGTCAGGCGCGCAACGTGGGTCAACTCGGAGCGGGACGAGACCGGAGCCCATGGCTCCGGGAAGCAGGGACCGGAACCAGTGGAATTGGCGTAAGTCGTTGTGCCCGTTAATGCTTCGTTCCCGGGAGTGGACGATGGCTACGATCACAAAGAAGGAACTAATCGACCGCATCGCGGAAACGTCCAATACCAAGCGCGTGATCGTCAAGCGCATTATTCAGAGCTTTCTGGACGAGATTATCGCGGAGCTCGGGAAGGGTAACCGGTTGGAGTTCCGTGACTTCGGCGTCTTTGAGAGCAAGCAAAGGGCCGCCAGGACCGCCCAGAATCCCAAGACACTGGAACGCGTCGAGGTGCCTTCGAAACGAACGGTGAAGTTCAAGGTGGGTCGCCTGATGAAGGCCAGGCTGCACGGTGAAGAGGTGCCGGACAATCACCCGCCGGATGCCGAGGACGCCGGCAACGAGGAATAGCGACAGGGGCTGCGTCGTTTCGGTCGACGCCAGCGCCGACGGCTCATTTCGTTCGATCGCCAACCTTGCTACAATAGTGGCGGTACGGCGCGGTCACTCTCCGACTCGGCTCTGCCCGACCCTGGTGTGACGGACAGGAGGCCGTCTGCATGGAAAAAATCGACCCGAGATTTCTTCGCGATCGCGGCCCTGAGCTGTTCAACGGCAACGAATTGCTCGTCAAGGGCGCCCTGGAAACGGAAGGCGGCGTCCATCTGATGACGGGCTATCCGGGCTCGCCGGTCGCGACGTTCTTCGACGTCATCGGTGACCTGGCCCCCTTGCTGCGAGAAAAGGGCATTGAGGGCCGGATCTCCAACAACGAGGCGATCGCGACGGCCGCCGTCAACGGTACGCAGATGTCGCCGCTGCGGGCGATGATCACCGTTAAAAGCGTCGGGGCCCACGTGGCCAGCGATGCTCTCGCCCTCGGGAACCTCGCCGGGGCGCATCCACAGGGCGGCGCCGTCATCGTGATCGGTGACGACCCCTGGTGCGAGTCCACGCAGGTGCCCGCCGACTCGCGGTACATCTGCAAGCACGTACACATGCCCGTGGTCGAACCGGCGACGCTCCAGGAGGTCAAAGACTGGGTCGATCTGGCGTTCAAGCTCTCGCAGGCTTCGGGCTTCTACATCGGGTACATCCTGACGACGACGCTGGCCGAAGGCGGCGGTTCCGTCGAGTGCCGGCCGAACCGGTATCCGCTCACGAACGTGAACCACCCGTTCGAGCTGCGGACGGCCGAGTTGAAGACGGAGGAGACCGTGCTCCTGCCGCCTCGCACGGGCAATCGCGAGCAGGGCCTTCCGGAGCGACGGCGGACGCTGATCGAGGCCGCACGCCGGCTCGGCATCAACCGTCTCGAGCACGCGGACGCAGGGTCGGTCGCGATCGTCACGGCCGGGCTGCCCTACCAGTACATCACCGACACACTGGCGACATGGGGCCTGCTGGACCGTGTGCCGATCCTCAAGCTCGGCCTGTTGTACCCCGTTGACCCCCAGCCGATCGAGCAACTGGCGGAACGGTGCGAACACATCCTGGTGATCGAGGAGCGACGCGACTTCATCGAGGAGCAGGTGACGGAGATCGTGAGCCGGCTCCGGCAGCGAAGCGGGGGAACGAGGGTCGCCAGCGTGTGGGGCAAGGAGTTTCCGGGCGGCGAGAGCGGTTTCCCGAGCGTCCGCGGCCTGAACTGCTCGATCGTGGCCGACCGCGTCGGCCGCTTTCTTCGTGCCGTGAAGTCGCCGCTGGCGACGGTCGCCGCCGCCGCCATTGATGAGAGCCTCGCAACGATCAGCCGGACGGGCGCCACGGGGGTCTCACTTCCGCCGCGGACGCCGACTTTCTGCCCCGGCTGCCCGCACCGCGACTCGTCGAACGTTCTGCTCGAGATCAAGCAGCGGTTTGCGGACGAATCGTACATGCGCCGCCACCACGGGCGGGGGCCGGTTGATCTGCTCTTCCACGGGGACACCGGCTGCTACACCATGCTCATGTTCGAGCCGAACTCGCCGCTCATGCACAACTACTCGGGCATGGGGCTCGGCGGCGCCACGGGCAGCGGGATCGACCCGTTCATCACGAACAAGCAGGTCGTGTTCATGGGCGATTCCACGTTTTTCCATTCCGGCGTCGCCTCGATCGGAAACTCCGTCACGAACCACCAGGACATCACCTACATCATCCTGAACAACGGCTCGATCGCGATGACGGGCCACCAGCCGTACCCCGGAAGCGAAGAGGACCTGCTCGGCCGCCCGCAGACGCCGCAGGACATCGAGGCGATCGTCCGGGCGATGACGGGCGATCGGTGCATCGTCGTGCGCGCGAACCCGGCGGACCGTGCCGCGTACATGGATCTGCTCGAGGACACGGTGCTCGCGGACGGCGTGAAGGTGATCATCGCGGACAAGGAATGCGGCATCACGTACAACCGCCGGGTGATGGCGGCGGAGCGTGCCGAGCAGCGGCGCCACGGGTTCCTCCGCCGCAAGGAATACATGAACATCACACCGGAGGTGTGCGAGTTCTGCCTCGAATGCACCACGAAGACGGGTTGTCCGGGCCTGACGATCGAGCAGACCGATTACGGCCCGAAGATCGCGACCGACCTTTCGTGGTGCGTGAACGACGGAGCCTGCGCCAAACTGGACGCGTGCCCGGCGTTCGAGACGGTCATCGTGAAGCGGAAGCGACCGCCCCGGCCGCGCGGGCATGAGATCGAGCTGGAGCACCTGCCGGAACCGCCGGTTCGGATGGAGAGCGGAATCTGGCGCGCCTGGCTCGCGGGCGTCGGCGGCATGGGCATCGGCACAGCCGCGAGCATCCTGGTTCGCGCGGGCTTTGCCGAGGGCTACCGCGTTCAGTTCGCCGACAAGAAGGGCCTCGCGATCCGGAACGGGGCGGTCTTTTCGCAGATCGTGTTCACGAAGGGCGAGACGCCGCACGCCATGACGATTCCGTACGGGCGGGCGGACCTTCTGCTCGGCGTGGACATGCTGGAGGCCGTGCGGGCCGTCGATCCGAAGGCTCCGTTCCGCGTGGCCTCGCCCGACCGCACCGCCACGGTCGTCAATACGGACAAGACGCCGACGGTGGCCATGCTGATGGGCCGTGTCGACTTCCGCGCCGCGGAGATGGAGAAGACGCTCCGCCTCGTCAGTCGCCCCGGCGGCTACTTCGGCCATCCGATCACGACGCTCTGCGAGCGGCTGTTCGGCACCAAGCTGTACGCGAACATCACCATGCTCGGTGTGGCATACCAGCTCGGGCACATCCCCGTCTCGCTGGAGTCGATCAAGACGGGCATCCGGCAGACGATCCGGGCCGATTTCAAGAAGAACCTCCGCGCGTTCAACCTGGGCCGCAAGCTCGTGACGAATCCCGAGCTGTTTGCGGAGGCGAAGGTGGCGCAGACGCTGGCCCGCACGGTCCGCGAGAAGACGGCGTACCTCAACATGCGCCGGATCGGGAAGCGCAAGGCCCTCCGGCCGGAGCGGCCCGCCCCGGGCGCGAAGCTGCGTCTGCCGGACACAAAGCTCGCGCGCGGCTACAAGCACCTCGTGTACACCACGTTGCGGGCCTGCCGCGAACTCGACCGCGAAACGATGCGCGACATCGCGGTCCGCATCTACGATCTGATCCAGTGGGGGGGGCTTCGCTATGCCCGTCGCTACGCGCGGCAGATCCGCCGCGTGTTCCTGGCGGATCACGAAAAATACGGCTTCGCCGCCACGCGGGTCGTTGTCGCGCAGCTGGCCAAGCTCATGCTCGTCAAGGACGAGTTCTACGTCGCGCACCTGCTGACGAGTTTCGAGAAGATCCGACGCGACCGGCAGCGGTACAACGTCAACCCGGCCAACGGCGACCGGATCCGCTACAGACGCACCTTCCACCCGCGCTTCTTCGGTAAGCAGATCGACGTGCGGATTCCGCACTGGGCGCTGTACGTCGTCCGCGAGCTTCGCTGGCTTCGCTACGTCATGCCGGGATTCCACCGTCAGGACCGTCGGATGCTCCGGTGGTACGAGCGGATCGTGGCCGAGTTCGCCTACGCGAATGACGCCGAGTACCAGCGGCAGTTCGATCTGCTGTCGTGCGTGGAGCCCGTCCGCGGCTATGCGGAATACCGCTGGCCGAAGATGGAGGCGGCACGCAGTCGGGGCGAACAGCTCCGGCGGATCGCTACGATGTCGCGGACAACGGCGTCGGCGCCGTGACGCAGCCGTTCCCGGCGGCGAACGGCCGCGCCGTGGCAAACCGGGTGTGGCGATCGGCCTCGGTCCGGAGCACGAACGAACGGCAAGTTCTCAGAACCGATGGTTCCGCCGACCTCGAAGCCGTCGCCGCTCCGGGCGGTCGCCGGCCCCGTACCGAGACCGCCGTACTGCCTGACTTGCCCCCGGTCGCGTGGCCCCACGCGTTTCCCAAGGCGCAAAGCTTTGCACACGGCGTTGGACACCGTGCAGGCCGGCCTACGCGCTGTAACACCGGGTCTCGAAGATCGCCGCCGGCACGTGATCACTCGGATGTGCGGTCTCAAGAATCAATTCGCGCGTCGTAACCGGCTCGGGGAGCACGATCGTGTTTCGCGTCTGGTGGTTGTCGCGGCATTCGGCGACGATGCGCCCTGCTTCATCGCGGATGCGGTACTCGCGGACGCAGAAGGGGATCACGTCCTCCGGGTGCCCGTGCTGAACCGACTCCATCGGGTGATCGAAGTCCGTGTCAAAGCCCAGGACGATCCGCCTGATCGTTCGGGGCTCGGGCCAGCGCAGCCGCAGCGATGGGTTCGGGTGCGCCGGGTCGGCAACCCAGGCGTTCGGCTGTGCCGTCGGCCGGGCGAGGCCATTGCGGACGTTTTCCGGCCGGAAGACGTCCAGAGGCGGCGTGATCGTCATCGCCAGATTGTGCCCGCCGGGCCGTCGCTGCGGGTGCCAGAACTCGAAGACATCGGCGCCGATATCCTTCTTCGGCTCCTGTCGTCCGGCGGTGACGTGCGGCGGATCGTATCGCGTTGTCACCGCCAGAATGCCCGTGACGCGGCACTGGCTTGTGCGGACCGAGACGTTCCTGTCGGGCATGATGCAGACGAAGACATAACGCGGCTGGTCGATGACGGCGTCGAATCGCACCTCGACCGCCCGGCGCGTCCCTGCGGACACCGGAACCGTCCCGGCGGCCAGGGTCCGTTCGGGCGTGTAGCTGTCGGGGCGGTCGGCGATGCGCAGCTCGACGCGGAGCGTTGTGGCCTCGGCCGCATCGGCAAGGAACGAGACGGCCGGCATCGGGCCCGCGGGGACCGGCAGCATCATCGCCCACGGTTGTGTCAACGGCAGGAGGGGGCCGTTATCGGGCAGGTCGGCCAGCTTCAGCCATCCGGACGCCGAGATCGTCGCAGACCGCACAAGGTCGTCGGGGTCATCGAGCGCAACGCCGGGAATGAACTGCCCGGCCCGCACGAGTTCGCGCTGCAATGTCCCGATCCGCGGCTTCCTCGAGAGGTCACGCGGCAGGAGCTTCTCCCGCGCACAGATCGCCGCGGCCATGCCCGCCGCCTGTCCCGCGTGGGCGCAGGTGGCCATGACGCGGGTTGAGCTGAACGCGACGTGCGAGACGCTGATGATCCGGCCGGCCAGGAACAGGTTGTCGATGTTGCGGCTGTAGAGGCAGCGGTAGGGGATCGGGTAGATGCCCTTGGCGTGGACCTGGCTGCAGCCGTGTTCGGGGCTGTAGATCCCATCGGCCGGGTGCAGGTCCATGGACCACCCGCCGAAGGAGACGTCGTCGTCATGCCGACGCCGCTCGACGATCTCGGGCTGGGTCAGCATCGCATCGCCTTCGAACCGGCGGCTCTCCCGCTTGCCGGGGATCAGGCCGACCCATTCGAGCGTCAGGTTCGCCGCGTCGGGGAACTTGCCGCTGTTCTTGATGTAGTCCCACACGCCGTAGACCACCTTCCACAGCTCCCAGCGGATCTTTTCGGTGTCGTGGACCGTGTCGAGCCGGCCGCCCCATTCGATCCACCAGTACCTGCAGCCGTGGTCGTGCGTGTTGAACGAGCGGTAGCGGGGGATCTTCGTGATGTCCTTGAGGGCGTAGCTCGGCGGAATGAACTTCACGGGTCGGCCGGTGTCTTTCGAATAAAAGTAGATCGTGTGGCCGAGCAGCTCGCCGTAGGCCTTCGGCGGCGCGTACTTTTCGCCGAACTCGTCGGCCGACTCGGCTCCCATGCGGAACGCCGCCCCCGCCAGAAAACCCACGACTCCGTCGCCGGAGGCGTCGCAGAAGAGCGGCGCCCTCACACGGTACATCGTCGAGTTCTGAGGGCAGAAGGCACGGACGGCGCGGATCGCGTCCGGCCCGCTCTTCTCGACCGCGAAGGCCGCCGTATTGAGCAGCAGGGTGATGTTCGGCTCCTCGACGACTTTCTCGAGCACGACCGTGTCGAAGAGGACGGGGTTTCCCTCGCGGTTGCGGTAGAGGTTCTCGACGAGGATCTCGTCGATGACGCCGCCTTCGCGGGCCCAGCGGTTGTTGTTGGTCATGTGGGCGGTCGCGCCGAGCGTCCAGAGCCGGACCTCGCTCGACGCGTTCCCGCCGAGCACCGGTCGGTCCTGGATGAGCACGACCCGCGCGCCGGCCCGTGCGGCCGTCAGCGCGCAACAGGTGCCGGCGAGCCCGCCGCCGACAACGGCCAGGTCGCAGTCCAGTTCTGCCGTGTGAAGGTCACGATGGTCTGCCGGCGGTGCGACGATCATGGGCGAAGACTCCTTTCGCGGGGTTGATTGTCGGCGAAGGAGGATACGGCATGCAAGTGGGCTGTCTGTTGTCCGTTCCGCCTGCGTGTCGTTGCCGCGCAGGACGATGGGCGGATACACCCCAGCGTTGCATATTTCGACAGGCTTACGCGGCGGATCGTAGGGTTCGC
>CAZUAI010000033.1:0-53261 GCA_964617875.1 uncultured Planctomycetales bacterium | reverse complement strand
GGGCGAATCCGGCACCGGCAAGGAACTCGTGGCCCGGGCGATCCACGCCGCCTCGCCCCGGGCCGAGAAGCCGATGATGTGCCTCAACTGTGCCGCGCTCTCCGCGCACCTGCTCGAGAGCGAGCTGTTCGGGCACGAGAAGGGGGCGTTCACCGGCGCCGACCGGCTGCGGCGCGGCCGATTCGAGCTGGCCGACGGCGGCACCCTGCTGCTCGACGAGGTGAGCGAGATCTCGCTCGCGCTTCAGGCGAAGCTGTTGCGCGTCCTCCAGGAGCGGCAGTTCGAACGCGTCGGCAGCAGCGTGACACGCGAGGTGGATGTCCGCGTGATCGCGACCACGAACCGCGACCTGCGTGAATGGGTGCAGCGAAAACGCTTCCGCGAGGACCTGTTCTTCCGGCTCAGCGTGTTGCCGGTCATGGTGCCGCCGTTGCGGGAGCACCGCGAAGACGTTCCGGAGCTGGCGGCGCACTTTCTGGCGGCGGCGGCCAGGCGAGACGGCCGCGAACGCCTGGCCTTCGATGCCGAGGCGCTCGCACTCCTCCGCGAGTACGACTGGCCGGGCAACGTGCGGGAACTCCAGAACGTGTGCGAGAGGGCGTCGGTGCTCGTCCGCGAAGGGCGGATCGATGCCGCCACAATACGGCCGTGGCTGGCCGGGCTGCCGCGACCGGAATCGCACCACGGCGATTCCATGGCCACAGTGCGCCGCGGGCACATTCTGGAGGATCTGGAGCGGGATGCGATCCTGCGGACGCTGGACGAGTGCGGCGGACACCGGTTGAAGACGGCCAAGGCCCTGGGGATTGGCGTTCGAACGCTTGGAATGAAGCTGAAGCGATGGCACGAAGAGTCGATGAGCGAGTGCTTGGGGAAGCGGGCGGGCTGAGGGCAGGATTTGCGCGTGCGTCGCAAGTCGTGCGCGGCGGCCCGAGCCAAATAGCCCATTTTAACGCGTGGGCGGGCGATATATCGAATGGCACGGCGTTTGCTAATGCCGGTGAGGTAGCTGGATGCAGGGCGGGCGGAGCCGGCCCGAGGTGCATGGATGTTGTTTGCCGACGTGGTTGGCCGCGGAACGCTCCCGGTGCTGGAGAAGGCACTGGCGTTTACCGAAGCCCGGCATCGCGTTCTCGTGGAGAACATCGCGAACGCGGACACGCCGGGCTATCGAACGAGGCACCTGGATACGGCCGCGTTCCAGGACGCCCTTGGAAAGGCAGTGGCGCGCCGGAGGGAGGATCCTTCCGGCGCGCTCACGCTTCCGCCGACGTCCGAGGTCCGGACGGGGCCGACGGGGAACCTCATCGTGACGCCGCGCGAGGAGCCGGCGGAGAACATCCTGTTTCACGACGGGACGAACGGGAAGCTGGAGCGGCAGATGGCGATGCTGGCGGAGAACGCGTTGGCGCACCGGACCTACACGGAACTGCTTCGGAGCCGCTTCGATTCGTTGATGTCCGCCATACGGGGAAGAACCGGGTAGCCGTGCGTTGAGCGGCGGCGGCTCTGTCCGGCGACAGGGCTCGAGCGGCTCAGGGACTGACGGAGCAACGACCTGAGGGACCAAGGCCCATGTTCGGCACACTCGATATCAGCACTTCCGCCCTCGTGGCCCAGCGGGCCCGGATGGACGTGATCGCGGGCAACATTGCAAACGCCTATTCGACGCGAAGGCTCGACGGCGAGGCGGGGCCGTACAGGCGGAAGTTCGTCACGTTTGCGCCCGGCGCTCCCGAGTCGTTCGGGCTGCGCAGCGGTGAACGGAGCCGGCCCGGGGTCCATGTGGAGAGCATCGAGGAGGACCAGGCTCCGCCGCGTCTTGTTCACGATCCGAACCACCCGGACGCGATTCGCAGCGGTCCGCAGGCCGGGTACGTGGCGTATCCCAACGTGGACATGGCCACGGAGATGGTCGATGCGATCGAGGCGTCCCGTGCGTATGAGGCGAACGTCACCGCCTTGGATGTGACGAAGAACATGATTTCCGCTTCGCTGCGCCTGCTCGCGTAAGGGGCGCACCCTTGAGGTGGGAGTATGCCCAGTCCGATCCAGTTTGACCCGACGCGGGGTTTGGCCGCTCCGGTGGGGCCGGCCGGCGTTCAAGGCGTCGGTGCGGCGGGCCGAACGACCGGAGCGGCGGAGTCCGCGAAGGCGGGTCCCAGCTTCAAGAGCATGCTCTTGGAGAGCCTGGACCAGGTCAATCGCCTGCAGCAGGAGGCGTCGCAGGGCGTGGAAAGACTGGCGACGGGTCAGACGACAAACGTCGCTGAGGTATTCAGCGCGGCACGAAAGGCCGACGTGGCGTTCAGCCTGCTGATGGAGATGCGGAACAAATTGCTGGAGGCGTACCAGGAGATTCGTCAGATGCAGGTGTAATCGGCGGGTGGGGCGCGGCGGGTTTCGCGCTGCGGACCGGATCCTGACGCCGGGTTGGTGCGGGGCGAGGACCGTTCTCGGTGTCGGACTCCCGGGCATCGGATGCCTGGAGGCTTTGGGAAATGGAATTCCTCAGACGGATGGTTGCGCAGTCGAAGGTCCACCTGCAGGGGCTGAGCCTCTCGCAGCGCGCGGCCATCGGGCTGTGCATGGTCGTGCTGGTCGGGGCGCTGTACTGGCTGCTCCAGTGGGCGGCGGCGCCGGAGATGGTCGCGTTGCTGCCGCAGGACCTCACGGCGGACGAACTGGGACGCATGCAGACGCTGCTCGATACGGGCGGCGCGAAGTACGAGGTCCGGGCGAACCGCATCTACGTCGCCCCCGACACGAGGGCCCTGTGGCTGGCCCGCCTCGGCGAGCAGCAGGCGCTGCCGGCCGACCTCACCGTCAGCTTCGAGTCGCTCATTAAGGACCAGAGCCCCTTCCTCAACATGGACGAGCAGGCCTGGCGGCGTTCGGTGGCCCTCAGCAACGAGTTGGCCCGCGTCGTCCGGCAGTTCACGGGCGTGAGCGACGCCCGCGTCTTCGTTGACAAGTCCGAGAAGCGGGGCATCGGACGCGCCGCCACCGTGCCGACCGCGAGCATCTACGTCAAGATGAAGGCCGGGGCCGAACTCGACAAGGCGAAGGTGTTCGCCCTGGCGAGTTTCGTATCGCGCTCCGTGGCGGGACTCAACATCAAGAACGTCGGCGTGACGGATGCGACGACCGGTCGTTCGTACAACGTTCCCGATCCGGCGGATCCGGGTTCGTTCGACGATCTGGACGACCGACGAAGGAAAGAGGAATACTTCACGCAGAAGCTGGTCCATGCCTTTGCGTATATTCCGGGTCTTCTGGTCGGCGTTCACGCGGAACTGGATCCGGAGGCGAAGACGACGGAATCGACAAAGTACGGCAAGCCTGTCAAGACCCGCGAGCAGACGGACACCATGACGCAGGATCGCGGCGCGGCCGGCGCCCCGCCCGGCGTGGTGGCCAACACGGCGCGAGCGGCCGGCGGGGGCGGCACGGCCGAGAAGACCGAGAAAAACACGGGGACGGAGGAATACCTCGGCGGCGTGGACAAGACGGTCGAGAGCAGCGATCGCATGCGGAACGGCCTGAAGAGCCTGCGGGCTTCGATCAACGTCCCGCGCAGTTATCTGGTCGCGGTCTTCAAACAGGCCAACGCAGGAAAGGAACCCAAGGATACGGACCTGGATCCGCTGATCAAGGACCAGTTGGCCCGGATCCGGAAACAGGCGATGGGCATCATCCCGCCGCCGCCCTCAGGCGATCCGGCCGCGCCTGCCGATGAACACATCCAGGTGGACTGGTTCTATGACACGCCGTTACCGGGGTTGGCCGTGGCGGAAGCAGCGGGCATCGGCGGGGAGGCGGTGGAGTACGTCAAGGCGTACGCGGGGCAGGCCGGTCTCGGTCTGCTCGCCATTGCGGGCCTGGTGATGATGCTGCGAATCGTCCGCCATGCGTCGGAGGCGCCGATCCTGCCGGGCGAGGAACCGCCGCCCAGGCTCGAGCCGCCGGCGCGTCGCGCGCGGCGTTCGGCGGCCGAGGGGGCGGCCGGCCCCCTCGAGCCGGAGATCTTCGTCGCGGGGCCGCCGGTCGGCGAGGCGCAGGTGACCGAGGGGTTGCTCGTCGGCCGCGAGGTGGACGAGGATGCCGTGCGGGCGCAGCAGCAGATCGAGCAGGTGTCGCAGCTCATCGAGGATGACCCGGATGTGGCCGCGCAACTGATCAAGCGGTGGGTCGAGGCGTCGAAGTAGCGGAGACCGGAAACGGCCCGCCGGCCCTTGCGGGGCCGGGCCGAATGGTGTTCCTGTGGCGAAAAAGGCGAAGACTTCCGATCAGGCCGAAGACGCAGGTTCGAGCGGACTGACAAAGGCCGCGATCCTGCTCCTTGCCATCGGCCCCGAGACGGCCTCGCTGATCCTGCGGAAGCTGGACCGCGACACCGTGGAGGAGGTCACGCGCGAGATCGCTTCGCTGAAGGACGTGCCGGCGGTCAGGCGCAACACCATCGTCGAGGAGTTCTACAACCTCGTGCTGGCGCGGCAGTACGTGGACGCCGGCGGGCTGGATTACGCCCGCGCGCTCCTGCAGAAGTCGCTGCCGCGGGACGACGCGGCCCGGATCATGGAGCAGATCGAGCACCAGGTTCACCAGCAGCCGTTCAGCTTCCTTCAGAAGGCCGAGAGCGAAAACCTCCTGACGTTCATCCAGGAAGAGCATCCGCAGACGATTGCGCTGATCCTCGCGCACCTGCCGAGCGGCAAGGCGGCGGAGATCCTCGTCGGCCTGCCGCCGGCGAAGCAGATCGAGGTCGTCACGCGCGTGGCGAACATGGAGCAGACGAGCCCCGAGGTCATTAAGGAGGTCGAGCGGGGGCTCGAACAACGGCTTTCGGGCATCGTGTCGCAGCGGTTCCAGAAGGTCGGCGGCGTCGAGGCCGTCGCGGAGATCCTCAACCTGGCCGACCGCTCCACCGAGAAGGCGATTTTCGAGACTCTCGAGAGCGAGGACCCGGACCTCGTCGAGCAGATCCGGCGTCTGATGTTCGTGTTCGAGGACATCCTGCTGGTCAACGACAAGGGCATCCAGTCCGTGCTGAAGGAGATCGACAACGACGACCTGGCGCTGGCCCTGCGGACCGCGAGCGAAGAGCTGAAGCAGAAGATCTTCAAGAACATGTCCGAGCGCGCGGCGCAGCTCATCAAGGAAGACATGGAGTACATGGGGCCGGTCCGTGTCAGCGACGTGGAAACGGCCCAGCAGAAGATCGTGGACGTGGTTCGCCGTCTCGAGGATGCCGGCGAGATCGTGATCGCCGGGCGCGGAGGCGAGAAAGAACTGGTTGTGTAGCATGGGCGCGATCCTGAAAAGCGAACGGATGACGGGCCCGGCGACGCCGGCCTTCGAGTCGTTCCGCCTGACGGATTACGAGGCGGAGGCCACGCGGCTTGTGGAGACCGCGCGCCGGCAGGCCGAGCAGCTCGTCGCGGAGGCGGAGCGGAAGGCGCCCCGGATCCGCGAGGAAGCGCGTGCCCTGGGGCACAAGGAAGGCTACGCGAAAGGTCTCGAGGAGGGGCGGCAGGCCGGGCGGGAACAGGCATTCGCCGAGGCGTCCGCCGCGTTCGCCGCACAGCAGGCGACGTTGGTCGAGGCCCTCAACAGGGCTCTGGCCGAGTTCGACGAGAAGAAGCGGCGGTTCCTGCTGGCCGCCCGCACGGATGCCGTGGAACTGGCCCTCGCGATCGGCCGGCGCGTGGTGAAACGCCTCGCGGATGTCCCCGGCGAGACGGGGGCGATCGCGGCCGAGAACGCGGCGGAGGCGCTCTCGCTGATCACGCCGCAGAGCGATGCGGTTCTGCGCGTGAACCCCGCCGACCTGGCGACGATGGAGGCCTTCGCCCAGGGACTGGCCGAGGCGGTCCGCGAACGCCGGCACGTCCGCCTGATGGCGGACGCGTCCGTGCCGCCCGGCGGCTGCATCGTGACGACGGCCGAGGGCCGCGTGGACGCAACACTCGAAACACAGCTTGACCGGATTGCGGAACTCCTGGTCGGGCCCCGGACGGAATCGGCGAGACGCGACGAATGAACCTTTTCGACCGCGAGATCGAGCTGATTCGCAACGCCCCGGTCGTCGAGGCGGCCGGACGCATCGCCGACCTTACGGGGCTGACGATCGCGGTCAACGATCTCCCCGTGCAGATCGGTTCGATGTGCCGCATCGAGCGGCGCACGGGCGGCGGGCTCCCGGCGCAGGTGATCGGCATCCGCGAACGCCAGGCGCTGCTGATGCCGCTGGCCGATGCCCTCGGCGTGGCCCGCGGCGATCGCGTGGTGTGCCTGGCGGGCCAGGCGCAGGTCGGCGTCAGCGAAACGCTGCTCGGGCGCGTGGTGAACGGGTTCGGGGAGGTGGTTGATGAAGGGCCGCGCGTGGACGCCGAGGACTTCTACCCGTTGTACCGCACCGCGCCGGAGGCCCTGTCGCGACCGCGCATCCGCGATCCGCTGGGCACCGGCATCCGTGCGATGGATGCGATGCTCACCGCGGGCCGCGGGCAGCGGCTCGGGCTGTTCGCCGGCACGGGCGTCGGCAAGAGCGTGCTGCTCGGCATGATCTCGCGGTACACGTCGGCCGACGTGACCGTCATGGCCCTGATCGGCGAGCGCGGCCGTGAAGTGAACGATTACATCGAAAAGGACCTCGGTCCGGAAGGACGCCGGAAGACGGTGCTGGTCGTCAGCACGTCGGACGAATCCCCGGTGCTGCGCGTCCGCGCCGGGTTCGTGGCGACGGCGATCGCCGAGTTCTTCCGCGACCGGGGCAAGGACGTTCTGCTGCTGATGGATTCCATCACGCGGCTGGCCATGGCGCAGCGGCAGATCGGGCTGGCGGCGGGCGAGCCCCCGGCCACGAAGGGCTACACGCCCAGCGTCTTCGCGCTGCTGCCGCAGCTGCTCGAACGCGCGGGGCGCACGAGCCGGGGCAGCATCACCGGATTCTACACCGTCCTCGTCGAGGCCGACGACTTCAACGAGCCGATCTCCGACGCCGTCCGCGGAATCCTCGACGGGCATGTGTGGCTCAGCCGCCCGCTCGCGAACCGCGGGCATTACCCGGCGATCGGCATCCTCGAGAGCATCAGCCGCGTGATGGTCGACGTTGTCAGCGACGAACACCAGGCCGCGGCGCGGCGCGTCCAGCGGATCCTCGCGACCTGGCAGGAGATCGAGGACCTCGTGAACATCGGCGCCTATGCCGTGGGCACGAATCCGCAGTTCGATCTGGCGGTGCAGGCGAAACCGCTGATCGACGCGTTCCTGCGGCAGCGGGTCGAGGAGCGCGTCACGTTCGAAGCGGCGGAGCGGCAGCTTCTGCAACTGGGCCAGCAGCTGGAGCAGATTGAGCAGCGGCTGAACAAGGGCGGGCGCGAGGCGGCTCGCGCGGAGAGTGGTCGGCGGCCGGCGGCCGCCGCGGGCCGCTGATGCGGTCCGGGCGAGAGAGCCGGGTTCAGGGCCGGCCAGGCGAGAGCAGTGATGGCGAAGCGGTTCGTATTCCGGCTGGAGACGCTCCTGAAGGTGCGTCGTCAGCGCGAGGAGAAACACAAGCGCATCGTGGCCGAGCGGCTGCGGCAGATCACGCGCGTGCGCGACGAGATCGGCACGCTCGATGCCCGCATTGAGGACCAGATTGATGCGATGCGGCAGGAGACCCGGCGTGCGTCGATTGATGTGCAGAACCTCGCGCGGAACCGGCACTGGCTGACGCACCTTCGCCGCGGCCGGCTGGAGGCGGAGGGCCGCCTGCACGTGCTCGAGGCGCACCTGGCGCAGGAGCGGGCCGTGCTGGCCCATGCGTCCAAGGAAAAGAAGGTCCTGGAGAAACTGAAGGAACGGCAGCTGGAGCGGTACAACAAGGAGCTGGACCGCCGCGAGGTGATCGAGGCCGACGAGTTGAGCACCACGCGGCACCTGCTGCGACGCCGCGAGGCACTGCTTGAGGCAGTCGAGGTTGTGGAGACCGCGGGGCGATGAAACGCGTGTACAGGCTGGTTTCGCTGGTGGCCCTGGTCCAACTGCTCGCGGCGGTTGGGTTCGCGGGCTACCTGTTTGCCCGCGGCCGCCTGAATCGTGAGCGGATCGAGCAGATCGCCGCCGTCCTTCGCGGCGAGGCCCCGGGCGCCCCCGCGCCGACGACGCAGCCCGTGGCGACGACCGCCCGGCCGGAGAGTGCCACGTCGCAGATTGCGCGAAGCTCGGAGCAGCAGGAACTCGCCGCGCTGATCGTCGAGCGCCAGAAGCGCGAACTCGAGGACCGCGCCCGGCTGAATCAGTCGATTCAACTGGACGTTGTCCGCAAGCTCGAAGAGATTGACCGGCGCGACAAGGCCTTCGCCGACCGCGAACGGCGGTTCCGCGAGCAGCAGATGCAGGACGGGTTCGCCCGCGAGCTGGAGGTGTTGAGCCAGATCGATCCGGTGCGGGCGCGAAAGCTTCTGATGATGCAGAAAGAGACCCACGCCGTACGCCTGGTGATGGCCATGGAGCCGGCGCGGACAAAGAAGATCTTTGACTCGTGCAAAGCCGTCGAGGAGATGGAATGGGCCAGGAGGATCCTGGACCAGATTGAGAAACTCAACAGCGAGCAGGCCACGACGGCCGGCTCGGGGCAGTCCGGCGCGGAGGCGACGGGTGCGAGCCCAACCCCACCGACAGGAGGTTGACGCATGTCGGTCCTCAAGACGCTCGACCCGGCGACTGCCGGGGTGTCGGACGTTCCGCGCGGGAGGCAGGGGGCGCTGGCCATTCCCACGGCGCGTCCCGCCGGGATGGATAGCGCGCTCGTGACGCGCCCCGGCAAACGCAGCTCATCCTTTCACGGCGTGCTGGCCAAGGCGCATCTGGATTCACAGACGAACGCCGTACGCGGCGACCGGTCGCAGAAGACGTCGCGGTCGAATCGCAACGGTGATGCGAACGGGTCGGCCCGGTCGTCGCAATCCTCGCCATCCGAAAAGGCGTCGCGGCCCGACAAGGTCCGGCAGCGTCCGAAGGAATCCCGCGACGATGAGGCCTCGCAGGCTTTCGTTGACGACGCGGACGCGGCGCAGGCGGCGGATCGAACCAGGGTCGGCGACGATCCCGAGCCGCGCGAGGCGAGCCCGTCAGACGCCGGCGCCTCTGCGCAGAGCGCGAGCGGCGCCGAGGACCGGAACGATCCGGCATCCGACGAACGCGATGATGCGGAGTCCGGCGACGCGCAGGCCGACGGCTGTGAGGAGTGGCTTCGTCGCCTGACCTCGATGGGCGTCGGGGCGACCCTCGTGGGGGCGGCGGTGCAGACGGGGGCGGACGGTGCGACGGCCCGCGGCGTCGCGGACGGCTCGACGGCTTCGCCCACGGCCGTTGCGTCACTGGATCCGCCCGGCACCGCCGGCGCGTCCTCCGCATCGGCGGGCCTCCTGGATCCGACGAAAACGGCGGGGGCGGCACAGGGACGGGGTTCGTCGTCCGGCGGATTGGCGGCTACGGCATTGGCGTCGAAGGCCACGGCGGAGAACGCCGGGCTTCCGCTCCAGCCGGCTGCCGGCGGCGCATCCTCCGGCGGCGATCTGGCTCGACTCGTGGCCCTCGCGGCCGGAATTGCCGGCGAGGCGTCGCCCGGTTCGGGGGCGACGGGCGCCGCGGGCGGCAGGGCATCGGGCGATGAAGCTGCCGGGCCGAAACCGGCCTCTTCGGCGGGCGACGCGGCGGTCGCCCGCGCCGACTGGACGGCCGTCGGCGGCCGTACCACAGGACCGCACGCCGGGCCGGCGAAGGCGGAGTCGTTTGGCGAGATCCTTGCGCGAACGCAATCCACAGCGGACGACGCCGCGGCGAACGTCGGCCGTGTGGCGGAACTCGTGCGATCGAACATCGGCGCCAGGAACTCGTCCGTCACGATCCGGCTGGACCCGCCCGAGTTGGGGCAGATTCAGCTCGATGCCAGACTCCGCAACGATGTGCTCTCGATCCAGATCCAGGCCGAGACGGCGGCGGCGAGGGATCTGCTGCACTCCCGGCTTGGCGATCTTCGCGAGGCGCTGGCACGGCACGGCATCACGCTTGACCGGGTGGACATCGAGCCGCGGTCACCGTCACCCTCGCCCAATGCGCACGAGTCGGGCGACGGCCATCGCGACGGCGGGCAGCAGCGGGCCGACGACCAGGGCATGGCGGAACAGTGGCGGCAGCACGAGCCGTCGTCATGGCTGGCACGCGGCGAGACGGATGCGAGCGCCGATGGGCCGGTTGACGTCGGCTATTCCGACCTGCCGGACGCGCAAGACGCACGGCAGGAGCGGGCAGGGCAGAGGGTTGGGCCGGCGGCATGGGTGACACCGACGTCGGTGAATGTACTGGTTTGAGCGGCCCGCAGGCGGCGGGCCGATGGATCGAAAAAGGTTCTCTGACGGATTGGAGGACGTATCATGGACGTTTCGGCAACCGTGGGCGCGACTTCGACGGGGACAACCGGCAGCGCGGCCAGACAGGGCCTGTCGGCCGTCGGCTCGGATGACTTTCTCAAGCTGCTCATCAAGCAGCTGCAGTACCAGGATCCGTTCAAGCCGATGGACAACGAGCAGATGCTCTCGCAGATGGCGCAGATCCGCAACATGGAAATGTCGGTCACGCTGACCGACTCGATGCGGAGCCTGACCGAGCAGCAGCGCTTCGGCGGGGCAGCGGCCCTCATCGGCAAGTATGTGACCGGCACGGTCACCGCCCAGGACGGAACCACCACGACGCTGAAGGGACTCGTCGGCGGCGTTCGCTTCACCAGCAAGGGCGACCCCATCCTGGAACTGGCCAGCGGCGACAGCCTGCCCTTGAAGAACCTGACCGATGTCGTTGACCAGCAGTACGTGGGCGGGCTCACCGCCATGATCGGCAAGTACGTGACCGGCGTGACCAAAAACGCGGAAGGCAAGGATGTGGCGGTCAAGGGGACCGTGCAGGGAGTCCATTTTGCCGACGACGGCCAGCCGGTTCTGGACCTCGATACAGGGGAGAGTCTGGCGTTGGGCGGCGTTGTGACGGTGAGCGCGCCGACTTCGAAGACGACGGCGGCGAGCAAACCACTCCTCGTCGGCTTGTCGGCCGCGGCGTCGAAGCAGGGCGTCACGCGTTAGGGGCGGCGAGGGTCGGCGGCGCAGGAGTCTGTTGCGTAAACCAGGGAGGCATGGACCATGGGTCTGACATCGGCTCTTTACACCGGCTTGTCCGGACTGAACAGCAACCAGCAGCGGATTGATACGATCGGCGACAACATCGCGAATGTGAACACGACGGCGTTCAAGAGCAGCCGCAGCATGTTCCAGACGCAGTTTTCGCAGACGTTGTCGCAGGGCACGCCGCCGTCGCCGAGCAGCGGCGGCACGAACCCCATGCAGATCGGCCTCGGTTCGCTGCTGGGGAGTATTCAGCGCACCTTCACCCCGGGCTCGATCGAGACGACGGGCGTGCCGACGGATCTCGCCATCGACGGGACCGGGTTCTTCGTCGTTCAGACCGCCGAGGGCTCGCGATACTACACGCGTGACGGCTCCTTCAAACTCAGCGCCTCGAACTACCTCGTGAATCAGAACGGGGCCTTCGTTCAAGGCTACGCCGTGGATTCCGACTACAACATCATTCCGGGCACCATCGGGAACCTGCTCATTCCCGTGGGGGCCGCGGCGACCGCTCGCCCCACGGAGAACGTCGAGATGAGCGGCAACCTGTTTCCGGGAGAGGTGGGCACGCGCGGCACGATCCTCTTCTCCCAGCCGTTGACGCAGGCGGGCGGCGCCGCAGCCACGTCCGGCACGCTCCTCACGAACCTCTACGACCCCGCCGTCTCCGTCGCCAACCCGCTGTTTGCCGTCGGCGACGAGGTCACACTGTCCAAGGTGAAGAAGGGCGAACGCGACATCCCCACCGCGACATTCACGGTGACCGCCACCAGCACCCTGGCCGACTTCCTCAATTTCCTGAGCGACAAGGCGGCGATCGACACCACCAACTCACCGGTCAACCATCCCGGCTGGTGGGTGTCCGACGGCTCTGCTCCGGACCCGGCGAACCCGACGGCCGGCCAGGAGGCCCGCGCGGTCGGCGTGCCGCCGGCCGGGACCATCGTTATCGAAGGCAACATCGGCAGGGACAACCGCCTTTCCATCAAGGGCGGTGCGATCGCCTCCACCAACGCGAACAACAAGGATCCTTTCGCGTTCACGATTCCGACCGACGCGCTGGATCGGCCCTACGAGGCGAATGGTGACAGCGCCTACACGAGCCTGCTCATCTATGACTCGCTCGGGACCGAGGTGCGCGTCGATCTCACAGCCGTGCTGGAATCAAAAGCGGATACCGGAAACGCGTGGCGGTTTTTCGCCAGTTCCAAGGACGATTCGGATTCGTCGCGCGTCCTGCGAAACGGCAGGATCGCGTTCACGACTGAAGGCAAGTACAAGAGTGCCACCAATGACCAGATCACGCTCGACCGGGCTGGCACGGGGGCGGCGACACCGCTCGTCTTTGCACTGGATTTCAGCAACATGACAGCCTTTTCGAGCCACGAAGCGATATCCACGTTCCTGATGTCGAATCAAGACGGTTTTCCGGCAGGAACGCTCACCAGCTTCTCGATCGGCAATGACGGCATCATCAGCGGAAATTTCACCAATGGTCTGACAAGGACGCTAGGACAGGTGGCGATGGCTACCTTCAGCAACCCCGAGGGCTTGGTGGCCATGGCGCGCAACCTCTACATCGCGGGGCCGAACTCCGGCATCCCTGTGATAACCGCACCGATGACACTGGGAGCGGGGAGGATTCTCGGGGGGTCGCTGGAGCTGAGTAACGTGGACCTCTCTCGCGAGTTTATCGGACTTATCACCGCGACGACGGGCTTTTCCGCCGCCAGCCGGGTGATCTCGACCTCAAACGATCTGCTCAACCAATTGCTCTCGGTGGCCCGATAAACGCTGAAGGACCAGGCTTTCGCAGGAAGCGATAGAGTTGATCCAGTTGACTCGTTTGAACGGTAAGCAGTTTGTCCTCAATGCGGATTTGATCCGTACGATCGAGGAGCGCCCCGATACCACGGTGACCCTGATCAACGGCGATACGCTCATCGTGAAAGAACCCATGGACGAGGTGGTCCGGCGGGCAATCGATTATGGGCGGGCGGTTCGGGCGTTTCGGCCGTAAGTGGTGGGACGCTGCCGAGCGCAGATGCGACGGGGTGTGACGCAGGACGCGAGGCCTCGCGGATCGAGGCCAAGGCAGGAGGCCGCAGACATCATGGTCCATATCACCCGTATCCGGTCGGGCTGGCAGGCGACGCTGCGCCGCCAGGACGCCACACAGACCGGAGACGCCCTGCTCTCGTCCGATAAAACCGGTGGCGCCGCGTGTCGTCGCGCGCGCGTCGGCTGTTTCTGCGGGTATCCTGTTTCCGCTGGCGTTGGCGGAGCGGTTGCGCCTCAATGCGGGCTGCCGATAGACCGATTGCAGATAGTGGCGGGACATCGGGTCGGGGTGCGTGGTTACGGCGCGCGCGGCTGGGTGCGCGCGAAGTGCCGCGGTGCCGGCCTTGCGAGTGGCCCGCGGTACAGGCTGCAATCGGAAAGGAAGAATCGGCATGGCTGACCAGAAGCCGGCAGAACGAGAAGCGCGTGAGGATGCCGCGCCGAAGCCGGGCGGCGGAAAAAAGAAATTCGCGATCATCGGGTTAATCAGCGGCGTGATGATCGTGGAAGGGGTGGCGATTTTCGTCGCGACCCGTTTCCTGGCCGGTTCGACGCCTGTGCCGGCGAGCGCCGCAGGGCTGGAGGGGGGAGGTGGCTTCGGGGAAGCGGGCAAGGGGCACGGCGCGCCGCCCGCGCCGACCGAGAAGGAAGTGGTCGTGGCCCAGTTCCGGGCCATGAACGACCGGACGGGCCGGAACATCATCTACGATGTGAAGGTATACGGTCGGGTCGCCGGGGACAAGGTCGAGCCGGTGCAGAAGCTGGTGGAAGAGAAAAAGGCCACCATCGAAGACCGGATGACGAAGGTGATTCGCGCGGCCGATCCACAGTTCTTCAAGGAACCGGGGCTCGAGACGCTACGTCGGCAGATCAAGCACGAGGTGGACGCGGCCCTGGGCGAGAACAACGGGGTGCAGGAAATCCTGATCCCGTCGCTGATGTGGTACAGTGCCGACGGTTGACCGGAATTGGATCGCGGCGCCAGGAGGGCGCGGACCGATGCTAGGGATGAGGCAGGGATCCAATGAGTGACGCTGAAAGTAGCGGCCCTCTGTCGCAAGCCGACATCGACGCGGCGCTCGGCGTGGTCGATGGCGGCGCGGCGGTTTCCGCGGAGCCTCCTGCTGCTGAGGCGGCGGCGCCGCAACCCGATACCCGCGTCGATGCGGCGGGAAAGCCGTTCGACGCCGCCGCTGCCATGATGGCTGCCGCGATCGAAGAGGAAAAGGCCGCTGCCCCGGCCCCGGCTCCGGCCCCGCCGCCAGCCCCGGCTCCGGCCCCGCCCCCCGCGGCACAGGCGATCCCGTTGCCTGATCTGGCGCGCGGCGAGGAGCCCGATGGGGGCGCCGCGCGGAACATCGACCTGCTGCGGGACGTCGATCTCCATGTGAAAATCGAGCTGGGGCGAAGCCGCATGTTCGTCGAGGATGTCTTGCGCCTGACGCAGGGCTCCGTCGTCGAACTCGACAAGCTGGCGGGCGACCCGGTGGACGTGCTGGTCAACGAGCGCCTTGTCGCCCGCGGCGAGGTGCTGGTTCTGAACGACAACTTCTGCGTGCGGATCAATGAGATCCTGTCTCCCGTGGAGGATGTGGCCTGATATGTTCGCGAGCCTGTCCGTCGTAATGCTGGCTGCCGTCCTGGGGGTCTCGTCGGCCGAAGGGCCGACGACGCGGCCGGCGGATGTCGCGAGGCAGGGCGGGAAGGTCGTCGCGAACCGGTCTGCGCTGCCGGAGGGCGCGCAGATGCTCCTGCCGGAGCCGCCGGCGCCGGGCGCGGAAGATCGCGTCGTTGAACGACGGCCCGCGCGGGACGCGTCGAAGGGGGGGGCGACCGCCGGCACCGCACGCATGGGGGGGCTCACGGGCCAGGGCGGTTGGATGGATCGAATCCGGGGGCTGGTGCCCCTGTTGCTGGTCTTGATGCTGATCGGCGGGCTGGCGGTAGCCGCGAGGCGGCTGCTTCCGTCGCAGTGGCGGCGGAGTTTCGGCGGCCAGGGCGTGATCGAGGTGCTGGCGAGACAGCAACTCTCGCCTCGCCAGAGTGTGGTGCTGTTGAAGGTGGGCCGGCGAGTCGTCCTCGTCGGCCTGGCGCCGGATCGTGTGACCAGCCTGGATACGATCGTGGATCCGGACGAGGTTGCTCTGATCGTGGGGCGGTCGGCCGGCATGAAAGCGGGTTCGGCCTTGAGCGCGTTTCAGCAGGATGTGCTGCGCGAGGCGTCGGCCTATCAGCCGGCGGAGGGTCCCGATGCCGCGGAGGACGGGACGGCTCCGACCGCGAGCGGCGGGGAGCCGTCGTATCTGGCCGCACGGCAGGAGCTGCGCGGGCTGCTGAGCCGCGTTCGCAGCCTCGCAGGTTCGCGATAGGGGGCGGGAGGCACGGGTCGCGGAGGCGGCCCGGGTGTGTTGCAGGCGAACGTGGACGTTCGCGACGGCGCTACGGAGTGGCGCGATGCGGGAGCATGGAGGCTCGACAGTTCGTTCGCGGTCCCGGCTTTGCATTCCGGTGGCGGCTGCGCTGGCCATGACGGCGGCGATGCGCCCCGCCCGTGCCCAGACGCCGGCCGCGCCGCCCGAGCCACCCCCGCCCGCGGCGCCGGTTGAGCCGAAGCCCCTCCTGTCGGCCGGCGATCATCCGATCGACAACCCGCTCGGCGTTCCCGACCTGCGGAACATGGCGGCGCCCGCCCGCACGCGCGAGGGGATCAGCTCCACGCTGCAGATCCTCATCGTGCTGACGCTGCTGTCGCTGGCGCCGGCGATCCTGATCCTGACCACGTCGTTCACGCGGATTGTGATCGTGATGTCGCTGTTGCGCCAGGCGATCGGCGTGCCGGGCCTGCCGCCGTCGCAGGTGCTCGTGGGCCTGTCACTGTTCATGACGTTCGCGGTGATGGCGCCGACCTGGGAGCGGGTCTACACGGAGGCGCTCAAGCCCTGGCTCGACGGGAACCCGGACATGACGCAGGGGCGGGCCCTCGAGGTGAGCATGGGGCACCTGCGGGCCTTCATGTTCGATCAGATCGAACGCGCGGGCAACGAGGAGAGCATCTACCTGTTTCACGAGCACGCGTTGAAGGGGCCCGTCCCGGGCGACACGGTCCTGCGGCGGTCCGAGGTCTCGACGTTTTCGCTGCTTCCGGCGTTCGTGATGAGCGAGATCAAGACGGCGTTCGTGATGGGGTTCCGGATCTATCTGCCGTTCCTGGTGATCGACATGGTCATCGCGTCCGTGCTGGTGTCGATGGGCATGTTGATGCTGCCGCCGGTCCTGATCTCGCTGCCGTTCAAGATCCTGCTGTTCGTTCTGGCGGACGGGTGGCAGCTGGTCGTGGGGTCGTTGTTGAGCAGCTTCGGGTAAGGGGGCGACGAAGAGCATGGAACTGAGAACCGCGATCGACCTGGGCCGCGAGGCGTTGTGGATGGTGCTGGTGCTGTCCGCGCCGGTGATGGCGTGCGGCCTGGTCGTGGGGCTGGTGGTGGCGTTGTTTCAGGCCGTCACGCAGTTGCAGGAGCAGACGCTCCAGTTCGTGCCGAAAATCGTGGCGATGGCCGTGGCGGCCGTGTTCTTTGTTCCGTGGATTGCCGCGCGGCTGGTGGAGTTCACGCGGCTGCTGCTGGGCGAGCCGCCGTTCTGACGCGGGTGACGATGGCGCTTTCGCTGCTGGATTACTGGAGTCTGCTGCCGGCGTTCGCCATGGTCCTCGCGCGCCTCGCGGGCCTGATGATCGCCGCGCCCGTGTTCAGCACGCCGGTGATCCCGCGCGCCGTGCGTGCGTACTTCGTCATGGCCATGACGCTGGCGGTGTTTCCCTCGGTCTCGCCGTACGTCCAGGGGGGGCTCACGCTCGGCGATGCGATCCTCGGGATGCTCGGCGAGTTCGCGATCGGCGCCACGCTGGGGCTGGGGGCGAATCTGGTTCTGACCGCGACGCAGTTGACGGGGCTTGTGGTCGAGCAGCAGGCGGGCCTGGCGATTTCGCAGGTGCTTGACCCGATGACGGGCAGCCGGGCCTCCGTGCTCGGCGAGATCTTCTTCATCATCGCAGGCCTCGTGTTTCTCGCCATCGGCGGCGAGCGTGAACTGGTGCGCGTACTTCTCGAGAGCTTCGCCGCCGTGCCGTCGATGGGGTTCCGGCCGGACGCGACCGTGTGTGACGCGCTTGCGGGTCTGCTCGCGGAGTCGTTCGTGCTGAGCCTGCAGCTGGCGGCGCCGGCGATCATCGCCCTGCTGCTGACGGCGACGGCGCTCGGCCTCCTCGCGCGGACGGTCCCGCAGCTCAACGTCCTGAGCGTCGGCTTTTCGATCAAGATCGTCGTGGCCATCGTCGTTTTCCTGGGGACGTTTCCGCTGGCCTCGTCCGCGCTGGAGGGGGCGTTCGCAAGCGTGTTCGATTCGATCCGGGGGCTCTTGAATGCGCCGCGCGTCTGAGCGGCGCGCCGGCTGTGGTGTGAGCGATGCCTGATTCGGCACAGGAAAGGACGGAACCCGCAACCCCGCGTCGGCGGGCGGAGGCCCGCGACCAGGGGCAGGTCGCGCGGAGCCCGGACCTCGGCGCCGCGGTGGTCCTCCTGGCCGGGCTGATCGCCCTGCATTACACGGCCCGGCCGATGATGGCCCGGATGATGGAGGCGCTCCGCTATTGCCTCGGCGGGACGGACGCCCCGCTGCCCCTGCCGGACCAGTTGCCGGCGGTCAGCCTGCGGGTCATGACGATGCTGGCGTCTTCGATGGTTCCCCTGCTGCTGGGTGTCGTGGCGGCCGCCGTTGTCGCACAACTCGTTCAGGTGGGCTGGCACCCGACGCTCAAGCCCGTGACGCCCAACATCGCGAAGCTCAACCCCGTGGCGGGCTTCTCGCGGCTCTTCTCGATCCATTCCGTGGTCCAGCTCGGCATGAATGTGCTGAAGATGGTGATCGTCGGCGCCGTGGCCTACCACACGCTGAAGACCCGCTACGCCCTGGTCGTCAGCGCCGCCGGCATGGGCCACTGGTCCATTGCCGCGCTGCTCGGCGAACTCCTGTTCTCCCTGTCGCTGCGGCTGGCGATTGTGCTGTTCGTCCTGGCGATCGTGGACTACATCTACCACAGGTACAAGTTTGAACGCGACCTGCGGATGACCAAGGAGGAGGTGAAGGAGGAGTGGCGGAGCATGGAGGGCGATCCGCAGGTGAAGCAGCGGCGCCGTCAGATCCAGGTGAACCTGACGACGCAGCGGATCCGGGCCGCCGTGCCCAAGGCGAGCGTCGTGGTGACGAACCCGACGGAACTGGCCGTCGCGCTCCAGTATGAGGAGGCGACGATGCCGGCGCCCAGGGTCGTCGCCAAGGGCAAGGATTATATGGCGGCGCAGATCCGCAAGATCGCGATCGAGCACGGCGTTCCCATCGTGGAACGTCGGCCGCTCGCACAGGCCCTGTTCCGCGAGGTCGAGGTCGGCCAGGAGATCCCGCCGCGGTTCTACCGGGCGGTGGCGGAGATTCTGGCATACGTGTACGAGCTGACGGGCCGAACGCCGCGCCGTGCGGCCGTTCCGGCCTGAGCGACCGGGTAAACAGGTACCGGAGCAACCGGGTTCCAGACGAACGGACGAACGGACCGACGGATGGCGATCGCGACACTCTCACAGTCACGGCCCTACCGCTTCCTGTCGCAGTACCGCGGCCTGATATTCCCCGTGACCGCGGGCAGCCTGCTGATGGTCATCCTCATCCCGCTGCCCACGTGGCTCCTCGACATCCTCCTGATCACGAACATCACGATCTCGGCCCTTGTGATGATGACCGTGATGTACATGCGCAGCCCGCTGGAGTTCTCGGTGTTCCCGTCGGCGCTGTTGTCGCTGACGCTGTTCCGCCTGGTGCTGAACACGGCCTCGACGCGGCTGATCCTCACCAATGCGCAGCACGGGACGGCGGCGGCCGGGCACGTGATCCAGACCTTCGGCGAGTTTGTCGCGAGGGGGTCGCTCGCCGTCGGCGTGATCATCTTCCTCATCATCATCGTGATCCAGTTCGTGGTGATCACCAAGGGCGCGACGCGCATCGCCGAGGTGGCCGCGCGCTTCACCCTCGACGGCATGCCCGGCAAGCAGATGGCGATCGACGCCGACCTGAACGCCGGCATCATCAACGAGGCTGAGGCCAAACGACGCCGCCAGGAGATCAGCGACGAGGCCGACTTCTACGGGGCGATGGACGGCGCCAGCAAGTTCGTGCGGGGCGACGCCGTGGCGGGCATCGTCATCACGTTCGTCAACGTCCTCGGCGGGCTGTATGTCGGCATGGTCGAACTGAACCCGCCGCTTTCGCTGATGGAGTGCCTGCGGGTCTTCACCAAGCTGACGATCGGCGAGGGTCTTGCGGCGCAGGTACCGGCGTTCATCGTGTCCGTTGCCGCCGCCATGCTGGTCACGCGGAGCAATGCGAAGAAGGACCTTGGCGAGGAGATCATCGCGCAGGTGACCTCGCGGCCGACGGCGCTGGCGCTGGCGGCGGCCTTCCTGGCGATGCTTGCGCTGACGCCGATGCCGAAAGTGCCGCTGATTCTGCTCGGCGGCAGCTGTGCCGGCATGGCCTACCTGCTGAGCCGCGCCCGGATTGCGACCGCCGCCGTCGAGGCCGCCAAGGCCAAGGTGGAAGCGGCGCACAAACCCGAAAAGGTCGAGTCCTTCCTCGCCGTCGATCCGATGGAACTCGAGGTGGGGTACGGGCTGATCCGGCTGGTGGACCGCAAGCAGGGGGGCGATCTGCTCGACCGCATCACGAACATCCGCAAGCAGATCGCGACGGACCTCGGCATTGTCGTCCCGCCCATTCGCATTCACGACCAGCTTCGCCTGGCGCCCAACCAGTACGTCATCAAGATCAAGGGACTCGAGGCCGCCCGCGGCGAACTGATGCCGGACCATCTCCTGGCGATCAACTCGGGGATGGTCTCGTCGCCGCTCAGCGGCATCGACACCCGCGAGCCGGCCTTCGGCCTGCCGGCGCTCTGGATCCCCGAGTCGCAGCGGCACGAGGCCGAGCACCGGAACTACACGGTGGTCGAGCCCTCGAGCGTGCTCGCGACGCACCTGACCGAGGTCATCAAGCAGCACGCCGCCGAACTCCTGACGCGCCAGCAGGTTACCCGCCTGATCGACGCGCTGAAGGAGCGGTCGCCCAAGCTGGTCGAGGAGTTCATCCCCGAGCAGATGAAGACCGGCGAGTTGCAGAAGGTGCTGCAGAACCTGCTGCGCGAGCGGGTGTCGGTCCGTGATCTCGAGACGATCATCGAGACGCTCAGCGACTGGGCGTCGCGCACGAAGGACCTCGACGTCCTCACCGAGTACGTGCGCCACGCCCTCGCGCGAAACATCTGCACCACCTACCGCGGCGACGACGGCGCCATCGGGGCCGTCACGCTCGATCCGCAGGTCGAGGACCTCATCAACGCGCACCTCGACCGTACGGATCACGGCACGTACCTCACGCTCCCGCCGCAGACGCAGACGCGGTTGGTCGAGGCGATCCGCGACCAGATTTCGGCGGCGCTGCGAAATGGGGTCAAGACCCCAGCGCTGCTGTGCTCGCCGCAGGTTCGGGCCTGGGTGCGTCGGATGATCGAGCCCGTGATGCCGCACGTGGCCGTTCTGGGCTACAACGAGATCGTTCGTGGCGTGGAAGTCCGTTCACAGGGAGTGGTGGTGTTAAGCGATGAATTTGCGAACATTTCAGGGTAATTCGATGTCGGAAGCGCTCGCCAAAGTGAAGCGCGACATGGGCCGCGAGGCGGTCATTCTCCACACGCGCACCTTCAGGCGGGGGGGGCTGATCGGCTTTGGCGGGCGGACGGTCGTTGAAATCACGGCGACACGCGACGGGAATGTCTTGCGTTCGGCACCGACCCGCGGTATGATCAGACCCCCGAAGACTGTCCGGGGTGGCGTTGACCAGGCGGAGGGAACCGCCTTGCAGCTCGGGTCGGTTGGAACGCCGCAGGCTCCCGCGCAACATACGCTTCCGGGCGTGAAAGATGAGATCGCGCAGATCCGGTCGATGGTCGAAGTCGTTCTTCGCGAGTCGCGTGCGGCGAGGGCGCCGGCCGTGCCGTCGGCACTGATGGACGATTACCTCGCGCTCGTCGAGGCCAGTGTGGCGGACGAGATGGCCCGCGACCTCGTGGAGCGTGTCGGCCGCAGGCACCCCGGCGAGGCGTTGTCCGACCGCGAGGTCGTCCGCCGCGAGTTGTGCGACTACATCGCCGCGATGGTGCCGGAGGCCGGCCCGATCGTGGCGAAACGCGGGGCGCGGCCCCGGATCGTGGCGATGATCGGCCCGACCGGCGTGGGGAAGACGACGACGATTGCCAAGCTCGCCGCCCACTTCAAGCTGCGCGAGGGGCGGCGTGTCGGGCTCGTGACGATCGACACGTACCGGATTGCCGCCGTCGATCAGCTCAAGACCTACGCGGACATCATCCAGGTGCCGCTCGAAGTGGTGATGACGCCCGCGGAGCTGTCCGCGGCGCTCGAGCGGCTGAACGACTGCGATATCATCCTGATCGACACGGCCGGCCGGGGCCAGAACGACGCCATGCGGATGGAGCAGCTCCGGCAGTTTCTGGACGTGGCGAAGGCCGACGAGACGCACCTCGTCCTGGCGTCCAACTGCACCGAGGCCTTTCTCGTTCAGGCCGTCGAGCGGTTCGGGCGCGTGGGGGCCGACCGCGTGGTATTCACGAAGCTCGACGAGGCCGTCGGCTTCGGCGTGCTGCTGAACGTGCTGCGGCGTTTCGACAAGAAGCTGTCGTATCTGACGACGGGGCAGGACGTCCCCGACGACATCGAGGTCGGTCGGGCCCGCCGGGTCGCGGAGTTGATCCTGGGGCCGGGCCGGCGGGCGCAGGCCGGGGACGCGGGACTGCGTGGAGACGGGCCGTGACGGCCTTGAGTTCACAGGATGGCTGGAACGATCAGGCGAGCAAGCTGCGCCGGCTGGTCCGCGCCAGGGGGCTGGCGGCGGAGCCGGCAAGACTCATCTCCGTGACGAGCGGGAAGGGTGGCGTCGGCAAGACGAACGTGGCCGTCAATGCGGCCATTGCGCTGGCCGCGCGCGGGCTGCGGGTGCTGCTGGTCGATATGGACATGGGCCTGGCGAACGCTGACGTCCTCCTCGGCGTGAACGCGCGGATGAACTGGTGGCACGTGCTCCGCGGCGGCCGCGACGTCGGCGGGGCGATCGTCCCCGCGCCGGGCGGGATCGATCTGCTCGCGGGCGGGTCGGGCCTGAGCGGTCTTGCGGACCTGTCGGAGTTCGAGCGGCACCGCCTTCTGCACGACCTGGATTCCCTTCGCGGTCACTACAACGTCATCATGCTGGACTGCGGGGCGGGCATCTCGCGGGGCGTCCTGGCCTTCGGCTTGGCCGCCGAGATCGTCGTGGTCGTCACGACGCCGGAGCCGACGGCCATGACCGATGCCTACGCCATGATCAAGATGCTCAGCCGGCACGACACCGATCGGACGATCGGCCTGGTCGTCAATCAGGTAGCCAGCCGGGGTGAGGCCCGGATGGTCTTTGACCGTATTGCGGGCGTGGCGGCCCGGTTTCTCCGGTTTCCCCTGGCGGATCTGGGGTATGTGCTGCAGGACGAGGCGGTGACCCTCGCCGTTCGGCAGCGGCGGCCGGTGCTTCTGGGCCAGGCGGGTTCGGCGGCCGGCCGATGCCTGACGGCGGTGGCCGACAAGCTGGCGCGGGAGCAGGGCCTCCCGGTCACCGGTGGGGGCCTGTTGCGGCGGGTCGCGGACCTCTTTCTCTGATGTGGGCTGCGGCCCCTCCGGAGGTTGCGGCGCGGGGCTCGGCCGCGTGGACGAGGGTGTTCGATGAAACGTCCGGTATCCGTTTCGCGGCGGGGCACCGGTTCCGGGAGCGTCCGAATATGTGGTCCGGCGGGTCGCGCGGCATGGGCCGGTGGGGCGGTTTTTCACTAAACACCGACACTCACACCGCCGCTAGTAAGGTTGCGTGAGAACAGGCGAGCAGGTCAGCGATTCCTATGGCACGGGTGAGTGGGGCTTGTTTCGGGCTCTTCGCGTTTGCCGTGACGATCTTCGCCGGGTTGTGGGTCGGCAATCCCGCGGCGACGACGCTCTCGCGCGGCCTGTGGGCCATGGTGGCGTTCTTCCTGCTCGGCAGTGTGCTGGGGTACGTGGGACAGCGGGTCGTGGACGAGTATGCGATTCGCCGTCGCCAGGAGTTGTTTGGCGACCCCGTGTCGGAGGGGCCTGCGGTGCCGTCGGCACCGGCGAAGGACCCGGCGGCCGAGAAGGCGACGGCGGGGGCAGGTGGCGCATGATCCGGGTTTGGAGCGGTCCGTTTTCGGGCAACTGACGGAGGAGCGAGATGCTTCAGACAGCCAGGGAAGTGCGGGACGTCGAATGCCTTTGGCGGGAATACAAGTCGAGCAAGTCACCGACCCTCCGCAACGAGTTGATGGAGGCGTACCTCCCGCTTGTCAAGTACACGGCGGAGCGGATCGCTGCCAAGCTGCCGGACGAAGTCGACGTCAATGACCTCATGTCCGCTGGCATTTTCGGCATGATCGATGCAATCGAGGCCTTCGACCTCGAGCGCGGCGTCAAGTTTGAGACGTACTGCTCCCCGCGGATCCGCGGCGCCATCCTCGACGAGCTGCGCACGATGGACTGGGTCCCGCGGCTCGTGCGAAGCCGGGCCCACAAGCTCGAGAATGCGACCAAGGCCCTCGAATCGCAACTGGGGCGCCTCCCCACGGACGACGAGGTGGCGCACCGCCTCGGCGTCAGCCGCGAAGAGTTCGACAAGCTCCTCCGCGACGCGACGGCGGTCTCGCTCGTTTCGCTGAGCCGGCGGTTCTACGAGACCGACTCGAGCAAGGACGTGTGCGAGCTGGATGTGCTCGAGGATCGCCGCGGCTGCGACCCCATCACCGAGATTCAGCGGCGCGACCTCCGCGACCTCGTGACGCGCGGCCTCACGCGGGTCGAACGGCTGATCCTCATCCTCTACTACTACGAAGAGATGACCATGAAGGAGATCGGGGCGACGCTCGATCTCTCCGAAAGCCGCGTCAGCCAGATGCACTCCTCCATCCTGAACCGCCTCCGCCACCAACTCCACCGCCGCCAGCCGGACCTCCAGCGAGAGGCCGAGGTCTGACGGGCCGACCTGACCGGTCGGGTGGGCGGTTCCCGGGAGCCGCGTGCATTCGCGGCGGATGAGATTCGCTTGCCCGTCGCCTCTCTTACGCGATCCGCACTACGGGGTTACCAGGGCACCGAGCCACCGAGTCACCGGGCGACCGAGTCACCGGGCGACCGCAAAGTGATACTCGCCCGCAACCGCATCGAAGACCGCGGCCGACGGCGTCATCTCCACGAACTTCAGTCCGGCGACCGTCTCGGCGGCGGCGCCCGCCCTGGCGACGGGCTTGCCGCCCTCCTGGATCGTCGCCGATGCCTTGCCGAGCGTCGGGACGTGTACGCGGGCCGTCGTGTTCGCGGGGATCGTCACGTCGAGGAACAGCTTGTCGCCGTCCTTTCGCCACGCGCTGCGAACGCGGCCGTACGGCGACGGGTACTCGGCCCGGGCGAACTCGAGCCCTTCGGCCGGCTGCGGGCGGATGATGATCCGCTTGAAGCCCGGCTGCGCCGGGTCGATGTTGATGCCGCCGAGCGCCTCGTAGAGCCACTGCCCGCACGCGCCGAGCGCGAAGTGGTTCCGCGAGTTCATCTCCGGGCCCTTCTTGTCGCTGTCCCACAGCTCCCAGATCGTCGTCGCGCCGTTCTCGATCATGTAGCCCCACGACGGGTAGTCCGTCTTCGTCGCGATTTCGTACGCGACGTCCCCGTATCCGCGGCTCGCCAGCAGCGGCATCAGGTACGCCGTGCCGAGAAAGCCCGTCGAAAGGTGCCCGCCGCGCTGTCGGATGTCGTCCACGATGTTCTTCAGTACGGCGTCCTGCCGGTCCGCCGGCGTGATGCCGAACCACAGCGGCAGGATGTTCGCCGTTTGTGTCTTGCCGGGGTACCAGTTCGTCGCCGTGTCGAGGTACTTCGTGTTGAACGCCTTCGCGATCCGGTCGGCGAGTTCGCCGTATTGCTTCGCGTTGTCGGCCCGGCCGATCGCCGCCGCCATCCGCGAGAAGAGCTTCGTCGAGTAGTAATAATACGCCGCCCCGATCGGCTTCTTCGGCGACTCCACGACCGCCACCCAGTCGCCGTAGCCCTCGCGCTCGTACAGGTCGTCCGGGGCGTTCCGGCGCATGTACTCGATCCACTTCTTCATCCCGTCGTAGTTCTCCTGGATGATCCGCGTGTCGCCGTAGAACTGGTAGACCGTCCACGGGATAACGACGACGGCGTCGCCCCAGCCCGGCGCCGCGGGCCCCGTGACGACGGCCACCGGTGACACGTCGGTCACGTGCCCGTCCTCGCCCTGCGAGTCCACGATGTCGCGCATCCACTTCGACCAGAAGCTGACCATGTCCATGTTCCAGCAGGCCGTCGGCGAGAACGTCTGCGCATCGCCCATCCAGCCGAGTCGCTCGTCGCGCTGCGGGCAATCGGTCGGCACGCTGTGCATGTTCGACCGCTGGCCCCACCGGATGTTCCGCCAGAGCCGGTTCAGCAGGTCGTTCGAGCATGCGAACGACCCGGCGAACGGCGGCGCGGAGTGCAGGACGCACATCGTGAGCGAGTCGCGCGTCGGCACGCCGGGGTAGCCCGTGATCTCCGCATAGCGAAAGCCGCGGTACGTGAATCGGGGCTCCCACTCCTCGTCGTCCCTGCCGCAGAGAATGTATTCGTCGGTGGCCCTGGCGGAGCGGTAGTTGTCGCGATAGATCGTGCCGTCGCGGTTGAGGATCTCGGCGAACCGGATCGTGACCTTCGTGCCGGCCGGGCCGGAGACCCGCAGCCGCGCCCACCCGGCGGCGTTCTGGCCGAAGTCGAACACATAGACGCCGGGTTTCGGGCTGCTGATGTCCACCGGCGCGATTTCCTCCGTGACGCGGATCGGTTCGCACCGGTCGGCGACGAGGTGCTCACGCGACTCGTCCGAGGCGACGACGGCGGAGACCCATTGCGAATCGTCGAAGTCTTCCGGGTAGTCCCACAGCGGCATCTCGAGCCGGGCATCGTACGTTTCGCCGTGGTAGAAGCTGTCCCGCGTGATCGGCGACGGGTGGGCCTTCCATGTCTCGTCCGTGCCGAACGTCTCCCGCGTGCCGTCCGGGTACTCGACCATGAGCTGCATCAGGAACCGCAGGTTGCCCGTCGCGAACGACGAGATCTCGTTCCAGCCGAGCCCGCCGGACCACCATGCGTTGCCCAGAACGGCGCCGACGACGTTCGGCCCCTCGTCCAGCAGGTCGGTGACGTCGTACGTCTGGTACTGGACGCGCCGGGTGTATCGCGTCCAGCCGGGCGCGAACACGTCGTCGCTCACGCGTGTCGAGTTGATCGTCATCTCGTAGCACCCGAGCCCACTCACGTACGCCCGCGCGCGGATGGGGGCTTCCCTGAGCGTGATCTCCTTCCGCATGTACAGCGACCGCAGCGGGTGTTTCGGCGGCTCGGCCTTGCCCCAGGGCTGGCAGCCGAACTCGCCGAGCGTCGCCGGCCTGGCCCACGTCGAGTCGTCGTAGTCCGCCTGCGTCCAGTCGCCTTCGGCCTTGTCCGTCACGCGCCAGTCGGCGCCCGAGTGCACCTCGATCGCCTTGCCGCGGGCGAGACGCACCTTCAGGCCCACGATCAGGCCGCAGGGGCCTTCCGCGTTCGTCGCCTCGACGGCAATCACGTTGCGCCCGGGGCGCACGATCGTCGTCCCGTCATGTTCGCCCAGCTTCTTGAAGCTGCTGCCCTCGCCGAGCTTCGTTCCGTTGACGTGCAGCACATAGCTGTCGTCCGCCGTTGCGAGGATCGTGGCCGCGGCGACCTTGCCGTCGGCCGGCACCTCGAACGTCGCCCGGAAGAACGCCTTCGCCTTGGCGCCGTTCGCCGTCGGATGCCAGATCCATTGGCCGCGCATCTCGGGCATGTCGCGGTTTTCCGGCTCCGGGGCCGTGATCCACTGCGCCTTCCAGTCGCCCGGACGAAGCAGGCCCATCTCCCACGACGCCGGCTCGGACCACGGCGATTCCTTGCCGTCGGCGTCCCACGTGCGGACGGACCAGTAGTACGTCTTGCCGGACTGGAGCGGTCGCCCGGCGTACATCACATGGGCCGATTCGTCCGACAGGACCTTGCCGGTGTCCCATGCCAGCCCACGGCGGGACGCCAGCGACTGCGGGTCCTCGCAGACGAGGATCTGGTACGCCGTCTGCCGGGCTCCGCGGCGCAGGTCGTTGACTTGCCAGGAGAGCTGGGGATTGGGGATGTCGATTCCCAGGGGGTTCGGCCGGTACTCGCACCGTAGTTCGCACGGCGGGCCCGCCGCATCTGCCGCAAACGCCGCTCCCGCCCAACCGCAGAACAACCCGCCGATCCAGAACAGCATCGCGACTGACACGCAACGTTCGTCGATTCGCATACGATCCATCCCTTCTGAAGAATCGCCGTAGGGCGGCACGGTCGCAACCGATTGTGGTGCAGGCCTCTTGCCTGCCCTCCGAATCGCGCTGACCGGCGGATAGCATAGCCCGGCCGCCTCAGCCCGCAAGTGAACCACGTGAAAACCACCCGTCCGGGGTGTATACTGCCTGCGTTGCGGCCGTCGCTGCGGGCGATTAGCTCAATTGGCAGAGCGCATCCCTTACACGGATGAGGTTGCAGGTTCGAGCCCTGCATCGCCCAATCACACAAGTTGGCTGTTGACGGCAACTTGCGGCACGTCTGAAGATTCCTGGAAGAACTCGAACCATGGAACGGGCGCGTCCATGCCGCCCTCGCCGACGCCACATCGACCTCGTGAGAGACCGCGATCGGCGAGCATCTCACCCGATCTGCCGCCCCAGCAGGCGGGCGACCTCGGCGCAGTCCTTGTCGCCCCGGCCGGAGACGTTGATCACGATCGTCTTGTCCTTG
Source organism: uncultured Planctomycetales bacterium (assembly GCA_964617875.1). Lineage (GTDB taxonomy): Bacteria > Planctomycetota > Phycisphaerae > UBA1845 > PWPN01 > CAZMVY01. The sequence goes on along the minus strand of CAZUAI010000033.1, from coordinate 24,985 downwards.
CCGAGCGTCGGGGCGAGTTTCGCCGCGTAGGCGACGGCATGGGCGCTCTCCAGCGCAGGGATGATGCCCTCCGTCTCCGACAGGAGCTGGAACGCGTCGAGGGCCTCGCGGTCGGTGACCGACACGTATTCCGCACGCCCGCTGTCCTTCCAGTACGAGTGCTCGGGGCCGACGCCGGGGTAGTCCAGCCCGGCCGAGACCGAATGGACCGGCATCGTCTGGCCGTCGTCGTCCTGCAGGACGTAGGTGTACATGCCGTGGATGACGCCGGGCCGGCCGCAGGCGAGCGTCGCCGCGTGACGGCCGGGGGCCATGCTCTCCCCGCCGGCCTCGACGCCCACGAGCCGCACGCCCGCGTCGCCGACGAACGGTGCGAAAATCCCCGCGGCGTTGCTTCCGCCGCCGACGCACGCCACGATGCAGTCGGGCAACCGGCCCTCGCGGGCGAGCATCTGCTCGCGCGTCTCACGGCCGATGACCGACTGGAAGTCGCGGACGATCATCGGGAACGGGTGGGGGCCCATCACGCTGCCGATGATGTAGTGGGTCCGCTCGACCGTGCCCATCCAGTCGCGCATGGCCTCGTTGATCGCGTCCTTGAGCGTCTTCTGGCCGCTGTCGACGGCGACGACGTGCGTGCCGAGCAGCTCCATGCGAAAGACGTTGAGTTTCTGCCGTCGCACGTCCTCGGAGCCCATGTAGACGGTACACTCGAGCCCGAAGACGGCGGCCGCCGTCGCCGTCGCAACGCCGTGCTGGCCGGCGCCGGTTTCGGCGATCACCCGCGGTTTGCCCATCCGCTTTGTGAGCAGGGCCTGCCCCAGCGTGTTGTTGATCTTGTGGGCGCCGGTGTGGTTGAGGTCTTCGCGCTTGAGATAAATCCTGGCTCCGCCGAGCCGCTCGGTCAGCCGCTGCGCGAAGTAGAGGGCACTGGGGCGGCCGGCGTAGTCCTTGAGGTAGCCGTCGAGTTCGGCCCAGAACGCGGGGTCGTTGCGGGCCTTGGCGTACTCGGTGTCGAGTTGCCGCACGGCCTCCATGAGGGTCTCAGGGACGTACTGCCCCCCGAACGGGCCGAATCGCCCGTGCTCGTCAGGGACGCTGGTCGGCGTGCCGGTCGTCGTCGCGAAGGTTGACGGCATCATTGGCTCCCGTGTTCGGCCATTGCCTGGAGTTCACCCCAGAATACCCCTCCCTTCCAGGGAGGGGTTGGGGCGAGGGTCAACCTGCCCGAAGGCCCCCTCACCCTGCCCTCTCCCCCGTTGAGGGAAGAGGGGTATCGGGACAAGGTCTTGTACTACGGTCGATGCGGGCGGCGTCGCCCGGTCTTCCGGGGCGCGGTCGTCGGCGGATCGACACAACGGCCGGGTGCTATTCTAATCAATCTTGTCCGTTGCGGTCAAAAAGGCAGCCGGAATCGCAGCCCGAAACCGCACCTGCTCGGTGGCTTGCGGACCGCCGGCCCGCCTACGAGGCGGCCCGGTTTCGGCGCAGGGCCTCGTGCAGCTCCGGGCAACGAAGCACCCACACCGCAAGCAGGTAGCCCGCGGCCCCGGCCGTTGTCAGGCAGGTCAGACGCATGAGTGAGTGGTGCGCGTAGGCGGGCCAATGGTGCAGGACCGCCCCCGCGCCGACCACGGCGACAGCCATCAGGGCCGTCGCCAGGCTGGTCCGCGCCGCCGAGGCGAAGACCTCGCCCCACGCCAGGTGCGGCAGCCGCCGCGCGAGGGCCCGCAGCAGCAGCACGTCCTGCATCACGGCGCAGATCGTCGTCGCGAGGCCGATCCCCGGCTCCTCGAGCGGGCCGACCAGGACCAGATTGAGGGCGAGGTTGGCCGCGACCATCCACGCCGCGATCTTCAGCGGCGTCTTCTGGTCCTTCAGCGCGTAAAACGCGCGGACGACGATCTGGTTCAGGCCGAACGCCCAGATGCCCAGCGCGAACGTGACCAGCGTTGCCGAGACGCGGGCGGTCGCCTCGGGCCGGAACGCCCCGCGTTCGAACAGCGCCTGCGTCAGCGGCTCGCGGATCAGGATCAGACCGATCGTGCAGGGGAGCCCCTCGAACAGCACGAGCCGCATTCCGCGGGCCAGCGTCCGCCCGAGTTTGCCCATGTCGCCCTCGGAGGCGTCGCGGGCCATCGCCGGGAAGAGCGCCGTCGCCAGGGCGATCGCGAAGACGCCCAGCGGGAACTGGTACAGCCGCTGGGCATAGCCCAGCACCGCCGGGGCGCCCGTGTACGCGACAAACGCGTAGGCGATGACGTTGTCGAGCAGGGCGTTGATCTGCACCACGCTCAGGCCGATCGTCATCGGCACCATCGTGCGGGCGATCCGGCGGAGCGACTCGTCCCGCGTATCGAGCGAGGGCCGCAGCCGCAGGCCGCATCGCTGCGCCGAAAGCCACTGCCACAGCAGTTGAACCACGCCCGACACGAGCACCGACCCGGACAGCCAGTACGCCTGCGTGACATGGTTGCCCGCGTAGAGCCGGCCGGCCACGAGCATCGCGGCAATCTCGAAGACGTTCAGGACGATCGAGTTCGCCGCCGGCACGGCGAACTGTCCGAAGATGTTCTGGATGCCGCCCAGGATCGCCGAAGCGCACACGGGTACCATGTACGGCAGCATGACGGCCGTCAGGGCCAGCGTCAGTTGCCCGCGCGTGGTCTCGATGAAGTGCGGCGCGACGAGGAAGAGCGACACCTCGCCCACGATCGCGATGGCCGTCAGCACCGTCAGCAGCACGCCCATCAGCTTGCCGCTGAGGTCATCGACGGCCTTGACGCCGCCGTGGTGGAGCTTGTCCGTCAGGACGGGGATGCTCGACGCAGACAGGGCACCTTCGCCGAAGAGACGGCGAAACAGGTTCGGCACCTGAAAGCCGATCGTGAAGGCGGACATCGCTTCGGATGTGCCGAAGACGTACGCGCATAGCATGTCGCGTCCGAGGCCCAGGATGCGCGATGCGAGCGTGATCGCGCTGATGATCTTCGCGGAGCCGACGAATCGCGCCTCGGTGGCCACAGGCGGAGACTATAGACCCCGTCGCCGCGTGCCGCAACGCGCGACAGTGGAAAAGCCGGAAAGCAAGACGACCGAACAACGGGAACACGGACGACGCCTATAGCAGCCGATCCGGATCGCGGTCGTCGCTTGGCTCCTCCTCTATGGAAGCGACGTCTCGCACCGCGACGCGCGACGCAGCGGCCGTCCTGGTCGTTGCCGCATACGCCGGTTCGGCGCCGTCATCGCCCATCACCCGATCCGCCAACGCCGCGTACGACTCATCCACAAACTGGGCGTAAATGCTCGTTACCATCGGATGTGCATGCCCCAGTTGCCGCTGCACGAACAGAAGGTTCCCACCCGTCCGCAGGTAAGCCAGGTACCCGTATGTGTGCCGCAGCAGCTGCACGCTGGCCCGATCGCCCAGTCCGGCATCCGTCAGGATTCGCACCACGCGTCGGTACAGCCCCGTTCGCTCGTACGGCCGCCGCCGTTCGTTGAGTACCAGGGGCTGGGAGCCGTCCTGCGGTGAAATGCCGTCCGGCAGCAACGCCGGCCGCACATCGCCGACCCAGTGTTCGACGAGCCGCCCGAAGGACGACGGCAGATGCACGGTACGCTCCTCGGCTCCCCGCCCCCGTACGCGGAATACGGGGCCGCCGTCGGCGATGTCTGCATCTGCCAGCCGAAGCCGGCAGAACTCCGAGTTCCGTAAGCCACTGAACAGCAGGCCCTCGATGATGAATTGGTCGAGCCTTGCGGGTAGCCAATCTCGGCCGCGCGCACGGACGGCCGCATCTCGAACATGCCCCAGCAACCGTTCCGCCTCGCCAGCGGCCAGAAACATCGCTCGCGTGATTTTCCAGGGTTCTCGAATCATCTTAGCAAATCCGTATAGTTGCGTACAATATAATCATCGAAACAAATCTGTCAAGAGGACTCTAAGACCCCCGTATGATTGCTAAACCATATGCGACTCGTTGGATCCGATTGTGTCGCAGTGTGCCCTTCCGGCGATTAGTTTACACTGCGGCCCCGGCGGACCGCTATTCGAGCACTGTGGGTGCCGGCAACCGCCGGACGCGGCTCAGAAACGTTGCGGTGCGGTGGTTATGAGGTCTTTGCCCTGCGCGGTTCGGGCTGTATACTGGCGTTGATGCTGCCCAGCGTGATGCAGCACATGCAATGAGCGTTCGTACGCAAACAAGAAGGTGAAGCCGATGGACGTCAAGGTTTTTCTGAGTGAGAAAGAGATCCCGCGGCAGTGGTACAACCTGGCAGCGGATCTGCCGACGCCGATGCAGCCACCGCTTGGTCCGGACGGCAAGCCGATCCGGCCGGAGATGCTGGCGCCGGTTTTTCCGATGAACCTCATCGAGCAGGAGGTCAGCCGGGATCGGTGGATCAACATTCCGGACGAGGTTCTGGATATTCTCTACCGGTGGCGCCCGACCCCGTTGCGGCGTGCGAAGTACCTGGAAAAGGCGCTGGGCACGCCCGCCCGCATTTACTACAAGGACGAGAGCGTCAGCCCGCCGGGAAGCCACAAGCCCAACACCTCCGTCGCGCAGGCCTGGTACAACAAACAATTCGGCATCAAGCGGATGACGACCGAGACGGGCGCCGGGCAGTGGGGCAGCGCCCTCGCGTTCGCATGTGCGCTGATCGGTCTCGAGTGCAAGGTGTTCATGGTGCGGATCAGCTTTGACCAGAAGCCGTACCGCCGTCTCATGATGGAGACGTGGGGCGCCAAGTGCGTGCCGAGCCCGAGTACCGAGACCAAGGCCGGGCAGAAGTTTCTCGACGCTGATCCGGACACGCCGGGCAGCCTGGGCATCGCGATCAGCGAGGCGATCGAGGCCGCCGTGACCGACGAGACGGGCCAGACGCGGTATTCGCTCGGCAGCGTGCTGAACCACGTGCTGCTGCACCAGTCGATCATCGGACTGGAGGCGAAGAAGCAGCTCGAGAAGATCGGCGAGAAGAAGGTCGATGCGGTCATCGGGTGCGTCGGGGGCGGGAGCAATTTCGCCGGCATCGCGTTCCCGTTCGTGGCGGACAAGATCGCCGGGGCCAATATCACGATTATTCCGGTCGAGCCGTCGAGCTGCCCGACGATGACGCGCGGGCCGTTCGCATACGACTTCGGCGACACCGCCGAGATGACGCCGCTCATGCCGATGCATACGCTGGGGCACGCGTTCATCCCGCCGCCGATCCATGCTGGCGGGCTGCGGTATCACGGGGTCGCGCCGCTGATCAGCCAGGCCATCGTCGAGGGGCTGCTCCAGCCGCGGGCGATGCACCAGATGGAGTGCTACGAGGCGGCGGTCCTGTGGGCGCGGACGGAGGGCCTGATCCCCGCGCCGGAGAGCAGCCACGCCATCGCGGCGGTCGTCGAGGAGGCGAAGAAGGCCAAGGAAGAGGGCAAGGAGAAGGTGATCCTCTTCAACCTCAGCGGCCACGGGTTGTTCGACCTCACGGGCTACCAGCGGTACTTCGAGGGCAAGCTGAAGGACTTCCCGCTGCCGGAGGACATGCTGAAGCAGTCGCTCGCGGCGATCGAGAAGCTGCCGAAGCCGCCGGCGGTCAAGTCGGGCAAGTGGTAGGCCCGCGGGCAGGAATTCCGGGAGACCACGAAGGCGAAGCGCCGCAACGGCCGCTTCGCCTTTTTTCTGTCTCGGTTCGGGTGTTGTCCGCTTCGTGGGCGGTTACGACGTGCGGTTCGTGGAGGGGGCGGGCTGTGTCGCCCCGGCCGGCTCGCGGTTCCGGCGCTCGGCCTTCTCGCTTTCGAGGTGGTCCGCGTACCGCCGCAGATGCTCGTAGAGTTCGGGATTCTTGCGGCGGTTGAGGCCGTTCTGCTCCGCCTCCGCAATCGCCTGCTCGTACGTCCACCCCTGGTGCCTCATCCGGTAGGCGGCGATGGAGGCGCCCGTGCGCTGCACGCCGGCGGCACAGTGGATGAACAGCGGCCGATTCGCCGGATCGGCGATGAAGTCGGCCGCGCGGTCCAGCAGCGCGAAGCCGGCGCAACCGTTGCCTGGCATGGGCAACTCCCTCAGCGTGGCGCCCGTCTCCGCCGCCACGGTTTGTTCCTTGTGCCGGCGCGAGTCGTCCGACGGATAGGACATCAGGCAGAGGATGTGCCTGATTCCGTGTTTTTCGATCATTCGCCGCAACGGCCACGGTTCGGCATAGGCGCCCCGGTACAGTCCGCCCGGCTCCACGACGGCGAACCGCTTGACCTGCAGGTGCTCGCGGAAGACGGCGGCAAGGACAGCCATCGTCAGCGCGAGACCGGCCAACGTCGCCCCCGCGATCTTCACGTGCCGCCGGCGGGATCGTCGCATTGCGCTCATGCTGTTGATTATTCGCCCTCGGCCCGGATGAGGCAACCCCGTGCCCTCCGGGGACTACCGGCGGGCCGTGAGCGGCGCGCCCGTGGCAACGTGGAGCCGTTCGAGAAGTTCCGCATCCGGCACGTAGCGGCCGATGTAGTGGGTAAACGGCCGGTTCGCCGGCGCATAGTAGCGGAGCTGGTGCGTGTGCCAGCCGCTTACGAGCTGCCGCATGACGGCGATCAGGTCCGGCCGTCGTGCGCTCAGGTCATCCCGTTCGCCCGGGTCGCTGCGCAGATCGAAGAGGTACTCCCGGACATCCGTCAGGTCGTACATGTACTTGAGCCGGTTGATGCAGACCGCCTCCTGCCAGCGGGTGTACTGTGTCATGGAGAAGACCGGCCGGTCGCGGCCCGTGTAGCCGGCCGCCAGCACGTCCACGCCCTGCCAGCTCGGATGCGGCGCGATGCCCACGAGCCCGGCGATCGTCGGCGCCACATCGAGCCCGGAGACCGTATCCGCCACGCGCGACGGCAAGCCGCGCCCGAGCGACGCCCGTGCGACCTTGCCGAGGTGAACGATCAGCGGAATATGAATCATTTCTTCCCAGACGTGCACGCCGTGACGAGCCAGGCCGTGTTCCATGAACGCCTCGCCGTGGTCCGCGACGATGACGATGATCGAGTTGTCGAACGCGCCCGCCTTCTCCAGGGCGGCACGGATCCGTCCGACCCAGTGGTCCGCGTACCGAAGCGCGTTGTCGTACTGGTTCTTCAGCCTGGGCAGCACGTCGGCGGGGATGTGCAGGATCCCATCGCCGTTCGAGTAAAGCGGCGGCACGGGCTGGTAGTGGCTTGCCCACGGCTCCGGCACCTCGTAGTTGAAGTGCGTCGATTGCAGATAGAAATGGCAGTAGAACGGCCGCGGGTCGGTCCGCGCGGTTATCCACGTCTCGAACTCGCCGACGGCGTGCCGGTCGTCCATCCGCATGCAGTCGGCCTTGGGCACGTCGCACGTGTCGTGCGAGTAGTACTTGTCGAAGTCCTCGGGCGGGTAGAAGCGGCGGATGTCGTCGAAGCTCTCGTTGCCGCTGCTGAAGAGGGCGAGCTGGTAGCCCGCGAGCTTCAAGGCGTGCGGAAAGCCCATGAACGGGAACGACGTGTCCGCGAAATGGTCGAATCGCTCGCCGCGGAGCATGTAGAGCGACGTCATCGTGGACGTCAGGCCGCAGACGGAGAACGACGCCGTGTCCACGCAGTGCTCGAAGAGCGTGCCGCCGGCGGCGAGGGCGTCGATGTTCGGCGTGATGTCCTCGCGCGGGTATCCGTAGCAGTGCAGGGCCTTCGCCGAGACCGATTCGAGCAGGATGAACACGACGTTCGGCGGCGGCGTCCGCGGCGAGCCCATGCTCGCCTTGTACGCGGCCTCGGACACGATCGGCGGGCCGAAGCCCGCGGGCGGCGGGCCCATCAGGTCGAGGCCGGCCAGCGCGGGCGCCAGGTTCATCGCCCGCATGGCCGGCGCCGCCCGAAGGAGCACGAGCAGGGCCTCGCCCGGCCCGCGAACGCACTGCCATGCGAAGAGTATCCCCACCGTCGCCAGCGCCCCGACGATCGCGCCCGCCAGTCGGATCGTGCCGCGGTCGCACGCCCCCACGGCTCCGGCAGACCCCTGCGGGCCGACGCCCGGATCCCGGTCCTGCGAACCACCGCCCGTGTGGCGGTTCGTCGGGCCGGCATCCTCGCCGCACACGGCCGCTCCCGAGGCCAAACGCCGAAACGATCGCAGCGAGATCGCGCCGACCGCGGCGGCAGCGGCCAACGCACACGCTCCCACCGTGATCAGGTGGCGGGCTCCCATCCGCCAGGCGTTTTCGAAGACCGCGGCCGCGTTGTGCCAGACGAGAAGAAGCGTATCGGCGCTCAGCACTTCGGACGTTGTCGAGTACACAAACTCGTTGAGCAGGATGCACGTGAACAGCGGCACAACCAGCGCCGTTTCGAGCACCGCCGCCGCCGGCGCGCGCCACCGGCCCGGAGCCGCCCGCGCACCGATCAGCGCAGCGGCCCCGACGGCGCCCGCAAGAACCATACCCGCGCCGGCAAACAGCGCAATGGCCCAGACGGACGACACGACGCGCGTGCCGAAGGCAAGGTCCGCCGGCAGGCGCGCGACGATGACCCACACGGCATAGATGGCGAACACGGCGCCGCCCAGAAGCATTCGTCGGCGCACAAGTCGGCACGTCCGCATGAAGCAACCCCGATAACCGCCCGCAGCCTCCCCTCGCGCCCTTGGCAGCCCTCTTACTCTACACCCCCTTGCAGCTCTCTCCCGCCCGCCCCCCTACGCCCTTTGTCTCATGGGGATTGTACGCCTTGTCGGCCTTGCCGGTCTGCGCCCGACGCGCCGGCCCGCCGGTGCAGCGCGCACATCGCCACCGCCAGGGCGTCGGCCACGTCCGCCGGTTTCGGCACCGACCGCAGCCCCAGCAGCTGCGCAACCATCCGCTGGACCTGCGCCTTGCTCGCGTGGCCGGAGCCCGTGAGATAGCGTTTGACGGACGTTGCGGGCAGGTCAATGACCGCCAGTTTGTGCCTTGCCGCCGTGAGCAGAATCGCCCCGCGGGCGTGTCCCATCAGGATTGCTGTGCGAGGGTGTCTGTAATGCGCGTAAAGTTGCTCGACGGCCAGGGCCTGCGGGCGATGTTCCTCGATCAACTCGTCGATTCCGTCTGCGAGCGTCGCCAGCCGGGCCGCGAGCGTCTTTTCTGCCGGTCCGGGGCGGAGGACGCCGGCCTCAACCACGTGGAGGCCGCCGGCCCGACGTTCCACGACCCCGTAGCCCGTGCAGCCCAGGCCGGGGTCGATGCCGCAGATCCGGCTTAACGATACGGCGGCGTCATGTCTCGGCATCGCGACCCCTCGCTTGGGCATTGTCCCCCCTCGTCACGAGCCTGGCCCGCAGCCCCGAATTCGCCCGCAGTCGAACGTGCAGGGCGGGGGCCTTTTCGAAATCGCGCGATTGCGGTCGCCGAGGTTCTTCCATTTGTTTATTCGTAGCCCGTTGTCAGTGGTTTGCCGTCTTCGGCTCGGCCGTCGGCCGCGGGGGGGCTGCTGCGTCATGGATCGGCAGACCGGGACCTGCGGAGCGTGTCGCCTTGCCGTACTTGCCGGCGATCCTGCGGAGAATGTCGTTTCGGTACACACTCCCCCAGACGCACAACGGCACGGTCTCGATCTTGCCCGTGTCCACGTTTTCGTAGGCGAACACCGCCTTGCAGTTTCGCAGCCGCGAGGCGTCGATCGAGTAGTACTCCTCGAACGGCAGGACGACCACGCGCAGAACCCGCGGCGGGTTGAGGTGCCGGTACGCCAGGTCGCGGAACCGGGTCCCCCGGATCAACCCCGCCAGAATGCGGAGCGTCGCGACCACCGCGTTGCCCTTGAAGAGCTTCGTCCGATCGAACGCCCGCCAGAACAGCGGCCCGAATGCCCGCGCGACAATGGCCTGGCCGCGCCATCGGTGGAGGCGGCGCCGCGTGTCGAGCTTCGCGAGCTTCGGCTCGATCCGGCGGCTTCGTTCGAGAATCTCCTCGGCGATCTGCCGCAGCGGCACGCGCAGGTAGTGGTTGATGCTTTCGTACTGCCGGCCGTTCGACACGAGCAGCGTCAGCGTCTCGCAGTCCGGGTGTACGCCGCCGAGCATCAGATACTCGGACTGGCTTCGCGGCCGGAAGAACGACCGCGCCCGCTGCAGGTGATACGCCACGCCGGCCGGCACGAAGTCCACGTCGCCGCCGACGACGCAGCGCTCGATCATGTGCTCAACGTCCTCGCGCGTCGTCTGCACGTCCGATTCCTCGAATGTGCCCGATTCCCACGTCTCGGCCAGCGGGATCAGCCCGAGCGTGTCGATGCTGTCCAGGTGCTCGTGGCAGAAGTCCAGCAGGTCGCCCATGTGGTCTTCGTTGATCTTCCGGGCGGCGCAGCAGAGGATCGCGTTCTTTCGCCGGCTGTACTTGCGCAGGTTCTCCAGGGCCTTCAGCTTCTTCTCGTACGCGCCGGGATTCCTGCGGAGACGCGAGTAGATCGCGGGGTCGCGCCCGTCGAACGCGACGCGGAAGCGGATCCCCGTTTCGCACAGCTTGCGGCAATATTCCTCGTCGGCCAGCCGGAGGCCGTTCGTCACCACGCGCGATTTCAGCCCGTAGCGCCGCGCGAGCTTGACGATCTCAACGAGGTCTTCGCGGACCGTCGGCTCGCCGCCGAACAGCTCGAGCATCGGCGTCGGCCGGAACCGGCTGACCGTCTGGAAGATCTTCTCGAAGTAGTCCATCGGCGGATGGAAGTCGAATCCCATCCCGCGCACGTTCGCGATGCAGATCGGGCACAGCATGTTGCAGCGATTCGTGAGATCCACGAAGACGATCGTCGGCTCGTGCGAGATCCCGCACCGGTCGCAGTTCATCGCGCACGTGTCGGCCGCCGCCGCGTCGTAATGCCACAGGTCGCGTTTGCGCTGCCACGCCTCGACGTCCGAACTCAGCAGCGTTTCGGTCGCGCCGCAGTCCGGGCAGTCCTTGCGCAGGAAGACCTTTCCGTCGCGGATGACATGATCCGCGGGCACCTTGGAACGGCACTTCTGACACAGACCACGCGTCGTCGGCCGCACGGCGGGACTCCTTTTCTGGCCGCGAACAGCACTCGCGGATCTCGTTTGGGTCGGGCGGTCAACGGGAAATGATAACAGGAAGGTGCAATCGCTCCAAGCCGCGCACGCGACGGCCCGCCGCGAGGTCGTTTTCGGGGGTCGGCCTCGTCCGGCATCCCGGATCGAATGAGGGGTACGGATATCCTTCTCAGGATCACGTCCGGGCAGGGAATCCGAAACGTTTTTGCTGTGTGGGGTACAGCTCCACCCGCTTGCGGCACGGGACGGTGTTGCCCGAGTTCGCCCGGCAGGGGCGGGTGTCAGGAGCCGACGCCGATCGGGTGGGCGGCGTCTTCCGTGGCGGGCTCGGTCGCGCCGGCGAGGCACACGCGGTTTCGGCCGCCGCGTTTGGCCCGGTAGAGGGCCTCGTCCGCGGCATCCACGAGTTGCTTCGGCGTCAGCCGGACGCCGTTTTCATCCACGTTGCACGCCGCGCCGAAGCTGGCGGTCACGGCGAACGTCTTGTCCTTCTTTCGCCACACGTGCTCCGCCAGTTGCTTGCGCAGCCGCTCCGCGAACGCCAGGCTGCTGCTCGCGTCGGTCTCGGGCAGAATGATGACGAATTCCTCGCCGCCGTAACGGCACGGTACGTCGGAGAGCCGCGTCGCCGCGCGCATCGTCTCGGCGGCGTATTCCAGCACGCGGTCGCCGAACGGGTGCCCGTACGTGTCGTTCACTTCCTTGAAGTGGTCGATGTCGATCATGACCAGGCAGGTCTGCCGGTCGTAGCGGGCGCAGGCGGCGAGGATCTCTTCCAGTCTCCGCTCGAAGTAGGCGCGGTTCCACAGCCCCGTCAGCCCGTCGATCTGCGCCTTCTGTTCCAGCAGCTTCTGGTAGCGGACCGTCCGCAGCGCCGCCCGCACGCGCGCGCGGAGTTCCGCGACGTCGAACGGCTTGACAATGTAGTCTACGGCGCCAAGGTCGAGCCCCTCCACCTTGTTCAGCGAATCGGCGGCCCCCGTCAGAAACACGATCGGGACCGATGCCGTCTCCGAGTCGCTCTTCAGACGGCGGCAGGCCTCGAACCCGCCCATGCCCGGCATCATCACGTCGAGCAGGATCAGATCGGGCTTCAGCCGCTTGACGGCCTCGATGCCCTCCTCGCCGTTCATGGCGCTGAGCAGCTTGATGTCCTCATCCTTCAGCCGCGCGCCGAGCAGGCGGTGGATGTCGATGCTGTCGTCAATGACCAGGACGGACTGCGGCACGAAATCGTCCCCTAGGCCTCGGCCTTCACGCGGACACGCTGGCAGAGTTCGACCAGGGCGTCTACCTCTCCCTTGATGGCGGCAAGCTCCTGCTGCGCCTTGACGCTGGACTCCAGTACGGCGGAGGCTTCGCTGATGCTCGGGAATCCATATCCGCCCGCCGCTCCCTTGAGCTGGTGAACCAGCACCCGCAGCGTGTCGATGTCGCCCCGGTCGCTGGCATCCTGGATCGCATGGATCTTGTCCGGCAGTTCCGACACGAATGCCTGAACCAGCTCGATCATGTCCGGATCATTGGCGTATGCACTTTCCAGGTGGCCGCTGTCCGGCCGGTCGGGTGTCATCGGGATCTCCTTTGCGGCGGACGCCCACACGTCAGAATCCTTCCTGGTTTCGCCGCCGATGCTACTGCTACATCGGTGCTCGCCCGCCGGGACGTGAGGCGCATTTCGTCACTCCTGTGTGTTCTCGGACCGTCAACCTTGAGGGCCGTCCATTTCGCGTTTCGCAATCTCGTTGGGCGCCTTCCGCATGACTGCGCGGAGTCGCCGCCAGGCTCGGTCGTGGTGTGAATCGGCTGCTGCATCGCACGCCTTTATCCTCGACCACCCGATTCCCGCCGTCGTCCCATAATGAAATGCCGGGAGCGCCGGCGATCGACACGCCGGGCGGAGAATCCCTGTTCCGCCACCCCATTCTCTGGGTGTCGAATCCGCGACGCTCCGGACGGGATGGCTTCTCGTCGGCTCTACGCTACGGTTGGCTTGTGGCGGGCGCCGTCGCTGCGTGCGAGGTCGCCCGGCTCATCGACGCGGAATGCGGCCTCGTTTCGGCACCCGACTCGGACTTGGGCTTCTCCAGCGGGGGGATCTCGGCGAAGACCGGAACCGCCGGGCGGAAGAGGTAGACCTTCGGCGCATTGCCGGGCGGGAAGCTGTGGGCGACGAGATCGTCCGCCCGCCTGGCCTGTGCGGCGGCCACGTCCGGCTGCTCGGGCCGCAAGGCGTCGGACCACCGCCACAGGCAGTACGCCCGAACCGCCCGCAGCGTGAATTTCGCCCGGCCCGGCGCGTTGACATCGCTGCCGAACCAGCGGCCGCATTGCTGCTCCATCCGGAGCGTCAGCCCCGCCACCAGGGCGTGCGAGCCGCCGTTGACGAGAATAGTACACCGCAGCAGGTGGTTGAAGAAATCGTACGGCAATCGCTTCGGCGGCGCCAGCGCCGCGTCGAGAATGGTCAGGCTTTGCGCGGACCGCCCTCCCGCCTCGAGCAGGGCCGCCTGCCAGAGCCTCGCGGCGGCCGCCGTGTCCGCGTCTTCGTTTTCGCGCAGCTCCACCAGTGCGAGGGCCGCATCGCGGCAGGCCGCCTGCGCGGTGGCGAGATCGGCATCGCCCTCCGGTACCGCACGCGAAAGGGCTTCGTACGACTCGGCGAAGATCCCCAGCGTCGCCAGTGCGTCCCGCCAGCGGGTCCGGCGTCGTTTCGCGGCGGTGTCCTCGGCGGTGGCGAGCGAATCCATCGCTTTCTTCGCGGCGGCGAGGGCCTCCTTCGCATGGCCGGCGATCCGGCCGAAACGCCTCAGATCGTCCTTCGTTCGAAGTCCCGCCATCCAGCGCGTCGCGGTCAGGCTTGCCGCCTCGGCCAGCTCCCAGTTGGCCCAGCCGAGCGCCAGCGCGACCTGCTCCTCCGCGGCGTTCGTTGTCTGCAGCCGTTCGCGAATCTCGCGGCGGCGGTCGCGGATCGCCCGGTCCGCGTCGGCGTCGTCTTCCAGCGAAGCGATCGCGCCGACCCGTCCGGCGATCGCCTCATCGAGGAGGCGGAGCGGCTGCGACGCCGGCGCCGATGCGGGGACCTTGCCCGCCGTATCCGCCGCGCGGACGCCGGCCGGCGCCAGCAGGCACGGTAACGCTGTCAGGGCGAAAAAGCGGAGAAGCGAGAATCGATTGTCCGTTGGGCACTTCATGCGACGCTCATCCCGAACAAACGGCCGCTCGGCACGAGCCGGCCGACCCTCGGCTCACGCGAACTCCTTCGGCAGCTCATATCCCTTCCGCCGCGGCCGCGAGAGATGCCTGTTCGCCTCGTCATCGCCGACGAAACGCTCCTTCTTCGGGTCCCACACGAGCTTGCGGCCGAGGTCGCGGCAGATGTTCACCAGGTAGCAGACCGTCGTCGACCGCTGCGCGATCTCGATGTCCGCGTTCGGCAGCTTTCGCGTTCGCATGCACTCGAAGAAGTTGTCGAAATGCCACTTGCACTCGCCGGGGACATTCGCCGGCAGCGTCGTCGGCTGGTCCTTCAGCAGTTCCGGACGGTCGGTGGTGAACGAGCCCCGTTTGATCTCGATCTGCCCCTTGTCGCCGAGGAAGATCGCCCCGAGATCCGCCAGATCCCGCTTCGGGCCGTGCAGCTTGAGCAGCGTCCCGTTGGCGTACTTCATCGTCACCTTGCCTTGCGGCCCCGGCTCGTCCGGCCAGATCTCGACGGGGCCGGTCTGGCTCGTGCCGAGAGCATCCTGCACCTGGTCCAGCGCATGCGTGCCCCAGCCGGTGACGCCCCACGACACCCCGCCGCCGTCGTAGTCCCACCAGCGTGCCCAGCCCGTATGCAACTCGGGATGGTACGGCCGCAGTTCCGTCTGGTTGCACCAGGCGTCCCAGTCCAGCCCCTCGGGAATCGGCTGGCCCGGCTTGCCCGGCCACCGCTCCGGCGGGATGAAGTTGCAGGCCATCACGGTGTGGACCTTGCCGATCGCGCCTTCGCGGACGAGCTTGCTCGCGTAGGCGTTGCTGGGGATCGACCGCTGCTGCGTCCCGACCTGCAGGATGCGATTGCACTTCCGGGCGGCCTTCACGAGTGAGCGGCCCTCGGCGATGGTGAGACACACGGGCTTCTCCGCGTAGACGTCGAGCCCGGCCTGCATCGCGTGGATGCAGATCAGCGCCCGCGCGTGCGTCGTCGTGGCCACGTACACGGCGTCGAGCTTCTCCTTGGCGAGCAGATCGGCGTAGGATGTGTACTTCCGCACCTTGTCGGCGACGGGCAGCATCGCAGGCATCGCCATCATCTCGCCGATGCGTTTCTCGTAGCAGTCGCAGACGGCGACAAGGTCGGCGTGCTGTGCGAGGTTCTCGCCCGTCATCAGGTGCCGGCCCCGCCCGCCGCAGCCGATCAGGCCGACCCTGGCCCGGTCGTTCGCCCCGAGCCGGCCCTTGGCCGCCAGGACGTGCGAAGGCACGAAATACGGCATCGCAAAGCCCGCCGCCGCGGCGGCCGCCGTCTTGCGAAGGAAATCACGACGCTTCATGAATCGTCCCTTTCTGTGCTCAAGTGACTCCGTTGGCATCGTCCCGGTACGCTACACCAAACCCGCGCCGGATACAAATGCCGGGAACGGCGGACGCGACAAGACCGGGAGGCGGGAAACTCGCACGTGGAGGCTTGAAAACGCACCAGCGGAGGCATTCCCGAGTCGGGAACGGGATGCTATAATCAAGGGGCTGGCTTTCGCGCGGGGTACGGTCGCCGGGCGCCGGAGGATACGGAATGAAACGCCATTTCTCGTCAACGGTCTGTGTGCTGGTTCTGGCCTGTACGGGCGCCGCGGCGAGTGGCCAGGCACCGGATCTCGCCGCCGCCATCGAAGCGGTCGCGGCCGCCAATGCGACAGCGGGAACCGGTGGCAGGCCGCTCCTGCCGCCCGGCACCACGGTGGATCGCTTCGAGTGGGTGGACACGCAGGGGCACATTGATCTGACGCTGCCGGACGACACCGATCCGATGCTCCTTTCGCCCGCGAACGTCGAGGGCATCTACCGCCTGTTTGCAGACGTGATCGACCCGTTCCGCGCCACCGGCGGCTTCGCGATTCGCGCGCGCATCGGCCCGGATGGCGATCCCGTGCCGCTGGAGACGCTGGCGCCCCAACCCCCGCCCGTCCCCCAGTCGGCCGAATACGTCGTGGAGGAGGGCTCGCCGATCGCGTCCCATCCCCGGGCGGCGTACGAGGCGTCGGACGCGCAAACCAATGCAATCGGCGGACCGGTCGCCATCGCCGGGACGCAGCCGGAGGGTGCCCTGAGCGGTGTGATCGTCTACTGCGCCGCGGGGCACGGCTGGACCGCCGGCAGCTCGTCCTGGTACCTGCAGCGCGGGCTGCTCCTCGACATGGTCGAGGACTACGGCAACGTCGACCAGCTCAACTACTTCGTTCAATACGCGTTCAACGCCGGGGCGACGGTCGTGCCCTTCCGCCCCGTCGGCTACCGCAGCACGCAGGTCGTTCTGGATAACGACGACCCCGGCGTGACCTACACCGGCACCTGGAGCAACAGTACGGCCACCACGGAGTACTACGAAAACAAAGTGACCGTCAGCGGCGTGCCTTATCGGTGGGCGACGGCCGCCGTCACGCAGTCGGCTACGGCACGGTACACGCCGACCATCCCGACCACGGGCTGGTGGCCCGTGTACTGCTGGACGCGCGACGGGACCGATCGCGTGCGACAGACGTACCGCGTCGCGCACAGCGGCGGCGTGAGTTCGGTCGTTGTCGACCACCGCATGGTCGGCAAGGGCTGGGTCTGGCTGGGCGAGTACTACCTGCTCGCCGGCACGAGCAGCTATGTCGAGATCACGAACGCCTCGCCGGACACCGGCGTGGTGATCGCAGATGCGATCCGGTTCGGCAACGGCATGGGCAGCGTCGTGGGGGCCGGTCCGGGCACGGTGAGCGGCTATCCGCGGGAGGAGGAGTGCTCCCGCTACTGGGCGGAGAGCGAGGCGGGCATCAACGCCGTCGGGATGAGTTCGTCGATCTGGGACTGTTGCAGCGACGATGCCAGCGACAACGTCGGCACGGCAGCGCGGTGGGCCGCGGTCATGAACCGCGAGACCTACAATGACGACCGATGGCGCAGCGTCTACATCGAGTTCCACACCAATGCCGCCGGCTGCTCGCCGCCGCCCTGCGGCGCGAAGGGCACGGTCTGCCTTGTCACCACGACCGGCGCGACGACCAACCAGACCCAGTTTGCAACGATTCTCGGCGACAAGGTCGAGGCGGACATGTTGCTCATCGACGATCAGTTCGAGTATCTCTGGGGCGCGCGCGCCAATCCATATACCGGAGCCTACGGCGCCATCTCGACAGCGAACAACGGCAACGAGTTTGACGCGACCCTCATCGAGGTGGCGTTCCACGACAACACCGAAGACGCGGCCAACCTCCTGAACCCGAAGGTGCGAAGCGCCGTCGCCCGGTCCACGCTCCAGGGCATCGTCAAGTTCCTGAGCGGCCTTCCGGGAAGCACGATCCCGCTCGTCTACCTCCCCGAGCCCCCGGAGAACGTCCGGGCCATCCACAACGGAACGGGCGGCGTGGTCGTCTCCTGGACGGCACCGCCCGCCGGCGGCGCGAACGGCAGCCCGGCCACCGGCTACAAGATCTACCGATCGACCAACGGCTATGGTTTCGACAACGGCACGGCCGTCGGCAACGTGTTGACCACGACGCTCACCGATATCCCGGCGGGCACGACCACCTACCTCCGCGTGGCGGCGACGAACGCCGGCGGCGAGTCCATGCCCAGCGAGACCCTGGCCGTTCGCGTGCCGGCCGGCGGCGCGACGACGGTCCTGCTCGTCAACGCGTTCGACCGCGTCGACCGCACCCAGGACCCGACGCAGACCATCCCGCTCGGCACGATGAAACGCCCGATTCTCCGCCGCGTGAATTCCTTCGATTACGTGGTCCAGCACGCGGAGGCCGTGGCGGCCGCCGGCTACGCGTTCGATTCCGCCTGCAACGAGGTCGTTGCGAGCGGCCTCGTGCCGCTCGGCGGCTACGCGGCCGTCGTCTGGTTCTGCGGCGAGGAATCCAGTGCGGACAAGACGTTCTCGGCGACCGAGCAATCGGTCGTCACGACCTACCTCAACGGCGGCGGCAGCCTCTTCGTCAGCGGCTCCGAGATCGCCTGGGAACTGGACAACCAGGCGGCCGGCCGGCCGTTCTATGAGAACATGCTCCGGGCCGACTACCTCAGCGACAGCGCCGGCACCTACCAGGTGGCCGGGACGGCCGGCGGTATCTTCAGCGACGTGGGGACGTTCAACTTCGATCCCGCGTCCGGAGCCCCCTACACCGTCGGCGCGGCCGATGCCATCGCGCCCAGAACGGGCGCGACGACCGCCCTGACCTACGTCGGCGGCACCGGAAACGGGGCGGCGGTCCAGTACGATTCGGGCGTCTATCGCGTCGTGACGCTCGGTTTCCCCTTCGAGTGCGTCACGTCGTCGACGGCACGAAATGCCATCATGGCCCGCGCGCTCGCCTTCCTCGTGCCGCCCCCGACCGAGACCTGCTCGCTCAAGACGATCGCCGGCTTCGAAGGCTACGCCGACGGCACGACGGACGTCGTCTTCCGCAAGCCGCGGTACAGCGGCACGACCAGCGGCCATCTCGCGACAAGCCCCGACGTGTGCCAGGTCACCAGCGAGGTCGCCGCCTTTGAAGGCGCGAAATCATGCAAGGTCCAGTGGGCGTTCGTCGATGCGACCCCGCAGCGATGGCTGCGGCTGACGACGTCCCAGGCGACGGCCGTGCCCAACCCGACGATCTGGCTCGACCAGCCCCTGCGCCTCCGGGTGCGGCTCGACAGCGGATCGCTCCGGATGTCGCTCGGGATCCGCGAGACCAACACCGGCGCCCTGATTGGAACCAACGGCGGCACCGTCGGCACGATCGAGTGGGTCGGCGCAGCCACCGTCGCCGACGGCGCGCCGCAGGGCCTCCTCATCAACGGCGCGCCGGGCGTCTGGCAGAGCGTGATCTTCAAGCCCTATGCGTCGTCCGTTGCCGCGTTCACGGGCGACGGCGTGCTGACCGGGACGTACAACAAGGGCGTGCTCGAGCATCTGGCCTTCTCGGCCGTCGATACGGCCGGGCCGTTCACGCTGTACATCGACGGCATCGAGGAGTACTGCCGACGAGGCCCCGCCGACGTCGATTACGATGGCGACGTCGATCTCATCGACTTCTCCGCATTCCAAGGCTGTTTCAACGGCCCCAACCGGCCGTACGTCGCGCCGGCGTGCGTCGAGTTCGACTTCGACACCGACGGCGACGTGGATCTGGGCGACTTCGCCGGCTTCCAGTACTGCTACAACGGGCCGAACGAGCCGTCGCGCTGCGAATGACCCGGCCGGCGAGGCCTTCTCCAACAGCGGAACGGGTCGAACCCCGCCGGCTTCGACCGGTGACGGTGGACGCGTATGCACGACTGAGTCTCAACGGTGCCAACAACCCGCCCGGATGCGCGGGGGGAGAGTAGTGGTGAACGGGCGCAACCATGCCGTCCGGCTCACCGGAACCGGAGCGAGTACAGGTCCGCATCCTTCATCGCGAACCGCAGGCGGATCGGACGGCCCGCGAGCTTGCCGACGTCCGAGCCGTTCTTCCACGAGACGACGCGTTCGATCTCGTCGCCGATCAGTTCGACCGCATCGTCCAGCGTGAAGCCGGGGACGGGCTTGTTCTGCTCGTCCTGGATCTCGACGCGCATGCCGCCGGCGGCCGATGTGGCGAAGTTGACCGTCAGCTCCTTGCCCGCGAATCGCATCAGCTTCGTGGTCATCTCGCCCCCGGCCCGCGACGCGTGGACGGAAGCGAACCCGTCGGTCCGCAGCGTGTAACGGCGGAGGTGGTGCGTCGGCTGGCCGTAGTCCCGCTGGACGTACATCGACATCTCGGCCGGCCCGGTCGGCACGACGCCGCACGCCGGGTAGTTCGTTCGCGAACTCCAGTTGCTCGGTCCCGGACCCGGCCGGACGAAGCCGTCGAGGAACGTGCGGTCGTATCGCATTCCCCCGCGGCTTGTCAGGAGCACCCCGTCGGAGCAGTCCTTCCGGTATTGCGGCGCGACGCCTAGGGCCGATCCCTGCTCGTCCGTCAGCACCTGGCGCCCGGGCATGAACCGCGCCGCGGTGCCGATGTAGATGTGCGGGGCCCGGAAGTACGGCTGCGTCTGGTTCGTGTAGAGATGCTCCGCCGGCGCCTTCCCGAAGCTCATCTCCGCCGGCTCGGACCAGTGCAGGAAATCCTTCGACGTCGTGCGGCTGATCCACCGCACGCCGTACCGGAACGTGCGGAAGTAGCAGACGTAGCAGCCCTCGGCCTCCGACCAGAACGGCACATTCTGCGAATCGAAAACCCCCTTCGTGAACACGGGCCTGTCCTGCAGCCTGTGCCACCGGAGTCCGTCCGGCGAGCCGAACGCCACCAGGCCCTTCGGCCCGCCGCCGAGGGCCTTGTATCGTTCCGCCGCGGGCGTCTCCGGCTTCGTGTCGAGGAACGGGCTGAAGTTGTGGCACGCATCGCCCGCTCGTGCCAGCACGACGTTGTTCTCCTTCGTCCCGCCGACCTCGAACAGGCCGAGGCTCGGCCGGGTCCACTGGACGCCGTCCGTGCTCTCGGCGCAGCAGGTGACCTCGTGATCTTCCGTGTGCTTCACCTCGGTCAGGCCCCGGTAGTACATCCGGAACTTCGGGCCGTCCTGAAACACCGTGACGTACGCGCTGTACCGCCCCTCCCACGGGCGGTCGAATCGCAGCACGACCTCTGCCGGCTGCGGCGTCTGAAGCCGAAGCTCTGCGCCCGCGAGCGTCTCGATCAGGTAGCGATCGACGAACAACTCCCGCCGTGAACCGATGTCGATGGCGTCGCCGGCGGCGAGCAACGGAGCCCCGACCCCCAAGGCCGCTCCGGTCATGCCGACCAAGTACGCCAGATTCCGTCGATGTCGAAAGGCTCTGGGATTGTGCATGTCGCTGCCTCCGGCGAATACCCTACACGACCGCATTCACCGCGGCAATGATCTCGCGTAGCCTTGGTGCGCCCTTGACTGAGCGGGGATTCATGCTATTGTCAACAAGAAGGGGTTAATCTTGTTAACAAGGGATCGGAGGGCGCGAAGGCTGCGGTGGAGGGCCTGAAGTGCGACCGAGCTTGTCTTATTTGGGTTCCGCGTTGGCGGGCTTTCTGTCCCTCGCGGGCGCCAAAGCGCAGACTGTCCCTTCGCTTGCCGACCTCACGGGCCCGTGGCAACTCCTCGTGGATGATTACCTCATCTCCGCCCAGAGCGATGTCGTTCGTACCTATCACCCATTCCAGAAGTACGCCGCCAACCCCGTGATGACCGCCACCAAGGCGTGGGAAGGAAGCGTCATCTACGTCTACGGCACCGTCCTGCCGAACGAATCGGGCGGCGGCTATCGGATGTGGTATCACTGCCTTCCGACCGACGTGAAATACCGCCTCTGCTACGCGACGAGCACGAACGGCATCTCCTGGGTCAAGCCCAGTCTGAACATCGTGACGTATGCGGGGTCGAAGAGGAACAACATTTTCATCCAGCGGAGCGGACAGGACCACATCCCATCGGTGATCCACACGCCGTGGGAAACCGACCCGCTGCGGCGATACAAGCTGATCAACTTCGACGGCGTCGCCGGGCGTTTCCTCGGTGCTTCCTCCGGCGACGGCATCCATTGGACCGATTCGTCGGCCAATCCGATCCTCCCGCCGGCCAGCGACGTGGGCAACTTCGTCTGGGATCCGCACGCGGCCCGTTACGCCGGCTACATGAAAGTGGCTGCCTACGTGCGCGGGCTCCGGCGGCGGGCCGTCGGCTTCACCGCAACCGCCACGTTCGATTCTCTCTGGCCGGCGCCATACCTGGTCCTGGCTCCGGACGACTTTGACGACCGCTGGGCCTCCGAGCCGCAACGGACCCATTTCTACGGCCTGTGCGGCTTCGCCTACGAGACGATGTATCTCGGTTTCCTCTGGGTCTTCCGCGCGACGGACATCACGGGCTACAACGACGGTACGATCTTCGTCGAGCTTGTCACAAGCCGCGACGGCATCCACTGGCAGCGCGAACAGGGCGACCGTCCGCCGTTCCTCCCGCTCGGCGCCCCAGGCGCCTGGGACGACGGCATGGTCTTCACCACGCAGCAGCCGCTCGTCGAGGGCGGCACGATCCGGCTCTACTACGGCGGCATCGACGGCACGCACTACGCGACCGGCTGGCATGGGGCGATCGGCCTTGCCACGCTCCGCAAGGACGGCTTCGCCTCGCTCGACGCCGGCGCCACGACCGGCACGATCACGACCCGGCGGCTGCAGGGCGCGACCGGACAGCTCCGCGTCAATTACGCGTCGTCGGGCGGGTGGCTGAAGGTCGAAGTCCTCGATGCGAGTGGGAACGTCCTGCCGGGCTACGGCCGGGCCGATTGTGCCGCACTGCAGGGCGACAGCGTGGATCAGGTCGTGACGTGGAACGCGCATACGCAACTTCCCGGCGGGGCCGACCCGGTGCGGCTGCGATTCCTCCTGCAGAATGCCTCGCTCTTTTCGTTCATGGCCGGCACGTCGGTCCAGGTCATTGACGATCCTCAGGGGCCGATTCTCGGAACGCTGTACCTCTTCGAACGGAACATGGGCACCTGGGCGAGCGACCGGCTGTCTGCCGACGGCCGGCAGACCCTTGTCTTCCGGGGGAACGTCGCCGTCGATGCGAACCCGGCGAATGCCGCCTTCGGCGAGCGTTCCGTGGCGTTCGGCGCGCCGGGGACCTATTCGAACCGCCTCGAAATCGCGGAAACCGCCAACCTGGGCAAGCACTTCACGCTCGCCGCCATGGTCAACGCTCTGGATGAGCGCCACGCCCGGCTCTTCAGCACGTACTCGGGCACCGGCTCGGTCCGATGCGCGGACCTCATTTTTGACTTCGACCCGACCGGCGCGGCCATCCCCGGCCTTCAGCTCACCTGCCAGGGGATTGCCGTGCAGTCGTTGCCCGTCACGTTCGCCGATGGCCGATACCATCATCTCGCCGTCACGTATGACGAGGGCGAGGTGCGCTTCTACCTGGATGGTGTTCCCGCCGGACAGGCGTGGCTGCCGGGCGGCGAGCCGGTTTCTCTTTCCGGGCCGCTCGGCGTCGGCGGCGACGACGGCATCGCCAACGACCAGCAGTTCATCGGCCACATCGACGATCTCCTTGTCCTCGGACGGGCGCTCGACGCCGGCGAGGTCGCGGCCCTGTACCGCGACGGTGCCGAGATCTTTTTCGGCGTTTCCACCAGCCTTGCCGACTTCGACAGCGACGGCGACGTGGACGTCGAAGATACCGTGTTCTTCAACTGGTGTTTCAACGGGCCGAATCGGCCGCCGCTCTACCCAGAGTGCTTCCTGGCAGACCTGGACGGCGATATCGACATTGACCTGGCGGATTTCAACCTGTTCCAGGCATGTTTCAACGGTCCGAACCGGCCGTCCGCGTGTCCATAGCGGCGCGGTCCGACGCAGGATTCTCGAACCCCGCTTCAGGCCGTTTCACCCTGCTTCCGATCGCCGATTCCGGAATCGCCGGGGGCATGGCTGTTCCTGCGCGCGAGGAGGGCGTCAGGAACCTTTCCTGCCCTCGGCGAACCGCGTCAGGGCGTCCACTTCCCGTGAGCGCGGTGTTCTGCCTGTCCGGCAAAGGTTCTGGCCCCCTTTCGCACATACGGACATGCACCTCGCCGGGGCAGGCACTTGACAAGCGGGTCCGCAACGCAGTATATGATACGTGCGTTGATCAGGTAATCGGGCAGGCATCCGGCATCCAACGGGCCAGAGATAAAGAGAAAGGCCCCCGCGAGATGAGTGCGGGGTCTTTCTCTTTGTGTTTCCGGTTGGCCCTTGACGCCGATGATGCTTTCGAGTGGACCGACCGTTTGTGCCGGCGAACGCGTGACCGATCCGAGGTGAAGCATGCCCCGCAAGACCCACGCCATCGATGACTGGCTCAAACGCCCGGTCATCCCCGTATTCTGGGATTTGGCCGCAGGCAGCGAGTCGTTGATTGCGAGAGCGAGCCTCATGTTTCTGCAGGGCGGCGAGTTGCCCGAACTCGCGCACCGGCTCGCCGGCCTTCGCAGGGGCCCGCTGAGCAAGCTGCCGCTCATGCTCCACATAGACCTGCTCCAGGGGC
This sequence comes from uncultured Planctomycetales bacterium, assembly GCA_964617875.1. GTDB lineage: Bacteria > Planctomycetota > Phycisphaerae > UBA1845 > PWPN01 > CAZMVY01. The sequence continues at coordinate 680 of CAZUAI010000033.1, read as the reverse complement.
TGGCCAGCGATGAAGCCGGCGTTCGCTACGTGGCGAATCTCGGCGGCGTGGATGGGATCATTACCGTTCGCGCCCACATGGTGCAGGTCGCCCGCAAGTACGGGCTCGCCAGTATTCTCCTGCTGTTCTTGCAGGACGGACGTTCGATTGAACGCGGCCTGCACCTGATCGAGCAATCGAAACCCGACATTGTCGAACTGGTGCCGGGCGTGGCCGCCCTCGAAACGGCCAACGACTTCCGCAGCCTGAACGTGCCGCTGATTGCGGGCGGATTGGTGCGGAGAGCGGAATTGGTGGATGCCCTTCTCAAAGGCGGATGCCGATCGGTAAGCAGCAGCGACCCGGCGATGTGGAAACTCAATACTCCGCAGGTCGGCCAGTGAGGGCAAGGGGCGCAACGCTCTGCGTGGAAAGCGTTTACGAAAAGTACTGCGCCAAACGTCGGGGTCGCAGCGGCCAACGGGCATCCGAATCCTCGCTGGCGTTTGACGCCGCGCGAGGGCGTCTGGTGCTGCGGTGGCAACTGAACAACGTGCTACGGTCCTACCACCGTTGAACAGAATCCAAATACTATCGACTTTGATGGCAACCTCGACGTGGATCTGCACGATTTCAACACGTTCCAGGCATGAATGGCACTGCCGTGAAGAACCCGCCGTGCGGGACAGAGACCGAGCGTG
>CAZUAI010000032.1:0-53887 GCA_964617875.1 uncultured Planctomycetales bacterium | reverse complement strand
CATCCGTACGATCTTCGCTCGTGCGAGGTGCGGATTATGCAACTTGGGGGTCTACTCAAACATCCGGAACTCGAGCTGCTCCATCGCGAGCTTGCTGACGGGCCGGTCCACCGCCATCGGGTAGCGGCCGCAGAAACACGCCGTGCAGTGGTGCGCCGGCGGATGCTTCACGCACGACAACATGCCGTCCAGCGAGAGGTAGTGCAGCGAATCGACGCCGAGATACTCGCCGATCTGCTCGACCGTCTTGTCGTTGGCGATCAGCTCCGCCTGGGTCGGAAAGTCGATCCCGAAGAAACACGGGTGGCGGATCGGCGGGCTGGCGACGCGGAGATGGATCTCCTTCGCCCCGGCGCGGCGGAGGACGCCGATCTTGCCGCGCGTCGTCGTCCCGCGGACGATCGAGTCCTCGACGACGGCCAGCCGCTTGCCGCGGACCGATTCCTTGATGACGTTCAGCTTCATGCGCACGGCCATGTCGCGCAGGGCCTGGTCGGGCATGATGAATGATCGCCCCGCGTAGTGGCTCGTGATGAACCCGCGGGTGTACGGGATGCCGCTCGCCTCGCTGTAGCCGAGCGCCGCACAGCGGGCGCAGTTCGGTATCGCGATGACGGCGTCGGCATCCGCCGGAGCCTCCTTCGCGAGCTGCCGGCCCATCGCCCGGCGTGCCATGTGCACGTTCTCGCCGAAGACGCTGCTCGCCGGGTCGGCGAAGTACACCTGCTCGAAGATGCAGTGCGCCGGCCGGACCGTTCCGGGCGGCACGAAGAACTCGCTGTGTACGCCGGCGGCGTCGATCGTCACGATCTCGCCCGGAGCGACGTCCCGCTCATACTCCGCGTCGATGATGTCGAACGCACACGTCTCGCTCGCGACGACCCGGGCGCCATTCTCCATCCGCCCCAGGCAGAGCGGCCGCAGGCCGAACGGGTCGCGCGCCGCCACGATCCGGTCCGGAAACAGGAACAGCAGGCAGTAGGCCCCCTGCAGGTGGTTCAGCACATGACCGATGCGGACGTGGCCGGCGATCTGGCCGTGCTTGGCCAGCACGTGCAGGATCACCTCGGTGTCGCTGGTCGTGCTGAAGATCTGGCCGTGCTCCTCGTACTGCCGCCGCAGCAGCGAGGCATTGACCAGGTTTCCGTTGTGCGCGACCGACACCTGCCCGAGGCAGCACGTCACCAGCAGCGGCTGGCAGTTGGCGTCCGTGCACGAGCCGGTCGTCGAATACCGCACATGGCCGATCGCGGCCGGGTTCCGCAGTTCGTCGAGGATCTGCCGGTTGAAGACATCCGTGACGAGCCCCATTCGCGCGTGTCGATGGATGGCCTTGCCGTCGGTGCTGCAGATGCCCGCCGACTCCTGGCCACGGTGCTGCTGCGCGTACAGGCCGAGGTAGGCAAGCTGCACGGCATCCGGGTGCCCGTAGACCCCGAACAGACCGCAATGATGACGTACGGATCCGTTGCTCACGCGAGACGACACCATCTGCCCGCAGGCGTCCGGGCCGCAAAACCACAGGCTACCGCCTCCCCCTGGACAAGTCAACCCTCGCGCCGCATGCTGCGTGCGGCGCATCCCGTGAGCGGATCCACGCGCACGGACGTCGTCGTGGCTGGCGGCATCCACAGGGACGCCGTCGCCACGGTCCCGCGTGTCCCGCGGCCCGGCGAGACGGTCGGCGGCGTCGGTTGATGCCGCCGGCCTGTTCCGCCATACTCGTGAACCGCCTTGTGCGCAAGGCGACGGCGAGGAGGCACGACGATGACGAACGTTTCTGACGGCAAGCGCGACTCCCTCTCCTCGTTCTCCCGGCGACCAGGCCGCGGTCCCCTGGCCTGCGCGGTCGCCCTTTTCCTGTGCGGCTGTCAGGCCGCCACGCCCTGGTGGGACCGCGAAACCCAGGTGAACGACAAGGGCGTCCTCGACCTCCGCGGCAAACCGTGGTGGCCAAAGGCGCTCGAACTCGGCGAGGGCCAGCAGTTTCTCGTGAAGTCGCAGGAGCCCGGCGGCGGCTGGATGCTCGTGCGCCGCGAGCGGCTGACGGGCAAGCGGGCCAACCCCGGCCCGGCGGTCGTCTGGATCATCGACGACGACGGCGACATGACCCCCGCCCCGCGGGCCGCCCCGGGCGCCATGCCGGACGCGGGCATGGACGCTCGCCCGGCGCCGCAGCCGGATCACGACTCCGACTGCTACGTCGTGGACTACGACGCCGACGGGCTCGTCGATCGCATGGTGGACTACATGCACCTCGACGGCCGGCCCGACGAGATGGACATCCGCTACTTTGTGAAGGGCGAGCTGCGTCGAGCCTGGTTCTGGGAGGACCTCGACCGCGACACCGTCATGTGGAGCCTGGCGAACTACGAGTACAACGCGAACTGCTTCACCAGCGACCCATACGGCGACAACATGCTCTACATGAACCGCTACGACCCCGAGCGCCGCTGCTGGTGGCCGATCAGCGAGTGCCCGTTCGCCTTCTACGACACCGACGGCGACGGGCAGAGCGAGGCCGTCGTGCGGTTCAGTGCCGCGCCGATCGGCTTCGACGCGTCGAAGGACGCCGACTTCGCCAACGACGCCGCCCGCTACGAAGGACCGTTCTACCCCGAGCTGCGTACCATCGGCGTGGTCAACATCCGCTACAGCATCGACATCGACGACCTCAGTTCCGACGCCCTGCCGCTGCACCACGACATCGGCTTCAACATGACCGGCAAGCTGCCGTACGACTTCCCCGGCATGAGGCACTACCACCCGCTCCGCCGTTCGCCGCAAACGACGATCTGCGCCCCGCACAGCGCCTGCCGGCGGATCTCCGAGTCGTACCCCGCCGAGCAGACGGGCTTCTCCTGGCGGGAGTTCGAGGACGGCATGATCGCCATCGGCAACCCGCCGTATGCCGACCGCGACTGGCGATGGGAGGGCGTCTTCTGGATCTGGGCGCGGCGGATCATGCACAACACCGGCGGGCCCGTCCAGCGGTGGAACATGCGCCGGGAGTTCCGCCCGACGCCGTCCACCCGACGCGAACTGTACTACAGTGAGATCGACCGGCGGATCCACCTGAAGGGCGCCACCGAGGGCTGGATCGAGATCGGCTGCATGGGCGACAGGGCCCCGATCGGCGAGCAGCGGATGTTCGACACCGACGGCGACGGCTACTTCGACCGGTGGGAAGTCTACGCCGCCGGCCGGCCCGTTCCCGTCCGCGTGACGACGGTGTACGATCCGCGGGCGCGGTCCGTGCCGGCCGACTGGAAGCGCCTCGGCGAGTTCTACACGGAGACGGTCCTGCCGGAGGCGATTCGGGCCAACGAGATGCTCATCGCGGCGATGAGCAACGTGCGGCCGTTCACGCCGCCGGAAACGCTGACCCGCGCCCTCGCGTCGGCGACGTGCGATACGGAGCGCCGGTACGTCCTGGACATCATCCGCGAGCAGCAGTACACGGCACTGCGGGCGGCGCTGCTGAGCGGGTCGAGCGAGCTGTTCGACCCGGCCGGCGGGGGCGACCTCCGCGGCCGTCGGGAGCAGCTCGACGCCTCGACGAGGGCATGGGTGTTCGCGGGGACACTCGCGCGGATGGATCAGGCGTACGGCGAAGGGCGGTTCGATCGCGTCTGCGCGATGCTGCCGGCACTCGCCGGCGGCGCCGGCACGGCGAAATGACGGACGTCGAAACCAGAACGACGAAAGAAACCCGAATGACGAAACTCCAATGCTCCGCCAACCGCCGGGCCGGGAATCCCCCTCTCCCTTCAAGGGAGAGGGACGGGGCGAGGGTGACGAATCCCTTTCCGGCCCCATCCTGGCACGGGATTCCCGGCCCGCCGCGCTTCGCATTCGGCATTCGTGCTTCGTCATCGGTTCGTCATTCTGAGTTCGACATTCGACACCGGAGTCTGTCGGGTCGCGACCGCGCCGGTTGGCCTGAATTACCCGGGGGATCGCAGTGAACACCATGCTCGCAGGGCTGATCTGGGCCGACCACGTCGTGCTGATCGGGTACTTCGTGATCATGCTGGGCATCGGGGTGTACTTCTGGCGCTACATGAAGGGGATGCGCGACTACTTCTCCGGTCACAACCGGATCCCCTGGTGGCTTTCCGGCGTGTCGTACTACATGACGAGCTTCAGTGCATTTCTCTTTGTCGCGTATTCGCAGATCGGCTACGAACACGGCTTCGTGGCCGTGACCCTCGGCTGGACGGTGATGCCCGCCGTGCTGATCGGGGCCCTGTGTTTCTCGTCACGGTGGCGTCGGGCGCGGATCGACAGCCCCGTGGAATACCTCGAGGATCGCTACGGGCTCGGCCTGCGCCAGGTGTTCGGCTGGGCCAACGTCCCCATTCGCATCATTGACAACGGACTGCGGCTCTACGCAACGGGCCTGTTCGTATCCGTCACGATGGACCTGCCGATCTATCAGAGCATCGTGGGGTGCGGCGCGATCACGCTGCTCTACACCTTCGCCGGCGGGCTCTGGGCCGCAACCGTGACCGATTTCATCCAGTTCGTCGTGATGATCGTCGGTTCGCTGCTGCTCATGCCGCTCTCCCTGATCCGGCTCGCGCGGGTGGACGAACTGGCGAACCGGGTGCCCGACGGGTTCTTCCATCCGACGGCGGGCACCTTCACCTGGTTTTACATCGGCGGCTGGTTCCTGCTGCTCGTCTGCAACTACAACACGAGCTTCGGACTGGTGCAGCGGTACTACTGCGTGCGCGACGAGCGGGAAGCGAGGAAGACGGGCCTGCTTGTCGCCGCCCTCGTGCTGGTCGGCACGCCGATCTTCTTCGCGCCGGCGATCACCGCCCGGCTCTTCATGCCGGGGGAAGCGCCCAAAACCATCTACGCCACGATCTGCAAGGAACTCCTCCCCAACGGGGCCCTCGGGCTGATTATCGCCGCGATGTTCTCCGCGACCATGTCCTCGCTCAGCGGAGACTACAACGCGGTCGCCGCCGTCCTCACGAACGACGTGTACAAGCGGCTGATCAACCGCCGTGCCTCCGAACGCAGGCTGGTGTTCGTGGGGCGTTTGACGACGTTTCTCATCGGCCTGATGCCGCTCGCCATTGCTCTCTACGTCGCCTACATCATCGGCAACGACATTCTCTTCAAGAAGATGGTCAAGGTCTTCAGCGTCGCCTCACCTCCGATGGCGTTTCCGATGCTCGCCGGCCTCGTCTGGCGCCGATGCACGAACGCCGGCGCCCTGGCCGGCTTCCTCGGCGGGTTCGGCGTGGGGCTCGCCCTCTTCCTGAGCGGCGTCAGCGAGGCCCCGCTGGCCATGGCCACGACGGCCGCCACGCTCGTCAACATGATCGTCGTCAGCCTGCTCACAACGCCCGCCGATGTCGAGCGGCGAAGCGCGGAGGCCTTCGCCGAACGGCTTCGCACGCCCGTATCGGCGGCGGACCTGGCCGAAGCGGGAGCCATACCCTCCCCGTGGGGCTCCGTCGGGGTCTCCGTGATGGCCACAGCGGTTCTGTTGCTGGCCGTCACGCCCGCGATGGGCCTGAACGCGGGGATGGCGACGAACGCGATCATCAGTCTCGGGCTGCTCGCGATCGGCGTCCTGATGACGAAACGCTCGAGAGAACCCGCGAAACACACGGAACCCCGAGCGGCCGCGAACGGGCCGGCGGAGCCCGAAGGGCGAGCGAGGGGCCAATGAAGGAGCTGAACGCATGACGCAGATCGGCATCGGCATCATCGGGTCGGGCTTCATGGGCCTGACGTACTCGGAAACGATCACGAAGTACTGCCCCGGCGCGAAGCTCGTGGCGATCACCGGGGGTTCGCGGGCGCCCGACCTCGCGGCGCAGTACGGCGTGCAGCACGTCGCGGACGCCGCCACGCTGATCCGCCGGAACGACATCGACGCGGTCATCGTCGCCACGCCGCACGCCACGCACGCCGAGTACGCCCTGCCCGCGGCGCAGGCCGGCAAGCACCTGCTCATCGAAAAGCCGATGGCCTCGACCGTCGCCGAGTGCGACGCGATCAACGAGGCCTGTGCCAGGGCCGGCGTCAACTGCGCCATCGCCTTCACGCAACGGTTCCGCAAGTGCAACGTCGTCGCCAAGAAGCTGATCGACGAGGGCCGCATTGGCCGCATCCTGCTCATCAAGGAGCTGGCGCTCAACCCCGGCGGCATGGGCACGCTCCCCGCCTGGCAGAACACGCCCGAGAACCTCGGCACGCTTTTCGGCCACGGCGTGCACGGCATCGACCGCATCCGATGGCTCACCGGGAGCGAGATCCGCACCGTCTACGCCCGCTGCGGCAGCATCGAGCCCGGGGTCAACGTCGAAGGCACGAGCATGCTCCTGATGGAACTCGCCGACGGCGCGACGGCCAGCCTGTGGGAGTCGTTCCAGATCCCCAGGCCCGGCTTTCCGCGGTCCGGTTTCGCAGCGTGGATCGTCGGCGAGAAGGGCCTGATCGACCTCGACGCCTACGGCGAACTGCGCGTCGCGGCCGGCGGAGGGCCGTGGGAGGTGATCGAAACGCAGGCCCCGATCGACTGGGCGGGCAAGGGCAAGCTCGACCCCGTCCGCATGCAGTCCTACCGCGACCACATGGACGACTTCCTCGCCGGAATCCGCGACAGACGCCCCCCGCGCGCCACGGGCATCGACGGCCGGCAATCCGTCGCCGTCGCCCTCGCCGCCTATGAATCGTCGAAGGAACGGAAGGAAGTGCGGGTGGCGTAGACCCCGGTGTCGCGTGACCGGGCGGCAACGCCCTGGACGCCCCACGGAGCCGCGCACGCACGTGGGGCACGATCGGGCCTCTGCGACCTGTGGCCGCTCGCTTACAGCCGGATCACCGCCGGTTGCACGCGGACGGTCGCGGGGACGCGGGCCGGGCGGTCACCGAAGCGGAACTCGGCGAGGATGGTCGCCGCGCCCTGGGGCTGATCCGCCGGCACGCGGACGCTCCACTCCTGGCCCGGCGCGATCTCCGTCGCCTGCCACTCGACCGGCCACAGCATCTGGGGGCCCTCGGCGCCTTCGGGGCGGGCCTCGATGCGGACCCGCACCTCCTCGCCCGGCCGTGCGTACGCGGGCTCGGCGACGACCTTCGCCAGCGGCGCGCTGCTCAGCGTGAAGTCCGGCGGCCCGATGAAGTAGACCGGCAGGCCCGCCGGCAGCATTCCGGCGAAACGCCCCTCCGCATCCAGCGCCAGCGGCTGCCCCATCGCATCGATGGCCCGGACCGGCTTCTTGTCCGGCACGAGCCACAGGGCGCGGTCTTCCGTCGATGACCAGGCGGCGATGACGCGCTCCCGGTCCTCGTTGTCCTGGAACATGTACCGGAGCAGGCCCTCCTCACCCTCGATGACCCCCTTGACCTTGTGCCGGGCCAGGACGTGCCCGATCGTCGCCAGCGCGCGGTACCCGGCCTTCGGGCGGAGGTCGCGCCGGAGCAGACCGAAGCGGTGCTCGTTATAGAACGGGTTGTCGCCGTCGTCGCGGAAGTCGTACCACGAAACGCTTCCAACGGCACCCGAGGCCAGCGCGGACAAATACGTCCGGGCCACCAGCCCGGCCTGCTGCCGCTCCGACACATGGCCGATCGCCGTGGGCCAGCCCATCTCCGTGATCCAGACCGGCCGGCCGCCGACCTGCTGCTGCGTCCGCTTCAGCTCGTCGATGAAGCCGCGCTCGTCCAGCAAGCCGCGGTAGGGGTGGATCGTAAGGATGTCGAACGGCGCGCCGCCGTCGAGCACCTTCTGGATGAACGCGGTGTCGATGCCGGCCGTCGAGCAGCCGAGGACCTGGGCCTCGGGGTCTTCCTTCTTGATCGCCTCGTATGCTTTCTTCAGCAGCGAGAGGTACAGCTCCTTCGGCCCGGACCAGAAGAAGATGTTCGGCTCGTTCCAGATCTCCCAGTGCCGGATCCGCCCCTTGTAGCGGCGGACGACCTCGGCCGCCCACTTCGCATATTCCTCGACGCCCTTCTCGGTGTAGGCGATCTTCTCCTGGTAAGCCCACTCGCTCCAGTACGCCAGCAGGCCGTAGACGTTGATCCCGTGTTCGTTCGCCGCCTGCACGAGGTCGTCGTAGAAGTCCCACTTGTACTGCCCGCGGGCGGGCTCGGTGGCATGCCACTGGATCTCCTCGCGCGTCCACTTGACGCCGGCTCGCTGGGCCATCTGGGCGAGTTCCCGCATCTGCTTGCCCGCCGTCGGGCTGCCCTGGAACCGGTACAGGTACACGCCGACGCCGATGGGGTTGACCGCGACGGGGTTCTCCGGCACGGGCGGCGTGGCAACGACCGTGACCGAGGCCTCCGGCGTCTGCAGCCCGGGCGCGACGAAACGGAACGCCATCTCCTGGAACTGGGCGCCCTTCATCGGCACGTTGTAGCGTCGTTTCACCGGGGCGGCGGCGGGCGGGATCTTCAGCGACGCCGATTCGACGGCGACGCGCCCGTCGAGACCGCGCGTCTCGGCGTAGAGCGTGCCCGAGACGGCTTTCGAAGCGAGGTTCCGCAGCGTGACCTCGAAACGCGCCGTGCCGCGGTCGCAGCGGCCGTCGGGGACAAGGATGAGGGTCTCGTCCGGCGCGTACGTCGCCTCAACATCGAGGCTCAGGAGCTTGAGCTGATCCTGGGCCCGGTCCGCCCGGCGGACCAGGTTCAGCCCGCAGAGGCGGAGCGGCAACCGTCGCACGCCGTCGTTTTCGCCGCCGTAGTACTGCCATTCGCTCATGTTGTCGGCCGTGATCTCAAGCACCTGTTCGCCCTTGCCGGTGATGGTGCCGAGCGACCGCGTGAACGTCTGAAAGTGCGAGCCCAGCTTGATCGTCAGCTCGTTGCCCGAGCCGTCCGAGAGGACGCGAAGGCGGATCTTCTTCGGGTCGCCGTAGATCGGCAGGTCCGCGTCCAGCGCGGCCTGCGCCCCCGGCGCGGGCAGGTTGTAGACCCACACGCCCCGGTCCAGCCGGCAACCGACCGGACCGCGGACGCGCCAGCCCTCGTCCGCCGTGAACCGCGCGGCCGGGTAGCTGCCGTGGCGCAAACCGCTCGGGGCCGACGCCGTCGCCGTCGCGGCCGGCAGGAACTCGATGTCGTCCACGAAATACGAGCCCGTCTTGGCGTTGCCGTCGTTTTCGATGAGAACGCCGAAGGCCCGGATCGGCCACCGGACCTTGCCGTCCTTCGCGCCGCCCCAGCTGTGAACCCACGTCGCCAGGTCGATCTCGAACTGCTGCCAGCCGGGATAGGTGTAATCCACGAACTTCTGGAACGTCTGGCCGCCGTCATCGGTCGCGCGGAACGTGATCCGGTTGCCGCCGGGCTTCTTGAGCCACAGGCGGGCCCGCCGGTACCTGTTGTCCGTGTCGTGGACGGGCATCATGCCGGCGACGTAGTTGCCGCCCTTCTCGAACGAGAAGACCACTTCCGCGCAGCCGGGCGCGCCGTGGCCTTCGCGGTCGTTCCACCGGAGTTCGCCGGTCGCGCCGGGGAACTCGCGTCCGTTCGAGAATGTCCAGCCGTCGAGGGGGTTCTTCTGCCCGTCCGCGGCCGCGGCGGCCGCCGCCCATCCGAGCGAGAGGGCGACCCGCAGGATTCGTCCGAGACTCGACACGTGACTTCCTCCTGATGCTTCCCGTTGCCGTCGCGGCAGGAACGGCGGCGCCCTATTTCGCCTCGCGTTTCGCCGCCCACTCCGTTCCGCGCTGGAGCAGCTTGACAAAGCTGGCGCTGCGGCACGCCTTTTCGTCGTGCCCGAGCATGAGGCCGAACACGCGGCCCTTGCCGTAGTCGAGCGTCCACGCGAGCGGCTCCGTCCGCTTGCTCCACTCCGAGTCCGCCTCGATCAGCACGTGGATCGGGGCATCGCCCTGCAGCCTGGCGTACAGTTCGTCGTCGGCCTCGAAGCCGCTCATGCCGCGCGTGATGGGGTGGCCGGCGTCCTTGATCCTCACCTTGAACTTGCCGCGGGGGCCGTGGCCGGACGCGCCGCCGACCCAGATCCGCCCGACGAGGTTCCTGTACTCCGGCCACTCCTCGAACGCCCGCACCGAAAAATGGAAGCAGACGAGCCCCTTGCCGCCCTTCACGAATGCCAGGAGGTTCTCCTTCGCCTTGTCCGTCAGGCTCGCACGCTGAAAGTTGTAGTAGTTCAGCAGGATGACGTCGTACGTTTCGAGCGCCGCCGCCGACTCCAGCACGAGCGGCTCCTCGGAGACAACGACATCGAACCGGCGGAGCTTCTCCTGGTTGGCCATTTCGAGGTCGTCGCGCAGGGCGGGCGACGTCTCCCGCCACTTGTGCGCCGCCACATCGCAGCCCGTGATCAGCAGGACGCGAATGGGCTTCGGCCCCGCCGCCTTGTCCTCCGCCTTCGCCGCGGCCTTCTCAGCTGCCGGCGCCGCGATCAACAGACCCGCCAACATGCTCAACCACGACATCGTGACGATCATGACTCACCTCATGTGCGAAGCACGCCACCGGAACACCGACATTCCGATCCGAGGAGCATCATACCGCCGACGATTCAAGGCGTCGATGCCCGCGCCCTACCCGCACACCGTGATCGCCGCTAGAATCCCGCCATGCGCCCCACGCGGAAGACGCTCGACTGGCTCGTCTACCTCGCCGTCCGGCTCTACTGCATGATCGCGCAGATGTTCCCGATCAACGTCAATCTCCGCACCGCCCGGTGGCTCGGCTGGCTCTGGTACCGCGTCATGCGCCGCCACCGCGAGCGGGCCAGGGAGCATCTCCGCCTCGCCTTCGGGCATACGCTCTCCGACCGTCAGCTCGAACGCCTTGCCCGCAAGAGCATGCAGCAGATGACCATGATGGCCGTCGAGCTGCTCTTCACCCCGCGGCTCATCAACGAGTGGACCTGGCCCCGCTACGTCCGCCTCAAGAACCTCCGCGAGGGCCTCGAAATCCTGCTCGACGGCCGCGGCGCCGTCATGCTCACGGGCCACTACGGCAACTGGGAACTGCTCGGCTTCACGCTCGCCGCCCTCGGCTTCGACATGACCGCCGTCATGCGCCCGCTCGACAACCCCTACCTCAACGACTACCTCATGGCCCAGCGGCAGAAGCGCGGCCTCCAGCTCCTCTACAAGAAGGGCGCCACCGCCACCGCCGACGACATTCTCGACAACGGCGGCGTCCTCTGTTTCATCGCCGACCAGAACGCCGGCCACAAGGGCCTTTTCGTCGACTTCTTCGGCCGCCTCGCCTCCACCTACAAGTCGATCGGCCTGCTCGCCCTCCGGCACAATGTCCCCGTCGTCGTCGGCTACGCCCGCCGCCTCAGCCCGCGGTTCGAGTACGAGATCGGCATCTCGCGGATCATCCGCCCCGAGGAATGGCACGGCCGCGAGGACGAGCTGATGTGGATCACCCGGGAGTACAGCAAGGCGATGGAGGCGTTCATCCGCGAGGCCCCCGAGCAATACCTCTGGATCCACCGCCGCTGGAAGTCCCGCCCCCCGCAGGAACGCGCGCCCGCGCCCCCGGAATCGGCGTCAGGGACCCCGAGCAACCGGGCAACCGGGTGAACGACAACGGGCTCAACTCACCTCGTGCATGTCCGGCGTGCCGTCGGCGTCGGCGCGGATCATGACGATCGCCTTGCGGCCGTGCGCGTCGCCCTGGCAATAGGCGGCGCAGAGACCGCACGCCACGCAGCGGTCGGCGTTGGTCCCCGTTCGCGGGGCGGGTCCGGCGGCCGACGGCGCGGTCTCGGCCCGCTCGACGGCGTCGTTCAGGCAGATGAACACGCACCGGCCGCAGGCGGAGCAGAACTGCTTCTCGAAGTGCGGTTTGCGCCGCGCCCGCGCGTCCACCCGGCCGGCGGCCAGCCCCGGCGACTCCGAATCCATCGCCGCCATCATGACGAGCTGGCGCGGCATCGGCAGAATCAGCTCGGGCGAGTAGCGCACGCAGTCGATGCGGCTGTAAAGCAGCCGGAACAGAGCCTCGGCGCAGAACACGTCGCGGCCCGCGTCGTGGTAGTCCCGCCGCTCCAGTATGCAGGCGGGCGGACGGTCGCCCTCGATGGTCAGCGTGCCGCCGTCCATGCTCAGACGCGCCTCGCTTGTCGCGAAGAGCGACAGGCGGAGGTTCAACTCGATGCCGGCTTCCTCCAGTGCATCCTCGGCGTCCTCCGGGTCGCCGGTCAGGGCGAGGCCGATCGCCGTGCGGATGTTCGACGCGTTGGGAACCCGGGCGAGCAGCGACCGGATGTTGCGGCGAGCCAGCACCGCCGCGATACGGTCGCACCCGTCCACGTGGCCACCGTGGAGGAAGGCCCCGTCCTGCCGAAACTCGATTTCGGCGGGCCGGTCGGCCAGCAACCCCACCAGCCGGTCGATTTCCCCGGGCGCCGCCGCAATGTCCGGGGGCACCGGTTTCACGAATGGGCGAACGAAGTCCATGGTCGGCTCCTTGCACGGAAGCGGCCGGGTTGCCGGCCCGCACCGATTCTAGGAGCGCTGTTTCACGCCTGCCAGCTTTGCAGGATGTGCATGTAATTCGCCCGCTCGAAGGCCTTCGGATCGGGGCACTTCTCCAGGCTCATGCTGCCCTGCATCTGTTTCAGCGACTCGTACTCGTGTTCTTCGAGCCACTCGGCCACCTGCCGGCGGATCGTCTGGAGGTGCTGCGCCCCCCGCTGCAGGACCGCCGAGACAAGCTGCACCGCGTGGGCCCCGCACATGACGGCCTTGATGGCGTCCATGGACGTGTGGACGCCGCCGGTCACCGCCAGCGACGCCTGCACCCGTCCCGACAGGATCGCCAGCCACCGCAACCGCAGCAGGAGGGCCCCGGAACTCGACAGGTTCAGGTCCGGCTTGACCTGAAGCTCCTCGACGTCGATGTCCGGCTGGTAGAACCGGTTGAACAGCACCAGGCCGTCGGCCCCTGCGGCGTCGAGCCGCTGGGCGACATTGGCCACCGACGAGTAGTAGGGCGACATCTTGACGGCGACGGGGATGGTGACGTTCTTCTTGACCTCTTCGACCATCTGCACGGCCCGCTTCTCGAGCGTCTCGCCGGTCTCGCCGGGGTCGGTCGCGAGGTAGTAGACGTTCAGTTCGAGGGCGTCGGCCCCGGCCTGCTGTATTTGCCTGGCGTAGTCGAGCCAGCCGCCGAGCGTCATGCCGTTCAACGAGCCGATCACGGGCACCTTGACGGCCTTCTTGACCTTGCGGATCTGCTCGAGGTACTCGTCCGGGCCGAGGACGAAGTCGTCCGGGCTCGGGAAGTACGAAAGGGCCTCGGCGGATGAGTCGGCATGGTGGTCCATCGAACGGCTGGTCGCCATGCCCTCCGCCGCAAGCTGCTCCTCGAACAACGACCGCATGACGATGGCCGCCGTGCCCGCATCCTCGAGCCGCCTGGCGCCGTCCACGCTGTCGGCCAGCGGCGAGGCGCCGTTCATGAACGGATGGGGCAATTGCAGACCGAGGTACGATGTCGAAAGATCCATCAGTGGGACCTCCGGGTTGTCAGATGACCAGGTTCGTCACGATTCCTTGACCGTTTCCGTCTGCGCCGGAGCGGCCGGCTGGCCGCTGCCGTCGCCGTTCGACTTCGGGACGCGCAGATTCGCCATATGGTCGTAAATGGCGACGCGACGCGCGGATGCGTTCTGCGCCTCGATCGACAGCCGGTGGAACCGGGCGGGGTCGATCTTCTCGACCATGCGGAAGCGCGTCTCGTTCCGCAGGTAGTCCCGCACGGCGGCCTTGCCCGGCTGCGCGTCCAGGCTCAGCGGCGGCTCGCCCTCGAGCAATCGCCGCGGGTCGTAGCGGTACAGCGGCCAGATGCCGCTGTCGACGGCGAGCTTCTGCTGGTCGAGGCCGAAGGCGAGGTCGTAGCCGTGGGCGATGCAGTGGCTGTAGGCGATGATGATCGACGGGCCGGGGTAGGCGTCGGCCTCGAGGAAGGCCCGGACGGTGTGGTTGTCGTTGGCGCCGAGGGCGACGCTGGCCACGTAAACATGGCCGTAGCTCATCGCCATCAGGCCGAGATCCTTCTTCTGGACCTCCTTGCCGGCGGCGGCGAACTTCGCCGCGGCGCCGAGCGGGGTGGCCTTCGACATCTGGCCGCCCGTGTTCGAGTAGACCTCGGTGTCGAGCACCAGGATGTTGATGTCCCGCGGGATCGACAGCACGTGGTCCAGCCCGCCGTAGCCGATGTCGTAGGCCCAGCCGTCGCCGCCCATCGACCAGACGCTCTTCTTGACGAGGTAGTCGGCGAGGATCTCGAGGCGCCGGGCCTCCGCGCTCGAAATCGAGGCCAGCTTCTGCCGCAGGGCGACCACGCGCTCGCGTTGCGCCCGGATGCCCGCCTCGCCGCTCTGGTCCGCCGTGAGAAGCTCGTTCACCAGGACCTCGCCGATCTCGCCGCTCAGCCGCCGCAGCAGCCCCTCGGCCTGCGCCTTGTGGGCGTCGATCGCCAGGCGGAAGCCGAAGCCGAACTCCGCCGCGTCCTCGAAGAGCGAGTTCGACCAGGTCGGTCCGCGGCCGTTGTGGTCCTTGCAGTACGGCGTCGTCGGCAGGTTGCCGCCGTAGATCGACGAACAGCCCGTCGCGTTGCCGATCAGCAGACGGTCGCCGAAGAGCTGCGAGAGCAGCTTGACGTAGGGCGTCTCGCCGCAGCCGCCACAGGCGCCGGAGTACTCGAAGAGCGGCCGGAAAAACTGCGACGTCTTGACGTTGATCTTCGCCGCGGAAACGGCGACGCGGTCGGGATCGGGCAGGCCGAGGAAGAACGCGTAGTTCTCCCGCTCGCGTTCGCGGATCGGGATCTGCGCCTCCATGTTGATGGCCTTGTGCTTCGGGTTGGCCTTGTCCTTGGCGGGGCAGACGTTCACGCAGAGCTTGCAGCCCGTGCAGTCCTCCGGGGCCGTCTGGATCGTGAACTTCATGCCGGCGAAGTCCTTCGCCTTGTAGTCCGCGGACCGGAACGAGGCCGGGGCGTTCGCCAGCAGTGCCGGGTCGTAGACCTTCGACCGGATCGCGGCGTGCGGGCAGACCATCGCGCATTTGTTGCACTGGATGCAGATCTTCGGATCCCACATCGGGATCTCGAGCGCGATGTTGCGCTTTTCCCACTGCGTCGTGGCCGTGTCGAACGTGCCGTCCACCGGGAACGCGCTGACCGGAAGCAGGTCGCCCTTGTTGAGCATCATCACGGCGGTGACGCGCT
Organism: uncultured Planctomycetales bacterium; assembly: GCA_964617875.1. Classification (GTDB taxonomy): domain Bacteria; phylum Planctomycetota; class Phycisphaerae; order UBA1845; family PWPN01; genus CAZMVY01. Next base: position 38,677 of record CAZUAI010000032.1, on the reverse strand, counting down.
TGATGTAATCGGGCGCCCCGTCCGCGACGATCGGCGGCCGCCGGCTCTTCGCGGTCGCCTGAGCGGGCACCTGGATCTCGTGCAGGTGCGCGATCGTCTCATCAACGGCGGCGAAGTTCCGCTTGACGACCTCGTCGCCCTTCTTGCCGTACGTCTTCTTGATCGTCTCCTTGATCTTCGCGATCGCCTCCTCGCGCGGCAGCACGCCCGAGATCGCGAAGAAGCACGTCTGCATGATCGTGTTCACGCGGCCGCCCATGCCCGTCGCCTTGGCGACCTCGTACCCGTCGATCACGTAGAACTTCAGCTTTTTCTCGATGATCTGCTCCTGGACTTCGCGCGGGAGCTTGTCCCACACCTCGTCCTTCGGATACGGGGCGTTCAGCAGGAACACCGCGCCGGGCACGGCGTACTCGAGCACGTCGTACTTCTCGAGGAACGTGAACTGGTGGCAGGCGACGAAGCTCGCCCGCTTGATCAGGTAGGGCGAGCGGATCGGCCGCGGCCCGAACCGCAGGTGCGAGATCGTGATCGCGCCCGACTTCTTGGAGTCGTAGACGAAATAACCCTGGGCGTAGTTGTTCGTCTCCTCGCCGATGATCTTGATCGAGTTCTTGTTCGCGCCGACCGTGCCGTCGGCCCCGAGGCCGAAGAACACCGCCCGCACCACGTCGTCCGGCTCGATGTCGAACGAATCGTCCACCTCGAGCGAGGTGTGCGTCACGTCGTCCACGATGCCCACGGTGAACTGCGCCTTCGGGTTCGGCTTGGCCAGCTCGTCGTAGACGGCCTTGACCATCGCCGGCGTGAACTCCTTGCTCGCCAGCCCGTACCGGCCGGCGATCACGCGCGGCTCGGCGGCGAACGTCGTCAGGCCGAGGTCCCTGGCCTGCCGCAGCGCCACGACGACGTCGAGGTACATCGGGTCGCCCGGGGCGCCCGGCTCTTTCGTCCGGTCGAGCACGGCGATCGACTTCACGCTCTTCGGCAGCGCCGCGACGAACGCCTTCACCGCGAACGGGCGGTACAGCCGCACCTTCAGCACGCCCACCTTCTCGCCCTTCTTCACCAGGTAATCGACGGTCTCGTGGGTGGTCTCGGTGCCCGAGCCCATGATCACGATGACGCGCTCGGCCTCCGGGTGGCCGTGGTAGTCGAACAGGTGATACTGGCGTCCGACGCGGCCGGCGAACTTGTCCATCACTTCCTGGACGATCCCGGCGCACGCATTGTAGTACGAGTTGCAGGCCTCGCGCGCCTGGAAGAAGACGTCCGGGTTCTGGGCCGTGCCGCGGAGCAGGGGCCGGTCCGGCGTCAGGGCGCGGTCGCGGTGCGCCTTGATGAGCTTGTCATCCATCATGAACAGGAGGTCGTCGTTCGTGAGTTCCTCCATCTTGGCGACCTCGTGCGAGGTGCGGAACCCGTCGAAAAAGTGGAGGAACGGCACGCGGCTCTGCAGCGCCGCGGCCTGGCCGATGCAGGCCATGTCGTGCGCCTCCTGCACGGACGCCGCGGCCAGAAGCGCGAAGCCCGTCTGCCGGCACGCCATCACGTCCGAGTGGTCGCCGAAGATCGCCAGCGCGTGCGTCGCCACCGTCCGGGCGGTCACATGCATGCAGAAGGCCGTCAGCTCCCCCGCGATCTTGTACATGTTGGGGATCATCAGGAAGAGGCCCTGCGACGCGGTGAACGTCGTCGTCAGCGCCCCGGCCTGCAGCGCGCCGTGTACCGCGCCCGCCGCTCCGGCCTCGGATTGCATCTCGGTAACCTGCGGGACCGCGCCCCAGATGTTCTTCATGCCCTTGGCGGCCCATTCGTCGGACCACTCGCCCATCGGCGAGGAGGGCGTGATCGGGTAGATCGCGATGACCTCGTTTGTCCGGTACGCCACCGAGGCGGCCGCCTCGTTGCCGTCCACTGTGATGATGCGTCTCTGGCCCATTCGGGTTACCTCCTGGTTGTAGCGAGGCCCCCACCCCCGACCGACCGACCAAAGCAGGAACGCCGGACCGGAAACCACGAGGTGGGCTGCCGATGAAAGGGGGGGATTATAGGGAAAATCGCCCGGCCTGTCTACACGATGCCGCGAACGACGCCAGCCCCACGAACTCGCCGACGGCGAAAAGCCGCCACGGGAATCCGCGGGGGGCATTGCCGGCCGAAAACCACCGGAAATCCCAACAAAACGCGAGAATGATGATCAGCGCCCCGGTGAAAATGCCGCCCCATTGCCACGGGGCGGGCCGGTAGCGATGCCCCCGGCTTTCCCGCGCCAGGATGACGGCCCCGGCGGCAATCATCGACAATGACACGAGCACCGGCGAGAGCACCGGACCCGCCCAGACCACCGGCAACAGAAATAGAATGTCCCACTGCCAGAGCGACAGCGGCCAGTTAATGCATAGCTTTAGCCAGGCATAAAAGAAGATATCCCAGATCCCGAACGCAATCATGAACAGTGCGAACCATTGGCCTCGAGTCCGCGCGCCGATCGTCGCGACGGCCGCGAGCATCGCCAGGGTGGCGAACTCTCGGCCCAACTCGATGAACAGACCGCGCCAGTGCGCATCGCCCTCGGCCCGCAACTGATCCGCCGTAATCAGGGGGAACAGTTCGCTGGGGGGTTTGTCCGGGTAGTACTTCGCGCGGATCGGCTGGTAGAGCATCCGCAGGTAGATCACGACGGCCGACTCGACGTACGCGAACGCGACGGCGAACAGCACCACCCCGATCACACATCGGGCGAGGCCGGGGCGTGTGAGGCTCGTGGAGGTGGTGGTCATGGCGAACCCGCGACCGGCGACCGGTGAAGCGCGAATTCCCCGTTGGCGTGGCGGGGGGCGAGCCGCCGGTACACGTGCACGGCCAGGTCGATGTAGGCCCGCTCATCCTCGGAGATCGGCCGGACGACCTTGCCGGGCACCCCCATGACGACGGAGCCCGGCGGGATCTTCGTGCCCGGCGTGACGATCGCCCCGGCGGCGATCACGCAGTCCTCGCCGATCTCGACGTCGTCCAGCAGCGTCGCCCGGATGGCGATCAGGCTGCGGCTCCCGACGCGCCGGCAGTGCACGACGGCCTGATGGGCGATGACGACGTCGTCGGCGATCTCGAGCGGCACGCCGTGCTTGCAGTGCAGGACAGCGCCGTCCTGAACGTTCACACGCGCGCCGATGCGGATCGGTGCGACGTCGCCGCGGACGACCGCGCCGTACCAGATGCTGGCCTCGGGGCCGATCGTCACATCGCCCACGACGACGGCAGTGTCCGCCACATAGTGATCGCCGATCCTCCTCATGACGCCGGGGCATTATCGAACCGCCGGCGAGCGGCTGCAACAGGGGCGGGCCGCTTGAAAAACGCCCACCGAGCGGCTTAACTCTTGCCGAGCGGGCTTGTTCCGTTGCGAACAGGTGAAAGGCGGGTTCCATGGTCGCGTTGGATTGGCTCGTCCTCGTGTTGTATTTCGCCATTCTGCTGGCCGTTGCCTGGGGGGCGATCCTCCGGCGGCGCGACACCACCGGCGACTATTTCCTCGCCGGCCGGCATATCGGCTGGGTGATCGTCGGCGCGGCGATCTTCGCCTCGAACATCGGCTCGGAGCACCTCGTCGGCCTGGCCGGGTCGGGGGCCCAGAGCGGCGTCGCCATGGCCCACTACGAGTTGCACGCCTGGTGTCTCCTTGTCCTCGGCTGGGTGATGGTGCCGTTCTACCTCCGCAGCGGCGTGTTCACCATGCCGGAATTCCTCGAACGCCGCTACACGCCCGCGGCCCGGTGGGTCCTCTCGCTCGTCAGCCTGATCGCCTACGTGTTCACCAAGTTCGCCGTCGGCCTCTCCGCCGGCGGCATCGTCTTCAAGGTGCTGTTCCCGGACGACTTCATCCCCGGCATCGACAATTTCTGGGTCGGCGCCGTCGGCGTCGTGCTCGTCACGGGCGTCTATGCCATCCTGGGCGGCCTCACCGCCGTCCTCTACACCGAGGCGATCCAGACCGCCGTGTTCATCGTCGGCTCAGCGACGATCAGCGCCATCGGCCTGTGGAAGCTCGGCGGCTGGGGCGAGCTGCGCCGCGTCTGCGGACCGGAGCACTTCAACCTGTGGAAGCCCATGAGCGACCCCCAGTTTCCGTGGGTGGGCATGCTCTTCGGCGCGCCGATCGTCGGGCTGTGGTACTGGTGTACCGACCAGTACATGGTCCAGCGCTGCCTGGCCGCCGCCAACCAGACGGAGGCGCGGCGGGGCACGATCTTCGGCGCGTACCTCAAGCTGCTGCCGCTGTTCATCTTCATCGTCCCCGGCATGATCGCCTATGCCCTCGCGAAGACCGGACGGCTCGACGCCGCCGTCCTCAGCACGGCGGACCACGCGTTTCCCATCCTCGTCCGCGATCTTCTCCCGGTCGGCCTCCGCGGCCTGGTCGTGGCCGGCCTGCTGGCGGCCCTCATGAGTTCGCTCGCCTCCGCACTGAACTCCTCGGCGACGCTCTTCACGATCGACATCTACAAGAAGCTCCGCCCGCGATCGTCCGAGCACCACCTCGTCTGGGTCGGACGGCTCGCCACCGGCGTGATGGTCGTCATCAGTCTGCTGTGGATCCCGCTGATGAAGTTCGTATCGCGCGCGATGTACGTCTACCTCCAGAGCGTGCAGGCCTACATGGCGCCGCCGATCTTCGCGGTCTTCTTCCTCGGCCTGTTCATCCCGCGGATCAACGGCACGGGCTGCATGGCCGGCCTGATCGGCGGCTTCGTGCTGGGCATGGCCCGGCTCGCCGCCGAGATCGGCAAGGACCGCCTCACCGCCGGCACGCTCCTCCACCGGATGGCGACGATGAATTACCTGTACTTCGAGATGGTGCTTTTCGCCGCCGTGGTGGTCGTGATTCTTGTCGCCAGCCTGCTCACAAAGGCCCCGGCGGCGGAGCAGATCCGCGGCCTCACCTACGCCACGGCGACGGCCGAGGACAAGCGCGAGACCCGCGCAAGCTGGAACCGCTGGGACGTCATCCACACGTGCGCGGTCCTGGTGCTGATCCTGGCGATCTACGCCTACTTCACCGGCTGAGCCCGAAACGCCGGCACCTCGTCCAGCGGTCTGCTCGTGCAGCCGGACGGCGGCTTGATGCGCAAGCAGGCCGCGAGGGTCGGGGCGATGCTTTCCGGAGCGACGGCCCGATGGACCGTCTGCGGCCGGATGCCGGGTCCGGCGAAAAAGATCGGTACGGTCGTGTCGTAGGCGTACGGCGTTCCGTGCGTGGCGGCGTACTTCTCCGGTTCGGGGTACAGATACCAGAATTGTGCCGGGACGACCATGACATTGCCCGATCGCGTCGGGTGGAATGAGAACTGGAGACTCTGGCCGATGGGGTCGTCGGGCACGCGGCCGGTCAGCAGGTCCGTCCGCGTCACGGCGAATGCGAAGCCGGGGATCCGGAGCACCTCCTCCGCGACGGCACGCTCCACCGCGGTCACGTCGAGCCCGAGCCGGGCGACCACTTCCAGGTTCAGGTAGAGACTCGGGTTCCAGAATGCCTTGAGCAGATCCTGATCGGTCTTGAATCGCGTCTTCAGGGCCTCGTTGATCGTCCGCATGAACTTCTCGGGATAGTGCCGGCCGGCGGCGAATCCCGCGGCCGACGCGCATTCCGGGATGTCGTCCATACCGTGATCGGCCGAGACAACCAGAAGCGTCCTGTCGAGCCCGACGGTCCGGTCCACGTGCTTGAGGAGCTTCGCCAGCAGGGCATCGATGCGGCGCACGTTGTCCTCTGCCTCGAGGCTTTCCGGCCCCCACATGTGGCCGATCTGGTCCGTGGCGGAGAAGCTGATCGCCAGCATGTCCGTCGCCGGTCCCTGGCCGGGCTTCTCCTGCGCCATCAGCTCCTCGACGAACTGCTCGATCAACTCGTCGGCGAACGGCGTGTACATCAGGGCCGCCAGGAAGTCGGCGGTGTTTTCCGTTGCCATGGCATGCGGAAAGGTCCGCCCGAGGTGCTTGTAGCCGTGCTCGCACGGCCGATCGTCGCGGTCGCGATGGACGTAGGTGGCGGGGGCGTCCTTCAGCGCCCAGACCTGATCCCGGTAGCGTTCGGCCGGCCTGGCGGCGTTGAAGCGTTCGACCCAGGCCGGACACGTCTTTCCGTAATACGTACTCGTGACGAACACGCCGGCCTTGGGCGACAGCCAGAACGCCTTGCCCAGGCGTCCGCCGGGCAGGATCGCCCCCCGGTCCTTGCCGGAGACGCTGAATACGCGTGACCGGCCGCCCGACGCCATTACAAGTTCATCGCCGACCGTGCTCGAGGTCAGGTTTCTCGGCGACGCCCCCTCCTTGGGCGATGCGGCCACGCCGAGCAACGGACATTGATCGTCCTGAACGGAATCGACGTCCTTCCGCGTGGTCGCGTCATACCAGTCGTTGCCCGCGATGCCGTGCTGGGCCACGTGCGCGCCGGTAAAGAGCGCCGCGTGACCGACCGCCGTGAACGTGTTGGCGTGTTGGAACTGGGCGTTTGTGTAGTAGACGCCGTGCTCCCGCAGATAGCGGAACCCGCCCGCGGCATCGCAGGGGACGTACCGCACCGGCATGTCGGCCCGAAGCTGATCGACCGTGATCCACAGCACGAGAGCCGGGGTGCGATCGACCTGAGCTTCGGCCAGTGCGATTGCCGGCATCCACAAGCCGATCACGACGGCAAGGAACGCACACGTCCTGCCGGAAACGAATCGCGGAATGAGTCTCTGCATGTCCTGCGTCTCCTGTCGCGCCGAGCGCAACTGCTCGCACGCCATGGATCCCTGTACCGCGCGGTCCGGGCGCCGCGCCAGACACTCGCGCCTGCCTCCGTTCGCCTACGAACACGCCGGGGGCCGGTTCGGACCGTTGAAACACGCCTGAAAGGCCGTGAAATCCGTCAAGTCCACGTCGCCGTCTTCGTCGGAATCAGCATTCACGCAGGTCGGCGGTCCCGCGGGAGGATTGTTCGGCCCGTTGAAACACCTCTGGAACTCCGTGAAGTCGCCGAGGTCCACATCCCCGTCCAGGTCGAAGTCCGACGGGACATAGAGAACCGTCAGCCGGATGGCGCCGGGGTACGTCGCCGCCGCGGGGTTGCCGGCGAAGTCGGTGTGGCCGACCTTCAGGCCGGCCGGCGTGCCGGCCGCGAACCCTGCGGCGGTCGACGCCGACACGCTCGCGTCGGCATTCCCGAGCCCGATGGCCTTGAGCGTGACCCGATAGAGGGATGCCGATGACGAGAGCCCCTGCGTGAAGTCGGTGGCGTAGCCGTTGATCAACGCGACGCCCCGGTCGCCATTCACGCCCTGCAGGCTCTGGATGGAGCTTCGCGTCGTGGTGAACGCTCCCAGGCTCTGCACCCCGACCACCTTCACCACGCCGCCGGTGCTGATGGTGAGATCATGCACGTACTGCATCACGCCATTCTGCTGCCCCGCGGCGGTGTTGGCGCCGGACGTGACCCGGGCACTCACCGTCAACTCGAAGCTGTCGCCGACGCGCAGCGATTCGAGATTGCGCCCGCCGGGCACGCTTGCCGTGACGCTGACGGTGCATGCGACACCGTTGTTCGATTTCAGGTAGACGCCCGCGCCGGGCGGCGTCGGCGTCGTGCTGTCGTACCGCCGGCCGACGATGCGCCCGGTGCTATCGCCCTGGAAGTTGAGCGTCCACTGCAGGTCGCTGGCCTCGATTCCGTTGTCGCCGGTGGCATCGACATCCCACGGGCGGATCTGCACGGCGGGGTTGCCGGAATCGCCTTCGGGGGCCTCGGCGAAGCTGTTGCTGAAGATCCAGTCGGCGTTGCCGAAGACGGCCACGATCCTGGCGATGTCATCGGCATCACAGTCGCCGTCGCGGTCGGCATCGCCCGGGATGAACGGGATCGCCAGCGGATTGACCCGCCCCGCCATGATCGGATAGGTGTTCATGGCGGCGAAGTTGTAGTCGGCGCCGGCGCCGTCGTTCAACCAGAGCGGCACGTGGGTCCTGTACGGCTGAATGGCGTCGGGGTTGGTGTTGGCCCCATTATCATAGTAGTACGCGCCGCCGGAGCCGACCGAATCTCCCCGGATCCACTGCTCTGTCGCCGTGTCCTGCCAGTTGTTGCCGTTCGCCATCTCGCCTGTTGCGCCGTTCACGGGCGTCCAGCCTGGACCCTTCGTCCGGCAGTCCACCCGCGTCAAGACATCGGGGTTGAACCCCTGCGGATCGTCGAGAGCGTGCACATGCCTGGCCGGAAATCGGTTGCTCGTGCTGCCGTTGTCGACGTGGCGCCCGTCCAGATCGTACTCCCAGCCGCGGTCCTGTTCGTAGCTGACCTCATCGACGACTTCCAGGTCGTCGGCGATCGTACTCGTCGAGGCGCCCTTCAGATCCAGCGTATAGCCCCCCATGCCGTCGGGCTGGCCCTTGTCGGGGTTGCCGTCGCCATATTGGTCTTTCGCCAGCCCGTCCTGCAGATCGATGACCGGGCGGATGAGTTCGGCGTCGTGCGCAATATCCTTGCCCCAGCGGAGCCCGCCGGGAGCGGTCGGATCGGCCTGCGTGATCCCCGGGCGATTGCGGAGGAGCAGGATGGTGTTCGAGCCGTCGTTGCTCAGCTTGCCGGGCGTGTCCAGCCCGCCGTTCCAGAGCGTGTCCCATCGCTGGAAGTGCGTGTCGCTCAGCAGCGTCGGGTAGAATGCGGACGACCCGATCCCGATCACCAGGAGCCCGTTCGGGCCGAGGGACAGCCCGTCGAGGCTGAAGAACTCGTCGATCTCCGGGGCGAGGGACGGGATCGGCGGAATGCTGTTGAGCGGGTAGTACTTCATCAGCGTTCCGTTGGCGACGGCGACGGCGTATCCGTCCAGCTTCATGCCCGGCGTTCCCTGCAGCTCGATGAATTCGCGCGTGTCATCATCCGAGCCGGGGGGGTTGATGAAGACCTCACTGAGGAATACGGCGGCGTTTGCCTCGGCCGCCAGAAACAACACCGATGTCAGCACAATACCGATTCGCCTCACGATTCAACCTCCTGTGGTTTGAAGGCTTTGCCCGCGCCCGGTCACGTTTTCCCGGCGCCGGCTCTATTGCTTGGACTGGAGGTCCGCGGACCGCCGGCCCATGGTGATGACTCCATCGAATACCTGGGCCGGGCTGAGATCCTCCTGGGTGCCCAGCGGATACGCGGGATTGTCGAGCGTGATGCCGAATCTGCCGTTTCGCGGTGGTTTTCCGTTCGACCCGTTGCGGTCCACAAAGACGCCCGTGTGCGCATCGGCGAACAGGACGTTCGCCCGAACGCGGGTGTTCCGCGCCTTGACGGCGGCGGTGCTGAGGGTGCCGAACCCGTGAGCAGGCCCGAAATCCTCGTAGTTCTGCACGCCATAGGGGCCGCCGTACGGGCCATCGCTCATCGTCCGCACGGTCAGTTGCCCGCGGTAGGTGTCGCTGCTTTCCACGGCACCGTCGCCCAGAATGGGGACGCGTCCGGCCGCCACGCGGATCATGAAGGACGAGCGCAGGGGCCCGAGCGTGGAAGAAACCCGCTTTCGATTGCCCGTGGGGCTGCTCATCTCCGTCCGGGCCATGTACCAGGACTGCGTGTAGTTCGAGTTGTAGCCCCGCGCGACCAGCGAATCCGCCATGGCGAGCGTGAAGCCGCTCTTGGCGGAGCTGGAAGCCGGATCCAGCTTCTGGTTGAACCGCGCCTCGTTCGACGGGCACAGCATCTCCGCGGGGCGGACGATCCTGCCGTTCACCAGGTCCGCGATCCAGCCGATTCTGTCCGGCGGGCCGTCGCGGCCGTTGCTCACGTCGGGGTCGAACGAACCGCTGCAAAGATAGTCGCGGTTGCTGCCGGCGTATGCATAGAAGCCCTTGCCGAACTGGGCGAGCTGGGAGGCGCAAACGACCTCCTTCGCCTGCTCCCGCGCCCTCCCCAGCGAAGGCAGGAGGATGGAGACCAGCAGGGCGATGATCGCGACGACAACAAGCAACTCGATCAGTGTGAACGCATTCCGCATACGCCCGGCGCTGCGAGGATTCATCGGCAAAACCTCCTGAGCCGCAGCGACCCGTTCCCGGGGCCGCATAAAACGGGCAGGCCGCCGCGGGCGGCGGCACCGCCCGCGGCGGTCTTATCCTGTGAATCCTTCGCCTCCTGCGACAATCCCCGCCTCAGGCTCGCGTCCGGCGCCATCCAGCCAGCAGGCCCCCGGCGGCCAGAAGCAGCACGACGCTGGGCTCCGGCACGCGGCCGGGGCTCCCGATATCGCCCCCGGCCGACAGCCAGGAACCGTACGCATCGCCGACGGAGGCCAGCGGCCAGCTGCTCTTCGCCGTAGTCACGTTGTAATCCTCCGCCGGGATGTTGCAGCTTCGGTACTGCGTACGGGGGCCGGCGCCGGCCTGGTCGTTGAAGGTCAGGCGATCCACCAGATTGAGCGATGCGTCGCAGAGGTTGATCTCGTCGCTCCGTCCCAGATTGTCCTTTGTGTTGCCGCCGATAATCTTGACGCTGCTGCTCAGGTTCCACGCCGCCCGGAACGTTGCCGTGGCCGTCTCCGTCAGAATCACCGATTCGCCGGGCTGCACAATGCCGAACGCGCTGAGGCTGACATTCCCGTAGACCCGGGTGTTGTCCGTGTAGCTCCAGCCGGTCATGTCGATGGGGGTTGAACCCACGTTGGTGAACTCGACGAACTCGCCGTTGTATCCGGAGTACATCCACTCTGTGATCACCATGCCGGCACGGGCGACAGAACCGCCGTGCATCGCCGCCGCAATCACGAGCACCGCCACGAAACCGCTGATTCCCGATCTTCCGTTTCTCATTTTCGCCTCCTGCCTTTCCACCACGCGGATACACTGCTGCGGGAGCCGCGCTCCGCTCGCGACCTCGGCCCGATGCTCATCGAGGCCGTGCAGCAGGTGAGCTTGTACGAAGACGTTGTTATCGCCTGACGAGGCCAGTGCTAAGTTACCATTAAGACGCCCGCTCCTCTCCAACGAAATGCACGCTCCCGGCAGCGGCGGACGCCGGGTGGCGCGGACCGTTCCCGCGGGGCGCCGCCTCCGCTCGTCGGCGTGACGGCTGTCAGAGCAGCTCTGCGGGCGGCGGGTCGTCCGGGCGGTTCGGGCTCGGGCGGCGGCCGACCTTGGTGCCTTCGGCCGTCATCTGCTCCCACGGACGCGGGATCGCGGCGGCGGCCGGCTTGGCCTTCTCGCGGCAGCGCTTGCGGTAACAGTCCGCAATGTGCCGCACGGCGTACTCCACGTCGTCGGTCAGCACGAAGAGGTCCATGTCCCCGGCGTCGATGGTTTCGAACTCCTTCCGCATCACCTGGTGCATCCAGTCCACGTGGCCCCGCCAGAACTCCGACCCGATCAGCACGATCGGGAAGTGCTCCGCCTTGCCGGTCTGGATGAGCGTCATCGACTCGTAGAACTCGTCGAGCGTGCCGAACCCGCCGGGGAAGCAGACGAACGCGCAGGCGTATTTCACGAACATGACCTTGCGGGCGAAGAAGTAGTGGAACTCGAGCGAGACGTCCTGGTACGGATTCGCCCGCTGCTCCTTCGGCAGGCAGATGTTCAGACCGACGCTTGGTCCGCCGGCGCGGTACGCGCCCCGGTTGGCCGCCTCCATGATGCCCGGACCGCCGCCGGTGATGACGGCGAAATGCTCCTGCACGAGACGGCGGCCGAGCCGCTCGGCCAGTTCGTAGTAGCGGTTATCCGGCGGCGTGCGGGCCGAACCGAACACGGAGACGGCGGGGCCGAGCTGGCTCATCACGTCGAACCCCTCGACAAACTCCGCCATGATGCGGAAGACGCGCCAGGTTTCTTCCGCCGCCGTCGGCGCTGCGATACCGGGACCTTTGCCGTGCATAGAGGACCTCCTCGTCGCCCGCCATTATAACGCCGCCGGGACGGGGCGCGGCGCCCCATGTTACCGGCACAGACCGCGCACGCGGACCTTCGACCCCGGGCGGGCCGCGCGGCGCAATTCCGCCACCTGTCGCATCTTGCGCCCCGATTCCCGCTTTTTTCTCAAGTCGGCTTGGCCATGGCGGCGGGCATATCGTACGGTTCTGGCGGCGTGTGGAGCCACGCCGGGAAGCCGTGAAAGGAAGGAGGTATGAGCCTCAGTATCAACTACTCCGCCGTGGACAACAGCCTGCTGAGCATCCTCAGCCGGCTGAACATGCAGCAGTCCATCACAATGACGAGACTCGCCACGGCCAAGCGGATCAACCGCGCCGCCGACGATCCCGCCGGCATGATCGCCGCCAACATGCTCAGCCAGGAGATCACCGCGACCGACGCCGCGATCAGCAATGCCTCGCGGGCCGACGCCATGCTGAACGTGGCCGACGGCGCCGCGACGCAGATCTCGTCGCTCGTGCAGGAGATCTCCGCGCTCGCCGTCGCCTCCGCCGGGAACAGTTCGCTGACCGCGGCCGAGCGCGCCGCCAACCAGTCGCAGATCGACTCCGCGATCGAGGCGATCGACCGCATCGTCCGTACGACGACGTTCAACGGGAAGCGGCTGCTCGACGGCTCGCAGGCGATCACGACCTACATGTCCGGCGCCGACGCGACGCACATCAAGGACGTGGACGTGTCGTCCCGGCCGGCCACCGCCACGAACGCCGCCTTCACCGTGAACGTCAGCGCCGCCGCCACCAGGGCCAGCACGCAATCGTCCGGCTGGGTGGACATGGGCGGCTCGAACACGACGCTCAGCGCCCAGACCACGATCACGGTCACGGGCAAGCTCGGCGCCACCAGCATCGTGCTTGCGGCGGGGTCGAACCAGACGCAGGTGATGAGCGCCATCAACTTCGCCACCGGCCTGACGGGCGTGACGGCCACGGCTTCGGGCACGGCCATCCGTCTCGAGAGCCAGGACTACGGCGACGACGCCTTCATCAGCGTATCGGTGCTTTCCGGAGACCAGGAGTTCGTCGACAGGGGGAACATCTCGAAGATCCAGGGGACGGATGCGACGGTGACCGTCAACGGCGCGGCGGCGGCCGTGGACGGAAACAAGGTGTACTGGAGCGGCGGCGGCTACGCCATGAGCTTCACGCTCGCCGACAACACGACCGGCACACGCACGATCACGACGACGGGCGGCGGAGCGACGTTCCAGCTCGGCACGGATTCCAGTACGCAGGCAACGATCGGCATCGGCGGCCTGTACAGCTTCCTGCTGGGGCAATCCGGCATCGGCTACCTGAACGACCTCAAGAGCGGCGGGTCGAAGGACCTCAATCACGACGTGGCCGGAGCGATCAGCATCGCGAAGAAGGCGCTCTCGCAGGTCACGACGGCCGCCGCCCGGATCGGCGGGTTCCAGAAGTACCAGGTGGAATCCGCCATCAACACCCTGTCGAAGCAGAAGGAGGGGCTGGCCGCGGCACGGAGCGAGATCGAAGACGCCGACATTGCGGAGGAGACCGCGAACCTGAGCCGGAACCGGCTCCTGATCGACACGGTGACGTCCATGTTCGCCGTGGCGAACAGCGAACGGCGGAACATCCTGTCGCTGTTCTCGCTGTTCTCGTAATCCGATCCGGCGGGACGAATCAGAGGCTCTTCACGGCTCCAGGCGGGTCGTCGGCATCATCCGGCGGCCCGCCATTTTTTCGGCCGATGCGCCGGCTCCCCGCTCAAGAGCCCGACGCGAAACCGGCGGCCGGGATTCATTGACATCGCGAGGGAATTTGCCTACGCTGGACCGGCACCTCGTTACGAGGCGCGCAGCGGGAGCGGCCGGACCCCGCAAGTGCCGGCCTGTCGATATCGTGCCCCGGCGCGATGGCACGCGAGCCGCGCGAGCCGCGCCGGGCCACAGAAACGGTTGCTCCGAATCCATGAAAACGATCGGCCTCATCGGGGGGATGAGCTGGGAGTCGTCCATTGAATACTACCGCATCATCAACAAGGCGGTGCGGCGCCGCCTGGGCGGTCTCCACTCGGCCAGGTGTGTGATGTACTCGTTCGAGTTCGCGGAGATCGTGGCCCTCCAGCAGAGGGAGGCGTGGGATGAAGCCGCGGCACGGATGATCGAGGCGGGGAGAGCCCTTCATCGCGCCGGGGCCGATTTCCTCGTCATCTGTACGAACACAATGCACAAACTCGCCCCGGAGGTGGAAGCCGCCGTTCCGCTTCCGCTGCTCCACATCGCCGACCCGGCCGCGCGCAAGGCGAAAGCGGACGGGCTGCGCCGCATCGGACTGCTGGCCACGCAATTCACGATGGAGCAGGAGTTCTACGTACGGCGCCTTTCGGAACGCCATGGGCTGGACGCCGTGGTGCCGGAGGCGGCCGATCGCCGGACCGTACACAACATCATCTTCGACGAACTGTGCCGGGGGGAGATCCGGCAAGAGTCGCATGCGAGGATGAAAGAGATCATCGGCCGCCTGTGCCGACAGGGAGCCCAGGGGATCCTCCTGGGCTGCACCGAACTCGGCCTGCTGCTCAAGCCCGCGGACAGCCCGGTTCCGTTGCTCGATACCACCGTTCTGCACGCCGAAGCGGCGGCGGACTACGCGATGGACGGAATCAGCGGATGAACGGCTCCTCGCCCTGCACGCTCGCGGCGATCGCGCGGGCCTTCTCCACGTCGCCGCGTCGGCCGCACGAGGGCTTGCAGTCGGGCTTGCAGTCATCCGCGCAAAGACCTAGAATGATCGTGTGGACTACCAGGGCATCATTACGATTGAGCCCGGCAAGCGGGGCGGCAAGCCCTGCATCCGGGGTCTGCGCATCACGGTGTACGATGTCCTGGAGTACCTGGCCTCGGGCATGACCGAGGCGCAGATCCTCAACGACTTTCCGGATCTGCGGTCGGACGACATCCGCGCGTGCCTGGCCTTTGCCGCGGACCGGGAACGCCGGCTGATGAGCATCCCCGCGTGAGACTCCTGTTCGACGAGAACCTGTCGCCGCGACTGAGTACCGAGCTGGCCCGTGAGTTTCCTTCGTCTGCCCATGTTCGCGACTTCAACCTCCAGCAGGCCGACGACGCGGCAATCTGGGACCTTGCCCGCGAGTACGGCTATATGCTGGTGTCCAAGGACGATGATTTCCACCAGCGCAGCTTTCTCTATGGGCATCCGCCGAAGGTCATCTGGATCCGTGCGGGCAACCGCTCGACCGAACAGATTGCCGAAGTCCTGCGCCGGCATGCGCAGGACATCCTGGCCTTCGAGGCAGACCCCGACGCAGCCTTTCTGGCGATTGCGTAGAGATCGTTGACTTGATTCGTCCGTCGGTTTATCCGTCCCTTTTTCGTTGATTCCACAGAACGGACTTGCTCAATTCCACGGCCTTGCCGATGTCGCCCGGCGTTGGGTGCCGCGATGGTGCGAGCCTCAGCGGATGAACGGCTCCTCGCCCTGCACGCTCGCGGCGATCGCGCGGGCCTTCTCCACGTCGCCGCGTCGGCCGCGCCAGACCAGCCAGACGGCGCCCTCGGCGCCGCCGATGCCCCCGGCCGACGCCTGAAACGCATCGACGTTCGCCAGGATCCTGAGCGCCTCGATCTCGGTGACGATCTCGCCCGCGAGGATCCGCAGCCGGGGCAGCTCGCCGAGCGTTTCGATGCCTTCGGTCGTCCTCGCCGCGATGTCGCGAACCCGGCCGGCGACCTGCTTCTCGAGGCCGATGGGAATGATCAGGTGCGCCTTTCGCTCGGCGACGAGGGGTACGATCCTGCCGCTGGTGCCGCCGCTGGCGCTGGCGTTCCACACGCCGACGACCTTCTCGGCGTAGTCGAGGGCATTGCCGCCCTTGATGACGACGTCGCCGGGACCGAGCCGTTGCAGCGCCTGGTCGAGCGTCAGGTCGGGCTGCGGCTTGCCCTTCACGAGCACAAGCTCGCGCATCGGCTCGCCCTTGGACAGACGCCCGCCGCCCTTCTGCGGCGTGATGTGGCCGATGACGAACGGGCCGTGCGGGACGGGGCGGCCGAGCAGTTCCTCGGCGACGTAGGTGTTCGTCGTGCCCTTGCAGACGATGACCATGCCGTCGCGGAGGGCCTTCTCGACGATCGGCATCCGGACGACGGCCTTGGCGATCAGCCGTTTGCCCTCGGCGACGGTGAAGACCGCATGGGACTGGACGATCCGGTCGGGGTCCGCCGGAACGCCGGCCGCGGGCGTCTGCGCCCCAACGCCGACGCACGAAGCCGCCACCGCAAACGCCGCCGCCGACAAGGCTCTGCAAAGCATCGCCGATACCTCCTGATTGCCCATCGGGCACCCGCCCATTATCCTGCGGCCGATCGGGTTCTCAAGCCGTGGTGTTCGTGGGGACTGTGCGATGCGTCAATCCGTACCGGTCGCGTGTGTGCTCGGAATGTGCGGCGCTGCGGCGAGCGGGGCCGGGCCGTCGAGCGTACTGGACATCGGCAACCGACGACAGGTGTTCATCGACGGACGGTTCCTCGCCCGCTCGAAGGATGTGGAGCTAGTCGTCCACCCGCCGGCCAAGACCGGCGAGCGGACGATCGTGGCGGACCGGCCCTGGGAACGCGGCGGGCTGGACACGTATTGCTGCGTCATGTGGGCCGCGGGGACATACCACATGTGGTATCCCGCGGACGTGGGCCTGTGCTACGCGAAGTCGAGCGACGGGATCCGCTGGGAGAAACCCTCGCTCGGCCTGGCCGAGTTCGAGGGAAGCCGCGACAACAACATCGTCATCGGACGAGGGGCGGGCGGGATCGACAAGTGCGGTTCGGAGGGGATGGTCTTCCTCGACCCGAACGCGCCGGACGACCAGCGCTTCCGCTACGCCACGCGGATCTCGGACGAGCTGAAGGACACGGTGGTGTTCTCGTCGCCGGACGGCATCCACTGGCGACTGACGCACAAGGCGGTCCTGACGTTCACGCACCCGGAGAACCGCCAGCACCTCGATTCGCAGAACGTGATCTTCTGGGACGAGCGCATCCGCAGATACGTCGCCTACATGCGGTTCAACCGGCACCAGAAGGGGTTCCGCGGGCGGTGCGTCGTACGGGCCGAGTCAGACCGCCTCGGCGGCTTCCCGCAGGTGCAGGATTCGCCCGTTGTGCTCGGGCCGGACTCGCTCGACGCATCCATCGACGGCAGCCCCTGCGCCGACTACTACACCAGCGGCGTCATCCAGTACCCCTGGGCGCAGGATGCGTACTACATGTTTCCGCAGACGTACTTTCACTATCTGCCCGGCAAGCTCGCGGAGTTTCCCGAACGGGCGCCCGCCAACGCCGGGCCGCTGCACACGCAGTTCGCCGCCAGCCGCGACGGGATCACGTGGCATCGGTTCGGCCGCCGTCCGTTCGTGCGGCTGGGGATGAAGGGGGCGTTCGACAGCAAGGCGGCGCGGGTGTTCTACGGGCTCGTCCCCTCGGCCGACGGAAACGAGATGTACATGTACTACCTCGGCAGCGACCAGCTGCACGGATGGGGCCGCGACGAGCGGAACAACCGCCTGCTGGCCGACGCGGGGCTCGGCCCGACCGCGGACACGTCGGTGATCAGCCGGCTGGTCCTGCGGCGCGACGGGTTCATCTCGGCCCGGGCGGCGTATGCGGGCGGCGAGTTCACCACGCCGCCGTTGCGTTTCCGGGGGCGGGAACTCGTCCTCAATGTGGACACGTCCGCCACGGGCATCGTTCAGTGCGAATTGCTCGACGGCGAGGGCGGTCCGATCGACGGCTTCCGGCTCGCCGACTGCGACCGGATCCACACGGCCAACGAGATCAACCGTGTGGTCAAGTGGAAGGGCAGGGCCGACGTGGCGGCGCTGGCGGACAAGGCCGTCCGGTTGCGGGTCGTGTTCCGCGACACGGACATCTATGCGTTCCAGTTCCGCGACTGAGGGCCTGTTCCGGCGGGTCGCGGCACGCGGGCCGTGGCACGGGCATCTGGCCCGTGAAGTCACGGACTGAAAACCCGTGCCACGGGATCTGCCGCGACAGGTGCCGGGCGGGGTTTCACAGACGGAGGTGCGACGATGTGCAGGCAATTGGTGTGGTCGGCTTCGGTGGTGGTACTCTGCGGAACGTTTGCCGGCGCGGCCGAGGAACCGGCGCTGCAGATCTGGGCGGTCGATCCGCTGGTGAAGGTGTTTCCCGACTCGCCGGCGGCGCCGGGCGAGGCCACGGCCGACGTTGCCCGCGGCGAGCACGCCTCGCTGCAGGCGGTCGTCCGGTGCCCGGCGCTCCTGAGGGGCGTCAAGGCGGAAGTGGCGGATCTGGCGATGGAGGGCGGCACCGGCGCGCTCAAGCCCCGGACGGCGCGGTTTGTCGGCTACGTGTCGGTGGATGCGGCGATCCCGCGACCGCCGGCCGACCGTTTGCGAATCGCCCCGGCGTTCTTTCCCGACCCGCTGCTCGACGCGGCCGAGGTCATGGTGTCGCCGGGCGCCGCGCAGCCGATCTGGGTCACGGTCCCGGTACCGCTCGATGCGGCGGCGGGCACGTACAAGGGCTCGATCCGCGTCTCCGGCACGGCGAACGACAAGGCGCTTTCGGCGTCGCTGCCGCTGACGGTGCGGGTCTGGCCGGCAAAGGTGGACAAGTGCCGCCTGTGGGTGACGAACTGGTTCCAGGTCTCGCGCTATCCCGGCTGGCGGCAGGACGGCCGGATGACGGGCAAGGCCGACCTCCCGCAGGATTCCGATGCCTACTGGCAGTGGCTCCGCCGTTACGCCCGCAACATGGCCGACCATCGTCAGAACGTCGCGCTGATCCCGCCGCTGAGCCTGGCGGACTTCAAGCCGCGGCCGGACGGCGGGCTCGACATCGACTTCGCGCGGTTCAACCGCTGGGTGCAGATCTTCATCGACGAGGGCGTCGTCGGGCGGATCGAGGGCGGGCATATCGGCGGCCGCGTCGCCGGCTGGGAGTCGGCGTTCTGCGTTGGCATCCGCCGCGTCAGGGACAGCAAGGTCGAGAGCGCCTCGGTCAGCCCCGCGAGCCCCGAGGCCGACGCGTTCTACGCCCGGTTCTTCCCGGCGCTGGTCGAGAACCTCAAGGAGAAGGGCTGGCTCGACCGCTATGTGCAACACCTCGCGGACGAGCCGATCGACACGAACACCGACACGTACCGTCCGATGGCGGCCCTGCTCCGCAAGCACGCGCCGGCTCTTCGTGTGATCGAGGCCTGCCACACGAAGAACCTGACCGGCTCCATCCAGGTGTGGGTGCCGCAGTTGAACTTTCTCCACCAGGATTTCGCGCACTATCAGGAACGGCAGAAGGCCGGAGACGAGGTCTGGTTCTACACATGCCTCGGGCCGCAGGAGGAATACGCCAACCGGTTCATCGAGCAGCCGCTCATCAAGACGCGGCTGCTGCACTGGATCAACTTCCGGTACGGCGTGACCGGCTATCTGCACTGGGGCTACAACTACTGGGGCGACCACGATCCGTACCGCGAACTGGCCATCCCGTGGGACGGGGGTGCCCAATACCTGCCGGCGGGTGACGCCTGGATCGTGTACCCCGGCAAGGACGGGGTGCTGGACTCGATCCGGTTCGAGGCGATGCGCGACGGGATCGTCGATCATGAGCTGCTGAGCCGGCTGGCGGAGCGCGATGCGGGCGCGGCCCGGCGCCTCGCGGAGTCGTTTGTCCGTGACTTCGACAAGTACGATACGGACGTGACGCGGTTCCGCGCCGCACGGCGGGAACTGCTCGAGCGGCTGAGCGGGAAGAGCGGTTCCTGATCCATCGGCCCTGCCCCGTGGAGGACTCGAAATGGCGTCGCCATGCGTATCGGGCTGGATGGCGGCCGTTGCGGCGGTACTCCCGTGCGTCGCATCGGGCGAGCCGCCCATCGACATCGGCTCGCGGCTGGAGCTGTTCGTCGACCGCTTCCTGATCGACCGCCTCGACGGCGCGGCGCTGCGGCTTCACAGCCCGGTCCCGCGCGAGGTCGTGTTCGTCTTCGACAAGCCTTACGAGCAGGCCCAGAGCGGCTACATGACGATGCTCAAGGACGGCGATCAGTACCGCATGTACTACCTGGCGGGCGGCGACCTCACCCACGAGTGCGCGTGCGTCGCCTTCAGCAGGGACGGGATCCACTGGGAGCGGCCGAACCTCGGCCTGTTCGAGGTCAACGCCATCTGGAAGGGCAAGGAACGCACGGGTGACGAAGCGCACAACTTCTCGCCGTTCATCGACGCGAACCCCGCCGCAGTCCATCATGCGGCGCTCGATCGCCTGGGGACCGGGCCGTGGGTCTCGGAGGACGCGTCATGCCGGCCGTTGTCCGACGATTGCGTCCGCTGTGCCTGATTCCGCCGGCGGTCCTGTGCGGGGCGTCGCGGGCGGAAACGCCAACGGGCACCGCATCGACGCCTCGGCGGATCTGCTGTGATTTGCTGAATCCGCGGGAGCATCCCGACGACGAAGGAGAGTCAGTCGTCGCCGAGCTGCCGTCCGTCTTCCGGGCGGGCGGCGTCGTAGTCGTAGAAGAGGCGGGAGATCTTGGCGGCGAGATTGTCGGCCATCAGTTCGATCCGCTCCTGTTCCGTCTTGGCGTCCCGCATCCGCGCGGGGGCGAAGGTCATGCTCACCAGCTCGCCCTCCTCCGACACGGGCCACAGGCGCAGGTCGCCGCGCTCCTCGGCGTTGGCGTTGATCACCTTCAGGACGACCGATACGCGGCCGGGGTCGAGGGCCTGTTCCGGCGCGGTGGGCAGCGCGAACTCCTTCGGGTGCAGCCACAGGACCTGCTCCGCCTTCGCCATCCGGCCGATCTCGCGGATGCCCTTCTTGTCGAAGTCGCGGTTCTCCTGGCGGATCTGGTTGAGGCGCGCGGGCGCCACCACCTTGTCGTTGATACCGACCTGCCTGAACAGGTCGGTCATCCTGCGGATCGTCACCTCGCGGAACTCCGGCGGCATGTCCACCGCCGGCGAGTCGTCGAAGAGGATCAGCAGCGGGCCCTTCGTCAGCTTGAACTGGGCCTTGGTCGTCTGCTTCGGCGGCTGCCCGAAGAAGTACAGGAACGTCCCCGCCTGCGGCCCGCAGCCGGCGATAACGCCGAAAAGCGCCATGGCCGCGCCGCAGACGGCCGACGTCCTCGCCGCGCGAGGTCCCCGTCTTCCCCGCGCCGCCTCGCCGCCTCGTCGCTGCATCGCTGCCGTCCGCACTACTGCTCCTTCTCCCACACATAGAACTTCCGGCCGACGGCATCCGCAAACGCCTCGTACGTCTTCTGCCGCACGACCTGCGCCGCCGTCCGGTCGAAGCCCACCGGGTTCTTCTCCGGGTACACGACCGCGGCGTCGGCCAGCGTGTACCGCTGCGTCGTCCCGCTCTTGTCCTTCAGGTCGTAGACGGCGATCGAGGCCCGGATCCGGCCGCGGTAGAAGTGGGCCAGCTCGCGGTCCCGCATCGAGAACTCCATCAGCGTGATGTGGATGACCTTGTCCGCGTGGAACTGCCGGCCGCACGCCTCCGGGTCCTGCGTCGAACCCGGCAAACGCTCGACGTAGTCCTCGACCTGCCGCGGCGGGACCAGCCGCAGGTCCTTGACGTGGGCCTTGAGGTGATCGCCGACGTAGGACCCGATCTCCAGCCGGACGTTCGGATAGTCGAACAGCACGTCGGGCTCCGCCCACACCAGCACGACGGCCTTGGCGCCCGCGAGCTTGTCGAACTCCGCCGGCATCTTCTGCGTCTGGGCCTGGCCCAGGATCGCCAGTGGAACCAGGGCCTGGCAGCCCGTCACGCCGGCCGCGATCCCGCACACGGCCAACCCACGAAGAACGATCCGCGCGACGCTCATGGCGCATCTCCGTCCGCACTCACCGGGCCGGCGAACCCCGGCCGACCCAGCTGATGATCATCTTGAATCCCCAACTGGCGAAGAAGATTACCACAAACGTCCACACAACGCGAACCGGATTCACGCGATACCAGTTCACCTGCACGACCCGCCCGCTGAACACCGCCGCCAGCGCGATCACGCCGACGACCGCCGTGGCCAATGCCAGCACGAATCCCGCCGGCTGGTCCCACGCCGACCGCAGCAGATGCCCGTGCGCGAAGTCCGCAAACGAGGTGGTCATCCCGCACGTCGGGCAGGGGTAGCCGGTCTGCATCAGGAACCCGCAGCGTCCGAACCCGAGCTGCGTGTGCGTGCCGTAGCCCGACGGGTCCGGGCGCAACGCGGCGGCGAAGCCGAACACGGCGCCGCACGCCAGGGCAACGGCCAACGCCGCCAGGCGCCCCGCGACCGGCCGGCGCAAGCGCGACCAGAGGATCACCGGGCCGAGCCGCTGCCGGGCCGTCCGCCCGGGTTCGGCCGGCGCTTCGCCGGTCGGCGTCGGATCGTGCGTGTCCTTGCCGTCGGAAGCGTTCATGATACCCGGTCCAGCCCGAGATCGACGGCCCGCGCCGAGTGCGTGAGGGCGCCGACGGCGATCCGGTCGATCCCCGTCTGACAGATCGCCGGGACGTTCTCGAGCGTCACGCCGCCGGAGACCTCGAGATCCACCCGGCCGCGCAGGCCGGCCGCGTCGCGGATGGCCACGGCCTCGCGCATCCGCTCGGTGGCGAAGTTGTCGATCAGGACCACGTCGATGCCGGGCACGGCGATCACGGCGCGGAGCTGATCGACGTCGTCCACCTCGACCTCGACGAAGTCCGGACGGCGTTCCAGCCTCGCGATGCGTTCGTTCGCCTCGGCCACGAGACGCGCCAGACGGTGCGGATCGGCCCCGCCCACGTGATTGTCCTTGATGAGCACGGCGTCGTGCAGACCCATGCGGTGGTTGTGTCCGCCGCCGCAACGGACCGCGTACTTGTCCAGTTCCCGCCAGCCGGGGATCGTCTTCCGCGTGTCGAAGATCCGCACGCCCGTGCCGCCGGTCGCCGCCACGTAGCGGGCCGTCAGCGTCGCGACGCCGCACGTCCGCTGGAGGAAGTTGAGCATCGTCCGTTCGACGCCGAGAACCGTGCGGATGCGACCCTCGATCGTCGCGAGCCGCTGGCCGGCGGCGAATGTCTCGCCGTCGTCGATGGCGCGGCTGAGTTTGATCTCGCCGGCAAAACGCGGGGCGAACGAGCCGAACACGGCGATCCCGCAGAACGTCCCCGGCTCGCGGGCCACAAGGTGGAAGCGGCCGGTCGCATCGCCGGCCTCCGGGGGGATGGTCACCTCGCTTGTGATATCCCGGCCGAAGCCGTCCTCGGCAAGCGCCTGCTCGAGGCGATCGCGAACGGTGGCCGGGTTCGGTTTGGGGACATTCATACGCTTCGTATCGGTTTCCAGCTTAGTCGCCCGGGCTTCGTGAGGCAAGGGCCGGCCGCGGCCGACGCTCGAAGACATGCACGAACGACATCCCGTCCGCGTCCGGCGGACTTCGATAGACCTCGCGCCAGCCGCGGTCCTCCTGAAACACATCGAGCCCGA
Source organism: uncultured Planctomycetales bacterium (assembly GCA_964617875.1). Classification (GTDB taxonomy): domain Bacteria; phylum Planctomycetota; class Phycisphaerae; order UBA1845; family PWPN01; genus CAZMVY01. The sequence goes on along the minus strand of CAZUAI010000032.1, from coordinate 15,239 downwards.
GACCAAAATCCGCCGACGGACCGTAGCGCCGGTCCCACACCAGGAGCGTGCCGGCCGGCGCCTCGCGGATCGCGCCCCCCCCCGGCGGGCGCGGTGCCGGGTACCACCGCGGGGCCCATTAGTAACTCCAGTCGGTCGGCGGGCAGGACGTTACCAGATCCAACGGCTCTCTCCCCACCGCGCGAATCGCCTCGGCAATCGCCCGCTCCCGCGGCCGAAGCCGGTGCGGCCACGCCGCGCGGGCCGCCGGCCCGAGGATGGCGACCGCCGCGACGACCGCGCAGACCCGCCGTCCGAAGCGCGGCATGACGGACGCCGAATCCGTCTCGAGCGGCACCGTTTCGCGCCCTGTGGTGCCGGCTTCCGGCCGGCCGTCGGACGCAGACGGGCTGCCTGCGCCGCGACGACATCGCCCGATCGAAAACGGCACAAGCATGCCTCCACAGAAGACCGCCGCTGCCAGCCGAAAGAGCCACCAATAGGGCGCAATGGCCGCGATTGGGTTGATCGCCTGCTCGATCTCGGCGGCAAGCCACAATGTCACGGCCGCGCCCGCAACCCAGGGTGTGGCCCGCTCCCTCGCCGTGTCGGCGCCGGCGAGCGCCGCGATCGCCAGCCACGGCGCCAACGGCACGAGAAAGCGCGCGTAGCCGCCGGTCGCATAGAGTTGATGCATATACAGGGCCGTTTGCGCCACCAGGAACACGACGATTCCGACGACGATGGGCCGCGCCCGCCGGTCGCGCCAGAGACGCCCGAGGCCGACGATCGCCAGCGTTGCCACCACCGGCCCGGCCGCCACGACGAGACGCATCAGGAACGTGAACGGCGTGCCGTGGCCGTACTGCGTGGCGCGCGTCGTCCGCAGGAGCGCCTCGCCCGGCCACTGCCCGAACGCAACCCACGCCGCCAGGTTCTGAACGACCGGCGCCCACAGCAACAGCGCCCAGCTCGCAACCGGCCAGGAACGCCCCAACGGACCCGAAGCGCAGGCGAGGGCCCCGGCCCCGGGGCGGACCGGAACCGCGCCGAACCGCACCCACCGCCACTGCGCCCACGCCCACACCGGCAGCAGCACGATCGCCTCGTGCCGCGTCACAAGGACCGGCGAGAAGAGACCCGCGGACAAGGCCGGACGGCCGGCCAGCAGCGCCCACGTCGCCGTCGCCAGGTAGAACGCCGCCGGCGTCTCCGTCAGCGTCGTCGAGGACAGGTGCAGGAACAGAGGCTGGATGAAGACCAGCGGGACGGCCCAGGCCGCATGCCGGAACCCGAGCTTTTCGGCCGACCGGAACGTCGCCCAGGCCGTTGCCGCCGACAGCGCCGCCGAAAGCAGCCGGCACGCCCACCAACCGGCCTGCGCCGGCACGGCATACAGGACCGTAAACCCCGGCCGCCCCCACGCATCCGTCAGGTAGGCAGGATCGTGCCGGACCCAACGGGCGAAGAGGAAGTGTTTCAGATCGTCGTCGTGGTACGCACCGTTCGACAGGAGCGCCACAATGGCGGTGACGACCGTGCACACCGCGAGCCAGCGCAGTGCAGCCCGCCGGCTTTCAGACGCGGCAAGGGGGGACTTGTGATCACCCAGACTCATATCGCGGCCGTCAGCGTAGATGGGGCGCGGGCGGGCGTCAAAGTACGATGCTCGTTGGCGTCTCCTCGCTACCCCGGGGCTTGTTCCGCGGTGGCGCCCGACAGCAGCCCCTCGATTCATTGCCGGAGTGTCCGCAATTGCCCCGCCGGCGGAATTCGCGTAGGATGGTTTCTCCCTGGGCCACCACGGCCGACGGCACGGAGTAGCTGGACCATGCAGAGTGTCATTCGCGGCCGGGCATACGTGCTCGGCGACAACATTGATACCGACCAGATCATCCCCGCGCACTACCTCATGTACAATCCGGCGATCCCCGAGGAACGCCGGATGTTCGGCCGCTTCGCGATGTCGGGCGTGCCCGAGGCGCAGGCCGGCCTGCCGAACGGCCGCGTGCCGTTCGTGAATATGGCCGACCCGAACAACACCCGCAGCGCGTTCTCGATCGTCATCGGCGGAAAGAACTTCGGTTGCGGCAGTTCGCGCGAGCACGCGCCCCTCGCTCTCGCCGAGGCCGGCGTCCAGGCGGTCGTCGCCGAGTTCTATGCGCGGATCTTCTTCCGCAACAGCGTGAACGGCGGCTATCTCGTCCCGTTCGAATGCGTCGATCGCCTTGCGGACAAGGTCCGCACCGGCGACGAAGTCGAGATCCGCGTCGATGAGCGCAGACTCGTGAACCGCACGCGGAACGAGACGCACGCCCTGCGCCCGCTCGGCGACGTCGCCCCGATCATCGACGCCGGCGGCGTTTTCGCGTACGCGAAGCAGGCTGGAATGGTCTGACGACCGGTGCCAGGCGCCGGGCGGCTGCATCGGGAAACCGCTCCGCACTCAGCACCCGGCACTCCCATGGATGATCTCGTTGCGATTCTGATTCTCGTGCTCACGGTGCCGGTGCTGCGATGGCTTGCGCCGGCGGATCGTCTGCTGCGCACGCTGCTGTGGGGGCTCTGGGGGGCCGGCGTGGTCGGCGGCGTTGTCGCCCGCGCCGCCTGGGGCGGATTCGCCGGCTGCGTGGCGGCGGCGCTCGCCTTTGCCGTCGTGCTCGGCCTCGCCCTGGTGCACTGTCTGGTGGCACGGCGGGAATGGCCGGCCCGCGCCATGGGCATTGCCCTGTGCGCGCTGACGGTCGTCGGAGGATTCCAGCGAATCGCGAGGTTCGATCAACTCAAGGACGAGCCCCTGTTGCCGGATGTGGCCTACTATCGGACGCAGGCACAGCGGGTGTCGAGCCCGTTCGCCGCCGGCAACAAGGCCCCGCTCTGGCCCGCCGTCACGGCCCCTTTGATCCGCCTCTTTCCGGATGAGACGTGGCCGATCCGCGCGGCCTCGTGCTGTGCCGGCATCGCCGTCATTCCTCTCATGGCGCTCGTTCTCGGGAGATTCCTCGGCAACCCCGTCGGCGTCCTCGTGGCCGGCGTCTGCGCCCTGGATACGTGGATGATCGACCTCTGCGGCCAGGGCCTTCGCGAGGAGGCCAATCTCTGCCTGTGGCTCCTGTTTGCGGCGGCGGTCTTCGGACGGGACGGACCGGCCGGCCGCGGATGGCTCTGGGCCGGGCTGCTCGGCGGCGGGCTGCTCCTGCTCCGCAACACGAACGTGGCCGCGTTGTTCGCCGTCATCATCTATGCGGCGGCGGTGGGGGCATGGCGATGGCGCCGTTCGGGAGCGGGCGCCTGGCGCCCGTGGCAGTGCGCCGCGGCGATCCTGATGCCGCTCATCCTCGTGACGCCGTTTTACGTCAATCAATGGCGAAAGACCGGCGACGCGTTCCATCTCGAACACCGCGACGCCCGCTTCTACGTGAATCGCGAATTCGGCGGCAGCCGCATCCCCGCACGCCCGGTCACCATGCCTCCCCCCGAGGTGCTCGAACACGACCCGTACGCCGGCGACCCCGTTTCCGCGTTCGACTATGTGTTCCGGCTGCGTCCCCCGCGCGAGGCCGTCTACAACCAGTTCCGCGGCACGGTCGTCTCGATGCTCGGCTGCGGCTTCGGCTGGTGGCCGCCGGAGTGGTTCGGGATCCTCTGTGCCGTGGGGACGCTCGGCCTGCTCGTCCTGCCAATGCGATGGATGACGATCCTTGTGACGGCGTCGATGGCGGGGATGCCCGCCCACCTGATCTCGATCGGGATGCTCGAACGCCGAATGCTCCTGCAGGCGTACCCGTTCTGGCTGGCCGGCGGCGTCGCCCTCCTCTGGGCCGCCCTGGCGCGGGGCCTGGAAGCGTGGCGAACGAAGGAGCCCGCCCCCCGGGCGTAAAACGACCAACGGCGAGTGGACCGTGCTGTTCGCCGGTCGCGCTCGCCGTTGCCGTCCGTATTGTTGGCCTTCCGCCCCATCGGCCTGCACGGGGCCATTCGGCCCGGGCCTCAACCGAAGCCCACACACCATAGTATACCACACGTTTGACCGGAATGCACGAAAAAACCGGAAAAACAGGCAGCGACTTGGCGACTCCGCAACACCCGAACGCCTCACGAACGGCGGGGCGACGCGCCCACGACAGCGCGCCGTTCAGTAGGAAAGGGCGTACAAGACGATGTTGGCCGCCAGTTTCTTCGCGTCTTCGGGTTCGTACCCGCGGCAGTCGCCGCACGCATGACCGTCGAGCGGGCAACTGAAGCTGTAGGGGCTGTACACGAGAACGGTACGATCGTCGATCGTGATCCCCTCGAGGGCGGGCGTGGTCAGCCCAGGCTTCTCGGCGAGTGCGGCGGGGCGGTACTTCACCTGACCGATCCGGAAGCCCAGCTCGCCGGAGAGAATCGGGTGTGTCGGCGGCAGCGGTTCGAGCTTCGTGTCAGGGAAGAGTTCGGCCGCCATCTCCCGGAACGCCGCATCGAACGCCTTGCGGCCGCAGCAGGCGTCGGCAAAGAGGAAGCCGCCGCGCTTCAGGTAGGTGCGCAGGGCCTCCAGCTCCTGCGTCGAAAGCTTGAACGGGAAGTGGCCGGTCAGAAAGACGATCGGGTGCCGCCGCAGGGCGTCGTCCGTGAGTCTCAGCGGCATCGTCTGCGAGACGACGTCCACGTCCGCCTGCTCGCGGAGGAACGCGGCGAGGTTGGCCATCGCCTTCGGGTCGGGCCGCCAGTCGCCGTTGTGCATGACCTGCCCGATGTGGAGGGCGGACGGCGGCACGACGGCGTTGTCGGCGTCGATCTTCACGAGGTGTACGGCGTCGAGACGATCGAGGAGCTTCTGGCGGCCGACGAAGTAAGCGGCGATGTTCGTCCCGATCGCGAAGGCCTGCTCGCTGAGCTTCGGCACGTTGGCCTGCTCCCAGAGGCACGAGACGTCGCGGGGAATGAAAATGACGCTCGTGCGGCAGCCGAGGTCGATGCCGTACAGCTCCGTGTCGGCGGGGAGTTCGCCGTACGCGTGAAAGACCGCGTGGTCGGGCCCGAGGCGGCGCAGCGGCGTGTCCGGGAAGGCCTGGGCGGCGAACTTCTCGAAGCCGGCGCGGAACTCCGGTCGCGAGCAGCACGATTCGACGAGGATCGCGCCGCCCTGACGGATGAACTCCTGGAGCTTCTTGACCGACTCGGGGGCAAAGGTCGGGAAGACATGCCCGTTGAAGTAGAGGATGGGGGCCGTCAGCCATTCCTCCAGCGGCGCGGCGAGATCGACGACCTGCCAGCTCACCGGCTGGCCCAGCTTGTCGCCGATGAAGGCGATCAGGTTCGCGAGATCGTTCCGGTCCGGGTTCCAGCGGTCGTCCGAGGACCACTTCAGCTTGTTGAACAGGAGCGACCGGTGGCCCTTGCCGAGAAACAGCAGCGCGAAGGACGTATCGACGACCTCGTTCAGTTCGCGCCAGTTGCCGCACCGCTGCACAAGCGCCGTCGCCCCCTCGCGATACCAGTCGTGCCCGCCGATGTGGTGGAGCCCGGCCAGGATGCCCACGCGCTCGAGGCCGTACATGTAGTAGAAGTAATAGTGCCCCCGGGGCGGGTTCCGCGTGACGTCGAAATGGCGGGCGAGCCAGTCAAGCCCCCGGGCGACGGAGCGGTTCAGCACATACCGGCCGCAATTCGGCGCGGCGCCGGCGGCGGTGTAACCACGCTCCCGCGTCGCCGTGAGGCTCTGCCCGACGATGTACAGACTGGCCACGCCGGCGGCGGTCATGCTGCCGGTCGTCTCGGTGCCCTGGCCGACATAGCCCCACCCCCCGTCCTTGTGCTGCGTCTGGACCCAGTCCGCCTCGGCCTTCTTCCAGACAGCTTCGGGAATCGGAACGTCGGCGCGGGCGGCCTCGTGCAGGCCCAGCAGGCCGAACTGCGAGTTCGAGTGATCGGACCGCCCCCCGGAAACCGTATAACTCCACCCGCCGTCCTCGCACTGGGCGCGGACGAGCCACGCGGCCGCCGCCACGATGTCGGGGCGGTAGCGAACGGGATCGACGGCGGCGAGGGCCTGGATCTTGAGGGCGACAACGTAGGTCTGCCGGTTCGCAACCGAACGCAGGTGGTTTACGCCGTTGACAACAGCCGGGTCGTCGGCCGGCACGCCGGCGTTGCGCAGGGCCAGCACGGCCAGCGCGGTTGTGCCGCCCGGGTAACCGAGATCGGGCCAGGCCCCGTTGGCCCCCTGTCGTGCGCGGAGGAAGCGAATGCCCTCGTCGATGGCCTTGCGAACGTCCTGGCCGGTGACCGCCTGGGCTCTCGCCGACACGGGCTCGGCGGCGCAGAGCGCCGCCGTAACGAACAACATGCGCGGGAAAATGCCTGTCTTGCGGCTGGCGCGGCCGTCGTTCATCGGCGGTCTCGAGGCAAGCGAATCCACGAACAGTATACCCGAAACGCCGCCCGGCAAACGATCGTCGCCCGTTCCGCCCGGGGAATGTAGAATAGGCTCAGGGCCGGGACCGGTTCTCACGGAGTGCCGTACACCGGCGACTTCCAGATGGGCACGTCCCGTTTGAGACGGTCGATGAACTCGGCTACGGCGGCCAGGGCCTCGAGGCGGGCGGCGGCGGCAACCTGCAGCCGGAACGAACGTTCGCCGACCGCGACGCGGCCGCGGCTGTGTTCGGTCCGCAGCGCGATCAGGCCGTGGCGGGCGACGAGGTCCTCGGCGATCCGGCGGAGCAGCCCGGAGGCCATCGGCTCGTACACGTCGTACTGGAGTGCGACGATGGGCCGGCCGGCCTCGGTCGGCCGTACGACGCCCTCGAACGACAGCACCGCCCCGGCGCCCGCCGGCCGCCAGGGAGCGGATGACGGCAGCGCGCCGTCGAGGATGCGCACTTGGATGCGTTCGCAGGAGTCATCCACGACAGCGGAGTCTATGCCGGCCCTGCGGCAACGCAAGCGGTGGACGGCAGTCGGCTCGCATCGTCCCCGCGGATCGCGAGCCTCGGCGGGGCGAAAGGGCCTCTGTCGCCCCGTGAAGGCTTTGCCCCTGGCGGCAGTGCCGAGGGCTCGCGGTTGGAGGATCGCGCATGACGGCGGAATCCCGGTCTCGTCGCGAACGCTTCGAGTGGTCCGATCCGGGAATCGCCCTTGACGCCTTGCTGGCACGGATCGGTCCCGCGGGAATCGAGCAGGTCGAGTGGCCCGCGGCGCCCGGGCGCGTGCTCGCACAGCCCGTCCTGGCCGACCGCGACAGCCCGCCGTGCGACGTCAGCTCGATGGACGGGTACGCCGTCCGGATCGCCGACCTGTGCCGGGGGCGGCTCGAAGTCGGCGGCGACGTGCCGGTTGGCGCCCCCGCCGCATCGCTGCCGCCGGGGCAGGCATTGCGGATTGTCACCGGGGCAATGGTCCCGCCGGGCGCCGAAGCCGTCCTGAAGCGCGAGGACGTGGTCGAACACTCTGATCACATCATCGTCCCGCGGGAGAGCGCCTCGGCCCGCGCCGGACAGTACATCCGGCGCGCCGGCGAGAACGTAAAGGCCGGCGAGCCGGTTATCTCCGCCGGGACACGGATCACGCCGCCGGTGATGGCGGCCCTGGCGGGGTTCGGCTGCGCGCGTGTCGCCGTGCATCGCAAGGTCCGTGTCGGCGTGCTCGTCACGGGCGACGAGCTGCTGCCGCCGGAATCGCGGCCGGAGCGATGGCAGATCCGCGACTCGAACGGCCCGGCCCTGCGCGGGCTCCTGGCGGCGTTCCCCTGGTGCGATCTCGCGGAATACCGGCACGAGCGGGACGAGGCCGACCGGATCGCCGGCGCCATGCGCGAGTTGTTGCGAACATGCGACGCGGTCCTGCTGACCGGCGGGGTGTCGATGGGCACGCGGGACTGCGTGGCGTCCGTGGTTCAGGCCGCGGGGGCGGGCGTCGTCTTTCACCGGCTGCCGATCCGGCCGGGCAAGCCGATCCTGGCGGCCGTCGGACCCGAGGGGCAGGCCATCCTCGGCCTGCCGGGCAACCCGGTGTCGGTGCTGGTGACGGCCCGCCGCTTCGGCGTGCCGGTGCTGGCGAAGCGGGCGGGACTGCGCGATCTGGCGGCGCCGCCGACGGTCGAGATCGCCGAGGGCGACGAGGAGCGGCTCGATCTCTGGTGGTATCGGCCCGTGCGGCGGGTCGGGGCGGGTGCGGCAGCCCTCGTGCCAAACCGCGGCTCGGGCGATTATGCCGCCGTCGCGCACAGCGACGGATTCGTCGAACTGCCGCCGGGAGCGAGCGCAAAAGGCCGCCGGCCGTTTTATCGATGGGACGGCGAATGACGGCGGCAACCGGCCTCGCGGCGCCGGGTCTTGACCGCTTGCGCGGGCTGCGACCGCGCCCTACGTCGCGCGAAGACGTTCCACCTCCGCCATAAACTGCCGGAACTTCGCCACGTCGTCCGGCGTAAGCGGCACGACCGGCAACCGGCAGACCGGGCGGATCGGCAGGCCGATGCCCGCAAGGCACATCTTGGCGCCAAGGGGATATTTCGCCTCCATGAGCGGATCGGCCCGCGTGAGGAACTCCTGGATGCGGGCGGCCCGCTCCGGCCGGTCGCGGAAACCGGCGCAAAGCTCCACGTAGAGGGCCGAATCGTAGTTTGCGCCGATCCCGCAGAAGCCGTCGCCGCCGGCGAGCAGCGAGTCGAGCAACGTGGGCGTGTGGGCGTTGTAGAGCCGCAGCGGCGTGCCGCGGACGGCGTCGATCTTCGCGCACACCGCGTCGCGCGTGCAGGACGTCTCCTTGAAGAACACGAACCGCCCCGTTTTCGCCGCCCACCGGACCTGGTCGGCAGTCAGGAGGCGCTTGTACGGCGTGGGGATCTCGTACAACCCGAGCGGCACGGCACCGGTGAGCGAGAGCAGCTTCTCGGCACGGGCGAGCCATGTCGAATCATCTTCCCGCTCGCCTGCCAGCTGGCACGTGGCGAGGACGGCCGCCGTCACGCCCGTATCCGCGATCCGCCGTACGAGGTCGGCCTGGCGGGCCGGCGGGCCGAAGTCGATCGCGGAGGCGACGACCGGGATACGGCCGTTGACGCGGGCGACGACCCGCGCGGCCAGCGCGACCTTCTCATCGTCCGCAAGCTGATACACCTCGCTCGATCCCGAGACCGCGAAGAGCCCGGCCACGCCGGCGGCGAGATACCAGTCGGTCAGGGCATCGAGCGCCGGCCAGTCGATGGAGCCGTCCTCGCCGAAGGGCGTGAGCATCACCGGCCAGACACCGCGTGGAAGCATGTTGGTAACCATAAGCACCAATCCAGCATACTGCGGGCTGGTCGGGATACAAAGAAGCACACCGGGAAACCAGCCTGCGGGAATCGGAACCCCTTCCGGAAACCGCCGGGCCGTTGAGCCCGTCACCCGGGTTGCGATGCGTAGTGCCGGGCCTAAGATGTCTCCACGAGACGGCGGGCCGGGCTTCTCCGGCGCGCGGCACAAGGAAGGCGGCGGCGCTCATGAACAACGGCGAGCCTCAACCCGGTCTCCGGCGATCCCCCGAAGCCGTATCCCCGAACTACAAATGGTTCGTCGTCGGGATGCTGTGGTTTATCTGTTTCTTCAACTATGCGGATCGGCAGGCCGTGTCCGCCGTACTCCCGGTCCTGCAGAAGGACTTCGGCTTCACGAAATCGGAACAGGGGCTGATCTTCGCGGCGTTCACCTGGGTGTACGCGCTGATGGCCCCCTTCGCCGGACAGCTCGGCGACCGGGTCTCGCGCAAGTGGGTGATTCTCGGCGGGCTTTATGTCTGGAGCGCGATCACCGGATTCACCGCCCTGTGTTCGCGCGTCTGGCACTTCGTGCTGGTCCGCGGGGCCGAGGGACTGGGCGAGACCTTCTACTTCCCCGCCTCGATGTCGCTCGTAAGCGACTACCATGCCCGCGCCACGCGGTCGCGGGCGATGAGCATCCACCAGACGAGCGTCTACGCGGGGACCGTGGGCGGGAGCGTGCTGGCCGGATGGCTCGCCCAGGCCTACGGGTGGAGGTACCCGTTCCTCCTGCTGGGCGCGGCGGGCATGGTGCTCGGGGTCGTGCTGGGCGTGTTCATCCGGGAGCCGCGCCGGAACGAGGCGGAGCGCCTCGCCGAAGGCGAGCCGGCCGATGCCGCGGAGCCGGAGCGTGTCCCGCTGGCGCGGTTCCTCGCGGAACTCGTGCGCACGCCCACGGCGGCCGTGCTGGTCGCCGCGTTCTTCGGAGCGAACTTCGTTGCGCTGGTGTTTCTGGCGTGGGCCCCGACCTTCCTCAAGGAAAAGTTCGAGCTGCCGCTGTGGCTCGCGGCGCTGGGCGGGACGTTCTTCATCCAGGTCGCGAGCATGATCGGCGCGGTGGTCGGGGGCGTACTCGCCGACCGCTGGAGCCGGCACCGGGCGGGCGGGCGGATCCTCGTCCAGGCCGTGGGGCTGCTGCTCGGAGCGCCGTTCATTCTCCTCTGTGGGGCGACGCGGGACCTGTGGGTCCTCCTCGCGGCGATGAGCCTCTTCGGCCTGTGCAAGGGGCTGTACGACTCGAACATCTGGCCGTCGCTGTACGACGTCATCGCACCGGCGCGGCGCGGCACCGCGGTCGGGATGATGAACATGATCGGCTGGATCGGCGGCGGCCTCGGCTCCTGGACCATCGGCGTGGCCGTCGATCACGGGATGACCATGAGTGCCGCCATCGCCTGCACGTCGCTTATCTATCTGACCGTCGCGGTCCTCCTGTTTGTCGGAGCCTTCGCCTTCGCTCCGCGCGACGTCGCGCGAAGCCGGACGGCGGCGCAATAGGCGGCGTACGCCGTCCGAACGCGAGTTCCGCCTTCGTGGAAGCGCGTTTTCCGCCGGGCCCCATCCGGGCGCGCAGGCCTGCCGGTCCATGCAACGCGGCGGCCGCAGCCAGGCGCGATGCGGGATGCCCGGTTTCACCCCGCGACGGGCGAATGGGCGTTGACCAGATCGAGCAGCCCCCAGAGATCATCGACCTGATGGTCCGGGCAAGCCGTTCCGATGTCGCTGATGCGGACAGCGCGGCGGATCCAGACCGTCTTGAGACCCAGCGGCGCTGCGCCGCCGACGTCCGAGTGCAGCGAGTCGCCGGCATGCAGAACGCGATCGGCCGACCAGCCCGTCTCCGCCAGCGCCTGCCGAAAGATGGCCCCGTCCGGTTTGTAGCTCCGCGCCGATTCCGACGTGACGACGCGATCGGCCCGGATGCCCGTCTTCTTCATCGCCCACAGAAGGTCGTCGTGGTCCGCGTTGGACACCAGGCACACCGGGATCCGCCGCCGCCGAAGCTCCGCGAGCACGGGGCCGGTCTCGTCGAACACCGGCGGCGACCGGAGCCAGTCGGTCAGCCCGGCCACGTAGGGCTTCGGGTCGATCGCACGCCCCGTCAGCGGCCGCATGCAGTCCACCAGGCTGTCGCATTCGATCTGGTAGAGCGTGCGGAACCGGCCGTCGTTGCACGTCTCGGCGAGGGCGAAATAGCCCTTGCCCCACTCGAAGGCAAGCTGCTCGGCCGTCAGCGACAGGGCGAAGTCCTCGACCAGCCGCCGGCAGACCGCCTCCACCGCCGCCCGGTCCCCGCCGACCAGCGTCCCGTAGAAATCCAGGAAGATCCCGTCCAGCCCCCGCATGATGCCGGCATTATACGCAAACCGAGGCCGCCTCGCACGGGTTCTCATCCGTCGCCCGGCGACTCCGCAGGTGGTTCCGGCTCCCGGACGATCCACGTGCCCGCGTCGCCGGCGATCGCGGCCGCCAGGTCGGCCGGGTCGGTGATGAGGATGCGCGGATCGGGCCGCCGGCTCTTCTCGAGGAACGCGATCGCCGCCTCGATCTTCGGCCCCATCGAGCCGGGCGGAAACTCGCCGGCGGCCAGGCGCTGCCGGGCCTCCGCGAGCGTCATGCACGGCACGGGCCGCTCCGCGGGCGTGCCGTAACCGGTGCAGACCCGCGGGACGTTCGTCAGGATGACCAGCCAGTCCATGCCAAGCGTCGTGGCGAGCAGGGCCGCCGTGAGATCCTTGTCGATCACGGCCTCCACGCCGTGGAGACTGCCGTCGGGCTGACGCGCGACGGCGATGCCGCCTCCGCCGCAGCAGATGACGATGTCGCCGCCCGAGGCGAGCTTGCGGATCAGGCCGATCTCGATGATCTCGATGGGCGCCGGCGACGGCACGACGCGCCGCCAGCCGCGCCCGGGGACGTTGACCATGCGCCAGCCGTCGCGCTCGATATGCCGCCGGGCCTCGTCCTCGCGATAGAACACGCCGATCGGCTTGCTGGGCTCGGCGAACGCGGGGTCGGCCTCGTCCACGCGGACGGTCGTGATGACGGTCGCGCACGGGCGTGCGACGCCGCGACGCATCAGCTCGTTTTCGAGGCACTGCTCGATCATGTAGCCCATGCCGCCCTGCGTGTCGGCGACGCAGAGCGTGAGCGGGATGGGGTAGACGTCGTGCTCGGCGGCGATCTCGACCCGGCGCAGGATGTTGCCGACCTGCGGCCCGTTGCCGTGCGTAAGGACGATGTGGTGGCCGGCGCACACGAGGTCGGCGACGGCCCGCACCGTCTCGCCGGTGTGGGCGAACTGCTGCGCAACGTTGCCCTCCTCGTTCGGCGCGCTGATCGCGTTGCCGCCGAGGGCGATGACCATGCGCTTTGTGCCGGGTTCAGTAGTCATGGTTGCCAATCCCTTCTTCCGGCCTGCAATCAGCCTTGAAAGGGTCCTTCGACCCGCAGGCAGAGTCGCTGGCTCAGGATGTTCTTCCATTCCAGCGATCTGTCCGTCCTGCGATTCTCGTAGGTAAGGCCGGGCAGTTCCGCGTGTCCGGGGTCACCCTCTCGCGGACGGGCTACGACGTCGATGCCGTTCGCACGGAGGTCACCCGCCCGCAATACGGCGACATAATACGTGCGGCCGGGCCGGCCCTTTGCGGCTTGCTCGATGGTCTTGTACTTCGCGCGATGCACCGAAAGCCCGGTTGTGTCGTCTTCGCGGGGATGAAAGGCCTGAGGCGACGGATGTGGGTCAACTGCCGGGGCGTACCATCCTTGCGAGGCCGGGATTCGTCGATACAGGATTTCGTCATCGGCAATCGGCTCAATCCCGTCAGGAGCAGGCATGCCTCACCCGAAGTGGTAGGGCAACTCAGAGCACTCGCTGCCGCGACACAAGACGGGAATCCCGGTACGAAGCGGACTCAACGGAGAGGTCGGCTTGAATCTCAACGGTCTCGAATACCGAACCTGCGCATCGCTCGAATACGATGCCACCCTCTCCGTTCGGGACCACACGCAGCGGCGGCGGCTTGCCGTCGTCGCGCATGGCCATCGCCAGTCGGCTCGCCAAGTTGACGACCGCGGGAAGGGGGGGAACGACGCCGTCGTCCTCCAGCGGGCGGGCATCCCTGCCCCACTCGATCAACTGTCGATCGATCAAAGCCTGCCAGGCGCTTCGTGCCTCCTGGCCTTCGGGCACCGCGCTTGCCAGCGTGTGTTGGTCGGCAGCCCCCGTCTGAACAACGTCTCGGATGTCCCCGGAGATCGTGTACTGCGATCTAAGTGCGCTCACGGCATAGCCCCCAGAAACAATGGGCCTCGTCCGAAGTCAGTTCCTTGAATGCCTTGACGATCGTCGCGCGTCCGAGGTTCAATCCTTCATCAAGACCCCGCCCCGCTTCCTCGCCCTCCTGTACCGGTCCCCGAGCAGTCAGTGTCAATCGAAGCACCTCGGGCCCCCCAGCCGTCGCGAGGCGCGCATGTTGCACCTGCACGTGCAGCCGACCACGACGCGGCTGAATCTCATAATGCCACTCGCCGCCAAAGCTCTCGAGGCTGGCGACCTTCGCGCTGGCCGGCAGGAAAATCGGGGAACGGAAGAGCCTCGCCCAATCGGCAGGATCGTTCCAAACCGAGCCCTTCGGAACGTGGTTAACATAGGTGATCTCCCACTGGTTCGGGCGGATCTCTCCGAGCGATTCTTCGGCCAGGAACCGCCGGAAGGCGTCGAGCACGCCATCAAACTCCGGCCGTACCGCATGATACCGCGGGTAGCCGCCACCGTTGGCGCCGACCCAGTTGTAGTGCAAACGACCGTTCTGTACTTGGATCATGCGATCGCGAGCGGCATTGCGAATCTGCACGCGGACCGAGGGGTCCTGTGTGAGCTTCAGGTGAAGGCCGACTTCTCCCCATGCCTCCGCGTCGTCGAAGCGTTCGAACTGCAGGCCGATGGGGGCCGCGTCGCTGACATGCGGCCATTCCTCACCGAGCCGCTTCCAGAACGCGCCGAGGTGCGCGTTCCGAAAACCGGGCAGCGGTTCAAACTGCACCCCTAACACGGTCTCCACGACGGGCGGGCGCTCAAAGTGGGGCAGATCGTCGGAGATCGTCGGATTCGCTGCGCGTTGCGCCATGTTCGGACGCCCTTGAGCGAGCACTTGCCTTCGGCACGCACCAGGCAGGTGCACCGGCCACCTCTCTAGCCTAGCCGTGCGACTCCGGCAAAGCAAGTTCAGGCGAACGGCCGTTCCCGCATCACGCTCGCCATGATCGCCTTGGCCGTGTGGAGGCGGTTCTCCGCCTCCTGGAAGACGACCGATTGCGGGCCGTCGATGACGGCGTCGGTCACCTCGGCGTTGCGGTCGGCGGGCAGGCAGTGCATGTAGATCGCGCCCTTCTTCGCCAGGGCCATCCGCCGTTCGTCGCAGATCCAGCTCTTGTACCGCGCGTTGAGGGCGAGGCATTCGCGCTCGATCTCCTGCATCCGCGCGGCGTTCGGCGCGTCGCGCCGCTGGAGCATCAGGTCGTACGGCCCCCAGCTCTTGGGGTAAACGATGTCGGCGTCGCGGAAGGCGTCGTCCATGCTGTTGACGATCTCGAACTTCGTGCCGGCCTTCGCGGCATTGGCCTTCGCCGCGGCGACGCACGGCTCGATCAGCGGGTACTCGGGCGGGTGGGCCAGCGCGACATCCATGCCGAAGCGCGTCATCAGCGTGATCAGTCCCTGCGGCACGGAGAGCGGCTTGGCATACGACGGCGAGTAGGCCCACGAGACCGCGATCTTCTTCCCGCGAAGGTCTTCGCCGAACCGCTCGCGGATCGTCAGGAGGTCGGCGAGCGTCTGCGTCGGGTGGTCCACGTCGCACTGCATGTTGATCACCGGCACATCCGTCGCCCTGGCGACCTCGCGCATGTACCTGTTGCCCTCGCCGAGGATCAGGTCGTGGCGGATCGCGATGCCGTGGCCCATGCTGCCGAGGAT
>CAZUAI010000031.1:0-56147 GCA_964617875.1 uncultured Planctomycetales bacterium | reverse complement strand
TCTCCTCGATCATCGTCTTGCCGGTGCGGCGGGTCCGGCTGATGTAGCCGAGGATGGCCCGCACGGGCCGTGTGCCGAGCCAGTCTTCGAGCGGGTGGTGGTAATCGAGGTCGATGTAGCGCGACTGGATGCCGGCTGGCTCCACCGGCAGTTCGTGCAGCCGATCGACCTGGCCGCGGGCGGCACGGCAGTTGTCGCCGTACTCCCTGGACGTGATTTCGCCGTCATCCGTTCGTGCGGAGGACTTGTTGGGGTTGTCGCTGACGCCGCCGTCGGGGCGGTAGCTTTTGCCGAGCCGGTGGGCGGTCGTGTGGGCCGGCGCCTGTGTGCGCGAATCGTAACCACCGGTCTTGTCTGCGGCGCCGTCCGATGCCGTGCCGCCGCGCAACGGCGTTGGCGCCGCGTGCTTGTCGCCGCCGAGACGGTCGGCCTCGACGACGCCCGGCATCGGCACCGCCGCCTGCAGGCGCTCATCCGCAGGCGAAGGGGGGGGCTGCTGCCTTCTCGGGTTCTGGTCGGCCACGTTCATTGTCACCCCGCACAAATCGATTCCAGTCGCGGGCGACGGGTCTTGCCCGCTTGCGCGGGCGGCGACCGTGCCCTACGTCGTCACGTCCGGGCGCGCCGGCAGGTGCAGGAACTCTTCCAGGTACGCGACCAGGCCGCTCATTTCCCGCTCGAACGCCGCCGCCCCCGATGCCTGATGGCCGTCCTGCAACGGAAGGCCGTCGGGCATCTGCACATCGCGCTGCACCGTAACCTCAAACGATGACGGCGACGGCAGCGTCGTCACCGTCATCAACGTCGGCCAGGTCGCGACGTCGCGGCGGTCGATGCCCGTGAACCGCGGCACGATCGCGGAATGATCGAGCAACCGCCGCTTCCACGAGCCCCGCCGGAACTCGAGACAAAACCGCTCGCGCCGTGCGAGCCTGTACCGCCCGGGCGACAGCGTCGTGAAATACGCCTCCACGGCGTCGAGCACCGCCTCGAGCGGCGGGATCGCGAAACGATGCGTCCAACGGTACGAGAACATCAACAGCTGCCACAACCGCGCCCGTGATCATCGGCCTTGATCGAAGGCCGCAGCTCCTGTCCCGGGTGCGCGGCCTGCCACTCTTCCTTTGACTGGGCGTACATCTTCTCGATGAAGGGTCGGTAGGCCGGTCCGCCGTTGATGGTGCAAAAGGGGTAGACCCCGTCCACGCTGGAGTACTGGATGACGCAGCGTTTGACCCGCTCGCAGTCGAAGTTGTAGCGGTCCATGAAGTGCATGCCCGCCGTCAGCAGGGTGCGATAGCCCTTGTTGCCCTCCTTGCCGCGGCCCTTGTTCTTGTCGGTCATGCCCTGCAGGGCGCGGATGAAGGTCCAGGGCCGGATGTCGGTCTTGAAGAGCATCGACCAGCGATAGCGCTTGAAGAAGAACCAGGCGATGTGCAGTCGCTCCCACCGGTTCGCCACCGGGTGCCGCGCCTTGATCTTCCGCGCGTAGTGATTGAAGTCGGTCATGAGCCCGAAGAAGTTGAACACGCTCGGGATCGGGATCGGCCTGCGGTCGGGCGTCACGAACATGTACGAGCCGAAGGCACAGTCACTGTGGCAGCTTGCCGTGATTTTCGTCTTGCCATCGATGCACGACAGCAGGCGCGACAACGGCGACACCGAGCCGAGCGGTAGGAAGTCCCGCTTCAGGTCCGCCCCGGTGGCGTCGGCGATGGCGTGGGCGAGGTCCCCGAGGGTGTATCGCTTCTCCTCGCGTTCCTTGTGACTGATCCGCCCGCTGAAGGTCACCGGCTGGTAGCTGATGCCGGCGACGACGTCGATGTTGTCGCAGGCGAATCGGAGGATCGGGCCGACCTGGTCGTCGTTGAAGCCCTTGATGAGGGTCGGCACGAGGCAGATCTTCATTGCGTACTTGCGGCAGTTTTCGACGCACCGGACCTTGAGGGCGAACAGCCCTTCGTGCCCGCGGGTCTTCCGGTAGAACTCGTCGCCGACGCCGTCGAACTGGAGGTACAGCGTGTGCAAGCCGGCCTCGGCCGCCTGCTTCGCGAACGCCTCGTCGGCGAAGCGGATGCCGTTCGTGGCGACCTGGACGTGCGAGAAGCCCATCTCGTTGGCCTTGCGTACGACGCGGCAGAAGTCGGGGTGGAGCGTCGGCTCGCCGCCGGTCAGCTGGACCGAGGTCACCGGCAGCGGGTGCTGATTGCGAAGCGTCTGAAGCATCTCGACGACCATGTCATAGGTCGGCTCGCTCACGTAGCCGGCCGTGTTCGCATTCGCGAAGCACACGGGGCAGGTCAGGTTGCACCGGTTCGTCATGTCGATCTGTGCGAGGACGGACGTGGAGAGGTGCTGGTTGCAGAGGCCGCAATCGCTCGGGCAATGGCTCGCGCCTCTGACCTGCGGCGCGTGGACCCCGCGTTCGTCATCGAAGATGCCCCAGGTGGCGCGGAGGTACATCTCGGCGTCCGAGTTGACCTTGTCGCGGAAGTAGCCGTGCTCCGGGCAGGTCTTTTCGATCAGTACGGCGTTGTCCTTGACGTAGTAGCGGCCGAGCAGGATGCACGAGCATTCGGGGCAGAGCGTCTCGACCGTCCGGGGCAGGCCCTTCAGAATCGGACGGATCGGGGCGCCCGTGTGTGTCGTCTCGGGCTGGTAGGGGCCGGCGTCGGCACGATACCGGCTCCAGTCCTTCGTGAACAGCAGATCCTCGTGGCGTTCGCGATCCGTGCCGCAGTTCGGGCAGACAATCTCCAGGTAGACGCGATCCTCCCGCGCCTCGTACAGAAACCTGCCGGGCGCCACGACGTCGCATCGCGTGCAGTGCGCCTGACAGGACCACGGCAGACCGCGGTCGACCGGGTGATACCGCCGGAGCGAAAGCTTATACGCCTCAAGTTCAGTACAAGCCGTGTCCGGCGTTACCGCGTCGCGGTGAATGGCGTGGATCGGACGGCAGAGCACGCCCGAGTGCGCCTGGCCGTTGCCTCTCGGCGCATCGGACGCAAAGGGTGTGCCGCATGCTTCGCAGGCATGCGGCAGACCGCCATGACCCGGTCGAACCTGTTTCTCCGAGCTGCAAACCGCCTCGGCCATCTCGCATCGCTCCTTCTTCTCGGTCCCGACACGCCTCGGGAGGCTTTCGTTTGTCGCCAACTGCCCACGTCCGCGCCTTCCAATCGCCTGGCAGCCGACGATGGGTGCGCATTGTACCGTCAACCGCCGGTCCGCAACAGACGCCCGTGCGATAAGGCGGATGACGATTCGTCGTGCGGAGCGTTCGTCACAGGGTGCCTTTGGTCGAGGGGACGGATTTCTCGCGAGGGTCCGTTTCGGCGGCCTGGCGGAGCGCCTTGCCAAGGGCCTTGAAAATCGCCTCGACGATGTGGTGGTTATTCGTTCCGTACGGGACGACCACGTGCAGGTTCATCTGGGCGTGCTGGGCCAGGGCGTTGAGGAACTCCTGGACGAGTTCAATGTCAAAGTCGCCAATCTTGCCGCCACGGTACTTCGCACGGTAGACGAAGGCGGCCCGACCGGACAGATCGACGGCGACCTGGGCCAGGGACTCGTCCATGGGCACCGTGAAGAAGCCGAAGCGGCGGATACCGCGCTTGTCGCCAAGGGCCTGGCGTAAGGCCTGGCCGAGGCAGATCGCCACGTCTTCGACCGTGTGATGGGCATCCACGTGCAGGTCGCCGCTCGCCTTGACGGTCAGGTCAAACAACCCGTGCCGACCGACGTGGTCGAGCATGTGGTCGAAGAAGCCGACGCCGGTGCGGGCCGTGACCTTCCCGGAGCCGTCGAGATTGAGCGTGAGCACGATATCGGTCTCGCGGGTCTTTCGCTGGATGCGGGCGATACGCTTTGCCATATGGGTGCCTAGCCTCGCAGCTCGCGCAATGCGGCCAGTAACGTGTCGTTCTGCTCGGACGTGCCCACGGTGATTCGCAGGCAATCCGACACGCGCGGGTAGTTGAAGTATCGGACCAGGATTCTGCGTGCCTTGAGCGATTCGTAGATCTCGCGGGCGGTGGACCAGCCCGGCCTTGCCAGCAGGAAGTTCGACTGCGAGGGCAGGCACGGCATATCGAGCTTCTCCAGCGATGCGGCGAGCCGGGAACGCTCGGCACGCACGCGGTCCCAGGTGGTCCTTGCATATTCCTGATCGTTCAATGCCGCCGTCGCCGCGGTGAGGGCCACCGCGTCCACGTTGTAGCTGTCCTTGACCTTCATCAGGCCCGAAATGATCGCCGGGTGCCCGACGGCAAAACCAAACCGCAATCCGGCCAGCGAGTAACCCTTCGAGAGCGTCCGCATCACCAGGACGTTCTCGAAGCGCTTCGCCAGGTCCATGCAGTTCGCGTCGGCAAAATCGACATACGCCTCGTCCACGCAGAGGACGCCGTCCAGCCGCTGCGCCAGTGAGGCCACTTCCGCGGGCGAGACAAACGTCCCCGACGGCGCGTTCGGGTTCGCCAGGTACGTCACACGGCCGTGCTCCGCAACGATCGCATCCGCCGGCAGTTCGTATCGGGGACCGAACGGCACCTCCTTGACCATCGAGGCCTGGACGTTCGCCAACACGGCGTAGAGCGTGTACGTCGGCGTCGGATAAACCAGCTTCGCCTCGGGACCGCTGAACGCGCGGACGGCGATGTTCAGGAGGTCGTCCATGCCGTTGCCGCAGATGATCATCTCCCGCGTGACGCCAAAGACACGGGCGGCCGCGTCGCGGAACGCATTGCCGAGCGGGTCCGGATAGCGTCTCAGCTGCTCCGGCGTGATCCGCGCGATGGCCTCCAGCACGCGGGGCGACGGCGGGTACGGATTCTCGTTGGTGTTCAACTTGACGACACCCGGCTCAGTCGGCTGCTCCCCTGGGGTGTAGCCGTCCATCATCTCGATGCGAGGGAGAAAGTAACCCACGATGACTCCAGTGTCCGCATGATTCGCCGGTACCATCGACCGTCTGGTCAGGGCCGCCTGCCGGCGAGTTGTTTCCTGGCGGCCTCGACCGTGTTGCGCAACAGCATCGCGACGGTGACGGGCCCCACGCCGCCGGGCACCGGCGTGATGGCGCCGGCAACTTCTCTGACGGCGTCAAAATCGACGTCGCCTACCGTGGCGCTGCGCACCGTGCCGTCCGTCCCCGGCCGGGTAATCCGATTCACGCCGACGTCGATCACGACGGCTCCAGGCTTCACATGCGTTCGCGTGATGAGCCCGGGCTTACCGACCCCGACAACAAGAATGTCCGCACGGAGCGTGTGGGCCGCCAGGTTGCGCGTGGCAATGTGGCACCCCGTCACCGTGGCCATCCTTTGCAGGAGAAACGTCGTGATCGGCCGTCCTACCACGGCACCCTGCCCCACGACGACCGCTTCGGCGCCCCGAATCTCCACTCCGCTGAGAGACAGCAACTCCACGGCCGCCAATGCCGCACACGGGGCGATGATGGGTGTGTCGTAAAAACACATCCCAATGTTCGCCGGGCTCACACCCTCAACGTCCTTGTACGGGTCGATCGCATATTGCAACCCCGGTGCGTCCACGCCCGCGGGCAACGGCATAAGCAGGATGATGCCTGTGACCGACGCATCCTGGTTCAAGCACCGGATCGTATCTCCGATCTCGTCGCCCGTTGCCCCTTCGCGCAACTGGAGGAGTTCGTAGTCAATGCCCACCCGCTGACACTGGGCCTGCTGGGATTTCGCGTATATCAGACCCGGAGCGGGCGAGCCTGCGATGACCCCGGCGAGTTTCGGACGATGCCCGCCGGCGATCAGTTCGCTCACGTCCGCACGCACCTGCTCCCGAATGCGGCTCGCCAGGGCTTCGCCGTCCAGTAGTTTCGCTGCCATCGCGTCCGACTCTCCGCGCGACATCACGCGCCCGGTGGGCATTATACGCGGCGTTCTGGGTTTCGGGTATTCGCCTTCCCGGCGAGTGCAAGAACGGCGGCACATCCCGGGTGTAGGCGGTCGCGGCCTGCCGCATCGAGCCATGGTACGGAGGTCGGCAGAGATTATATAAGAGCGCGATAGCGAATTCGTGTCACCCTCCAGCGGTCACAGTGGAACGTGATTTTCGCTTCTTACGACGTCTTCGCTTATGCAGCCGTGGATGATGTGACGTGCACATGCAATGTGTTGCCGCGACAGACGTTTACCGTTGCGGACGGGGGGGACAGGTGGGATGTCGATGGTTTTGGCCCGATGTGCCGAAAACAAAAAAAGTGGAAAGCTCTTGAAATCTCAGTCCAGCAGTGTTAGACTTTGAATGGCAGTCGAGGCCTGGGTGCTGGGCGGTACCCGCCGCTCACGGGGAATCTCTACCTGGCTATTGGGTTTCCGTCCGAGTGGGTCGCACAGGGAGGCTGCTATACTCATGGTTCGAAGGAATCGGCTTGCAGAGGGCGGGATTGGGCTGCTGGTCGCACTGGTCGTTGTGGCCGTCGTGTCGCGCGCGGTCGCCAACAACGGAACCGGCAGTCAGGCTGAGACATACTATCACGAGCTGGGCGGGCGTCGCCCGCTGGCCGTGTCGAGCCAGGATTTTCTGATCAAGCTGCGTCGCTCGCCCGATAAGGCGGAGTCGGTACGCCCGGATTGGCTCGGGCCGGCCACGCGGAATCCGCCGGCAGACGCCCGGGAATTGCGCGCCGTATGGCACGAGGTGCAGCGTTGCGAGGCGCGGCTCAGCCGTGCGGGCATGCATGTGCGGCGAGGACTGCCCAACGCCGCCGGTCTCGCCCAGCGAGCGGATGTCGAGTGGGTCCTGCCCATCCTGCATCAGCCGGGGAGCGACGTACCGATCTACCTTTCGGACCAACTCGTCGTGCGGTTCGCGCCCGGCGTGAGGCCGGCCGTCGCGGACGAGATCATCCGCGGCGCGCGTTGCGAGACGCTCCGGAGCGACGAGCGCGTCGCCAACCGCTACATCGTGCGTGTACGGAATCCCAGGGGAATCGAGCCTCTGACGATCGCCAACGCGCTTCATGAGCGGGCGGATGTGCTTTACGCGCACCCGGATTTCTTGCTTGTCCGGAAGGCGTACAACGCGGGCAGCATTCTCGACCCGCTGTATGCAGAGCAGTGGAACCTCGACGGCGACGTGGCCAAAGGAGCGAGCGCCAACGCCGACATGAACGTGGAGGCGGCGTGGGACAGCCGGCCCGATGGCGCCGGCGAGGGGGTGGCGAGCATACGTGTGGCCATCATCGACGACTCGGTCGAGAAGGATCATCCCGACCTGGCGGCGAATTACTGGGCGGGGCGGGACTACGATCCGAGTTATCCCGACCCCTACGACGACGATCCAAGTCCGGACATGCCCGGCCAGATGCACGGCACCAGTTGTGCGGGCGTCGCGGTGGCGAGCGCCAACACGCTCGGCGGGCGCGGGGTGGCCCCCCGGTGCGGCCTGATCGGGATCAAGTGTTTTGAGAGCAGCATCAGCGAGACGGCGGATGCGTTCTGGTTTGCGGTCGATCCGAACGGCGATCTCGATCACAGTGACGGCGCCGCGGTCATCAGCAACAGTTGGGGCTTCGTGAACGGAACGTTGCAGCCGCCCGACGTCGTCGAGGCCATCAACGACGCTGCCCGGAACGGGCGGAACGGCAAGGGATGCATTGTGCTGTTTGCGGCCGCCAACGACTCTTACACGGTCAACGGCGTCAACGCCCTCGCCCAGCTGGAGTCGGTGCTGTGCGTCGGAGGATCGAACAGTTACGCAGAGCACACCGAGTACAGTGACGTCGGTCCCGAGGTTTCCGTGGTGGCCCCGACCTCGGACGCGGAACCGCCCAGGGTCCGACGCTGGGCGCTTTCCGTGACGACAACCGACGTCTCGGGCGACTGGGGCCGGGAGCCGGGCGACTACACGTCCACCTTCGGCGGCACGAGCGCCGCCACGCCCGCGGTTGCGGGCGTGTGCGCCCTGGTGCTGTCCCAGGATCCGACGCTTACCGGCGTCCAGGTGCGGGCCATCGTGGAGCACACGGCGGTCCAGATTGATCCGGCGTACGCGCAGATTGACGGCATCACCGGTCACAGCCATCGCTTCGGCTACGGTCGCGTCGATGCCGGAGCCGCCGTGGCTGCGGCAAACGCCGGTATCCGTTGGCCGGCGCCGGTCCGCGGTTTGACCTGCGAGATCACCGGAACGGATCTGCTGGCCTCCTGGGAGAATCCCCCGCTGGACTTCGCCACCGCGCTGGTCGTGATGTCCCAGCAGCCGTTTGCGTGGCGGCCGACCGACGGCGTTTCCTACAGCGTCCAGCAGGAGGTAGCCCCGGGCGTCCGGGTCGTGCAGAACAACGACGCGGCGAGTTGCAGGCTTATGAATGTGGCCCCGAGCGGGTACTTTCTCGGCGTATACGCGTGCAGCCCGCAGGGCCGGTACGGGTGGGGCGCCAAGTGCCAGGCGTTCCGGGGCGGGGTCACGCTGTTCTACGATGATTCCGAGGGCACGGATCCCGGCTGGGTACACGGCGGGAACGGGGATGTCTGGGAGCGCGACATCCCGACGTCGTCCACATCGATGTGGGATCAGTTCGTCTACGGCGGTGGACCGCTGAGCGGCGTCCGAAACGATGGGGACCGAGCGATCGGAGGCGACCGTTGCTGGGGGACGGGCCTCACGGGGGCGGTTGGCTTCATCTACGGCTATACGTCAAACTCGGCGACATACCTGCGAACGCCTCTCATCCCCGTGCCGAACATCAGCGGCCCCGTCTACCTGTCGTTCTACGACTGGTGCCTCCTGGAAACGCCGTTCGACTACTGCACAATCAAGGTTCTCGACGAAAGCAACAATGTCGTGCAGGTTCTCGAAACGAACTACGGCGGCGATTACGACTGGACCGCGCGCTATTACCGGCTGGGGGATGTCGCCAACCGGCAGATCCGCGTCCAGTTCGAGTTGCTGTCCGACGGAGTGGGCGAGCGTAACGGGTGGTGCATCGACGAAGTCCGGCTTGTGCTCACGCCCGACGGCGGCCCGCCGCCGTCCTCTCCGCCAGTGGCCTCGGACGTTCAGGCCTCCTTGCTCTCAGGCACGTCCGTCGATGTAACGCTTGTTGCGACCGATCCGGACCCGAGCCACATATTGACGTTCATCATCGCGTCGCTGCCGGCCCATGGCACGCTGACGACGCTCGCCGGCGCCCCGATCGGTTCCGTGCCGTTCACGCTTCCCGACCACGGTCGGGTGGTGCGCTACATCGCCTCGCGATACGAGGGATACGACACGTTCACGTTCCGGGCGACGGACGGCCGCGATACCTCGGCTCCGGCAACGGCAACCATTCAGGTCAGGCGCCCAGACGCCGATTTCGACAACGACGGCGACGTGGACGTCCTTGATTTCAACTTCTTCATCATGTGCTTCCGCGGGGCCAATCAGCCGCCCATCTTCCCCGAGTGCGCGATCACCGATATCGATGGCGACACGGATGTGGACCTGTCGGACTTCACGTACCTGACGCGGTGCTTCAACGGTCCCAACAACCCCATGGGGAACGATTGCCTATAGGCAAAGGCGGCGGGACTGCGGTCACGGGGAAACGCACGGCTCGTCCCGAAAGGCAAGTCCTTCTTCGCTCCGCCACAGTGACTGTCGCCGCCGCCACCGGGTGTCGTCGAGTTCCGGCCAGTCGGTGCGAAAATGTACGCCGCGGGATTCGGTCCGCCGTGAGGCCGCCGCCGTCACGAGGCGCGCGACCGTCAGCATGTTCTGCACTTCCCAGCCGAGCCGATCGTCCAGGACCTTGTCCATGACGTAGTGGCCCCAGAACTCGATGATCTCTCGCGTTTCCGCGAGGCGGTCCCCATGCCGCTCGATGCCCACGTTCCGCCACATGACGCTGCGGAGCGAATTGCACACGTCCGCGATGTCGAGTTCGGTGCGGGGAGACTCGGCAATGTC
Organism: uncultured Planctomycetales bacterium; assembly: GCA_964617875.1. GTDB lineage: Bacteria > Planctomycetota > Phycisphaerae > UBA1845 > PWPN01 > CAZMVY01. The sequence continues at coordinate 46,211 of CAZUAI010000031.1, read as the reverse complement.
GTTCCGCACCGCGACGACCCGCACGGCGTCTCCGCTCGCCAGCTCCCGCAGGGCCTGCTGCCCGGCTTCCGCTCCGAAGACCAGTCCCTCGAGCAGCGAATTGCTCGCCAACCGGTTGGCCCCGTGCACGCCGGTGCAGGCGGCTTCCCCGCAAGCCAGCAGGCCGGGCACCGACGTGCGCGTCTGGCCGTCCACCGCAACGCCGCCGACCATGTAATGCGCCGCCGGCCGGATCGGGATCAGGTCCCGTGCGATGTCGATTTCGAACTGGCGGCACAAGCTCGTGATCCAGGGGAAACGACGGCTGAACCTCTCCGCACCGATATGACGCACGTCCAGATAGACGCACGTCGCGCCCGTCTGCACCATCTCCGCCAGAATGGCACGGCTCACCACGTCGCGCGGCGCCAGTTCCGCATCCGGGTGATAGCGCGGCATGAAACGCTGGCCCCTGCGGTCGACCAGATGGGCCCCCTCGCCCCGGACGGCCTCGCTGATCAGCGCACGCGACGCGCCGGCGACATACAGCGTAGTCGGGTGGAATTGAACCATCTCCATGTCGCGCAGCACGGCTCCCGCGCGCCACGCCATGGCGGGCCCGTCGGCGGTCGCAATGGCCGGGTTCGTCGATTCCCGATAGAGCTGTCCCGCGCCGCCGCTGGCCAGAATGGTGCAGCGGGCCCACAACATCTGGTGGCCGTACTTCGGATGGAATGTGATCGCGCCGACGCAGCGCCCTTCGATCGTCAGCAGGTCGATGGCGAAGCAGTCCTCGAAGAGTCGCAGGCCATTCGTGCGACGGGCGGTCCGCATGAGCGTTTCGGCAACCTCCTTGCCCGTCGCGTCGCCCTGGGCATGCAGGATTCTCGCCGCCGAGTGGCCGCCTTCCCGTCCTAACGCCAGTGCGTCGCCCGCACGATCAAAGGCGGCGCCCCAGCGGACCAATTCCTGAATGCGTGCGGGGGCCTCTCGGACGATCCGTTCGATGGCCGGGCGGTCACCCAGGCCGCACGCGACCGTGAGGGTGTCTGCAATGTGTTCCTCGAAGCTGTCCGCCGGGTCCGTGACGACAGCGATGCCGCCTTGCGCGACCGCCGTGTTGGATTCGGCCAGCTTCCCCTTGGTGATCAAAACCGTGGGTGCCTGCCGCGCCGTTTCGATCGCCGCCCGCAGCCCCGCCACGCCGCTGCCAATGACGAGTACGTCGGTAAGCAGGTGCGGCACGCGGCGGGAATCGAAGTTCGTCAAGTAGCGTCGCGTATCGTACAGTGACATAGGATTGCCCTCGGGTTTCATACTATCTTGCGGGCCGTCGGACTGCAAGCGGGGGGTTTTCGGTTGCGGGGACGGCCGCGTTTTATATAATAGGGGTTTGCGGGCCGTATGTGCTGGTGGCCTGGCGACAGGTGGGGTGGATGGACTTGCTGCTACAGCGTGCAGGGTGGAGCGAAGGAAGCAGGGCGACCGTGTGGACGTGAACGCTCTGGGTATGCGTTGCCTCATCCGTGAGGATTCTCGCCTCAAACGGAGGCAAGTTGAGGAGTCTCTCTTCTGGAGGTCATGAATATGACACGAGTTCGCGTGTGCATTCTGGCGGCGTGTGCCGCGATGAGTTTGTTCGCTGCTCAGGGCCAGGCGGACACGGTGACGGTGTGTTTCTTCGCCGGTGACCGGCTGATGCTGGTCGAACGTTCGGTGCCGGGAGCAGCGACGGTTGAAGCGGCGCTCGCGGCACTGGTCGCGGGCCCGACGGCCGAGGAGCAGGGGGCGGGTCTCGTTTCGGCGATTCCGCAAGGGACCGGCATTCAGGAGGTTACCTTCGACGGGACGACGATTGCCGTGGATTTCTCGGCGGAGGTGCTCACGAAAGGACTGGATGAGGTCACGATCGAGGCGATCTTCAAGCAGGCGAGCGGGACCGTGCGGTTGCTCAGCCCCGACGCAAGCGTAAGGCTGACGCACAACGGGGCACTGCTGTCCACCTACCTGCCGCCCGTCGTCAAGCCCCAGTCAGCCGGGACCGTTATGCGATCTTTCAACGCCGCTGTCGGCTCCCTGTCCGGGCGGAGCGTGACCGTCTCCCCGGGGCACGGCTGGGTGTGGGGCGGCAGTTCGTGGAATACACAGCGGCCCGTCTACTGCGCGCCGCTCAACCAGGAGGACTTCCACAACCTCGAGATGTGCCAGTACCTTGAGACGTATCTCCTCGCCGACGGTGCGACGGTCCGCCTCGCCCGATGCACGGACAAGAACTACGGCACGGACGAGACCGATACCGCCACGCACATCCACTCGGGAAAACCGTGGTGGCAGTGCGGGGCGAACCTGTGGGTCCAGAAGCTGGGATACCCGTGCAGCGTGTACGCGAGTTCGACGGGCGACTGCACAACCGGATCCGGCGGCAGCGAATCAAGCGACGATATCCGTGCTCGACCGCTGATGTCCGATCAGGACGGGACAGACATCTACGTCTCGCTGCACACGAACGGCTACACGGGCGACTGCACCGGTTCCTGCCCGACCGGGACCGAGACGTATTACGATGCGAGCACGGAACATGCTCTCTGGGGCGCCGTCAGCCAGACGTTGGCGAACAACGTCAACTCGAGCATCATGAACGTGATCCAGAACAACGTGGACGGCACCTGGACCTGTCACGGCACGTGCGTGAAGAACTCGAACGGCAACTACGGCGAGATCCGTATTCCCGATCGGGCGGCCATTCTCACGGAACTGGCCTTCCACGATACGTGCGATCGTGACGCCGACGCCAACCATCTGCGCGACAATTACTTCCGCTCGGCCGCCATGTGGGGCATGTATAACGGGATCTGCCAGTATTTCGGGGCGAGTCCGACCTGGGCGTTCAACTCCGACGAGTACGTCAGCGACACGATCCCCGCGACGATGGTTCAGGGACTGACCTACAACGTCAGCGTCACGTTCCGCAACCGCGGCGTCCTCTGGAAGACCGCGCGCGGCTATCGGCTCGGGGCCGTCGGCGACAGTGACCCGGTCACCACCGTGACACGTGTCGATATCAGCGGCGAGGTCGGGCCGGGGGCCACATACACGTTCAACTTCCAGATGAGGCCTCTGTCGGCCGGCGACTTCACGACCGACTGGCGGATGGTCCGCGACGGCTACGCATGGTTCGGCGCCACCCTGACGAAGAACGTCCACGTGGATCCGAACCCGGACACGGAGGCACCGACCACGCCAACGAACCTCGCGGCGATCGCCATCAGCCCGACGAAGGTCCAACTGAACTGGACCGCGTCCACGGACAACTACAGCGTCGCCGGTTACGAGGTCCGTCGCGACGGAGTCGTCATCGGCACAAGTGGAACAAACAGCTACACGGACAGCACCTGCTCGCCGGGGGTCACGTACGCCTATGACGTTCGCGCCTACGACAACACGCCGAACTACTCGAATTGGAGCGATCCCGCCGGCGTCACCACACCCGCCACCGACATCGTCCCGCCCACGGTGCCCACGAACCTGGCGGGTACGTCCACGGTCGCGACGTCCGTGCGACTGACCTGGACCGCCTCGACGGACAACGTGGCGGTCGTCGGCTACGAGGTGCGCCGTGATGGCGTCGTCATCGGCTCGCCCACGACAACGAGCTATACGGACAACACCGTATCGGCCAGCACGACGTATGTGTACGAGGTGCGGGCGAGGGATGCCGTCCCCAATTATTCCGACTGGAGCGCGCCGCTCGGCGTGAACACGCCGGCGGCCCGCGTGACGGTCTTCGCGGAGGGGTTCAACGGCAACCTGGACAACTGGACGACGGGAGCCGCCGCATTCGTATACGACGGTACGGTCAATCACGGCAGCGTGACGGGTGCCGGCAGCGCGAAGTGCCCGAGCGGCGCTTCGTCGCAGATGCATTACAACCTCCCGCGGCCGTTCGCGGAATGCCGCGTTTCCGGCTGGTATCGCGATCCGACGGGCGGCAAGAACACGGGGTGCAGCCTGACCGGAGCCAGGCAGGCGCTGTCGCTGCGTGAGTCCGGCGGCAGCACGGCCTTCATCCTGGATAACGGACTCTCCCAGAACGGCGGGACCCAGTACACGTGGCGGCTCGTCGGCGACGGCGGCTCGGGCACGCACACCGGGTATGCCACCCGCAATACGGCCGCGCCATGCAGCCCCACCTGGATCTACTACGAGACCGTCGTCACGCCGAATCCGCCGGGCGCCAGCCCGATCGCCACGTTCACCTGCACGGTCAACGACGGGGGTGCCGGCATGCCGGTCAGCACGACGCAGAACCTCGGGGGCAACTTCTTCACCGGGACAGCGAACGCCCCCAGCCGGATCACGCTGGGCCTCGGCGTATCGACCACCGGCGGCGATGTTTTCTGGGACGACATCGTCTTCGAAGCCGCCCCGGCGAACACGCCGATCATGGGCACGCCGACGGCGAGTTCGACGTCCCAGATCGTGTGGAACTTCTCCCGTTTCGACAACAACGTCTTCGGATATGACGTTGCCGACAGCGGCGGCACGATCAAGTCACCGCAGTATCCCAACAGCGGTTGGCTCAATCACAACGCCACGTCCTGGACGGAAACCGGCCTGACAGCGAACACGCAGTACTCCCGCAAGGTGCGAGCGTGGAACGGAACGCTCAACAGCTCGTATTCGGCCGTCGTCTCCAAGTACACCCGGATCCAGACTCCGACGGGCGTGACGTTCGCCAACGTGACTGTGGATTCGGTCGATGTGACGGCCGCCGGCACGCTCACCAACCTGGCGGTCGGCAATTCCGGCGTTCTGATCATGAACACCACCAATGGGGACGGACCCGGGTGGCAGCAAATTGCCACGTGGACGAACGGTGACCTGGAGGCGAACAAGCAATACACGTACCAGGTAAAAGCCCGCAACGCCGAAGGCGTGGAGACCCCGGTCGTCACCGGGTCCGTTTACACGCTGTCGGTCGCTCCAGACGCCGCGAGCATCGTAAGCGACAAAGCGGCGGCCTGCCCCGGCGAAGACGTGACGTGGACCGCCGTCAACGGGTTCGGCGAAGGCGCTGTCGCCAAATACAGGTACGCCTGGGACCAGGATGCGAGCCACGTCTTCACGGGCACCGAGGCGGAGTGGACGTCGGGCACGCTTGCGACATCGGTCTCCGCAGCGGGCACATGGTATCTCCACGTGCAGGGGCTCAACGGCGACGGGGTGGCCAACGGTACATACGACTACCCGGTGACCGGCAAGGGGGCGACCGAGATCACCCGGCAACCCGAGGCGCAAAGCGTCTGCACGGGCGCCGTTGTCACGCTGACCGTCGCGGCGACCGGCGACGGCCCGCTTGCGTACCAGTGGCAGAAGGACGGCGAAGACATCCTCGGCGCAAACGCGGCGACGCTTGCGTTCACGCCGGTCCGCCGCGGCGATGAAGGCGTCTATCACTGCGTCGTCACGGGCGGCTGCGGCAGCCTCGTTTCCAACGACGCCGCGCTGACCGTCACGAGGTACGCAGCCGACGCGGACGAGGATTGCGACGTGGATCTGGGCGACTTCGCGGTCTTCCAGGCCTGTTTCAACGGCCCGAACAATCTGCCGTCCGACGGTTGCACGGGCGATGTCGACTTTGACGACGACGGCGACGTGGATCTGGGCGACTTTGCCGTGTTCCAGAGCTGTTTCAACGGGCCGAACAACGTGCCGGGAGCCGAGTGCCCGCAGGGCTAGCCGGTCGGCACGACTCCGCGGGGCAGAACGGCATGGAGAAGTCGGGCCGCCGGCGCGGCGTCTGCACACCCATGGCAAGTGATGAGGGCGCGCCGCCCGCCGCTTGCAGCGCGCCGGCCGAGCCGTTAAGGTTCTGCGATGAGTGCTGCGTGCCGCCTTCTTGCCATCGATGTGGACGGAACGCTCCTCGATTCGTCAAACCGCCTGCCGAACGCCAACCGCGAGGCGCTGCACCGCGCACACGATGCGGGGCTGACGATCTGCCTCTGCACCGGCCGCTGCTACACCGAGACCCGGCCGGTAATCGAGGATATCGGCCTCGATCTGGACGTGGCGATCTGCGTCTTCGGAGCGATGATGAGCGACGCACGCACGGGACGGACCCTCCGCCGGTGGCCCATTCCGCGAAAGACCGTGCTTCGGCTCCTCGACTTTTTCACGGCCCGCGGCTACCCCGTGTTGATGCTCCAGGACCCGACGCTGGCCGGCGTCGACTATTACCAGCTCGCGGGCTCGCGGAACGCGAAGGCGTACGAGCAATGGCTGGAACTCGTGCCGACGACGACGCGGCACGTCACCCGGTGGCTCGACGACGCCCCCGAACCGCTCCGCATCGGCGTCATCGAGGACCCACAGGAGATCGATCGCGTCCACGCGGAGTTGATCGCGGAGTTCCCTCCGACCGAAGTGAAATGCAACGCCATCTTCGCGCCGAACTACGGTCTGCACGTGCTCGAGTGCTTCGCCCCTTACGTGAACAAGTGGTTTGCCGTGTCGCAGCTGGCCCGCGACCGCGGGATCGACGAATCGCAGGTTGTGGCCATCGGCGATGACGTCAACGATCTCGAGATGATCCGTTTCGCGGGCATCAGCGTGGCGATGGGCAACGCCGTCCCCGGAGTCCGCGCCGCCGCCCGGTATCACACGGCAACCAACGACGAAGCGGGCGTGGCCGTTTTCATCGACCGACTGCTGACCGGCCGGATCGAGGACGCCGCATGAGAATCCACTCCGATCATCACCACCACCGGCTGCGCTTGGGCGTTTCGCTCGCCTCGTTCGCGATCCTGGCCGCCGGCGGCTGCACGCAACGCGAGACGCGCATCGAGTCGCCCACGCCGATTGCGGTTCCCCCCCCAAGCCCCACCGGGACGCGACCGGAGCGGGTTATCGAACTCGGACGGTCCGTTGAGCAACGGCCGATCCGGCTGCATTCCTTCGGCAACGGCGGCGATGCGATCCTGGTTTTCGGCGGCTTCCACGGGGATGAACCTGCGGGCGCCGCGGTGGCGCGGGAGCTGATCGCGTTGCTCCGAAGCCATCCCGGCCTGAGCGACGGCCGGCGGATCGCCATCGTGCCCGAGGTCAACCCGGACGGCCTCATGGCCAATCGTCGCACGAACGCCCGGGGCGTAGACATCAATCGGAACCTGCCTGCGTCCAACTGGTTGGCGGCCCGTTCGGGCAACCGGGCCCTCCACGGCACCGCCGCCGCCAGCGAGCCCGAGACACGGGCCGTGCTGGAGGCGATCCGCATCGTTCGCCCGGTCCGCATTCTCACAATCCATTGCATCCGCCGGGGCGGTGCCTGCGTCAACTACGACGGTCCTGCGTCGGCCCTGGCGCGGGCGATGGCCGCCGTCAACGGATACCCGGTCCGCCCCACGATGGGCTACGAGACGCACGGCAGCCTGGGAAGCTGGGCAGGCGTCGACCGGCAGATTCCCACCGTTACGCTCGAGCTACCCGCCAACACGCCGCCGGACCGATGTTGGGCGGCCAACCGGGAGGCGATCCTCGCCTTCATTCGAGGCGCTGGTAAACGTTCCCCAGGAGGCTGAGACGCGAGCGAGGGGCACTCGGGGATCTCCGATCATAGAGCGCAGATCTCAGATGGCGCATGTGGGAGGTCAGATTGCCGATCTCGAATCGCAAGTCACCGATCGCCTGCACCCGGCCCTCGCACGTCCGCATAACGCCGGACCTCGGTGACGGTGCTCAAGGCCCCCGGCGAAACGCCCGATTCAAGGGCATCGCTCGCCGGTCGCCGGCAGCAGGTGCTGCGCCATACGCGCGGCGGATAGCCTACGCAGGAGATGCCCGATGCCACTTATTGCCTGGAACGAGAGCCTCAGCGTCAGCGTGCCCGAGTTCGATGAGCAACACAAGAAGCTCATCGCCATCGTGAACGACCTGCACGACGCGATGCAGAAGGGGCAGGGCCGGGAGGGCCTCGGGGCGCTCCTCAACGCACTGGTCCAGTACACGGTCACGCACTTCGCCGCCGAAGAGAAGCGGCTCAGCCAGGCATCGTATCCCGGGTATCTGTCGCACAAGGGCGAGCACGACGAACTGACGCGCAAGGTCCAGGACCTCAAGAAGCGTTTCGACTCCGGCAATGCCGCCCTGACCGTCGAGGTCATGGCGTTCCTCAAGAACTGGCTCACCAACCACATCCAGGGCACGGACAAGAAGTACGGTGCCTTCTTCGCCCAGCACGCCCTGGCCGGCACCCGGGCCTGATCTTTCGAAAGCCAGGTGGGCCACCCACCGCCATGCCGGATGCGCGGGGGCGGAGAACCGCGCCCCCCACAGCTTGGCTGTTGGAACGTCGCCATTCTCAGGGCATTCGGGCCCCGTCGTTCATCATTTCCCGAACTCCGCTGCGACCGGTTCCCCGGCTGTGTGCGCGCCGCTTGACAGCCCGGCCGGTTTCCCTGCAAATACGCGACTCTTGCGTCCGGGCGGCTTCCGGGGACGGTTCTGCGGGCCGGCCCGATCGCAGGGTACCTTGCCGGAGGCCGAAATGTCCTTGCCCGCCAAGCGGATCGCGCATTACGTTGTCAGCACGCACTGGGACCGTGAGTGGTACGAGTCCTTTCAGGACTACCGTTTCCGGCTCGTCAGCCTTCTCGACGAGGTCCTCGACACGATGGCCGCCGACGAGCGGTTCGCCTACTGGCAATCCGACGGCCAGGCCGTCCTGATCGAGGACTACCTCGAAATCCGCCCCGAACGCCGCGAACAGATCCGGCAGCTCGCCGGGGCCGGGCGCCTCCGCATCGGCCCCTGGTTCTGCCTGCCCGACGAGTTTCTCGTCAGCGGCGAGTCGCTGGTTCGCAATCTGCAGTTCGGACTCGACCTCGCCTCCCGGTTCGGCCGTCCGTCCCGCGTGGGCTTCGCGTGCGACCACTTCGGCCACATCTCGCAGCTCCCGCAGATTCTCCGGGGCTTCTCGATCGACAACACGTTCCTCTGGCGCGGCGCCACCGAAAGCGTCCATGGCGCGGTCTTCCGCTGGCAGGCGCCGGACGGCTCCGAGGTCATCGCATACCGCTTCAGCCCCAAGGGCGGTTACTGCACCTACGCCTTCGGCGTGCGCAAAGGGCAGATCATCGACGAGCCGTTCGATATGGACACGGCCCTCGAAGGGCTGAACGGCGTCATCGATCTCGAGAAGGCCCGGTGCCCGACGTCGTCGTTCCTGCTCTTCGACGGCGGCGACCACCTCGAGATCGAGCCCAAGACCGTGGAGCTGCTGCAGCGGGCCAACGCGGCCCGCGAGGATGTGCAGATCGTCCACTCGCACCTTGACGGCTTCGTCGAGGACCTCCGCGAGCAGCGTGCCCGGATCACGAAGGTGTTCGTGGGCGAGCTGCGCGATCCGGGCCCCGTCGGCGACGAGGCCTGGCTGATCCCCGGCGTGCTCTCGAGCCGCATCCACCTGAAGCAGGCCAACGCCCGTTGCGAAAACGAACTCTGCCGCTGGGCCGAGCCCTTCGCGGCATTTGCCGAGCCGGCCGGCCAGCCGTATCCGCACCAGTACCTGCACGTCGCCTGGCGGTACCTGCTGCTGAACCATCCGCACGACTCCGCCTGCGGATGCTCGATCGACCAGGTCCACAAGGACATGGTCTACCGCTTCGACCAGTCGCTGGGCATCGCCCGGCACGTGTCGCGCGACGCCCTGCGGCACATCGCCCTCCGGGCCGCACGGCCGCCGATGGAGGGCCACGACTTCGCCGTCGTCGTCTTCAACGCCGGGGCGGACCCCGTCGACGGCCCCGTCGATCTGACGCTCCGCTTCCCGGCGGACATCGACGCGACCTACGCCGAGTTCTTCGGCTTTGAGAAGAAGATCGGCTTCCGGCTCTACGACCCCGACGGCAACGAGGTGCCGTACCAGTATGTCAACCATCGCAAGGACCGCGCCGGGTTTCGGCGCGTCCGCTGCAAGTTCCCGCACGCCGACCGCCGTCACGAGGTTGACATCACCGCTCCGCTGAAGATCGGCCCCTACGGCTACACGACCCTCCTGTGCCGCCCGGTCCGGGAGCCCACGCGGCACCTCGGCTCCATGCTCGTCGACGACCACACGATCGAGAACGAGAACCTGCGCGTGAGCGTCGGGCCCAACGGCACGATCCGCCTCACGGACAAGCGCGGCGGGCAGACGTACGACAACCTCCTGACGTTCGAGGATCGCGCCGACATCGGCGACGGCTGGTACCACGGCATCGCGGTCAACGAGCAGACGTTCACCTCGACGGCGGCCGCGGCCGACGTCGCCGTCGTCGCCGACGGGATCGCCAAGGCGACGCTCAGGATCGCCGTGACGATGAACGTCCCGCAACACTTCCGCTTCGACCGCATGTGCCGCAGCGAGCAGACCGCGCCGCTGCGGATCACCAGCTACGTGACGTTGCGGAAGGGCGCCGAGGACGTCGAGATCCGCACGGTCGTCGAGAACACGGTTCGCGACCATCGCCTCCGCGTGCTGCTGCCCACCGGGGCGAGGGCGGACACGTGCTTCGCCGACGGCGCGTTCGATGTGATCGAGCGGCCGATCGCCCTCCGCGCCGACAACGCTACGCTCAAGGAACTCGACGTCGAGACGCGGCCGCAGTACACCTGGACTGCCGTATGCGACGCCGGCGCGGCCGGCCGCGGACTGGCCGTCGTCAGCACGGGCCTGCCCGAGGCCGCCGTGCGCGATCTTCCCGGCCGGCCCATCGCCCTGACGCTGCTCCGTTCGTTCCGGCGGACGGTTTTCACCAGCGGCGAAGAGGGCGGCCAGATCCAGGGCACGCACGAGTTCGTCTGGCGCATCGTCCCGCTGGCCGGCTCGGTGCCGCGGACGAGGCTGTGCCGGCTCGGCCAGCAATTGGCCGCTCCGCCGCGCGCGGAACAGGTCGAGTCCCGCGACGCCGCGACGGCAACGCCGAGCCTGCCGGCGTCGCACTCGTTCCTGAGGCTCACGCCCGGCCAGGCCGTGATTACGGCGATCCAACGGCGACGCGACAGCGAAGGGCTGGTCGTGCGGATGTTCAACCCGACGGACACGGCGATCGAGGAAACGCTCGAACTGCCGCGCGAGATCGGGGCGGCGGAGCAGACGGATCTGGAGGGCAGGCCCAGGGCGGTGCTGAAGCCCGCCGGCAACCAGGTGACTTTGTCCGTCGGCGCCAAGCAGGTCGTGACGGTACGCCTCGAGTAGGGTGAGGGGTTCTGCCCCGGTACGCCGGGGCAGGTTCGCCCACATTATCGTCCGCTGTCGGTTCGTCGGTCCTTCCGCTGCTCATCGCGTGCGTGGTGTTGCGAGCAGTGGGTTACAGGTCGCGAACTGAGGTCCGCAGGGTGTTTCCGGGCTGGCCCTCGAACTCGCGACTCGAATACGCAGCCCTGTGCCCCGTTGCCGAGAGAGCGTAATTGCACCTGCCCTGCTCGAAAAGCCGATCAGTGCTTGAATGCGCATGGCGGCATGGTATAATGGCAATATGGCAGTAGATCGTCGATCGGTTCGTCAGTATGAGGCGCGGGCCCGGATCGCCAAAGCTCTGGCCCATCCGAGCCGGCTGCTCATCCTCGATGCCCTCCAGGAACGGGAACTGTGCGTGTGCGAGATGACGGCCCTGGTGGGGGCCGATCAATCGACCGTGTCGAAGCACCTGGCCGTGCTCAAGAACACAGGGCTCGTCGAGGACCGCAAGCAGGGGTCGAACATGTACTACCGCCTGCGGTGCCGGTGCCTTTCGGGATTCTTTGAATGTATCGAGTCGGTCCTGCGGGAAAACCTCAAGGCCCAGGCGGCGGCGGTTTGACGATGAGGTGCGAGGGCGATGGCTTTCGTGGCACCCGATATGGCGATGTGACCATGAGGCAATACTCAGAGGCGTTGCCGGTGGCGGGATTTCGTGCCTCGTGGTGCAGGCTTCCAGCCTGCCCTTGACCTCGCGTCGCGGCGTCAGGGGCGTGCAAACGAAGTGAATCGGGCGACGGCGCACGATGGCGATGGATGGCAAGGCCGACTGGAAGAAGCTCCTCTGGGGCGTGGCGGTGTTCGCCGCCTGCTTTGCGATGCCGCTCGAGTGGCCACGCTTCAACAAGGCCGTCTTCGAGTCGCTGGCACTCGTCAAGTGGTACGCGCAGGAGCACGTGCTTCTGTGCCTGGTACCGGCGTTCTTCATCGCGGGGGCGATCGGCGTCTTCGTCAGCCAGGCGTCCGTGATGCACTATCTCGGGCCGAAGGCCCCCAAGGCGCTGGCGTACGGCGTGGCTTCGGTGAGCGGGACGGTCCTGGCCGTCTGCTCCTGTACGGTGCTCCCGCTCTTTGCCGGGATCTGGCGGATGGGAGCGGGGCTGGGGCCGGCCTGTGCCTTCCTGTATTCAGGGCCGGCCATCAACGTGTTGGCGATTATCCTGACGGCTCGCATCCTGGGCCTCGACATCGGCATCGCACGGGCGGTGGGCGCGATCACGTTCAGCGTCGTCATCGGCCTGCTCATGCACCTGATCTATCGCAAGGAAGAAACCGCCAGGGCGGATGCCGTCGCCGCGATGCCGGAGCCGGAGGCGGGTCGCCCCTTGTGGCAGACGATCCTCTACTTTGCCAGCATGGTCGGCATCCTCGTCTTTGCCAACTGGGGCCGGCCCGATCAGACATCCGGCTTCTGGTTCGTGATCTGGAATTCGAAGTGGATTATCACGGCCGGGAGCGCCGCCGCACTGGCCGTGTTCCTGGCGATGTGGTTCAAGGTCGAGTGGTGGAAGCTGGCCCTGGTCGCCGGGGCGACGCTGGCGGCGTGGAGCGTGTCGGGATGGGTCGTCACGCCGGGCGTGCGGGCCGCCCTACATGCCGAACACGTGCCGCTGCACGCCATGATCCCGTTCGTGACGGCGGCCGTGGGGCTTTCGATCGTCCTGGGCCTCCGAAAGGACGAAGCGGGCGAGTGGTTCGGCCAGACCTGGGCGTTCGCCGTGCAGATCACGCCGCTGTTGCTGGGCGGCGTGCTGGTGGCCGGGCTGCTGCTCGGCCGTCCGGGCGAGGAGGGGCTGATTCCCAACAGGTGGGTCACCGGCCTCGTCGGCGGCAACTCCGTCCGTGCCAACCTGTTCGCGTCCGTGTTCGGCGCGTTCATGTACTTCGCCACGCTGACGGAGGTGCCGATCCTCCAGGGGTTGATGGGCTCGGGCATGGGCAAGGGGCCGGCCCTGGCGCTGCTGCTGGCGGGGCCGGCGTTGTCGCTGCCGAGCATGCTCGTGATCCGGTCTGTGCTGGGGACAAGGAAGACCGTGGTGTTCGTCTGTCTTGTGATTGTGCTTTCCACGATCGCCGGGCTGATCTTCGGGGCGCTCGGCACGGATGCGTAAGGGAGAACTGTGATGACGTCAGGATGCGGATGCCGTTGTGTCGGAGGCGAAACGCTCATTTTCGCCTGCGCCGGGGCTGCGCATTCAGGCCAGGTCGCCAATCGTGCCGGCGTACTGGCGGCTCAGCAGGGCGTGGGCAACCTGTTTTGCATCGCGGCGGTGGCCGCCGATATTGCGGACAAGATGGAGCGGGTTCGCAAGGCGGGCCGGCGCATTGCCATCGACGGCTGCGACGACCAGTGTTGCCGCAAGGTCATGGCAAAGGCGGGCGTGACCGTCGATGTGCATGTGGTCGCGACCGATCTGGGCATCGAGAAGAAGCCGGCCCAGCCGGACATGATCGGCGATGCCAGGAGGGTGGTGGACAAGATCAAGGCGATTGCGGGGGCAGGATGCTGACGGGAGGTCACTGATGAAGATCGAGATTCTCGGAACCGGTTGCCCGAAGTGTGCGACGCTGGCGGCGAACGCCGACAAGGCGGCGAAGGCCCTCGGCGTGCCGTACGAGTTGTGCAAGGTGACACAGCTTGCGGACATCATGAAGCGGGGCGTGATGATGACGCCGGCCCTGGTCATCGACGGCGAGGTGAAGTCGGTGGGCAAGGTGCTGTCCGAAGCGGAGATCACCGCGCTCCTGACGAGCGCGATGACGCATTGACGCCCGCAGGCCGTGCAGGCGGTGGGGGGGAGTGAAGCAGGAGACAGCGTTGCCATGAGCAAGACCGCCAGGCTTGGCATTGTCGCTGCATTGCTGGTTGTTGTCGGCGTCACGATGGCGCTGAAGCAGAAGGGGAAGGATCCGCCTCACGCCGGGGACCTTCCAACGGCGGAAGCCGGCTCCGCAAGCCGGCCGGCGGGTACACAGCCTGCGCGGGATCCGGCGGAGAAGACGGCGCTGCCGCGACTGGTGGACCTGGGTGCGGGCAAGTGCGTCGCGTGCAAGAAGATGGCGCCGATACTCGAGGAACTGCGGAGGGAATTCGCCGGCAGGCTGGAGGTCGAGTTCATCGATGTCTGGCAGAACCCCGCCGCCGCCGATCTCTATGACGTCCGCATGATCCCCACGCAGATCTTCTACGATGCGTCCGGCAGGGAGTTGTTCCGTCACGAAGGGTTTTTCGGCCGGGAGGACATTCTGGGCAAGTGGAAGGAACTGGGCTACACGCTGGGGCCGCGGCCGGCGGGGCGGGGCAGTCAGCCCAGCCATTGACCCGGGTGCGAACGGACCCTCCAAAGATGGACCGGATCTTCACGATACTGACACATGCGGTCGAGGGCACGCCGCTGATTGCTCTCGGTGCCTCTTTCGCATGGGGGATCCTGAGTATCGTTCTGAGCCCGTGCCACCTGGCAAGCATCCCGCTCATCGTCGGCTTCATCGACCAGCAGGGACGGATGACGACGCGGCGGGCCTTCGGCATCGCCACGTTGTTTGCCGTGGGGATCCTGATCACGATCGCTGCGATTGGCGTGATTACGGCGGCGGCCGGACGGATCCTGGGCGACGTCGGTCGCTACGGCAACTATGTCGTAGCGTCGGTCTTCTTTCTTGTCGGCCTGGTGCTTCTGGATGTGATCCCGATGCCCTGGGCCGGCCCCGGGCAGGTCAATATGAAGCGGAAGGGCATGGTCGCAGCGTTCATTCTCGGGCTGGTCTTCGGGATCGCGCTGGGGCCGTGTACCTTCGCCTTCATGGCCCCGGTCCTCGGAGTCACCTTCAAGGTCGCCGCCACCAGCGCCCCGTATGGGGCGGCGTTGCTGCTGGCCTACGGCGTCGGGCACTGCCTGCTGATCGTGGCCGCGGGCACATCCGCGGAGATCGTGCAGAGGTATCTGAACTGGAACGAACAATCGAGGGGCGCCGTAATCCTCAAGAGGATCTGTGGTGTCCTGGTCCTGCTCGGCGGTGTGTACCTGCTGTACACGGCTCATTGAGCACCCATCATGATCGCCAGCCACGAACGAACAACCCGCTCCCATGTCGCCGCGGCCGGCGGTCACGTCAAGAAGTTCCTCGGCTGGTGGGCCGGGCTGTTTGGCTTTGTTGCCGCCGGCGGCGGTTCCGTTTGTCCGTGCTGCGGTGCAACGGGCTGCCCTGTCGCTCCGCTGGCGGCGGTGGTGCTTGGCGGCCTCGTGGCCATCTTGTTGTTCCTGCCGCGGATGATCATCGGACTCTGGAGGCGAGCGCGGGAGCATTGTCCGAACGGACCGTCCTGAGGAGATGTGCATTGTGCAAGGCGTTTCTCGACCGGTGCAGGGTCTTCCGGAAAAAACAGTCTGCCCTGCGGGACAAGCTCGAGGGCGTCCTGGGGGGCTGCTGAGTTGGGTCACGGGCAGTTCGGGCCCGGCGGTCGATTGGCACCGTTATAACAAAGCTGAAAGAGCCGGAAATCGTCCAGATCGACGTCGGTATCCTCGTCGAAGTCGGCATCCACGGTGCAGCCGTCCGGCAAACGGCGGCTCGGTCCGCTAAAACACGCCAAGAACCGGATGAAATCGTCCAGATCCACATCCCCGTCGCCGTCCAGATCGGCAGGCCGGGTCGAGATCGTCAGCAGGACCGTCACCGTCTGCGGCGGATTCAGCGCCTCCGGCGACGTGACCGTGATCGTGGCCGAATGCGTGCCGACGGGCAGGCCGGCCGTGGCGTATGTCACGACGACCTCGTTCGTCTCGCCGCTGGCCAGCCCCGAGAGCGGCGCGACGCTCAGCCATGTCGCATCGACGGCGATCACGTATGTGAGAGTGCCCACGCCGCTGTTGGAGACGCGGAACGTCTGCGGCGCGGCGTCGGTGCCGACGACCACCGCGGCGGCAAGCGCCGTCGGCTCGACGCGCAGAACCGGCCCGTCGGGTCCCAGATCGAGCACCCGTACGTGATCCACCATGAACGTCTGGCCCTGGCACGGCGGCTCAAACGCCCGCTGGCGAATGAAGACCGTGATCGTGGTTCCGAGCGAAACGGCATCGGCCGTGCCCCGGTTGAAAACGCCGGCCGGCTGCGGCGGCGACGGGGTGTGCTCCTGCCACGCGGTCCATCGCACGGCGGCGGAAGCGGGATTCGTTCCGCCCGCGGGGTCGATGCCGATGGCATGCTCGACGTCCGGCGCGTCGCCGTTCGGTGTGAACTTCATGTAGGCCTCGACCCGAATGCGGTGCTGGGGCGGGACGGCGGCGGTCTTGTAGATCACGCCCACGCCGTTCGCACAGGTCATGGTGAGTTCCTGCGAGCGGTTCCCGCGGTAGACGTTGTCACAGTTCTTGTTTTCGTTGAACGAGCAGGTGCCCCAGTAGCCGCCCGTCGGCCAGGTTGGAAACGATGCCCAGTGGGCCCACCCGTTGGCCACGTGCGCCCACTTGTCCGCGGGAACGCACGACACGGCACCGCCGCCGGGCGGTCCCTCGCATCGTCCGGCAAGGGCATGTCCCGTGAAGTAGAACCCGTTTTCGAAGTCCCACTCGCCGCCGCAGTGCAGCACGCCGGCGCACTCCGCCGCCGGCCGACCGCAGGTCTGACCCGCCGCGATCGGGGCAGTGCCGGCGATACAGAGGGCTACAAGCTCGAGCCAGAACCGTTTGCGCATTCCTTGTCCCTTCCACGGCCGCCGCCCGGAGGATCGCCCGCATTCGACGGATCGACCTCCAGGACCTCTGCGAGTGCTATCGATCGTGACGGGAGGCAGCCATGATCAATGACGCGAAGACGGGCGAGGTCGTCCTGGACCTCGGCAGCGGGGCAGGCTTCGACGCGTTTCTCGCCGGGCCGAAGGTCGGCGCATCCGGCCGCGTGATCGGCATCGACATGACGCCCGAGATGATGGTGGAGGCGTGAATCGGGTGCATCGCCGGCGCCGTGCTCGTGCAGGACACACGGCAGATGGCCGTGGACGCGGGGCTGAGCGATATTGTGCTGACCAGCCGGCCGGAGTATGTGCGGACAATGTGCGACGCGCAGGACCCGCTGTACCGCAGGATCCTCGAGCATCTGCCGCCGGGCGCCGGCGCGGCGGACTACATCACGAGCCTCGAGGGTACGGCCCGAAAGGCGCTGGCGGCGTCGGGGGCCGGGCGCGGGTGCTGCGGCCCGGTCCGCGCCGGATGAGGACACGTGCCGTATGACGACTGAACCATCGCGTGCAAAGCTGCGGGTACTGTTTCTGTGCACCGGCAACTCGTGCCGCAGCCAGATGGCCGAGGGCTGGGCGCGGCACCTGAAGGGCGACGAGGTCGAGCCCTATTCGGCCGGCATCGAGACGCACGGCCTGAACCCGAACGCCGTGAAGGTCATGGCCGAGGCGGGAGTCGATATCTCGGGTCATCGGTCGAAGAACGTCGCGGAACTCAAGGATGTGCCGTTCGACTACGTCGTTACCGTGTGCGGACACGCTCACGAGAGCTGCCCGGTGTTTCCGAGCCGGGCGAAGATCGTCCACGTCGGCTTTGATGACCCGCCCAGGCTGGCGGCAGCCGCGGCCACGGCGGACGAGGCACTGAATGCCTACCGGCGGGTCCGCGATCAGATTCGCGACTTTGTCCTGACCCTTCCGGGGTCTCTGGCGAACCGATAGGAGCACATGATGTCGAAAGGGATTGCCGGGCGTCTGTCGTTCCTGGACCGCTACCTGACGCTCTGGATCTCCCTGGCGATGGCCGCCGGCGTGCTGCTGGGCCATTTCGCGCCGGGTGTGGGAGAATGGATCGGGTCGCTCCGGCCCGAGGGCACACAGACGAGCATCCCCATCGCCCTCGGCCTGATCCTGACGATGTATCCGCCGTTAGCCAAGGTGAAGTACGAGGAACTGGGCGACGTTTTCCGGAACGTCAAGGTTCTGGGCCTGTCGCTGCTTCAGAACTGGGTGGTCGGGCCGCTGTTGATGTTCGCCCTGGCGATCGTGTTTCTTCGTGGTCAGCCCGAGTTCATGATCGGGCTGATCCTCATTGGGCTGGCCCGCTGTATCGCGATGGTTATCGTGTGGAACGACCTGGCGAGGGGAGACACCGAATACGCGGCGGGCCTGGTGGCGTTCAACTCAATCTTCCAGGTGTTGTTTTACAGCGTCTATGCGTGGCTGTTCATCACCGTCCTCCCGCCGCTCCTGGGGCTGCGCGGCGCGGATACCTCGGGGATCACGATCTCGCAGATCGCGCAGAGCGTGTTCATCTACCTCGGCGTTCCATTCCTGGCCGGCATGACGACCCGCTGGGTGTTGGTCAAAGCCAGGGGCAAGGACTGGTATCACGGCAGGTTCATCCCCGCGATCTCGCCCGCCACGCTCATCGCGCTGCTGTTCACGATCGTGGTGATGTTCTCGATGCAGGGCGAGAAGATCGTCGCCCGGCCGACGGACGTCGTCCGGATCGGGGTGCCGCTGCTCATCTACTTTGTCGCGATGTTCCTGGTCAGCTTCCACATGGGGCGCGCCGCGGGGGCCGGCTACGCTACGTCCGTCACGTTGTCCTTCACCGCGGCGAGCAACAACTTCGAGCTGGCGATCGCGGTGGCGGTCGGCGTGTTCGGCATCCACCACGGGGCGGCCTTCGCGGCGGTCATCGGTCCGCTCGTGGAGGTCCCCGTGATGATCGCCCTGGTCAACCTGGCGTTGCGGTTTCGGCGCCGGTATTGCGACGGTCCTGTGGGATCGGCGGCGGCCGAGGCGTAAACCGTGCGAGGCGGTGGGGGAGGGGGTCGAAATCCGCGCAGATTCCGGTAGAATCATCTCCCGATCGGACGGGACCGGACAGGAGAAGGCCCCTACGGAGCCTGTTGCACACGATGAGTTCACGCTTATGCAAACGCTGCGGGGCGAGGTGCTGCCGCTATCTCGCCCTGCCGATCGACAAGCCCGCACGGAAACGGGATTTCGATGACATTCGCTGGTTCCTGCTCCATAAGCGCGTGCTGGTGTTCGTGGAGGACGGCGACTGGTACGTGCAATTCACATCACGGTGTCGGAACCTCCGGGCGGACAACCGCTGCGCGGAGTACGAGACCCGGCCGGCGATCTGCCGACAGTACTCTACGTCCGAGTGCGAGTACAGCGACGGCGATTACGCCTATGAGCACCTCTTCCGGACGCCGGAGGAGTTGCAGACCTTCGCCAGGGAGTTCCTGAGACGCAAGCGGGCACGGGCCCGCCGTCGCCGCGAGCGGCAGCGCAAGGCGCCGCTCCGACTGGCCAGAGCGACGCAGGATCCGCCGCCGCGATCGTTGCCCAAGCGGGCGGCAGGGTAGGAGCACCATGAAGTTCACTGGCATCAAGGGCACTCGCGACTTCTACCCGGAGGACATGGCTCTCCGGAACTGGCTGACCGACACATGGCGGCGCGTGTCGCTCCGCAATGGCTTCCAGGAGTACGACGGCCCCATTCTCGAATACCTCGACCTGTATCGCATCAAGAGCGGGGACGAAATCGTCGAGCAGCTTTTTAATCTGACGGACCGGGGCGGACGGCAACTTGCGATCCGGCCGGAGATGACGCCGACGCTGGCCCGGATGGTCGGGGCGCGTGCGCAGTCGCTGCCGCGTCCGGTCAAGTGGTTCAGCGTGCCGCGGCTCTGCCGGGCGGAACGGCCGCAGAAGGGGCGTCTCCGTGAGTTCTTCCAGTGGAACGTGGACGTGGTTGGGGTGGACGATCCGCTGGCGGATGCCGAGACGATCCTCGTGGCCGTGGACTTTCTGCGTGAAGCGGGCCTGAGTCCCCGGGAGTGCTCGGTGCGCATCAACAGCCGGCGGCTGGTCGCGGCGGTGCTTCAGGACCTGAAGGTGCCCGCGGAGCAGATGGACACCGCCTATGCGCTTCTGGACAAGTCCGGCAAGATTCCGCGCGAGGCGCTGGCGGAGAAGTGGGCAGCCGCGTTCGGTGGGGGGGTGCCGTTCGACGCGGTCGAGCCCGTCCTGGGCGTCGAGGGCCTGGATCGTCTGCGGTCGCTGATCCGCGGCGGCGGGGGCGCGTGGGCGGCGGCGGACCTCGAGCTTCCGGCCCTCGAGGCGCTCTTCGAACGGCTCTGTGATCTTGGAATAACAGAATATTGTAATTTTGATATGTCCGTGGTCCGGGGCCTGGCGTACTACACCGGCGTCGTCTACGAGATCTTCGACTGCGCGAAGCAGCACCGCGCCATCGGCGGCGGGGGACGGTACGACAGCCTGCTCGGAATGCTGGGCGGCCCGCCGATGCCCGGCGTCGGCTTCGGCATGGGCGACGTCGTCATCCTCGATGTCCTGCGCGAGGCGGGAAAGATGCCGGCGGTGTCGTCGCGTCTCGACGTGTACGTGATGGCGGCCGAGAAGGACATGGAGGGACGCTGCCTGCAACTCGCCGCGGCGCTGCGGCGGGGGGGCTGGAGCGCCGAGTTTTCGTATCGGCCGCAGGGGATCGGGAAACTGCTTCGCGCGGCCTCCGAGCGCGGCGCCGGCAGGGCGGTCATCCTGGGACAGGAAACGCGCGAGCAGAACCTGGTTACCGTCAAGGACCTGGCGAGCGGCAGGCAGATGCGCGTGCCGTGGGATGTGTTGCTGCGGGACCCGCTGTTCCCCATGGCCGAAGGCACATGAGCAAGGCCAGCGCCCATTACGAGGCTGCGCTCGGGGACTACCTCCGGTCGCGAGGGGTTCCCTATGTTGCGGTCGATGAGGCCCGGCGGTCGGTCTTCGCCGGCGCGAAGATCAAGTCGTTCGACTTCATCGTGTATCCGCCGACGGGCCCGAGTTGGCTGGTGGACGTCAAAGGGCGCAAATTCCCGTACACCGGCGGGGGGGGCAAGGCGGTATTGGGAGAACTGGATCACGCGAGCCGACCTCGAGGGCCTTGAGAAATGGGAGGCTGTCTTTTCGGCCGGCTTCCTGTCGCTACTCGTATTCGCCTACTGGCTCTCCGGCGACCCTGCGCGATGGCCGACCCTGGCCGTGCATTCGTGGGCAGGGCGGCATTATGCCTTCTACGGCATTTCGCTGGCCGACTACCGCCGTCACTGCCGTGCCCGAAGCACCCGGTGGCAAACGGTATCCCTGCCGACGCCGCTGTTTCGCCGCCTTGCCTATCCGATCACCGAGAGGCTGGAATGCCTGTAACCTTGAATCCCGGACCCGGCCCGTATACAGTGTGGCCTATGAGACGACATGCAACAACGTCTTCGTGGCAACGTGCGGGCGTGCTCTGCCTTGCGGCGATCGCGGCCCTGTGGCTGACCGTCGGTGCCGCCTGGGGGCAGCAGAAGGACGCCATTCCCACGCTCACCGAATCGAAGGCCGCCGCGGAATGGGCGATCGGCTCCGCGTTCCTTGTGGGCTGCCTGGTGGTGGCCTTCAAGAACTCGAAGCGTTCGCAGCTTCATTGACGCGCGGGCTGGCCGGGTTGTCCGGTCATGCGTCGTCCAGGAGGTCTCGATGACCCGCCAATCGCTGCTGGTCTTCCTCGTCGGGCTGAACCTGTTCCTGCTCGGCGCGCTCGTGTTGAGCGTGTACACGCCGCCCGCCGCCCACGCACAGGCCGAGGGCCAGGCTGGCGGAGCCCAGTACCTCCTGCTCAGCGGGCGTGTGCAGGCCGGGCACGACAACGTCTACCTCCTTGACTCGCGGAACCGGTTGCTCCACACGTTCCAGTCGAGCATCGGCCAGCCGATCGTGATTCGCCCCGTCCACACCCGCGAGCTGGCCCGTGATTTCCGGGCGCCGCCACGCTAAACGACGAGGAGAACCCGCCGTGAACAGCAAGGATCTCGCCATCGGAACGCTCACCGTAACGGCCACCATCCTGTTGGTGGCGTTGCTGCTGGTGGGCCTCGAACGTCCGCAGGCGGCGTACGGCCTGGGCATGAATGCGGCCGGGACCGACTATGTCGTAACGACCGCGCAGATGGACGACACGACCGAATTGCTCTACGTGCTCGACGTCAACGCCGAGCAGATGAATGTGTACGGGTTCAACCTCATCGCCGGGCGTCTGGATCTCATTCGGTCGCTGGACGTACGCTGGCGCCCCGGACCAGGACGCGACGCAGAACGGGGTCGCCGCTGACCGCTATGCGTATTGGCGGTCCACGTCATTCGGTATGTCCTCAGTGCAGGCCAGCCCGCCGTCGGGATCGTTTGTTGGGCAGCGATATCGAACGCAACATAACATGCGTTATCGGACGTTATGGATGTTGCCGAAAGCAGGCGATGGCAGACCTCCCGTGTCCGATTTAGATGGCCCTATCTGGTGGGATGATCGACGCCCGTGCGTCCATCCGTGCCTCTTGGCGATCGATCCTTCAGCAAAGGGAGCAACGCCAGCATCACCAGAAGTGCATTGCGGCCTGCTCGCGTAAGCAGGTAGGTGTCTCGGGCCTTTGGCGCAACGAGGCCGGCCAGGCGTAACTGATTGACGTGATGATAGAGCGGACCCGCCGTCAGGGCCGTTCGTTTCTGCAGCATCCGGTAGGCCGTCGGGCCCTCGAGCAGGCACGCGAGAATGCGAAGGCGGTGAAGGCTTCCGAATGCATCAAGCACGGGTGCAAGTGCCTCGATATCGCGACAGCACAGTTGCCTGGCGATTTGTTCCAGAGTAGTCGAAGCGCTCGCCGCCGCGGGCCTGCCGCCGCGGAATTCGGCGGCCCGTGAGGACGCCACTTCCAGCCCTCCGCCGTCGTTTTCTGCGACGGCGACGAAGGCGCCAAGGCCGACAGGCCCCGCATGCCGGGCGGAGACGGCCGGGAAGATCCCGCCGAGGAGCTTCGGCGGGATCCTCCCTCGCCTGACGGAACGGGCGGATACCGCGGGCCCGCAACCCCTCGTCCGGGTTAAGCGCCTCTGCCGTGTATCACGTCCGTGTGCGCCCGCCATGCCTTTTCCTTGATCGCGGGGTTCGGTTTCCCGTTCTGCCGTACGGACCGGGGCCGCGTCATTGTCTTTCTTGGCCCCCCCACGGAACGCGAGACTCTCGGGGAGCCATGTGTCGATTACAATATACTAATATAACATGATAATGTGATTCTGTCAAGTCGTGCGGCCCGGAAAGTGCATGACCGTGTGTGCGAGCGGGGTGAGGAACCTTTGCCGGACAGGCGGAACACCGTGTTCACGGGAAATGGACGCTCTGATGCGTTTCGCCCAGGGCAAGAAAGGTTCGTGCCCCCCCCCTGCGTGCAGGAACAGCCATGCGGCCGGCCAGAAGAGGCGTGTTCGGGCGTTCCGCGGATCGAGCCGCACCGGCGGCCGGCGGCTTGATTCCCCCCCCGCTATCGAACGGCCAGTGGCAGGGCGTCCGGGCCGGCGATGTGGGCCGTACCACCGGTCCCGGCCTCGCCGACAATGTGCTTGGAGAGGATCACTCGCACGAACGGCTCGCTCGTGCAGTCGGTATGCGAACCAGTCCAACCGTAGGGCTCGTACTTGGAGGACCACGGGATATTGACAATCCGGCCGCGGAGGTCCGGAGGCACATGGAGGCCGCGCAGGCCGGCGGCGTCGTCCATGCTCCCGTCGATCGTGCCGAGCGCCCGCACGGGCCCGTCGAGGATCGGATCACTCGGCGAACAGTAGACGAACACCTTCCCGTCGATGTTCCTCATTGCCTTGCGCATGTCGTACTTGGACGAGAGGCTTGAGCCGAGCAGGATGACGTTGTGGACCGTTGCCGGTGGCTCGACGGCCTCGCATGCCCAGACGGCGACACCCGTTCCTGCCGAGAGCGCAATGATATTCACGCGGCTGCGCGGATACTCTTTCTTGTAGGCCGTGATCTCCTTGCCCAGGTCGTAGCCGCGTCCCTGCGGGATGAACCGCAGCGTCTGATCGAGCGCCGGGTTGAACGTTCGCGACCACTGCCAGACGCGGATGCTCCCCTTGTAGCCGGCGGCTTCCAGCCCCCCAATGACCTCGGCAACGCCGAAGCCCCAGTTGCCGGCGCCGTCGATGTAATAGGTACGGCCAAAGCGGTCCTTCGGATCCGGCCCACAACCGGCCCAACCCGCTGAGACAGCGAACGCGACAGCCAGTCCCGCGATAGTCCGTCTTCGCCTTGCCATGCGGCCGATCATAAGCCTGCCCGTAAACCCTTTCCCGGGGATTCCGCCCGCCCATCGGCGAGTCCGGCGGTCGGCGATGCAGTCTACGGCATCGGCATACGGGATCAAGCTGTTTCACTTGCAACCCCAGCGAGGGCGAAAGGGTCCCGGCGGACGCCTTATAACTCGTTGTCCGAGCGGCAATTCCGGACGCAGCCGCCCAGATCGTATACATGGCGCAACTATTCACACGGCTAACCTTTCTGCGGCCGTCGTGTCTATTGAGGCGAACGATGGCACTAAACTCCACGAAAGGAGAAAGCCATGAGACGCACAGGATTCACAAGAGTCGGAAGCGGTTCCTGGATCTGTGGACTGGGCCTGCTGATGGCGAGTGCCGGGCCAGCCATGGCAACCGACATCTCGATTGGCGGGCTGTTCGCCACCGGACGTGACGGCGGGACGGTGATCGGTGGCGTGGTGCGGATCGGCGATCGGCGGCCCGCCGTGGTTTCCCCGCCGGTAGTGGTCGCCCCGCCGGCGGTGGTTCCGGCACCGGTTGTCCTTCCACGCCCGGTTGTGGTTGCGCCGCCCGTGATCGTCGAACGGGTGTGGGTCTCCACTCCGCGGGTCGAGTGCCGACAGGTGCCTGTCTACAACGCGTGCGGCGTCCTGATCGCCTATCGCGAGGAATGCGTCACCGTACCGGACGGGCACTGGGAAACCATCACCCGACCGGCACCACCGCCCCGGGTGATCGCCCCGATGCCCCGGCCCAATCGGCCCGGCGAGTGCGGCTATGGAACGGTTGAGGTCGGATACGGATGCGGCAGCAGCGGCTCCGGCAGCCGCGTGGTGGCCGGACGCGGAAACGGCCACTGGGAGAACGGCTGGTCGAACTACGCCCGGCAGCCGAACTGGAAGAGCGTGGCGCCCCGCAGCAAGTAACGGACGCGATGATCGCCGTGGGATCGGCGCGGGGAACCGGTCCCACGGCAAAGCAAGGCCGCGCGGCCCCGACGGATGAACACAAATACCATCCGCCGGGGCCGCTTCGTTTCTCACGACAGCGTTGCAGCGCCCTGCCTTTACTTGTTGACACCCGCCGGCGGACCTCATAGAAGAAGCACATGCTCTGGCCAGTGGCAGCGGCGGCTTTCTTCTTCGTGATCGGCGCGATCGCCCGCCGAAGCCTTATCCGCGAACGCGCGCGATGCGCGGCGCACGCCCGGCAGCTGCGGGCGCTGATGCAGCGAGCGAGGAACGGCGATCCCGCACCGCTGCGGGCACATGTAAAGGCCAGTCACGAACGCGGGCCCGGGCGCGAGTCAGCCGAGGCGTGGCTTGTGCTCGGGTACACGCTGCTCGACTCAGGGAAGCCGGAGGAGGCAACGCGGGCTTTCCAGGTCGCCTGCCACGCCTGCCCAGGGCTGAACACGGCGATTCTGTTGGCTTTCACATGCCTGAAGACGCGAGCAGCCGACATGCCGACTTTCCTTCCCCGGCTGCTCGAGACATACGCAGACCTCCATCACCCTCTGATCCCGGGATCTCGGTGGGAGAAGGTGCTGCTCGGCGGTCTCCACATGCCCGACATGAGCCGCCCGGGCCTTTCCGACCTCGCCCGGTCACTGCTGATGCTTCCCGTCCGCTGCGTACAGGAACAGGTCGCCGAAGCCGTGAAGAACAATGCCCCGTGGGCCGCCGGAAGAGCGAAGGCGAAGGAGCCGCGCCCTCGGACGATGCAGACTCATGCCCGGTCTTCGGGGCAGTCCTGACTCCGAACGGCCGGGTGGGTCCTATGGACACGTTGACGGCCGGTTGGCACCGTTGTAGCAGGCCTGGAACTGTGTGAAGTCGGCAAGATCCACATCGGCATCGCCGTCCAGGTCTCTGGTCTCGCAAGCGGGCTGCGCCGGTGCCACGTTCGGGCCGTTGAAGCACTGTTGGAACATCGCGAAGTCCGTGAGATCGACGTCGTCGTCCTGGTCGAAGTCGGCAGGCACGGGCGGCGCGGTGGTCACGGGGTAGTCACAGACGCCGTTGGCGACGTCGTCGCCGTTGTAGCCTCGCACGTGCAGATACCATGTGCCGCCCGCAGTGGCCGTGGTGGCCAGCGAACCACCCGCCCACAACGGTTCGGCGCCGGTCCATGTGTGCGTCGGGGTCTGGTCCCACGCATACCGATAGTACTGGACCGTGCCCGGGCCGAACCCCCCCACCGCCGTCCAGACAATGTCCTCGCGCACACGCGGCGACGGCACACTCGGCGTCACGCTGCCGCTCCGCGGCGGCATGGACAGCGTCCATCGCGTCCCGCCCGGCGACGGCGCCGACTCGCCGCACGTGTTGAACGAGCAGATTCTCCGCGTGTACGGGGTGTTTGCCGTCAGGCCGCCTTCCTGCCATTGCGTTGTGTCCGCGGGCAGATCGCCGGACTTGAGCGCGCCGCCCGGGTCTCTCACGCGGTAGCCCCCTTCGCCGGCCACGTCACTCCATTGCCACGTGATCTGATCGACGGCGTCCCCGGTCGGAGCGTTTTCGGACGGCGTCGGCGGAGGACCCGATTCCACGGTCAGCGTCGCTTCGCTTGATGTGGCCGTGCCGTCCGCGTTCGTCACCACGCATCGATAAGCACCGGCGTCGGCCGCGTCGGCGTTCGAGACGGTCAGCGTCTTCGTGGCCGCGCCCGCGTAATGGCCGCCGTCCGCGAGGTCGGCCCGGTTCTTCTGCCAGCGGTACGTCGGCGTTCCGGCCCCGGTCGCCGTCACGGCAAACGTCGCGCTGCCGCCGGCACAGATGCTCTGCGTCTGGGGCTGCGACGTGATGACCGGCGCGTCTGTGGTGACGAGGAAGCCCTGCCGCACCTCGATCTGATCGACGTAATTGACCTTGGCGCTGGTCACAGTCGTGTTGCCCATCGTCAGGCTGATCCGGTTGAAGGAGCCCTTGTAGATGCGCGGCAGCTCGTGCGCCGTGTTGGTGGTCGGCGGTGCGCCGAGGTTGTCCAGTTCGAGGACGACGGTGTTCGTCTTGACGGTCATGCGGAAGATGCTCGGGCCGCCGTCGCTCCGTTTCCAGAGCGCGGCATTCTGGCCGCTGAGGTCGGTGACCATCTTCGTGTAGTACCACTTGCGCCCGTCGTAGTACATCGCCGCGCCCTTCGACCCGGTCCCGGGGCTTCCCGTCGGCAGGTTGGCTGCAGCGAAGGATCCATAGGCCAGCACGCGGTGATTCTGGTTGTCCGTCCACGGTCCCTGGTCGCCGTTGGACAGGTCCGTGTCCTCCGTGACCATTCCGACGCGCGGGGCCTGGTCGTCCGCCGTGCCGTCGTGCCGCGAAAGCTCAATGTAGAAGTTGGATAGGCTGCCGTAGGCTTCGACGTTGAAATCCACATAAAACTCCAGCACCAGCGGCTGGTCGTCGCTGCCCTGGACCCGGTTGCCCGCGCCGATGCCCCGGTTGCCCTGACCGTACGTCGCGGTCATGTCGGGTTCGAGGTTGGCGGTCATGCGGTAGTTGCTGCGGGTCGTGTTCATGGCCGCCCCGCACGTCGGCGTCCAGCCCTTTCCCGGGGTGAAGGTGCCGTAGGTCGTGCCCCAGGTGAGCGGCCAGCGGGCCTGCATTGTCGTCTGGTTCGACGACCCCGTCTTGTCGAGCCCCGTACACGCGCCGTCGAACTCCTCGTCCAGCCACTTGTTGCCCGTCGGATCGTTGTCGCAGGCGTCGCCAATGCCGTCGTCGTCGGTGTCGGCCTGGGTCGGGTTGGATACCGCCGGGCAGTTGTCGCAGGCATCGCCCACACCGTCGGCGTCCGCGTCCGTCTGGCTGGCATTGGCGACCGCGGGACAGTTGTCACAGGCATCGCCCCGCCCGTCGCCATCGGCGTCGGCCTGATCGCGGTTGGCGGTGTTCGGACAGTTGTCACAGGCCGTTCCGAGGCCGTCGCCGTCCGGGTCGATCTGGTCCCAGTTCGGGATCAGCGGGCAGTTGTCCGTATCGTTGGCAACACCGTCGTTGTCCCTGTCGGAGTCGCACGCATCGCCCAGGCCGTCGCCGTCGGTGTCCTTCTGATCTGCGTTGGCGGCCGTCGGGCAGTTGTCGCACGGATCGCCGACACCGTCATCGTCGGCATCCGGCGGGGACAGCGGCAGGAGCGTCTGCGCCTGCAGGATCTTCTCGGCGACCTGCCGCCGGAAGTCGTAGAACGCCAGCGAATCACGTCCGTACACCGACACCGACGTGACGATGTTGTTCGGCACGGCCAGCAGCGCGTTCGCTTCGTTCACAAACGCCTGCTGTTCCGGCGTCGTCGGGCATCGGTTGATGATCCGCGTAACCCCCTTGAGCATGTGCAGGTACTCGTAGTCCTCAAGGCCGTCGCGGATGTTCTCCAACCGGATGGAAGGCACGGGCCCCGTCGGCCCCGGGTAGAAGAAGTTCCCGTCGCCGTCGACGTAACCCTGCGTGGAGGTGTAGTAACCTGTCCGCGGGTCGAAGCTCGTGTATGGGCCGGAGGTGATCGGCCGATTGCCGTAACCGCTCGGCCACTTGGCGGTGGCGTAGTACAGGAATCCTCCCGCCTTGTACTTGAACGACATCGCGCCCAGGAGGAGTCGTGACTCAATCGCGGGATACTCGATGAAGAAGTTGGGATAAGGATGGCGCGGGTAGACGGCCACGTACCACCACATGTCCTTGCCCTCGGCCCGCAGGGCCTCGGCCATCGCCTGGTTGTACGTCGGCGGGCTCGGGACCCAGATGTCCACCACCGGCCGCACGTACGCCGTGCCCGGACTCGTCCCGAAGGAGTGGTCGTACGCCGTCGTCATCGTCCGGAGGCCGGGATACGTCTGGTGGATGTAGTTGAACGTGTTGAACATGGTCGGAAAGCTGTCCAACTCGGCCTCGTCGTAGCCATAGACATAGAGCTGATTCAGTCGCCCCTGGCTCGCGAACGTGTTGTACAGGCTCGCCAGCGCCGGCTCATTCGCCGTCGGCACCTTCGAAGCGTTGAACATGGTCTCGCCGCGTGCGAACCAGTAGTTGTAGTCGCTCGCGGGGTCGGGTGTGTTCTTGTACAGGTGGGTGATGTTCAGCCGGTGCGCAAGCTGCATGTTCCAGAACTGCTGCTCCATTCCGTAGGCGTCCCAGGCCGAGGCGCCGTACAGGGCCCTGGCCATCCAGAGGTCGCAGGAGAAAGCTGTCGGGAACGACGACGTCGCGGAGATGGTGATGTCCCACACGTGAACGTTGAGCTGCAGCGTCGTCGGCGTCTGGCCCGTCGCCGTCACAGTCACCGTGGCGGTGTAGTCGCCTGCGACGGTGGACGCCGTTGTCGCCACATCGATCCAGAACGCCACGCGGTCATTGGCGTTGATGTTGCAGGTCTGCGTAAACGTCAGGAGCGCATCGGGAAACCAGCCTGTATAGCCGTCCACGTAGGCCGGGTACGTGATGCGCAGGTCGTCGAGCGGATCGTCCGCCACGTCCACGTGGCCGACCAGCGACACCTGCGTCGTTCCGCTGAAGGTTCCCCCGCCGACACGCTGCAGGGGCGACACGGCTACCGAGACGTTCGAGAGCGGCTGGCCGGACCAGACGACGACCTGGAAGCCCTCATGTTCGTTCTTTGCGAGTGAGAGGTCGTAGCGATCGGCAATCCACCCTTCAAACGGCCAGCCAAGAGTGGCCCCTTGGATCATCACCCTGTCCATCGGAGTCGCCACGCCGACATTCATGGCTGCCTGCGACGGCGGACAAGCCATGGCCCAGACCACGATCCCTACCAGACAAACGTCCCAGCGGACCCAGCCCATAGGCTACCTCCACGCAGTATCCCCGACTCCTCGACTCGCAGACGACGACGTCCCCGGTTCGCTTATCCCCCCTACCCAGATCATAGCATTCCCACAGGTACTCCCTGTCCTGGCGGTCGGTACCTGACTGAGGGGCCGCAAAGGACTCCCGCCTCCACAAAATCGTACGCGCAGCGACATCCAGTCGGCAGGCCACGTCGGTGGCCGCCACCATAGAGCACTCTGGTGGCGCACACCACCCACATCCTCAATCATGTTAACGAGAGAGCCCGCCCCGTGTCAACAAGAAAAAGGCGATAACGCGAAGCCGCCTTCTGTGCGGCGCGTCTGAACGGCAGCCGTTATGCATTTGGTGTATGGGCGTAATGCGCCGGCGCAGCCGCCGCTCCGCTGTGACGCCGCACTCATGTAACAAAGTCCATAATCCACATCGGATTACTCGCAGCCCTCATTCGGCGGCGGCCGGTTGGGACCGTTGAAGCAACGTGTAAACGCAAGGAAGTCATCGAGATCGATATCGGTATCGTCGTCCAGGTCCTCTTCGCCACAGTCCGGAGCGGCAGCCGGCTGATTCGGGCCGTTGAAACATCGCATGAAGGCCAGAAAATCGTCAAGATCCACGTCGCCGTCGCTGTCGAAATCCGCTGCGACGAACTCGCATCCGCGGCCATCCACCCTTGCGCCCGGCGGCGTCCCGGGGCATGCATCGCAGTCGTTGATGACACCGTCGCCGTCCTCGTCGGGCTCGTTCTGGTCGGGCACGCCGTTGCCGTTGCAGTCCCTCGCTCGCCAGCCCCGGTTGCCCCGGCCGAACGCGCTCTCGTGCGTTCCGCTCGAATCGACGGCCGCCGTGATCCAGTAGGAGTAGGTCTGGCCGGGAGTCGCCGACGTGTCGTAGTAGCTCGTGTTCGTCCGCCAGCTCGACAGCGGAACGGCCGTGCCGGAGTCGGACGTCGTGCTTCGATGGACGCGGTAATAGGAAGCGCCCTCGACGGCCGGCCACGAAACGGCGACATGAGCCACAGACGTCCCATCGCTGGCCGTAGCGGTCGGGCCGCTCAAGGCCCGCCAGCCGGTATCCGAATTGCTGACCGAATCACGCGTGCCATCGGGATTCCGGGCGACCCTGACCCAGTAGTAATACGTCAGGCCCGGCGTCGCGGTCGCATCGTCGAACGAGGTCGCTTCATACGTCCAGTCTCCGAGGGGTGAAGACATCTTCGGATTGAAATTGCTGCCCCGATAGACACGGTAGTAGCAGCTGGATACGGAGCTCAGATTCCATGTGATCCGCACGGAGTCGGTGGACTCGCCGTCGGTCGCGCTGGTGTTCGTCGGGGGCGGCAGCGCCCGCCAGCCGACGTCGCCGGCGCTGAAGTCGCTGGCCTTGTCGCCCGTGGAGCTCGCGGCGGCTTTGACCCAGTAGTAGAAATCCACACAGTACGCGGTGTAGTCGCTGTAGCTCGTGGCGGTCTGCCAGGAGCCTTGGGCCAATGCGGTGGCCGGATCGTTCGTCGTGCTGCGGTAGACGCGGTAGTGCGTCGCCATCGGCGAGGCGTCCCATGTGATCAGAATGCGGGTGTCGTCCGTGCCGTCGGTGGCGGACAGGTTCGCGGGCGGCGTGTACGCCTTCCAGCCGACATCATTGATGACGAGACCGGTCTCTCGCAGACCGGAGCTGGAAACGGCCGCCTTGACCCAGTAGTAGTAGGAGACCCCCGCCGGCGTTGTCGTGTCGGCGTAACTGGTGGCCGTGATCCATCCCGTCAGGGCCGTCGCCTGGCTCGAATTGCTGGATACGCCTCGATACACGCAATAGTGCGTCGCGCCGGTCGGACTGTTCCATTGCACGAGAACATGCTCGGCCGAAGTCCCCTTGGAAGCCTCGACAATCGGGGGGGTGAGTGCCCGCCAGCCGGTGTTGTACGCGCTGAAGTCGCTCGGCTGGGCGCCGGCGCTGCTCATAGCGGCCTGCACCCAGTAGTAATACAGCGAGCCGGGTGCGGCCGTGGTGTCGTCCCACAACAGCGACGTGATCCACGAGGTCATGGCCGTGGCCGTGGCACTGTTGTTCGTCGTGTTGCGATACACGCGGTAGTGCGTGCCGCCGCCGGCGTCCCAGGCAACCCGCACTTTGTCGGTGTACGTGCCGTCCGATGCCGTCACGTTCGCCGGAGGCGCCAGCACCCGCCACCCGCTGTCGGACGCGCTGAACGCACTGACGCCGCCGCACAGATTCACGACCTTGATCCAGTAGTAATACGTCGCGTAAGGCGTGGTGCTGGCGTCCTGATAGCCCGTCGTCGTCCAGTTGTCTTCGAGGAGCGTTGCCGTCGAGCTGTTGTTGGTCGTGTTGCGCCAGATCTGGCAGTGCGACAGGCCCACCGGGTCGCCGACCGGCAGTGTCCAGGTGATGTAAACATAGGGGTACGATCCGTCGGTCGCATTCACGTTCGTGGCAACATCGGGCCCCGGGCACGGAATGCTGAAGTTCACATCGCTGATGTCGAAGAAGATGTTGCCGACGGCCTCGACCTTGATTCGCGCCTGCGTCGCAGGGACTTCGGGCAGCGTGACCGACTGGGATCCGTCGTTGGGCGTATTGGCCGCGAGCAGGTATGGATACGTGTTGCCGCCGTCCACCGACAGGCGGATGTTGACCTGGCTGCAGTTGACGGGTGCCGCGTTGGTGTTGGCGACGTTCCAGGTTACGGTCCGCGTCCCGCTCCACGTGACTGCGGTGTTCGGGCTGGTGACGGTGAACGGCCCGGCGGAGCTCGTGACGGTCAGCACCACGTCATCGTTGTTCACGCCGCCGCCGCCGGCGCGGTTGTCACGGACGGTGCATCGCATATTCAGCGTGCGGGCCGTCGTCGGCAGGACTTCCCCGGCCGCTGTTGTGTTGTTCAGCAGGTCGCTCAGCCGCGGGAACGTCCGCGACGGGCTTGTCGAGGGCGACCAGGAGCGGAAGATGGGGCTGCTGCCGTTGTCGCCCGCGCTCAGCGGCGCCTGCGGGCCGAGGTCTATTTCCTCCCAGCAGTACGTGATCGGATGCCCGTCGGGGTCGCTGCCGCTGGCGGTCAATACAAAAGGGGTCTCCTTCGGGATCGTGTAATCGGGCCCCGCGTTCACCGTGGGCGGGTTGTTGCTCGTCGCGAGGATCGTGGGACATCCGTTGCCCGCACCGCTGACGACGTAGTTGCGGATCTTCTCGTAGCTGATTGCGTGGTAGTAGTAGTCGCGGGAACCCTGGATGTTGTCCGTGCTGCACAGGCCCGGGTAGGCCATGATGGTGGAACCGCTGCCCGGCTCGCAGGCGGTAGCGGATCCCCACTGATCCGTCGTGCAGCTTCCCAGGGTGCCGTTCCAGGTGTGGTGCGAACCGACCTGGTGCCCCATCTCATGAGCGGCGATCTCGACGACGAACGCGTCGCCGATGGGAGAGCCCAGTCCCGAGGCGCCCTTGCCCTTCTCGCCATTCCTGCATGCGATGCCTACGAAGGTCACGCCGCCGCCCGCCGTTGTGAAGACATGACCGAGGTCGTAGTTCGCCGATCCGATGACGCTGTCGAGATTCGACTGGTTCTCGCTCAACATCGTGCTGTTGTTGTTACCCGTGTACGGGTCGGTCGCCGGGTTGGTGTAGATGATCAGGTTGTTGTTCGCGACCAGTTGCAGCCGGATGCAAAACTCCTGCTCGAAGATGCCGGTGATGCGATTGATCGCCGTCGTGACGGCCGCCAGGCCCTGGGCGACCGTTCCGCCCTGATACTGCGTGTATTCGCCGGTAGCCGCGACGGCCACGCGATAGACGCGCAGATCGCTGCCCGAGGCTGCTGCGATGAACCTGGGCGTCTCGTTCAACGATTTGGTGTTGTCGTCGGTGTAGCACGTCCAGGCGGCGGCCTCCGGACTGACGTCATGCCGGTAGTAGCTCAGATAGAGATCGGTTTTCCCCTTCTCGTACGGATCCACGATCACGGTGCCGGAAGGCGACCGGACCAGGGCATGGAAGCCCTGCGGTGTCCAGTCGAACCGCACGGTGGCATGCGGATCATCCAGACCCTGGCCGAGGTAGGTCGTGATTTCGGGAAAGCGGGCGGCCAACTCCGGCGCCATGACCGGCGAATCGACAAACTGGAACCGCTGAAACGTCCCGTCCGGCATCGGTATGGTGACCACTGAGGTGGAGGCCCACGCCCGGGTCGCTGCTTCTTTCGGGGCGGTCGCCAGCACGCCTTTCAGCATCGCCTGTTCCAGACGAAGGATGCGGTACGAGCGGATGCCGCCCCATACGCCCGGCACGGCGTTCAACGCTGTCTTCTCGGCGACGCCTTCCCAGATTCCGTCGGGCGAACCTGTGACCACCTGCCCGCGAAGCGGGGCCGACCCGGACAGAATCATCAGCAGGCCGATAACCAGTGCCACTGGCGGCTTCATGCGACTCCTCCTGGGCTTCTTATCACCCGGCAACACTAACGCCTACTCTACCAAGTCGCGCGGTCAAAACCAACATCGCAGGAAGGCGATGATCTCCGCCCGCATCGCCGGGGTCTCCACATGTTCCGTCGCCGAGCGAAAGAGCCTCCACGCACTTGCGGCGCCCCAGGCCGCATAGACCTCGCGGAGTTCGCGATCGATCCGGTCGAGGCCCATCGACGGCGTCAGTGGGTCGCGATCGCCGGCGAGGCTCAGGTGCGGGCGCGGGGCGATCAGGGCGTTGATCTGGGACGTGGTGAAATGCTTCAGGAGCCGCGGCACGTAATAGTAGATCCCATGGCCGTCGAGCCCGCGGGACTCGATCAGCGAGTCGAAGTCCGTCAGGCAGCAGATGTCGATGCAGACGCGAATCCGCTCGTCGAGCGCCGCGACCCACCAGGCCATCGTGCTCCCCATCGACATGCCCAGCGTCGCCAGCCGCGAGGGATCCACGTCGGTTCGCGTCATGAGATAATCGATCGCCCGAAGGCTGTCGTAGACCATCATCCCCCACATCACCCGGCCGCGCCAGAGCATCTCCTTGAAGATCTCCGATTCGCGCCGCCCCGCCCGCTGACCGAACCCCCATGCGTCGATGCACAGGACGTTGTAGCCCATCGCCGCGAGCACCTCGGCGTACGGCGGGCTGTGCAAATACGACCGGCCGACGAGCAGTTCCTCCTTCCCGATGTCGTACGCTCCGCCGTGGGAGTGGTTGTAGAGGACCGTCGGCAGCCGTTCGCCCGGCTGTGCGCCTGCCGGCCGTATGAAGTACGCGGGGACCAGTTCGATGCCGTTAAGGTCGAGTTCGAGATGCTCGAGGACGTGCCGCGAGCCCCGGGCCACGGCGTTCGTTCGGACGCCGAGCGGGCGGCTGCGGTCGGGTAGGTCGCCCAGGAGGGCATACAACTCTTCGCGCCGGCGGGCCTGTTCTTGCATCATCGTCGTGCTTCGCTTTCCATAGTCGGCAGTGTACGCGATCCCGTACCCGGCCGTCACGCCGGATGGCTTCCGGGTTGGGTTGCGCCGAGGTGGTTTGCCGTGCACGACCTGCCCCTTATCACGACAATCGCCGCCGCGTTCTTCATGGCCTGGCTCCTGGGCGTGGCCACGCACCGCCTTGGCCTCTCGCCGATCATTGGCTATCTGACCGCCGGAATGATCATCGGCCCGTCAACGCCGGGCTTCGTTGGCGACGTGCATCTCGCCTCCCAGTTGGCGGATGTGGGCGTCATCCTCCTGATGTTCGGCGTCGGACTGCACTTTCATATCGGCGATCTCTGGGCAGTTCGGCGTGTTGCCATCCCCGGAGCCTTCGCGCAAAGCCTGGTGGCGACTCTCGTCGGAACGGCCGTGTTCTCGGCGCTCGGGTGGCCCGTCAAGGCCGGCGTCATCATCGGCATGGCCATGTCCGTCGCCAGCACGGTCGTTCTGATACGCGTGCTTACGGACAACGATCTGCTGAGTCTCGTGCACGGCCACGTCGCCGTCGGCTGGCTGATCGTCGAGGACATCTTCACGATCATTGTCCTCGTGCTGATTCCCGCCCTGGGTGACGACGGCACAGCCCAGGGTTCCGTCCGTGCGGCCACCCTCTCGCGAGGTCTGTGGCTGTCGCTCGCGGGTGCGTTCCTGAATCTCGGTTTCCTGGTCGCGCTTACCTGGCTCGTCGGTTCACGCCTGGTTCCCTGGATCCTGGTCCGGATTGCCCGCCTGCGTTCACGCGAACTCTTTACGCTCACGATCCTGGTACTCTCGGTCACCGTGGCGGCGGGCTCCGCCGCTCTGTTCGGCGCCTCCCTGGCGCTTGGTGCGTTCCTGGCCGGAATGGTTGTCGCCCAGACGCCCGTCAGCCAGCAGGCCGGGGCCGACATTCTGCCCATGCGGGACGCCTTCGCCGTCCTGTTCTTCGTCGCCGTGGGCATGCAGTTCGCACCGTCGTTCCTCCTGCAGCAGCCGTGGATGCTCCTGGCCGCTCTCGGCATCGTGATGATCATCAAGCCCCTGACGGCGTTAGTCATCATCGCCTTCACCGGATATGCGGCCAAGACGGCTCTGACCGTCGCGCTCGGCCTGGCACAAATCGGCGAGTTCTCCTTTATCCTCTCGGCACTTGCGCGGAAACACCATCTGCTCCCCGAAATCGCCCACAACGTCCTTGTCGCCACGGCGATCCTGTCGATCGCGATAAACCCGATACTGTTCCGAGCCTTTCCCTGGATCGAGTCCGCCCTGAGGCGGCGTCCCCTGCTCTGGCGGCTCCTTCATCTGCGCGCGTCTCGCTCGATCGACGCGACCAACGCCGCGTCCGCCGAGACGGTCCGGGCCGCCACGGCGCCGCTCGCCATTGTTGTGGGCTACGGACCCGTCGGCCAGGCCGTCGAGCGGCTCCTGCGCGAATCCGGCTTTACCACCGTCGTCATCGATCTCAACATGGACACCGTGAGCGCCTTGAATCGCGAGGGACGACCGGCGATTTTCGGTGACGCGACGCAGGCCGAAGTCCTGCGACAGGCAGGAATCACGAAAGCCAACTACCTCGTCATTACCCTTCCCCATTCGGCCAATCGCGGCCCCCTGCTGACGGCGGCCCGGCAAGCCAATCCCGCCCTCCAGATCATTGTCCGCGCGCGGTATCTCAAGGAGCGGCTCGACCTCGAGCAACTTGGTGCGAACGACGCCATCTACGAGGAAGCGGAAGCCGCGGTTGCGCTCGCACGAAGCCTTCTCGCATCCCGGGGCGTCTCGCAGACCGAGATTAACAGAGAAACCTTGCGCATCCGACTCGACCTCGGATCTCGAGGAGAACGGTAGTCGCCTGGCTGCCGGGCGCGACCGCCGCCCACCCTCAACCTCCCCACTCACCCGCGTGGTGCCTCTAATACACGTCGAACAGCAATGCCCCCGCCGGCGGCACATGCAACGGGATCGTCAACGGCGCTTCCCCACGTATGTAGCGCGTACCAGCCTCATGAGCGACCAGGCGCCCGACCGGCCTGCCCGCCAGCATCGCCGGCACGCGCAACGTTCCGCGTGCGAATCGCTCCGCGTCCTGGTTGTGGATCAACACGACGCGGCGACCGCCGCGTTCGTAGACCGCGCATCGCAATCGTTGCGATTCCAGGATCGCGGGGGCATCGGTGACCAGCCGGGCACCAGCCAGCAATGTCCCCCATTCCGTGGCGCGGTGCGTCAGAAATCGAATCACCGAAACCGCGTTCGCCGCAACGGCTCCCTCAGTTGTCGCCAATCCGTTCGCCTCGCCCGGCCACGAACGATAACGCCAAACCAATACACCCGCTGTCAGGCCCGCAGCCGCCGCCTGGTGGTACGCAAGCCTTGCACGTTCCAGAGTTGCAAGCGACTGCGCGCCGGGGTCTTGCCCGATCACACACAGCCGGCGCGGCCTCCCCTCTCCCCCCGTTGCCAGCAATTGCTCCGCAGCGTCCCAGGAGGCGTACCAGAGCGACTCCAAGCGGCTGAACCGGGCCGCGTTGGCCAATTGGCCGACCACGAGTGTCTCCACCGCCGGTCGAAGCGCCCCCAACGCCTCCACTGCTTCCCACGCCCGTTCTGCCATTACCGCGGTCGGAAAGGGAGGAAGCACAACGATGTCTCGCCCAAGCCCCCCCCGCCCGCCCGGGGGTCGCGCGGCAACCGCATCCGCGATCGTTCTTGCGGCTGAGGGTAGCTCGCCGTACAGAACGTACCGATCAATCGTTCGATCCGATCGGATGATGCGCAAGCCAGCAGCTTCCGCCCGTTGAACGACCGCCAACTCGTCCGAGAACGAGACGAAATCGATCCAGATCGCGTTGAAGCCCAGAGACCGGATCCGGCAGAAATCATCCGCCATGCCGGATGTGTTCCCGTCGCCAGAGGGCCCTGCGCCCAATGCCTCGTATCGTACCGCGACCAACGGATGTTGCCCGGACCGCCAAGCCGCCGGCGGCACGGAACACCCCCACCACGCGACGCCGGCACAGACCGAAGTCACACAAACCATCATACGCAGCCCCGAGGAGACCAGGCTGTCTTGCGGCACTCCACAGGCGGTATGAGTTCTCGGTGGGAGCATCAGCCCGGATTCTACGGCTCCCGTTCGTGCAGTCGCAACGCTTCCAGGAGGGCCACCGGAGCCAGCCAGAGCGGCACGATTTTTGCCCTGTGCCGTTTCTTCATGATTTCCAGCATACTACGTTAATCTGGCGGATTATCGTCAGATTTGATTGGGGTTGCGTATGTGGGTTCCGTAAAAAGGCGTGCGGCACCCCGAAAGTATTG
Organism: uncultured Planctomycetales bacterium; assembly: GCA_964617875.1. Lineage (GTDB taxonomy): Bacteria > Planctomycetota > Phycisphaerae > UBA1845 > PWPN01 > CAZMVY01. The sequence continues at coordinate 7,274 of CAZUAI010000031.1, read as the reverse complement.
GCGCGGTCAAAGGGTGCCGCAGCGAGTGGAAGACCGGTTTGTTGGCGCGTTGGTGTCGCAATCGACAGCTCTGTGAGAAACCATCCAACGCAGCTATCGCATTATACCATGTATCGTTCCCGTGTCCACCTCCAAACACACGAAATCTGCGATCTTTGCAGATTTTTCTTCGGATGGTGCCCCGCACGCTCTGAACAGGAAGATACCCCATATCGCCCCCGCCCTGCGTCCCACTCGAAGGCCGTCGAACGAGAATCCGACGCGTCCTCTCACACACCGTGGGCAACCGTGCACAGGGGGCGAGGATCGCCAAGCACGCAAAAAAACCGCGAAATGGCATCGTGGCCCCCTGGCTTTCCGAGACACTGCCTATCCCATATGTAACCTCATTTTAGATATGGGGTTCCGCGGCAGCACGGACGGAACTCGGTGCGGCATGGCACCTCAGTCCATGGCGATATCGTAGCCAAACCAGCGATGAATCGGAATAGTCGTGACGGCGGCGAGGCGCTCGGCCGTGATGGCGGCGTGTACGGGTGAGGTGTTGGAAACGACGATCGCATCCGGCTTGCAGGCGAGGCCGTCGGCGAGGCTCCGAATCGGGAGGCCGCGATAGCGGCGGGCGGCCCCGCCCATGCGATCGTCCGCGATGCAGGCGATCCTGAGCCCCACCCGTTGGGCCGCCCGCACGAACGGGTAGATGTTCTTGCCGAGGTCTGCGAAGAGGACGGTGCGGGCGCCCCCGTGGGCAACGGCGGCCATGCGATCGCAGATCCGCTCAAACCGAAACAGGTATTCGAATGCGGAATCTGTGAGGCGCCAGGGTGCGTAAGTGCTGCGTTCCCTGCCACGGCGGCAGCGTCCGGCCAGCCAGCCCCGCCAGAACGCCGCTCGATGCCCCGCCGCCTGGGCAATCCAGCCGTATCGCTGCGACCAGTCCTGGCGGAACGTGCACTCGTACTCGTCAGGGAGATACCGCGCAATCAGAATGAGGTTGTTCCGGGTGTCGTAATACACCAGTCTGGCGCTCGCCCGGGCGTGCGGCGTTTTCAGGTGGTCCACCGCAAGGTCCGAAAACGTCACGCACTTCCAGCCCGCCGTAACCAGACGAAAGGCCAGGTCGTACTCCTCGGCGGCCATGAAAAGCGTGCGATCCAGCCCCCCCACCTCGCGCAGGGCGTCGCGGCGAAAGCCGACACCACATCCTGTGAAGACGTTCGGCAAAGCACTGCACTCGGCCCTCCCGTCCGGCAAGTAGACCAGAAAGCCCGCGGCACCCAACCCGGCGTCCGCCCGGAATCTGTCCATCATCCGCGGAATGCTGCCCGGCCGGGGGTACGAGTCGTCGTCGAGGAACACGACATACTCGCCGCCGGCGCGGTCAACGCCCAGGGCCTTCGCACAGGCGCCGAGGTTCCGGCCCGCCTGGATGACCTGCACCTCGCGAAAGGTTGCACGCACCGCGGCCGCCGTATCGTCGCACGATGCGTTGTCCACAACGATGATCTCTGCGCCCGCGCAGTCGTCGCCAAGATCACGAAGCCGTTGCAAGGTCGCCAGGACAACATCACGGCGATTGTACGTGGCGAGGACGAAGGAGAGCGACGCCGCCGTCGGCATGGTGGGACTCGTCAGGATCAGGCCCTACGGCTGCGGGCCGGCCAGCGCCAAGTCGTTTCGCGCCAGCCGCCGCACCCGCACGTCCTCCACAGTAGTGCCCGAGCCGCCGGCCATCTCGATTCTGCCGGCGAGCCACCTTCGGAGCCCCGAGACATCGAGCGGCGTATTGCCGAGTCGTGCGATGACCATGGCCGCAGCGGCCGCCCCCAGATAGGCGCCCTGCATGATGCTCCCCCCCGCCGCCATCGCGAGGGTGGCCGTGGCGAGCAGCGCATCGCCGCAGCCGAGCGGGTCAACGACCTGATCCGCGAGCGATGGAAGGTACTCGCTTCGCAGGCGACCCTTCCACTCGGGAACCTGGGGATCCTGCGACTGACGATCGAAGACGACGACCCCCTTCTTCCCGAGCGTCACCATCATGTGACGAGCCTGCGTCGCCTCCATGGCGTTCCACGCCACGGTGGAGAGCCCGCTCTGAAAGTCGTACTGGGCTGCCCTCAGTTCCCGTTCCGTGGGGCACAGCAGGGTGGCGTCCTTGAACTCGAGCAGAAGGCCGCGGGGCCCGCTGACATCGGCCGTGGTGACGATGCGTCGCCCGGCCAGCAGGTCCCGGAAACGCCCCAGCAGCCCGCGCGTGATCGTGCCGTAACCAAAGTCGCAAAAGATCACCGCGTCCAGTCGATCGGCGATCGATTCGGCCCACGCCGCCGCCTGTCGCTCACACACGCTGTCGAGCGGGCAGGAGGCGGCGTCCTCGACGCGGAAGAGCTTCGTGGTTTCGACCAGGTACCGCGTCTTCTCCGGCAGGCGCGGCCGACAAGCCAGAAGGTGGGCCTCCACCGATTCGTCATCAAACACGCGCCGCGCCATCGACGATAACTCGTCGTGCGCCGCCGTGCTCAACAGATACGCGTGAGCGCCGAGCCCCGCCACGTGCCGAGCCACAATGCCAGCCCCGCCCACGTAGACCCGCTCCTCCAGCCGCGAGAGCGACATCATCGGCGATTCGCTTGCGAGTTCGGTCGCATCACACAAGACGTACCGATCGAGGATGACGTCCCCGACGACCAGTACGCGCAACCCGGCAAAGGCCCTGAGCAACGAATCCACGGCCCCGAGATCGATGCGGTGCCGCCGGCACAACAGCGTCAGCCGCTCGCTTTCCGGCAACGGATTCTGCGCCAGGGACTCGATGACGCGCGTCGAACTGAACACGACTTCGCCCGAGCTGAAAACGACACGCCCGCCATAGCCCTCGACGATCCGCTGCTCGGTCCGGAAGCCCGGGTCCGACGAGTGCTCGTACTCGCGTCCCTTGACATACACATCCGGGCGCAATTCGCTCAGGAGGGCGGCGGCCGTTGGATGCGGGTTCACGTAGACGAGATCGACGACCTCGAGCGCCGCGATGTTCTCGGCCCGCAGTTCCTCCGGGATGTACGGCCGCTGATCTCCCTTGGCGACCTGTGAATCGCCCGTCAGCGATACGATCAGCAGATCGCCCTGCCGACGCGCGAACTCAAGGTATCGAATGTGCCCAGGGTGGACGATGTCAAAACACCCGTGGCAATGTACGATGGTATGGCCGGCGGCGCGGGCGGCCTCGACGGCCGCGCGCAGCTCCTCCCGCCCGACGATCTTGCGGGCGCTCGATTCCTCGGTCATTCTGGGGTTATCGGCAGCCCAGGGGCCGGCCGTGCAGTGCCGGTCGCAGCGTTCTCGAAGTTCTCCGGAAGGCCCCCGTCGCAGCATGGAGCGGATGCAGCGGACCTCATCTGATTGGCCTGATCCCGCAACGCTGCCTACCGCCGGCACCGCCAATACCGATCATCCAAAGGCGGCCCCGCCCAAAAAAGTTGGGCCCTATTTCCGCGGCGGCCACGGCGCACCATCGCGCCTAATCTTCTATAGTGCAATAGGTTACAACTATCGCTGCACCTTGCGGCCCTGTTTGGCCGATGAGATCCACAGAAAAAGTGCGGAAGGGTCTTGCATTTTGTCGACCGATCCGCTATTAGTAAGAAAGGTGCCGTGCGGTGCATGTGCATCTGGGAGTCCGGACGAGTGAGAACCCGCCTTGGTTCGCTGCCTGGGAGTGATCTCGCTCTTCGTTCTCTGGGTCGTTTTTTTCGGTGAGGATATCCGCCTAGTGCGGAAGCCATAACGCTTTTCCCCTCCGGAAAGCACCGGGCCGTCTCCGGACGCCCGGTGTTTTCTTTTTACGCCGCGCGACTTGGGCTCAGTCCTCGTCTTCCCGGGCGAACACAAAGGGTTCGTGGGCGATGAGCATAGGGCGTCGCTGAGCGACATTGATCAGGAGACCGATTGAGAGGAAGTTGGCAATAGCGCTGCTGCCGCCGAAACTGACAAAGGGAAGGGTGAGCCCCGTGATGGGCGCAAGGCCGATCGTCATGCCCACGTTGGTCAGCACCTGCGTCGCAAGCATCGCGACGATGCCCACGGCCAGGAGTTTTCCGAAGGGGTCGTTGGTCAACGTGGCGATGTCGATGCCGGCGATCACGATCAACGCATAGCACAGCAGCGCCACGAGACAGCCCACCAGGCCGAACTGGTGGCCGATCACCGCGAAGATGAAATCGTTGTGCTTATCGGGCAGGAAGTCGTACTCAATGAAGGTGCCTCTGGCCAGGCCGGTGCCCAGTACCCCCCCGCTCCCCAAGGCCGCCTTCGAACGCACGAGCTGATAGCCGCGGCGAACCTGCCACTCGGCCGCCTCCATCTGCCAGCGGCGAGCTTCCTCGGGGCTGCGGCGCACCTCACTGGGGCCCAGGCGCGTCCAGGCATCGGGATGCTCAGCGATCCAGCGGCGGACGGATTCGCTCTGGAGCACGACGGCCGTGATACGCAGGGCCTGATACATTTCGATCTTGAGCCAGAACAAGGGGAGTGCCGCCAGGGCCGCCAGGACGACTATGGCCAGATGCTTGAGCCGGGCGCCGGCGACAAACAGCATCGCGAAGAGCACCGGGAGCATGATGAGCGTCATCCCCAGGTCGGGCTGCATCTTGATCAGAATCATGGGGACCAGCGCGAGCAGGAACGGCCCCATGAGCCCCGAAAGACTGCGATAGTTCTTGCGATAGCGCAGATACCGCGCGAGGGCGAGGACGTAGCCGATCTTCATCAGTTCCGACGGCTGGAACTGAACGCCCAAGACCCGTATCCACCGGCGGGAGCCGCGGATATACGGCACAAATCCCAGGTCGATCCACCGGTCGATGACCAGGACGGCCAACAAGGCGAGGCAAACGGCATAAATGAGATAGGCGCAGCGGCCCAGACGCTGATAGCTGGTCGTGATGACAACGCCCATGAGAACAAGGCCGACGGCCGAGTAAACAAGCTGCCGCTGAAGCGGGGCCTCGCCGGCGGTGCCCACCGCTCCCTGCTGGATCCCGTAGATGGTGCCAAGCCCGATCGCGCAGAGAACGGCCGTGGGTACGAGGACCCACCAGCCGTGGTGGCTGATGCGGAGGATCCCGGCCGAAGAAGTCGTCGTCATGCCGGGCCCGCCTCCAGTACGTACACGGCACCGCGGATCAGGAGCCCGTTGGGCGGCGTCACCTCCCGGGGGATACGCCGCACAGTGAGGCCCGCCCCCACCGCCGCATCCTGGAAGCCGATCGCCGAACTGCGGTTCGAGTCGGATACCAGGGCGACTCCATCCGGAGCCAGGGCCGCGCGGATCCAGCGGGCCACAGGCTCGATGTTCCGTCGTTCGTACAGGACATCGCTTGCGAGCACGAGATCGTACGGTTCGCCTGTGAACGGCCGGCACCAATCAAGCACCGCCACACCGGCCAGGGCCACGCCGTTCCGGCGCGCGTTTTCCTTCACAAACTCGAGGGCGTCGGCATCCCAGTCTGCCGCCGTCACGGCCCAACCCAGGCGGGCGGCGACCACGGACACGAGCCCGACGCCGCAACCCAGTTCGATGGCCCGGCCCCCGTACCGGGGATGACAGGTCATGAGGTAATCCGCCAGGAGGCTCGCGCTGGGCCAGGGCACACCCCAATACGGCATGTATTCTTCGCGGGCAAACCGTTCCCGCGTCCGCGGGTCGTCCAGGAGGGCGTCCATGTCGGCCGGCCAGACCAGCTCGAACGACTCGCCGGCAACCGTCCACGTTTCCCGGCGAACGGGGTATGTCAGGAATCTATCGGCTGCCATCGACCCTCGACCATTCACGTTACTCGTGCATGCACCACGTTGCGCGATCCGATATGATACCGGAAGATGGCTCTCATGGAATGGCTCATCGGCAGGAACGGCTCGCCTCCGGCGGTCCCGACGGCAGCGGCGACCCACCCGCGGTTTGGCTTGCGGCCATTCGAGCCGCGATATGCCGCTCTGGTCGCGAGCTGGGTGCGGTCGCCGGAGGAGGCGTTTCAGCTTGCTCCGAAGACACCGCCGCCCCTGACGCCGGAGAAGGTCGTCGCGTGGGCTCAACGCGACGGACACGTGTTCCTGTGCTGGCGCGAAGGCGATACCGAACCGTGCGGCTACGTGGAGCTGAACCCGTTATCGTTCGGCCGCCGACAGTGGTGGCTCGGCCATTGCATCGTAACGCCGGCATTGCGTGGGAAAGGGATTGGGCGACGGATGGTGAAGCTGGTGCTGGACGAAGCCTTCACCGAACGGCAGGCCCGCGCCGTCAACCTCGTGGTGCTGCCGGACAACACCGCCGCCATCCGCTGCTACCGGCAAGCGGGGTTTTCGGAGCGTGGAGAGGTCTTTCGTGACCACACCGAACGGCCGGGCAAGTACCGCATGCTGTACATGTCGATCGACTGGCTCGACTACGCCGCTACCGGGCACACCACGTCCTCGCCGTAGCCGCAAGCGTCCGCGCACGCCGCAGCGGAGATACGACGCTCGGCCCGGCCCACCGGCGGCCAGGGTGAGCATCGAGAGAATCATGCATCTGATCGTGCGAAAGGCACCACGTCCCGGCCTCCGGTCGGTGCCACACAGCCCTATACGACACGGCGGGCTGCCGCCAGGCTTCTGCCGAGTTTGAACGCTTCGGCCAGGCAATCGGGCTTCTGGAGGACGGCGCCCCTGTCGCCCACGCCGGGGACGACGAGTTGACCGACCAGCGGCATCTCAAGGTATCGCAGCGACAACTCGAAGAGTTTGAGCAGCGGCTCGGCGGTTTCGGGGCTGTCTTCCTCGTATGGGACCACGAGGGCGGCGGCGTGGCCGCGGATCTTCGCCCGGTTCTCGGGGCAATTGAAGTAGACGAACCGGTCGAGGAACGCCTTCATCAGCGCCGTCGGCCCGTACCAGTAGACCGGGGTACCGAAGACGATCACATCGCTGGCGATGATCCGGGAGTAGACGGCGTTCATGCCGTCGTCCTTGTTGCACGGCCGGCCCTTCCAGCAGACCTGGCAGCCGTCGCACTCGCGAATCGTGATTTCATGAAGATAAAGCGCGTCCGTTTCCGCCCCCGCGTCGCGAGCACCCTCAAGGACGCGGCCAACCAGAATGTCGGTATTGCCGTGTCGGCGCGGGCTTCCGATAACTCCCAAAACGCGGTTCATGATCTCCCCTGCGGGGGGCGCACGACCGTTCCTGCACGCAGGGAGGGGGTCAGGAACGAATGGCACTGCCGTCCCAAGTGGTTTAGT
>CAZUAI010000030.1:0-56180 GCA_964617875.1 uncultured Planctomycetales bacterium | reverse complement strand
CCGGTTCAACTCCGGCCCTACCCAGTTCGTCAAAGACCGCAGAATCGCCCGGAAACTCGCTGTTTCCTTCGAGAATCCGGGCGTCTTCGTGCGCGGCGTCTGATGCGGCGTCGCGCCTCATCCTGTCCATGCCTGTAGCATCAAACCTACCCCGAAATGGCGAGCAATCCAGCGAGACAGATTCGGCCTCGCGCGCGCACGGGAGAAGCTCCGACGGCGACGGCGACCGGGTTTCTCTAGTTCCCCCCGTCTCCGGGCTTACAGCCTCGGGCAACGGTCGGTGGTTCAGGCTTCCGGTTGCCCGGAGTCGCTGGGGTTCGGGCTTCGTGGGTCGTACCGGGGGAAGCGCGTTGAGCGCCCCGGCCAGGTCGTTGACGCCCAGCTTGGTGTAGATATTCAGGGTCAACTTGGGGTCCGAGTGCCGGGCGAGTTCCTGGGCCTCTTTGACCGATGCCCCGCCCTTGACCAGCATGGTGATGTAGGTTGCCCGCAGCGAATGGAAGTCCACGCACCCGTTACCATCCTCGACCGCAAGGAAGTCCGAGTTCCGTCGCTCCCGTCGTTCCTTGGGGTCGCGTGTCTTGCGAATCCATCGCGCCTTCGCCCGGCGCAGGTCGGCTTGAATCATCTCGGCGGCTCGCTTGTGCCACCGGCCGGGCCATAGGGCGGCATCGCGGGGCTTGCCTTCGACGTACCGGCGAAGCAGGGCGGCAAGGTCGGGTTGTATCGGTTGAACGTCGTACCGACGGCGCTTGGAAACCGCCGCCTCAAGGACAATCTCGGGGGGAGCGTCGTCCAGGCGCAGGCTTGTCGGGGCAAGACTCCTGCATTCGCTCGCCCGGAAGCCCGTCCCGGCCGCCGCCTGATACAGCATCGCCCGATCCGCACCGCTCAGCCCCCGATACGCCGGGCCTCGCTCGGTCGTCTGAATCAGGCGGGATAGCTCGTCAGCGTCCAGGGCGCGGCGCTTGTACTGCCGATCCGCTTCGGCGTTGACCTTGGCCAAGAAGGCAAGCGGCGATTCGCTGATGCGGCGTTCCCGTTGAAGCCAGCGGAAGAACGACTTGGCAGCCACGATGTAGTGATTGAACGAAGCGGCGCTGATGGTCCGTGTCATCCCGTTCTCGTCGGCTTGGCCCCTGCGAAGCCCGTGCAGATACTCCAGCACGCGGGACGCCCGCACGTCACCCGCCGTCTTGAAGCGGCATCCGTCCAGAATGCGGCGAACCCGGTTCAGCGACAGGGCGACGTGGGCGCTCGTGCTTCCCCGTGCTTCCAGCGCCCGGCCCCAGTCGGCCAGATGTTCATGCAGGCCCCTGCTGATCTGGGCGCGCTCCTCGTGAAGCAGTCCGACCTCGACCAAGCGCCGGATGATGCGCTTTGGAAGCGTGGACAACCAGACCGTCAACGACGGGTCCACCTGTCCACCCGACGCGGCGTGGTAGGCCGTCAGCTTCTCCAGGTTGCGGCCCAGTTCCTCGGTCGCCTTCTTGTCGGTGAATCCTGCGACGCTGGGGGTCTGCTCGCCGAAGCGCCACGAGACGTACCACTTCGACGCGACCCGCGCCTTGCCCTTCCGGTCAACGTACTTGCTGCGAAAGACTCTCGCCATGTGTCACCGTCTCCTGTCGTCACCTGAAACGTACACCACGTTTCGACTTCTGCCAAATGGATTTCGTTCCCCCAGTCCTCTCCGGGGAGTGCCGGGCGCTTCGGGCGGGACGACGCCCGCCGTCAAGGCGAAGCGCGAACCCTTCCCTTCACTCGTTACCAAGCATGGCGGTTTCTCCTGAGTCCGCGATGTACCGATAGCGCGCCGCGCGCCGCTTCGTTCCCGGCTCAACGACGGCCAGGATTCCATCGGCGACCAGCATCCTCAGCCTCCTAGATGCCGTCATGAAGTCGATACCGAGTAGATCTTGCACGGTGCGACACGCCAGAAAGAACGGGCGGTCGCCCGATGCCCGCTGAAGCTCCCTACACAGCTTGATGAGCCGGTGGGTTGCAGGGGCTTCATACTGAGCCGCAATTGGCGGAAGGTCCGATGCATCCGCCCGTTTCAGAATCTCTGCCATGAGTCCTTGTCCTTCTGGAAAGACCACTTTGGGCCACGCATTCAGGAAGTCCGACCAAGTGACTTCCCAAACCTTCGTCCCGATGTGCGGCCGGGCGAGCCGATACCACTCCCACACCACTTCTCGAAATGCCTCCGCTGGTGCATCCGCCAGCGAAGGTATCCCCTTCAGCGCCCGCGCCAGGCGGAACACCTGTCCGTTACGTTGACCCGTGCCGGTCGGGAGGGTCCGGCCTATCGCCTCTTGGGCCCCCGGTGTTGTTACAGAGACAACAGAGACAACAGAGCCATAGGGGTGTGTGGGGGGGGGTGAAGGTGAGGTGTCCCCCCCATGACCTGCCAGCCCGACGGCGAATGGATCCACTTCGGGAAGGCGTCCATCCGGCAAGGGGACGACCCAATTGTACACAACGCCTGACGGATGCAGGGACGGAGGGGCCAGCACGTACCCGGCCCCCCGTAGCTCACCCTCGCCGTCGCCGATGTTCTTGATGCGCCGATGCCCGTTGCGGAAGTAGACGTGGAACCCCTTGCCGGTCCGCACCGTCGGCAGCGCACTCGCGAGTTCAGGGTAGGCCTTCTTCCAGCCGTAGTAGCTCTCGGCCAGATCGAAATCCCTGACCACCAACTCGTCGGACACCTCGCCGCAGATGATGCCGATGCCGGTGACGTTGGGCTTGGCGAACCATAGGCGCAGGTCGCCTTCGGTCGGTCGCTGCGCCTGGTACTTCTTCCAGTTCAGGAGCGCGGACCGCTTGTCCTTGCCGATCGGAATGACCGACCAGCCGCGCCGTAGGTACGCCAGAGCTTCGTCGAGCAGATTGCTCACCGCTGTCTACAGATCTACGACGGTATCCTTCACGGTGTCGAGGATGGCCCGGCGTACGCCCTCCAGGTACCCGGCCTCCCGCTCCTCCTCGTCGAGTTCATGGTTGAACGCTTCCCGGTCCAGCGCCGCGTCGATCGCTTCGCACGTGATTCGCTGCAGTTCCTCGGGCGGCAGGGCCTCAACCTCGTGGACGTGTTCGCCGTACTGATCGACGAACCGCTTACGCGTTTTACACCCGGCCTTGGCCTTCAGCCCTGGCGGCAGGTGGAACCGCTCCACCTGTTCGGCGGTCAGCGCCACCTTCACAGCCTCTACGGTGTCGATGCCGAAGTCGTCTCGCATACTCCGAGCGAACGACTGGGCGATCGTCTCCCCGTCTGGATCGAAGTCGCTGACCATCAGCAGGACCAGCTTTTCCTTGCCGCTCTTCGTGAACCTGTCGGCCATAGCCTTGCGGGGCGGCAGGGAGCAGTAGCCCCGGCCCGACGTGAACGGCAGACAGTACTTCATCGCGACCGGCCGAAGGATGCTCGCAAGGGTGTTCTTCTCGGCCACGAGCTCGATGTGGTTCGGCTGTGATTGCAGCAGGTCGCGCCAGTAGTCCTTGAGGAGTCCGTCTAGCTGATCGCGTACGAAGCCCTGAACGTCATGGCAAACGTTACAGACCGATACAGGTCGGGTTTCATCGGCGATGGCCTCGAACGGCACCAGGCCCGCGAGCCGCGCCCGCGTCAACAAGTCCGACAACGCTTTGTACGATCTCGGGTTGTTGGCGTACCGCGAGCCCGGCCTTCTGGCGTTGACCAGCGGGGGGGAGTTCAAGAGCGCGTAGTGAATCTGCCGATCGCTCACAGGCCAGAACGCCCGCCGGTCCTCAAGCACCCGCTGAACGGCGTCCAGGAACGCCCCCTTTGCCTTACTGATGGCACACCGAGTCTTCGTCTCGCCGAGGTCCACACAACGAAACCCGGACAAGTCCGAGTTCGCCGCCTCGTCCCGGTGTACGATCAGGCTCGCATAGGCTTCCTCAGGGTTTGCCGAGACGACCTCCTCGCGTACTTTCTCAGCAAAACTCTTGGTTCGCTGCCTGTTACACTCGCGAAGCAACCGTAGAAACCCGTCGCGATCGTCAGCCCGGCTCACGTCATCCCGGACCAGACAGGGCAGGGTGTCCAGACCGGCCAGCCGGGCAGCAACCAACCGCCGGTGCCCGGAGATCACGTAGCCGTCCCGAGACAGGGCCAACGGTTCCTGAACGCCGTGTTCTCGGATGCTCTGCGCCAGGGTGATGATTTCCGGGTCGTCGGGGTCCACGGGCCTATAAAGCCGATCATTCTCCGGCGATGGACAGATGGAGTCGATGGGCAGGTATACCACACGATCGGCCTTCGCCTTCCGGCGCTTCGATGCGGTTGCGTTTATCATTCGTCCCTCCGCATCGAGGCCCAGGCATCGGCCTTGGGGCAACCAGCCGACGCCCAGGCGCGAATCTCGTCAGCCGACCACAAGACGCGCCGCCCCAACCTGATGCGCTTCGGGCCGAACAACCCCCGGCTGATGAGCCGCCAGAGCCCGGCCCGACTTATGCCAAGCAATCGCGCAACGGCCGCGTCGCCGACCAGGATGGGCTCGATGCCGTGACGTTCGGCGCGGAGCGCTTCGGCGATGGTGGGCAGAGCGTCGTTCACAACATATCCCTGTGCTTTCATCTCAGATCCCCTCCCTTCGTCCGGCCACGCGGGCCAGCGCGGATCGAATCGCCCCCAACTGGTCCTCGGACCAGACGCGGGTGATCCCGATTCGCATTACGGGCTTGATGTGGTAAGCGTCGATCGCGTACTTCACCCGATGGGGTGGCTCGCCGGTCCGTTCAACTATCTGGCCCAAGGTCAGGAAGGCCTGCACAACAGACTCAGGCATTTCAGATTCTCCCGTGCGCCGCACACCATCGTGCGACCACGAAAGAACCATACACCACGTCTTCATGCTGGATCGGCGAACGTTCGCACGCGGGCAAGAGCGTCCTTGGTGCGTAAGGACTTACGATTCATCTGAGGGGTGCGAACGTTCGGTCTTGAGGGGAAGATGCTGCCACACCCCACGTATGCGAAAGCGCTGTCGGGGCATCCCGGGCCGAGCCTCGGGGATGTCTTGCTTGTCCTCGGCCGTGAAGGCCTCGCGGTCATTCGCACGGTGAAACGCCGATCGTATGGACGATTTAGTGAGGCCCGTCACGGCTGCAAGCTGAGCATAGGTGGCCCACTCATCGCGCAGGATCTCGACGGCTTCGTCGGCTGTCGCAGCCACGACCGGCATCGGTTGCCTGGCATTCTCCGTCGTCGCAGGCGAGGTTGGCGCAGGCAGATCCATCCGCTTGCACCTTTCGGGCCACTTCCGCCAGAGATCCGCAAGCAGCCTGTTCGTGAAACCGTTGGCATCCAGTTCGGCGAGCCGCGCGCGCAACCTCTTCGGTGTTCGTGGCGTCTGCTCCGGTTTGCCGAAGCACCGATCCAATTCGCTTTCGTCGATGTGGTGTCCACTGGCAAGGACGATCCCCCGCACAGCGTAGTTCCAGGCTGCGCCGGGATCGTGGTCGCGATGGGATAGGCCGTGGTGTCTCTCTCGCACCTGCACCCGTGCAGCCGGTAGAAAGGTCTTGACGAGGAACCACGCATCTGCCGAAGTTTCTTGAAGGACATCACCGTTCATCTTGCCCTCGGCAACGTCGTTCAGCATCCTACGAGCGATCGGGGTGATGGTCTTGCGCTTCTGGAGCGCGGATCGTGCCGCGCGCTTCGTGACGAGTTGATCGAAGTGGCGCCTTTGCCGGTAGGCATCACGCGCCAGAGCGTTCAAGAGAACCGGAAGGTACGGAAACGGAGTGTCTGACATTGCACCACCTCTGCGGGCCACCGCCCCGCTCCCGTGCCGGTGGTGCCAAGCACGAGAGCCGGGGCGATGTTCGGCGGCCGTCGCCGCCTGCCCAACACACCCATTCAACCGCTTTGTCGCAGCAATAGCAACGGCGCGGATTGCTCAACGTCGTCGCGATCGCACGCAGTCGGCACGTCAACGGCCTCATCCGGGCTCGCGTCGCCTTCCTGTTCGTCATCAAGATCAGGGGAAGCCTCGGGCGTGCCGCCCCCCGGCTCGGAGATTGACCGCCTGTCGCCCTCCCTCGGCGGAAGCCCGTTCTTCTTCCGCATGAGCTTCGCCAAAGCCATGACACTTGCCGCCGTCTCCCACGCGAATCGGTGCAGGTCCGTCCACAGCAGGTCCAACTCGCCCGACGGCTCGGCCTCTCCGAACCGCAGCCGCTTGGGTATCGCGTCGGAGACGAGCCCCGCGACCTCGAATGCCATATCTTGAATCTCCTCGATCCGTCGCACTCGCGTCAATGGTCTTCCCGGCATATGAATGGTCCTTTCTTCGTCGCCCCGTACGCCTCGGGAATGACACGGCTGGCCCGACACAGCATCGTCGTCCGCAAGCAACCTTCCCGTGCGACCAGTATACCGCGCCTTCTTGTGTCTTACACGCCTATTCGCTAGGCTGGTGTGAATACATGTCGAAGACGGAGGTGTGATTCTCGAAAGGGTGCATCATGGCCCAGTCAAACCGCCTGTCTCTCGGGTTTCCCACGTGCTGCGCGACGGCACTGCTGGCGGTATCGATGGCTTCGACTGCGGCCGTAGAACGACACGTTCCCAGCCAGTACGCGACGATCCATGCGGCAATCGACGCAGCAGTCAACGGCGACGACGTTGTCATAGCGCCTGGCAGGTACACCAACTTCGACGACCGGCACATCAATCCCTTTGGCAAGGCGGTTACCATTCGTAGCGCAAATCCGAACCTACCGGGCATCGTAGCCGCCACCGTAATTGATTGTGGGCGCAGTAGCGGTGAGGGCGATGGCGCCTTCCTCCTGTATTCCGGCGAGGGGCCCGATACGGTTATTGCCGGGCTGACCCTCACCAATGGCGTGTCGGGAATCGGGTGTCTCGGAGCAAGTCCCACCATCTCCAATTGCGTCATCAGTGACAACAATCAGGGGATCTACTGTTGCGACGGCAGCCCCACTATCACCAACTGCACGATCGTCGGCAACTCGAACAACGCCGATGGTGGCGCGGTTTACCTTCAGGGTCCGGGGAGCCCCGTCATCAGGAACTGCATGATTACGGGCAACTCGGCGGACATCGGTGGGGCAATCGTGGCCATATCCCTTCAGAATCTGGCGATTGAAGGCTGTACGTTCAGCCGCAACACCTCCACCCGGAGCACGATCTATCTGGGCAGCAACGCAGTGACATTGACGAACTGCATCCTTTGGGGCAACACACCGTCCAACGGATACGAGATTATCCCCGGCGACGGACTGCTAGTCATTCGCTACAGCGATGTGCAAGGTGGCCACGCGGCAGTGGAAACTCCACCCGGTTGGAGCGGGACACTCGATTGGGGGCCGGGCAACATATCCCGCGAGCCTCTCTTCTTCGACGCCGACGGTTCGGACAACAATCCGATCACGTGGCAAGACAACGACTACCACCTTTCGCGGGACTCTCCCTGCATCAACGCGGGCGACCCGGACGGGGACTACACGGGTGAGACGGACATCGACGATCAGCCCCGCGTACATAACGGGCGTGTGGATATGGGGGCGGATGAGTATACACCCAACCCGGACTTCGACGGCGATGGGGACGTAGATCTTACGGACTTCACCGTCTTCCAGGCGTGTTTCAACGGCCCAAATCAGCCGGTGCCGCCACCTCCGGTATGCAATGTCAACTCCGACATGGATGGCGACGGCGACGTAGATCTGATCGACTTCAGCATGTTCGCCCGGTGCTTTGCCGGTCCCAACCGGCCTCCGGCATGCAGATAGGGAGTCGATGTCGATGACGCCCACCTGCGCGCCCACATCGGCACTGCGTCGGCGTTGCGGACTGCGCCCCGGATGCAACGCCCGGCGTCCACCACCACGCCCGGCAATCGTTGCCGGGCTTCTTCGGGACGACAGTCAAAAGGGTGTCACAGTGACACCCTTATTTCCTGATGTTGATGGTCGGATTCCCTTTTCGTGATGTGGGCGAGAACCAGTTAGCTTCGGTACCGCATCCGCGCGGCCGGGGGCCGTCTGGTCAAAGAATCCCGCCCTGTGACTCCCGCCCCCGTCCCCGCGCATCTCTGCCCCCTGCCCCGCGCCCGATCGGGCGCGCGTGCCGTGCCGCTTGGCTCAAGAGGGTGGGCGACAAACTCGGACATGTCCGAGTTTCGTGACGGGCAGGAAGGACGAAACGGCGTCACCGTGATCCCGCTACCACGGAAGCCGAGTCGGCGAAGGAACACGGGGTAGGTCACGGCTGTCGTCATGCCGGGCAGGGGACCATCGCGAAAGGTCGCCGTCGAGACAACCGGAAGCCGGGCGGGACGAGGGCCGCATCGGGCGCGAGGCCGCTTGCAAGCCCCGCGATTCCAACCCCATGCCGGGGTTCGACTTCGAGAAGACGGCGGGGGGGACACTGACCCACGCGCTCGACCGGGCCGCTCGCAGAGTCCAGGGGCCACGCATACGGGCCGGGAGGTAGCAAACCACCGCCCGCGTGCGTTGCGTGCCACGGCGAGCCCGTGTGTGCGTCCCTCGCGGTCCTGCGGCTGGCCGTGGATCAGAAAAAGGACGGGACGCGGAAGCCGAGAGACTCCCGCGCCCCGGATCGGATCAGTAGGAGGTCAGCGGCTCAGCACGCGGGCGAGCAGCGCCGCCGTGCCCGGCTCTATAGGCTCGCCCTGATCCGCGTGCGTTGCGAGGACTCTGGACGCCAACTCGATGGCGTTCATCGCCAACACCTCGCGAACGTTGCTCGGCATCGGGTCGTCCGTCCTGCTCTCGCTCATCACCTTCCTGGTCTTGCTGTGGGTCATTGTCCTGCTCCAGCCGGTGAGTCTCTGTATGCCCACGTCGCCCGCACCGGCAGACGGACGCCGGGGCGAACGTCAGCCGCCACTGTGGCGGGATGTCTTCACCAATGCGAGGATGCCCGCCCGGATCGGCTCGGGCAGGGTCGGCCAAGCCTCGACAACGAGCCTCAAATCGGGAAGAATGGGGGCTGAAAACGGCGAGCTACACGGCGAGACGGCCGAAGCGTTTTCGGCTTCCGTGTCGCAACCGTTTGCAGATGCGCCGGTTACGTTGCCGTCGGTGTTGTCGTGGCAACGGACTGAAAATCCGTGTGTCGCCGGTTCAACTCCGGCCCTACCCAGTTCGTCAAAGACCGCAGAATCGCCCGGAAATCTGCAGATTTCTTCAGGAATCCGGGCGTTTTCATGCGCGGCATCCGATGCGTCGTCGCGCCTCACGGAGTCGCACGAAGTCGCCTCAAATCTGCCCCGAAACGGCAAGCAGGACGCCAGGACAGAAGGGGCCTCACGCGCGTGGCGAGACGCCTGTTTCCGCGCTTGCCGTGCAGTTCGTCCGGCGCCGCAGGACGGCCGTTCAGCGTGCCCGTTGCCCGGAGCCGCTGAGGTTCCGGAACGGGTGACGGAGGCTCGATCCCTCCGGCCAGCCTGAACAGACGCACAGTTCGGTCGGCAGAGCCACCGGCTCTTGACCGGATGACCTCCGGTTCGATCCCCGGCGCGCCCGTGCAGTCCCACGTCCGCGCCGCCTCTCGAGGACCCGGGCGACAACGCTTCGATCGGCCCGAACGGTCAGGCTCCCGCCACGAAGGCGAGGATGAGCCGACGGCTCCGTGACTACGGGCACGCCGGCGGCCGGTTCGGCCCGTTGAAGCAGGCCGAGAAGCCGCCAAAGTCCGCCAGATCGACGTCGCCGTCTCCGTCCAGGTCAACGCACGCGCAGCCCTGCCCGGCGAGCGGCGACCCCGCCCACAACCGGTTCGGCCCGTTGAAGCAGGCCGAGAACGCGCCGAAGTCCGTCAGGTCCACGTCGCCGTCGTCGTCGACGTCCTGGGCGACGGGCCGCCCGATGACCCGCGGCATGGCGATGACGATTGCGTCTTCGCCGCCGTCCTCCGTGACGCGCCACGCGATGTGCGCGTGCGTCGCACCCGCATAACGGAAGCTCGGCGTCACGATCTTCTGCCATGTCGCCGTCGCCGTCAGCCCGTTTACGCTGCCGGGGGCCTCGCCCAGGGTCTGGCAGGCGAACAGCGGGAAGCTGAAGTTGAACGTCTGGTCCGAGAGATCGGCGTTGCCCGATTTCACCCAGAACTCGGCGTGATAGGACAGTCCAGGCCTGAGTTCGAAGCGGGCGTTGTCGTTGTCGAAGCCCCGGTCGCCCGGCGTCGTGTAGCCGGGATCGCGGGCGAGCATCATCCCGCGCGTTCCCTCGCGGGCGGCCGCCGAAGTCACCCGCATGGTCGCGGCCGCGCCGCTGACGGCGAAGGCCCGCCAGCGCGTAAACGTCGTCACGTTGATGAAGTCGTGGCCCGTCACCTCGGTCCCGTCGGGATCCGACTCGAAGTCGCCGTTCGTCAGGATATTCACCGGCGTCGGCGGGGTCGGCTCGGTTGCCGTGATGGACGCGTCATCGAGCAGGTAGGCGCCCGGATGCTGGCCGCCGACGTCGTTGAGGCATCGCCACCCCATACTGACGTACCGGACGTTGGCGCCGAGCGTCAAAGGCCCGGTCGAAAACGCGGTGTACGCGGTGCCGACTTCGTAGCGGGTTCCGAACGCGTCGCCGAGGAAGGCCCCGCTGGCGTCGAACGTGGCCACCTGCAGGCCGAGCCGCGACGCCGCGTCGCCCGAAACCTTCTTGGCGACGAAGCTCACGGTGATCGTCTCGCCGCCGAGTGTCGGGACGCCGTCGGTGCCCCACAGATCGAGGCCCAGGTCGCCGTCCGTGTTCGTCCGCTCCAGCCGGGCGGCCCGTGCGCCGCTGGCGGCGTCCGAGCTGAGGGTCACGGAGCCATTGGCGCCCGCGACGGCGAAGAACCGCCAGTTCAGGACCCGCGACGCCGAGTTCTCGAAGCCGCCGTTGATCATGCGATTCTGGCCGTACGTCACGTCATGCACGCGCACGTTGTCAACGTACGCCGAGCGGTCGAAGTCGCCGCCCATGTCGAGGCGGACGCCGAGCTGCGTGCCCGTCGCCGTGGACCGGGCCGAGACGCCGAACGTCTCGAAGTCCGTCCCCGGATCGACGCCGATCGCCCGCCCCCACTGGTGGCGGTCCCACGGGGGCTGGCCGCCGAACAGGCCGATGCCCAGGTGCGGCGTCCCGCCGTACTGTCCGCCGTCCTTCGCATCCACCAGGAGCCGGTACACGCGCTCCTCGGCCGGCACTGACTCCGCCAGCGACGGGTCGTCTTTGTCGATGGCCCCGTCGCCTCCCAGCCCGGTGAAGGACCTCCCCACCTCCATGCCGACCAGGCCGCTGGTGGCGGCGGCAGTTCGGCCGTAGTAGAACCCGTACGCCCCGCCGACGGCGAACGCCCGCCAGTTCGGGATGCTGATCACGTCGTAGAGGTCGCTGCCTTCGGTGCCCCAGTCGGGCGGCACCAGCTCGAAGTCGCCGTTCGTGATGATATTGCCGACGCGCGGCAGGCCCTTGCGCGACACCACCACGTCGTCGATCAGGTACGCCCCGGTGTGGGGCGCCCACCCGCTGTTCTGCACGCGGAACGCGACCGAGATATAGCGGGTGCTCGCCGGCAGTGTCACGCTGAGGCTGAGCTGCTCATACGCATCCGCGCCCGGGTTCATCAGCCGGCCGTCCTGTACGCCGAGGAACGTGTAATTCCCATCAAAGTAGGCGACGACCATGCTCAGCCGCGTGTCGTCGTCGCCCGCAACCTTCTTCGCGTAGCAACTGGCGTTCAGCGACTCGCCCCCGATCGCGGCCAGGTACAGGCCGCCGCCTTCGAGGTCGAGCCCCGTGTCCCCGTCCGTCGTGTTCCGTACGAGCAGCGCGGCATTGCCGCCGCCGTGGGCGTCCGTGCTGATGCTCGCCGAGTTCCCGCCGGTCGTATCGAAGAACCGCCAGTTCAGCAGACGCGTGGCCGAGTTCTCGAAACCGCCGTTGATCATCCGGTCGGCCTCAGTGACGTCGTACACCCGGGCGTTGTCCAGGTGGACGGAGCGCTCGGGTTCGGCGCCGACGTCGAACCGCACCGAGAGGTGCGTGCTGTCGCTGCGCGAGCCGATCGTGGTGCCGATCGTTTCCCATGCGGAGGCGGGGTCCAGTCCGTAGCCCCGCCCGAACTGGTGCGTCTCGCCGTTAAAGACGTTCATGCCCGCGGTGAACGCGGGCGATCCGCCGTACTTGCCTCCGTCGCGCACGTCCACGCGGAGCTGGTAGACGCGATCGGGGGAAATCGGCTCCGTCAACGGAATCCACTTGTCCAGTGCGGAGTCGCCGCCCGATCCGCCGGAGGTCACGCCGATCTCCCAGCGGACGGCCCGTCCCGCGGGGCTCCCGGCGTAGACCTCGTTCGCCGCGACCGGCAGCAGGTCGATCTCCCCCGTGCCCGGGGCGATGGCAAACGCCCGCCAGCCGTCCGGCACGTCGCCGGTCACGTTGCCGCCCCGCGCGCCGCCGGTCCCGTCGAACTCGGGATTGACCAGGGCGTTGGCATCCGACTCCTTGACGCATGTCGGCGCCCCGCTGACCACGGTGACCGTCTCGCGGTGCGTCTCGCCGAACCAGCCGGTGCCGTCGTGGACCATCCGCCAGTCGGTCAGGTACGACCCGGCCGCCGGCGCGGTCATCACGAAGTCGAACGTATACGTCTGCCCCGGCGCGACGGTGACGCCCGCCGGCAGCCGCACCCGGTTGTCGGCGGTGAAGGGATCCGAGTCGTTCACCGCGCCAAGCCGATAGGCCGCGGCCTCGCTCCACGTGGTCGAGCCGGTATTCCTGACCGTCACCGTCACGCTGACCGGCCGTCCGGCGTACTGCGTGGAGGGGATCGTGTTGTCGAGGACGATGGCGTTGTCCGCGCCGCCCCAGTAGCCCTTGAACCGCGAGGCGTACTCCTGCGTCAGGTTGATGTACTGCCGGCCGTACTCGCGGGAATCGGCGATGTCCGTTCCCTCGTGATACTCCGACCACGTTTCGGCGAATACCTTGGTGCCGCCGTAGCTGTTGAGGATCGTGTTCCAGTCGTCGATGTACGTCTGGCCGCCGCGCCGACTGCGGATCTGGGGGGTGCGGCCTTGCACCGCGGAATCATCATAGCCCGGGCCGACGCTGGCCGTACCGTAGAGCATGGGGCCCAGCAGTGCCGCGCCGAAGCCGCAGGTGCTGTCCGTGGTCACGCCCGTCCAGCTGACATCGCGGATCACGTACGGCGTCAACCCGCCAAAGACCGCCGCGAACCGCGTGTTCAGCGCGGTAAACGCGCCCTGGTTCCAGGCCTGGGCGAAGGCGGCGCTGTAGAGCACGATGACCGGCCGGCCGTCGATCCGCGCCCAGTAGCGGGGGGGGATGACGGAGAAAAAGTCGAGGACCTGCTTGATGAAGTAATTGCGGCCGTCCTCGGTGGTCAGATCGCTCTTGCCGTTGAAGGGCGAACCGAACAAGAGCGTGGATGTGTCGTAGAACATGGCCACCTTCGGCGGGTTGTGCCCCTCGAGCACCATCTGGTCCATGGTCTCGACCATCTTGGCAAGGCCCGGCACGGCCCACGACAGGTTCTCATTGTCGCCCCAGTAGACGGGCATGGCGACGTCGAGCTTGGCGGTCATCATGTCCTGCAGCTCGCGCCGGTGGTAAGTCGTGGCGAGGAAGCTGTAGTCCGCGGGGATCTCGATCCCGCTGGCAGTGATGTACTCGCAGCCGGGCACGCCGGCGATCATCGCGGGATGATCGGTCAGGGCGTCCGTCGCGTCGCCGTCGATGAGGTGCTGGCGCGTGTACACGCTGTACCAGTAGAAGTAGTGCGTGGCGACGATCTTTTGGGTGGCGCCGAACGTCTCGCCGGAGAAGTCGTCGTCGCGGTCGCCGGCCACATAGGGCCCTGCGGGCCGGGCGACTCCGACGACGGCGATGTGCAGGTCCGTCGCGGCGTTGCTGGTTGCGATGCGAAGGTCGGCCCCGCTGTTCTGGTGGCCGGCGAAGCGCGGATCCGGCAGCCAGAAGAGCGCCGCTTTCCACTTGCCTTCGGCGCCGGTGTTCCGGGTCGAGCTGGCCTTGTACGCCGTGCCGTCGGCCGCATCATACTCCAGCCAGAACGGCACGTTGCCGGCGCTGTAGTAGTACACCAGCGCCGTCACGCCCGGCCCCGCGCCGGGCGGATAGTACCAGTCAGCCACTCTCAGGTACATGTACCGATTGCCGCCGTTGGGCAGGAGCTTGCGGCAGCCGAGCCCGCCGACGGTGTCCGCCGCCGTCAGGCCGTCGGGCGAGTGCTCGACCTGTTCCATGCCGCCCTGCTGGTTCGTCGCGCCCAGCGTCACGCGGGCCCACCAGCGAGGATCGGCCGGACCCGCCCCGCGCGCCGACGCGGGCCCGATCAACCACGCGGCGATGCCTGCCGTGAGAATCCCGAACACGACCCGATCCCGCCCCGCTCGACTCCAGAAACAATCGGACATGGCATATGCCTCCTTCGTTCGGCCTATAGACAGACAATCCGTGTCCGGCGGCGCCGCGGGCTGCAGCGCCGCCGAAAACAATAGCAAGCGAAAGACCCCTGCGCGTTACGCCGTCCGGCGGCGTCGGACGACTGCCGGCACGCCTGCCAGCAGCAGAAGCCCCATCGTCGGCTCGGGCACGAGCTTCACGTCATCAATCAGGAACGCGCTTGGCGCATCGAACACGCGGAATCCGACGCTGATGTATGCGGCCCCGGGCAGCAACGTGACGTTCCCGCTCGAGAACAGCGAGTACGCGGCCGTGCCCGGCAGCGCGTCGCCCATCGCTGCCGTGGCCAGGTACGTGTGGTTCGCGTCGAACATCGAGATGTTCCACCCGATGCGTCCGGTGCCGGACACGCGCTTCGCGGCGAACGACAGGTTGACGGTCTCGCCGCCGATCGCGGCGATGTCGATGTCGCCGCCCCACGTGTCGAGTCCCGAGTCGCCGGCCATCCCGGTCCGCTGGAGCAACACCGCACTCTGCCCGCTGTTGGCGTCGGGGCTGAGCGTCGCCGTGCCGGCCGCGCCGGCGACGGCGAAGAACCGCCAGCCCAGGAGCCGCGACGCGGAATTCTCGAAACCGCCGTTGATCATGCGGTCGGCCGTGGTCACGTCCACGACGCGCGCGTTGTCCAGGTGGACCGAGCGGCCCGCCACGCCGCCCACGTCAAACCGGGAACTGAGCCAGCCCGCCGTCGCCGGCGCCTTCATCGTGGTGCCGACCGTCTCGAACGCCGCGCCCGGATCGAAGCCGAACCCGCGGCCGCCGAGGAAGTTGTTGGTCCCCGCCTGGTGGATCTGGAGGCCGGCGGCAAAGTGCGGCGTACCGCCGTACGGCCCGCCGTCCCGTGCATCGACGAGAAGGCGGTAGACGCGGTTCCCGGAAATCGGCGCTCCGAGGTCCGCCTCGTCCTTGTCGATCGCCGAGTCGAGGCCCTGAATATCATACGAGAGTTCGATCCCCTTGGCGCCGCTGCTGGCCGCGGCCCCGGTGACCTTGGCCGTGCCCTTCGCTCCGCCGACGCCGAACACCCGCCACGCCGTGATCGCGTTCTTGATGACCGCGTCCTGCGCCACAACGGTCGTGCCGTCCGGATCGGCCTCGAAATCGCCGTTGGCCAGGATGTTGGCGTGGAGCGTCGCGCCGGCGGCCAGTACGGCCCCAGACGCCACCGCGACCACGAACAGAACGCCTCTGCCTGCGTGCCTCGACACGATCATGATTTCGCCTCCTCTGACGCTGACCTTCTCACGAGTTCCGGCCGCGGCAAAAGGTCACATCGCCGCGGTCCACGATCCGCCTGCAACGGGGCCGCTCAGGGCCACCCGATCCGTGTTCCCACCACCCATTCCACGTGGCCGTCGGCAAACGTCGCGTTGGTCCCGCCGCCGGCGGTCGTGCGGTGGCTGTTCACATTGCACCGGCCAAACTTGGCCACATCCTGAAACACGTTGTGTTCGCCTTGCGCACAGAAGACCGTCGTGACGTTTGCCAGGCTCGTCGTGCGAAGCTCCTTGCTCACGCGCTCCCACCGGCGATGCAGCAGGTTGCGGTATTCCGGCCGGTTGGCCGCGTCCGATACGCCGTTTCGGATCCCCTCGACGACGCGATTCCAGCTGAAGACGGAGTATTTCGCGATCCCCCGCTTGGCCGAGCCTGCGCCGCCGGGCCAGGAGTATTGCCCGGTCTTGTCTTGGACGATGTCCTCCCAGAGCCACGTCTGGTACAGCTCGTGCCGGCCTTGCCACTCGTAGTAGGTGAACCACTGGTCCGATCGCACAAGGACCTTGCCCGCCCCCGTACCCCGCTGGAACGGGCAGATGAAGAACTCGGGCAGCAGCGACCGCTCGTACTCCTCCAACAGGCCGGTCTCGGGGTACCAGACCGCGTTCGGATCGAGCCGCCCGCCGGACCTCTGCTTGAGGTTGGCCGTGCCGGCATGGTAGTGCCGCAGCGCGACCGACAACCAGCACGCCCGGGCCGGGGCATCGTGCCGTCCGCGCGCGTAGGCGTAGTAGTTGTACATGATCGGCAGGTACCCGGCGTTTTCCGACTGGTACTGAGCCGTCATTGTGGAGATCTGCCACGCGTTCGCCCGGCACGACACGTTGCGCGCCTGGAGGCGCGCGCGGGAGAGCGACGGCAGCAGAATCGAAATCAGTAAGGCGATGATCGCTACGACGACGAGCAACTCAATCAGCGTGAATCCGCGAGGACGCCTGGAGCCCTGGCTTGAGCACGATCCCGTGTATTGAAGCGACATGAAAGCGTTCCACCTTCAATTACCGGAACAGCATACCGGGACACTTCTGCCTACTGTGTTTCGGAAGCACTCCCGTTGCTGCGTACTGTGCGTCATTGTACCCCTAATATCGGCAGGCGTCAAGCGGAAAGTCTTGACATTCGCCGAAAAATGCTCTATCATGCGATAAGGCAAATAAGAGTCATTAGGCGATACGCCGCGTGGGTGAATTGATGGCTGGCCAATCACGTATTAAACATCGCCAGATCTACGAGCACCTGAAGAGCGAAATCGTGCGTGGATTACTTTCCGTTGGCGATCAGATCCCAACGGAGAACGAAATACAACAACGCTTCGATGTTTCGCGTGTCACCGCTTCTCGTGCGCTCCGCGACTTGGCGCGGGAAGGCTACGTCGTACGGCATCGCGGCATGGGATCGTTCGTGCAGAAGCGCGTTGTAGAGAGTCGCGGGCCCGTCAGCTTCCTGACCCTGAGCGGCTGGGGCGGGATCTTTCCAAGGATCTACGAGGCCGTTTCCCGCGAGGTGGAGGATGCCGGCAGGCACCTGACGGCCTCGCACCTCGATCTGGGAGAACAAGCGGAACTCACGCGCCGCGAGCAGCCTGGCCAGCGAACGC
The DNA here is from genome assembly GCA_964617875.1 of uncultured Planctomycetales bacterium. Classification (GTDB taxonomy): domain Bacteria; phylum Planctomycetota; class Phycisphaerae; order UBA1845; family PWPN01; genus CAZMVY01. Next base: position 38,785 of record CAZUAI010000030.1, on the reverse strand, counting down.
CGACGCCCCCGCCGACGCTGCCCGAGTCGCATGCGGTGATTGAGCGCCGGGTGGAGGAGATGTGCCGAGAGTACAAGAACCGGGGTGTGCAAGGCGTGTGCTTCGTGCCCCTCGAGTTGGACGGGGCGGACATGTGCCTGAACGAGCGGATCACCGACATCCTCCGCGATGCCGGGATTGCGGTCGTGTTGGTGGACCGCGACACGTGTGTCTGGCCGCGCCGGTCGCGGTTCGACCTGGTTTCCATCGACAATCGTCGGTGTGCCTATCGGTTGACCCGGCATCTGTGGAACCTGGGGCGGCGCCGCATCCATTTCGCCACGGCCGGGGCGGTGACGTCGTCCGTCTCCGCGCGTATCGCGGGCTTTCGAGAGGCCCTCGCCGAGGCCGGCGCCGCCTGTACGCCGGAGAGCATTCAGGTCTTCGCGTGGCAGTATGGGGTCACGGAATTCCACCGGCAGAGCCTGCGTGAGTCGGGAGCCGACGCGTACGTATGTGTGAACGATCACATGGCGGCGCAGATGATCTGCGAATTGCTCACGCTGGGAATTCGCGTTCCGGAAGAGGTGGCCGTCGTAGGCGTCGATGACGTCGAGTATGCCACGTTGACGCCGGTCGCGTTGACCACGATGCGGCAACCCCTCGACGAAATCGGGCGGATCGCCGCCCGGGTCCTTCTGGACCGATTGGCCGATCCCTCGCTGCCCCCGCGCGAGATCCTGCTTGACTGCGAGATGGTCATCCGCAAGTCATGCGGAAGCCCGGCCGCCGCCGCGCCGGTCCCCGCCCACCCCGGCGGACAGCCTTGAGCGGGCGCCACGGTTCAGCGAACCATCTGTGCCGTGCCGGCACACACCGCCTGAGCGGCCTGGCTCATCGCGTCCCCCCTGTCGGCCGGATGCCGTTCAAGGTAAGATGGCGTGCTCGGGGTTCAGTCCAAAGGAGACGGTCGTGAATATGCTGGCTCAAGGGTCGTTTGTCGCGGCGGGCATCGCCGCCATCCTCATCTGCCTGGTCCTGCTCCCCCATCGCGCGGTCGGCGACGGGCCGGTCGGCGTTGCCGACGGCCGGCGGTTCATCGCCGAGTACGAGGCCAACATCCGCCCGCTGAGCATCGCCGTGTCGCGGGCCCACTGGAAGGCCCTCGCCTCGGGCAAGGATGAGGACTACGCCGCGGCCGAGGCGGCGGAGAACGCCCTCGACGCCGCCCTGGCCGATCGGGCCGCCTTCGCACGGCTGAAGGCCATTCGCGAAGACCTGCAGAAGGCGGATGCGAAGCCCGACCCGCTGCTGGCCCGCCAGATCGAACTGGTCTACCTCGAGTACGCCGGCAAGCAACTCGACCCGGAACTGCTCAAGAAGATCACGGCGAGGTCCACGGCCATCACCCAGGCCTTCAATGTCTACCGGGCGAAGGTCGGCGGCCGGGCGCTGACCGACAGCGCGGTCCGGAAGATCCTGCTCGAATCCCGCGACAGCAACGAGCGCCGGGCCGTGTGGGAGGCCGCCAAGGGTGTCGGCGCGGTCGTCGAGAAGGACCTCAGGGAGCTGATCGCTCTCCGCAACGAGGCCGCCCGCAGGCTCGGCTACCGCAACTACTACGACATGAAGCTCCAGCTCGACGAGATGAGCGAGGGCCGGGTCCTCAAGCTCTTCGACGAGTTGCACGGACTCATGCGCGAGACGTTCCGCGCCGCCAAGGACGAGATCGACCGCATGCTCGCCGCGGACTACGGCATCGCCGTTGCCGACCTGCGCCCCTGGCACTACCACGACCCGTTCTTCCAGGAGCCGCCGTCGGTGTACAAGGTCGATCTCGACGCGATCTACAAGAACGCCGACGCCGTGAAGCTGGCCGGGGGATTCTGGGCCGGGATCGGCCTGCCCGTGGACGATGTGCTGGCGCGCAGCGACCTCTACGAGCGCCCCGGCAAGTACCCCCACGCGATGTGCATGGACCTCGACCGCGAGGGCGACATCCGCGTCATGGCCAACGTGGTGCCGAATGAGCAATGGACGGGCACGATGCTTCACGAACTCGGCCACGCGACGTACGACAGGTACCTGCCGCGGTCGCTGCCGTGGATCGTGCGCACGCCCGCCGCCACGTTCACGACCGAGGCCATCGCGATGATGTTCGAGCATCTCACGCGTCAGCCCGACTGGATGCAGTCCGTCGGCCTCCAGGTGCCGGACGCGAAGGCCGTCGCGGAGGCCGGCCGCCGCATGAACCGCAACCGCCTGCTGATCTTCGCGGCGTGGTCGCAGGTCATGGTCCGCTTCGAGGCCGCCATGTACGAGGATCCCGGCCGCGACCTCAACCGCCTCTGGTGGGACCTCGTGGAGAAGTACCAGCTCCTGCGCCGCCCGGGCGGCCGCAACGCGCCCGATTACGCCAGCAAGATCCACATCGTGAGTTCACCCGCGTATTATCACAGCTACATGATGGGCGAGTTGTTCGCCTCGCAGCTTCGCCGTGCGATTGTGCGCGACGTGCTGAAGACCGACGCCGCAAACCCCGTGTACTACGGGCGTGCGCAGGTCGGCGAGTTCCTCAAGACCAGGGTGTTCGGGCCCGGCGCGAGCGTCCGCTGGGACGAACTCGTCCGCATCGCTACCGGCGAGGACCTCGGCCCCAGGGCCATGATGGAAGAGATCCTCGCGGAAACGCCGCGTGCCGCGCGGTAGTCCTGCCGGGGCGGGCGTCCCCGTCCGACGGGCGCCGCAGCCGATGGGAGATGCAGCAACCCGCGGCGAGGAGAATCGCCGGCAGGCCCAGCCCGATCCCCGGGCAGACCCACACGACGGCCTCGCTGCCCGGCGTGGGTGTGGGCGTGTCGCCCGCGACCGCCGGGCTGCCCTCGGCGACGAGCCGCCCGTCCACCACGCCGATGTACTTTCCGCTGCCCGCGGTGCTCAGGGCGATTCGCACCGTGCCGTCCGGACGGGTCGTGACATCCAGGCCGCCGCCCGGGGCCTCCGAGGGCGACGTGATCCGCGCATCAAACACCTCGGCGAGGCCGGCCACGGCCAGCACGTGTTGCGACAGCGTATTCACCTGGACGAGGTAGTACTCGATCGACGCCGCATCGTTCGGGTCGCGCCGCCGGGCCGTCAGCAGAAACGAGGTGTATCCCACCGCGTCCACCGCGCGCAACTGGTGCCGGTCCGGGTCGAGGTTCACGGTGCCGGTGTCGCCGCTCCATGCGAGCAGCGGCGAGATGTCGTTCGCCCCGCCGGTGTTGCGCGTGTCGGCATCGACCCACTTTCCGTTCGTCGCGTCCGTCACCCAGAGCCCGGCCGGGTCGTTCGCGAACATCGGCTGCGCGATGGTGTACACCCCGCTGCCGATGTTCCGCGTGCCGCCGAGTGCGACGCCCTCCGGGGCGATGTTCGATCCGAGGCGGGTCGGCGGCAGCGGCTGACTCGACGTGCCGACCGCCATGTTCGCCACGTTCCCCGCAACGTCCGTCGTGAACCTGCCGTACACGAACGCCGCCAGGCGCGTCCCGCTCGCACGGGAGATCGCCACGACGTTCAGGTCCGACACGGAGTCCAGCTCCCGCACGAGCCGCAGGGCGTCCACCCGCGCCAGGAGTTGCGCATCGTTGTCCGACTCGAACGGCGGGGTGGTGTCCAGATCGACGGCGACCTCGAGCATCTCGCCCGTGCTGCCGTCCGGCGTCTGCCAGCCCACCAGCAGCGAGCCGGCGCCGCCGTTTCCCGCGGCGCGGTACGCCAGCGCCCCCGGAACGAGACCGTTGGGCATCGCCGGCGACAACGGCGGGTCGATGCGATACGTCCGCGGCTTGTAGAGCTGGTAGAAGTTCTGCCCTTGCGCAACGCCGCACAACGCCAGCGCCGCCGGCATCGCAAGCAGGCAAGCCAACGGGCAGCGGACCCTGAACGTTTTCATTACGGGAGACCCCCGTCGCGTGCCGTTCTCACTGTTTCACGTTCCCGTCTTCCCGCGTTCGCGCCGCGGGTTCCGGTCGCCGCGCGGACGGGCGATCACCCCGTGGCCGCATGGGACTCGTCGTCCAGAAACCCGAACAGGCCGGTCTCGGACGGGCGTACGGTGCGCGGTCGGCCGCGTTTCCGCGTCGGGATGGTCGCCGGCGTCGGCGGGGCGCTTGTGACCGGGTTCTCGGCCCCCTGTAAAGGGTCGCCCGGCGCAATCTCGTCGAGACGGTCCTGGATGCGTTTGGCGTATTGCGACGACAGCTCGAATCCGAGCCACCGCCGACCGAGCTTTTTGGCGACGGCCAGCGTCGTCCCGCTTCCGCCGAACGGGTCGAGCACGAGATCGCCCGGGTTCGAGCACGCTTTGATGATCCGCCCGAGCAACTGCTCCGGCATCTGGCAGCCGTGCCAGCCCGACCGTTCGCGGAACGTCCCGCACACGCGGGAGAAGAACCAGGTGTCCTCTTCCGGACGGAACCCCTCGGGCAGATCCTGCGGCCGGAGGATCCAGGTGTCGTCCGGCATCCGGCCGCCGGCCGCGGCGCGCCGGTCAGCGTAGACGAGTTGCCGGGCCGAGGGGACGCGGATCGCCTCGATGTTGAACGTGAACTCCTTCGCGTCGCGGACGAAGTGGAACAGGTGGGCATGGCTGCGGGTGAACTTCCGCTTGCAGTGTACGCCGAACGTGTAGTACCACACGACCCAGCTGCGGCAGATGAAACCCAGGTCGTTCTGCGCGATCAGCTTGAGTTCGGCCGCGTACTCGTCGCCGATCGCGAGCCAGAACGTCCCTGTCGGTTTCAGCACGCGGGCGACGCCGGCCATCCAGTCGCGCGACCAGTCGAGGTACTTGCGGTAGTCCTGCTTGTCGTCGTAGACATCGTAGTCGTAGCCGATGTTGAAGGGCGGGTCGGCAAACGCGAAGTCCACGCTGCCGGGCGCCAGCGCCGCCATGCCCTTGATGCAATCCGTATTGTGGATCCGATTCTCTTTGATTGCCACGAGTGCCTCCGTGCTCCGTCAGGCCCGCTGCTGATTCTACGCCGGTCCGCGGGGCACCCGCAAGCGGGGCGGCAAACGGCATGCGGAGTCCCGGCGGCCATGTACGCAAGCGTCGGTCGCCGCGGCGCCTACCTGCCCTGACGGAAGTCCTCGATCATCTCCTGGGCCTTCTTGTGGATGTCGAACTCGGGCGGCTCGGACTTGAATCGGGAGGTGTCGATCGCGCTGCACGGGCGGAGATCGATGTTCCTGTCGAACCGCTCGGCGAACCGCCGCCAGCCGTCGCCGTTGAGCATGTAGTCGCGGCCCTTCATCGACAGCAGGGCCTTGAACGCCTCAAACGCGGCGCCGCCGAACGGCGGCGGGAAGCCGACGTACACGACCCGCCCCGGCGGCGCGAGGCACCGCTGGAAGTCGATATCCTTCGCCGTCGAGAGGAAGGCCTCCAGGGCCTCGGCGACCCGCTCATCGTCGGCGTAGGCCCGCAGGCACCACACGATCATCGTGCGGTTGAACGGGTCGGCCTCCGTGCGAAGCGCCCGGAGCAGGTGGTCGGCCGAGGCCGGCTGCCTGGCCGCGCCCACGCCGCAGATGCCGTTGGCCCGCTGGTTGGCGTCGGCGTCGGCCATCTGCCGGACGAAGTCATGGTACTCGGCCTGCGACACCCGGTCCGGCAGCGACGCGGCGAAGTAGAGGTACGCCCCGTCGAGCCTCGCGGGCGAGGTCTCCTCGATCCGCTTGCGGAACTGCTGCAGCTCCGGCGAGGCGGCGGCGGACCGGGGCTCGGGACTGGGGTTCCGGGCCGCGGATTGGGTCGCGGCCGTCGTTGTCGTCGGCGCGGCATGTGGGCGCTGGCAGCCCACGCCGGCGAGCAGCAGGAGCCAGACTCCCCCGATCCGGTACCGTTTTCGCTCGTTCACTTTTTCCGTTTTCCGCTTTTCGGGCGTTACGGTACGCTACGCCGGAGTCCGGTGCCCGCTCCCGTGGATCCGCGTGCCGCACTCCGGGCACACGTCGCCCGGCAGGCCTTTCAGATTGTACCCGCAACGGGGGCACATCGGGAGCCGCGCGACCTTCGCTGCCCGCCCCAGGTGCGTGAGCCGCCGGCCGCGGATGCGTCGTGGGAACCATTGGCAGGACACCAGGGCGCCGCCGGCGATGAGCGAGGGGTACGTGCGGCGTGAAACGAGCCGACGCAGCCGTTCGGCGCGATCCGCCTCCGGGATGTGCTCGAGTTCCCGGAAGCCGCTGATACGCCAGTACGTCCGAGGCCCTTCGAAGGCGCAGGGGCCGCGCCTACTGCCCCGTTTTCCGCCGCCGGCGCAGCTCGGCGTCGATGAACATCTGGATGTCGCCGTCGAGGACCGCCTGCGGGTTGCCCGACTCGACGCCGGTGCGGAGATCCTTCACGAGCTGGTACGGCTGGAGGACGTAGCTGCGGATCTGGTGGCCCCAGGCGATCTCGCCCTTGTCGCCGTAGAGCCTCGCCATCTCCTTGTCGCGCTTCTCCTGCTCCATCCGCTCGATCTTGGCGCCGAGGATCGAAAGAGCCATCTTCTTGTTCTGCTGCTGGCTTCGCTCGTTGACGCACTCGACCACGATCCCGGTCGGGATGTGGCGGATGCGGACGGCGGTGGACAGCTTGTTGACGTTCTGGCCGCCGGCCCCGGCGGCACGGCGGAAGAAGACGATGTCGAGGTCGTTCTCCTTCAGCTCGTTGTCGGCCTCGGGCAGTTCGGGCAGGACATCGACGGCGGCGAAGCTCGTGTGCCGGCGGGCGTTCGCGTCGAACGGGCTGATCCGCACGAGCCGGTGTACGCCCCGCTCGCACGAGAAGTAGCCGGTCGCGTACGGTCCCTTCACGCGGAGGGTGACGCTGCGGATGCCGGCGCCTTCGCCGTCGGTGCGGGCGAGTTCCTCGACGTCATAACCGTGCCGCTCGAAGTAGCGGAGATACATGCGGAAGAGCATCGCGGCCCAGTCGCAGGCCTCGGTGCCGCCGGCGCCGGCCTGGACGCTGAAGAAGCAGTCCATCGCGTCATGCGGGCCGGAGAGCAGCGCCATCAGTTCGACGCGGGCGATTTCGTTTGCGATGGCGGCCAGCTCGCGGTCCAGCTCCTCGAGCGTGGCGGCGTCGTTTTCCGCCTGGCCGAGTTCGAGCAGGACCTGCGCGTCTTCCTGGCGCTTGAGCAGGGCCTTGACCGGGTCGGTCATCGCCTTGAGCGATTTCACCTCGGTGATGGTCGCACGGGAGGCGTCCGGGTTCTCCCAGAACCCCGGCGCGGCCATCTTCTGTTCCAGCTCGCCCATGCGGGCGATCTTGGCCGGCAAGTCAAAGAGAGTCCCGAATCGCAAAGATCCGGGCCGAAAGGTCCTGCAACGCGCTGGCGGGGTCTTCGTACGTCACGATCGTCAGGCTCCCTGAAAACGGCACTTATAGCATGTTGCTCCGCCACGGGCAACCCGGCGTGACGAGGCCAGCGCCGAGGTGCGGCGGTGTTCCGCGTGCCCGCAAGATATCGGCCGGATGGCTGCACGCAGCCAATTGCGGTCGAAGGCCGCGTCAGGAGGCCTCCTCCCAGCCGGCGAGGGCCCAGTCATAGCCGGCGTCGTTGAGGAACCTGGAGATGACGGCGAGGTTCGCGCCGACGCCGAAGGCGACGATGCACCGGCTGGTACCGCCGTCCTGCGCCACGCCGCACTCGACGGCGCATGGGATGCCCGCCGCGCCGAAACGCTCCCTCAACTCGTCAGCCTGCTCGTCCGGCGCGAGCAGATATGGCCCCATGTCCCCGGCCGTGCATAGTTCCAGGCGCGCCATAGGATCTCCCGTCGCCAGCCCGCAGCCCATCGTTCGCGTCGCAGCCATCCGGGCCGCCGCGGCTTTGCGTGCGTGCAGCGTACCGGCGTGCGGACAAGGCTCAAGCCCCTGGATCGCGGACCCCGGAGGTCCGATAGCCGCCGCCGCTCGCGGCGTTGGCTGGCGGGTTGACAAGACGGTCCCCGAGACGATATCCTTTGGGGTCTCCATCCGAGCGGTGGGGGCGGTGCGCATAGGGCGTGCCGGGTGATGCCACCGCCGGGGCCGGTGAATCCCATGCTGAAGCGCAAGTACTTGCTGGCAGGATGGTTAGGTTCGGCAGTCATGGCCGCCATCGGCCAGGCCGCGCCGCAGCCGTCGCTGGTGCCCAAGAGCTGGGAGCTGACCTTCCGTTACCGCGACCCCGAGCGGATCGCGGTCACGGTGCCCGGCCGGGCGGAGCCGGTGGTCTACTGGTACATGCTTTACACGGTGGAGAACCCCGGCGAGGACGCGACCGAGTTCCGCACCGGCGACAAGGCCGCGGGCGATACGTGGTCCCGCGTGCGGTTCACCGCCACCGAGGCGCGGGCGGGCGAGGCGCCGAAGTTCTACCCGATCTTCAGCATCGTGACGGACACGCTGCAGGTGGTCCGGAGTGAGATCGGCGTGAGTCCCGAGGCGTTCCGCGCGATCCAGCGGCGATGGAACGACCCGTTGCTGCTGTCGTCGTCGCAGATCACGGGCAAGCTGTTGATCGGCAAGGACCGGGCGCGGCACGGCGTCGCGATCTGGCCCGACATTGATCCGAATGCGCGCGAGATGACGGTGTACATCTCCGGCCTCTCGGGCGAGACGCAGCGGATCCCCAACCCGGCCTTCGACGCGGCCAGGCCCGTCGGGCCGGAGAATCCGCGGATGTTCATTCTGTACAAGACGCTGGCCGTTCCGTACCGCCTGCCGGGCGGGCCGGGGGCGCGGGCGTCGGCGGTTCCGCACCGGCTGAGCCGGGAACCGCAGTGGGTGATGCGATAGATCGAACAGGAAACGACTGGCGAGCGTTGCTCGCAGGAGTATCTGGTCATGGCGCATAAAAAGGGACAAGGCTCGACCCGCAACGGTCGGGACAGCAATCCGCAGTACCTCGGCGTGAAGGCCTTCGCCGGGCAGCGTGTTTCGACGGGCTCGATCATCGTTCGGCAGCGCGGCACGCCGTTCAAGCCGGGCCTGAACGTGGGCCGCGGCCGCGACGACACCCTGTTCGCCCTGGCGGACGGGATCGTCGAGTTCAGCGGACGTCGGATCGACGTGCGGAAGGGCTGACGGACCCGGGGCCGTGGCCTCGGTCCGCGTGTCTGGATGGCGAAGGGATGGCCGCGCGCGGCCATCCCGGCTTTTTTGTGAACAAGGGCGTCAGGCCCCCCGGCTCGCATGAGCGGTTTGTGAGTGTGGGGACGGTGGATCAAGAGGATTCGGGCCTGACGGGATCGGAAGGTTCCTGACGCCTTTCGCGCGAGACGATTGACGTGTTTGTCGACGAAGCCGAGATCTACGTTCGTGCGGGCGACGGGGGCCACGGGTGCGTGAGCTTCCGCCGGGAGAAGTACATCCCGAAGGGCGGGCCCGACGGCGGCAACGGCGGCGACGGCGGCAGCGTCTACATGCTCGCCGACGAGTCGGTCTCGACCCTGCTCGATCTGGCGGGCCACCACCACTGGATCGCCCAGAACGGTTCGCCGGGCATGGGCAGACGGATGCACGGCAAGAACGGGCGCGACTGCGTCATCCGCGTGCCGCCGGGCACGCTGGTTTACGATCGCGATACGGGGGTGCTGCTGAAGGACCTCAACGAGCCGAACCTCCGCGCGTGCGTCGCCCAGGGCGGCCGCGGCGGCCGCGGCAACGAGTGCTTCAAGTCGGCGACACACCAGGCGCCCCGCCGTGCCGACCCCGGCGAGCCCGGCCAGGAGCGGTGGCTGCGCCTCGAGCTGAAGCTGATCGCCGACGTGGGCATCGTCGGCCTGCCCAACGCGGGCAAGAGCACGCTCCTCAGCCGCCTCAGCCGCGCACGGCCGAAGATCGCCGACTACCCGTTTACCACGCTCGAGCCGCAGCTCGGCATCGTCGAGCTGAGCGGCTACCGCCGGTTTGTCATGGCCGACATCCCCGGGCTGATCGAAGGCGCCCACGAGGGCGTCGGCCTCGGCGATGCCTTCCTGCGGCACATCGAACGGACGCGGGTGCTGCTGCACCTGGTGGACATCTGCCCGTTTGACGGCGCGCTGACTCCGCCGGAGGCCTACCGGGTCATCCGCGAGGAGCTGGCCAAGTACTCGGCCAACCTCGCCGCGAAGCCGGAACTCGTCGTCGCCAACAAGATGGACCTGACGGACTCGTCGGCGCACCTGCAGGAGCTGCGCGACGCCGTCGAGGTTGACGTGCTGAGCATCAGCGCGGTGACGGGCAGCGGACTCGAGCCGATGGTCGAGCGGCTGTGGCGAATGCTGGCCGAGGCGCGGGCCGCCTCCTCGGAAGAGCCCAGGGCGGTGCCGACGTGAGCGTAACCGTTCAGCGATTGGGGGCGCCGCCGAGCGCGTTGCTGATCGACATCGGCAACACGCGCATCGGCATGGCCGCATGGTACGACGGCCGCGTCCGCCCCGCGCGGCACCTGACGCCCGGGCAGATCGAGGCCGATCCGGCGTGGCTGTCGCAGGCGTGGGCGGATCTTCCGCCGATTACCCGGCGGCACGTCGTGATCAGTTCCGTGGCGCCGCCGCAGCTGGAGGCGCTTTCCCGCCTGATCGCCCTCCATTGCGAAGAGGCGGAGCCGGTGGTGATCGGCCGCGACATCGCCCCGCCGCTGACCGCCAATGTGCCCGAACCCGACAAGGTCGGGGCCGACCGGCTGTGCTCCGCGGCCGCCGCGTACCGGCAGGTGAAGAGGGCCTGCGCCGTGGCGTCATTCGGGACGGCCGTCACGGTCGATCTGGTTTCCGACGACGGCATCTTCATGGGCGGTGCGATTCTGCCCGGCGTCGCCCTCGCCGCCCGGGCGCTGCACGAACACACGGCGTTGCTGCCGGAGGTGGAAATCACGACGCCGGCGGAGGCGTGGGGCACGAACACCGTCGAGGCGATCAAGGTCGGCGTCGTCTGCGGCCTGCGGGGGGCGCTCCGCGAGATCGTCGAGCGCTACGCGGCCCGGATCCACAAGTGGCCCGCCGTCCTGCTGACCGGCGGAGACGCCGCGATGCTCGCCGAAACGATCGACTTTGCCGACGGCATTGTTCCCGACCTCTGCCTGCGCGGCATCGCCATCGCGTTTGAAAAGGCGATCGGGCGGACGGAGTGAGCAGGCGCCGACGGAGCGACGAAGGGAAGCCGGGTACTGAATGTCGAGTACGGAGTACCGGGGGAAGAAGGGGGGGCCGGAAGGTTCCCGACGTCCGGCCCAATCGCCTTGATTGTGGTGCAGACGTCTTGCCTGCCTGTCATGAACGAGACTCCCACACGAGCCGCCGCACTGACCCCGATGATCCCGGCCGGGATTGCCGTCGTGGGTGTGATCGGGCCGGATGCGATGACGCTGCTCCGCCGCGTGTTCCGCCCGCGCACGCCGCCGGCCGATGGCGCGTGGGCGGCGGATCGCCTTCGCCTCGGCCAGGTGGTTGACGGCGACGAGGTCATCGACGATGCGATCGTCGCGGCCCGCACCGATCGCGACGGCACCGGCCGCGTGGAGTTCAACGTCCACGGCGGCCCGCGCGTCGTGCAGCGTCTGCTCCTGGCGCTCCGGCGGCACGGCGCGACGATCGTGGCGGCCGAGGACCTGGCGGGGGATGTCTGGCCGGCGGCGAACCGCGTCGAGCGCGAGGTGTACGAGCTACTCCCGCACGCGCAGACGCGTCGGGCCGCCGCCTGGCTGCTGCGGCAGCGCGAAGCGCTCCCGGCCGAGATCGGCCGTCTTCGGTCGCTCCTGCGGTCGGATCCGGAGGCCGCCCGCAAACGGATCGCGGACCTGACCGCGGGGCACGCCATTGCCGTACGCATGCTGCACGGATTCTCCGTCGCGATCGTCGGCCCGCCGAACGCGGGCAAGTCCACGCTCGCCAACGCCCTGTGCGGCAAGCCGCGCGTGCTCGTCAGCGAGGTGCCCGGCACGACGCGGGACTACGTCAGCGAACCGGCGGCGATCGAGGGCGTCCCCGTCACGCTGATCGACACGGCGGGCATCCGGTCCACGGCGGACGCGATCGAAACCGAGGCGATCGCGAGGGCGCGGCAGCAGGCCGCCCGGGCGGACCTCCGCCTGGTAATCCTCGACGGCGCAGCGGCCGGGCAGGAGGGGTTGCCGGGCGTCGCGGGCGAATTCGAACCGGACCAGCCCTCGCTGCTGGTCCTGAACAAGAGTGATTTGCCGGGGGCGGCGGCGTTGGAGCGGGTGCCCGCCGCATGGGCGTCCGCGGCGGTCCGCATCTCGGCGGCCACGGGCGACGGGCTCGACGCCCTGCGCACGCGGATCGTCGCCGCATTGGGCGTCGATGCCGGTTTCGACCGCCGCCCGGCGGCGTTCACCGAACGGCAAGCGGACCTTCTTCGCGCGGCCGCGGCCGACGGCGCGGCAGACACAGGTCACGCCGACGAGCACCTCCGTTCCGTCCTCCACGCAGTATAATGCCCGCATGGTCCCGCCCCGCTTCTATCACCCGGTGCTGGCCCTCGGCGACGCTGAACTCAGCCCGGTCGAGGCCCGGCATGCGGCCGGCGCACGACGGCTCCGCGCCGGCGACGCGGTCACGCTGTTCGACGGCCGCGGGAGCGAGGCCGATGCACGACTTGTCCGCGTCGCCTCGGGGACGATCGTCGTTCATGTCGATGCGGTGCGCGCCATGCCGCCGGCCGCCGTCTGCGCGCTGACTCTGGCCGTGTCGCCGCCGAAGCAGGCACGGCAGGACGACCTCATCGAAAAGTGTACCGAGCTGGGCGTGCGGGCCGTGTGGCCGTTGCGGGCCGAGCGGAGCGTGGCGGAGGCGGCGGCCGGGCGGCTGGAGCGGTGGCGCCGGGTCAGCATCGCCGCGGCCAAGCAGTCGCAGCAGGCGTGGCTGCCCGAGATCCGCGAAGCGGCGACGCTCGCGGAGGTACTGACGGCCGCCGGCGCGTTTGAGCGGATCGTGCTGGCCGATCCCTCGCCGGATGCGCCGGCGTTGTCTGCCTGGCTCGATCAGCATCCGGGCGTCGGGAGCATCCTCGCGCTGATCGGCCCCGAGGGCGGCTTCACGGACGCCGAGCGCTCCGTTGCCATCGCCGCGGGCGCCGCGCCCTGCCGCCTGACTCCGACGATCCTGCGTGTCGAGACGGCGGCGATCGCACTGGCGTCGGTCGTCCTCTGCCGTCCGATGGTTCGTGATGTCCCGCAGGGGAGTCGAACTCGCTCCGTCCCCGGACGCGATAGCGGGTGGACCGTGGCACCATGAGCGGATCTGGACTGAACGACCCCGAGGCGTCCGGCATCTCGATGCCTTCCGTTCCGGACGGCGGTTCGCCGGAGGATGCGGGCATGGCCGGAGGTGCGCCGGTGTCGCCGATCCTCACAGGCCGGGTCGGTCGGGCGATGTTCTGGCTGGCGATCCCGGTGCTCGGCGAGCAGGCGCTGAACATGTGCGTCGGCTTCTGGGACATGTTCCTGGCCCGCTTCGTCGGCCCGGAGGCGACCGTCGCCGTGGGCCTGGCCGCCCACTTCAGCTGGCTGATCGCGATCCTGTTCACGCTTGTCGCAACGGCCGCGACCGCGCTCGTCGCCCGCGCCTTCGGCGAGCGCAAGCCGGCGGACGCGAACCTCTTCGCGGCCCAGGCGACGGGACTCGGGCTGGGCATGGGGATGGCGGCGGCGGTCGTCGTCTCCGTGGCGGCGCCGATCGTGCCGTCGCTCTTCGGGCTGCACAGCGAGGCCGCCGCGATGGCCACGCGCTTCATCCGCGTCGAGACGATCGGTCACTGCCTCGGCGGGGTGATGTACGTCGGCAATGCCTGCCGTCGCGGGGCCGGCGACACGCGGACGCCGATGTGGACGATGGCTTTCGTCAACGCCTGCAACATCGCCATCTCGTCGGTCCTGTCGCTCGGCCTGCTCGGGCTGTCGCCGCGGTTGGGCGTGACGGGGATTGCCGCGGGCACGGCGTGCGCGCGGATCATCGGCGGCCTGGTCGTTCTGGCGACGCTCGCACGACCGCGGCGACGCACGGGCGACGATCGCGAAGTGCGGATCCGGTTCCGTCAGATGCGGCCGCGGGGCGACATCGCCCGCCGGCTCCTGCGGATCGGCGTCCCCGCCGGGCTCGACGGCCTGACGATCTGGCTCGGCCAGCTCCTGTTCGTCCGCATCATCAACGGGCTGGCGACCGGCGACCTCCAGACGGACACGTACGCGGCCCACATCATCGGCATCCGCATCGAGGCCCTGTCGTACCTCTCCGCGTACGCCTGGGCGACGGCGGCGGCCACGATGGTCGGCCAGTCGCTCGGCGCCCGCGATCCGACCCGGGCGGAGCGGAGCGGCCATCTGGCCGCGCGGCAGTCCGCCGCCATCGCCGCCGTGCTGAGCGTGGTGTACTTCGCCCTCGCCCCGCAGTTGTACGGCCTGTTCGCCGCCGACCCCCGCGTGATCGAGATCGGCGTGCCGGCGTTTCGGTGGCTGGCGCTTTTCCAGATCCCGTGCGCCCTGATGATCGTCTACCCCGGCGCGCTGCGGGGCGCCGGCGACACGCGGTTTCCGCTGGCGTTCGCGGTCGTCGGCATGGCGGCGGTCCGGCTGCCGCTGGCGTACCTCGGCGGCCACATCCTGCACTGGGGCCTGCCGGGCGCGTGGATCGGCATGTTCGCCGACATGAGCGTGCGCGCGACGCTCGGGGCGTGGCGCTTCCGCCAGGGCGGCTGGAAGGCCGTGCGGGTGTAGAGTCATACGACAAGCGGTCCTTTGCCGCCGTGGGATCGCGGTTGCGGAGAAGCGCTTCCCCGCTGTTCCTTGCTCGCGATCGCCGGGTTGAGGGCGGAGCCTTCGCAGAGCGCTGTCGGTGTGGCGTTCTCCTGCCTGCCGGCGGGCCGGCGTTTCCGCCGTTGCGGCGTGCAATGACAGGCGTTACTCCGGCGCCTGGTCGTGCACGAGGACGTGGAGGGCCAGCAGCGTCAGGCCGTCCCACGGGGCCTCGCTCGTCGTTTCGGCCGGCCGTTCGCTGGCGTGTTGGACGTATGTGATGAGCCAGTAGCGCTGGGCGTGGTCCGGCGCGACGGCCGACACGAACTCGAGGGCGTTCTCGGCGTCGCCCCGATAGCCGTACCGCAACGCAAGGAACAACTGCGCCAGGCCGCGCACCGACGACAGGGCTTCGGGCCAGCGCTCGGCCTGGACCAGCTCGAGAAGCCGGTCCACCCCTTCATCCACGGCGGCGATTCGCTCGCGCCGGTCCGCGCGCGAGCCGGGGCCGTTCGGGGCGACCGCGCGGGCCAGGGCGCGGGCCTGCCGGCGGAGTTCGTGCGCCAGTCTGGCGAAGCCGCGTCCGCGCCACCGGCGGTCCTGCCGCCAGAGCGAGCCGAAGTCCGGGGTGTCGCTCAGGAGGTCGGCCAGGGCCACGAGCATCTGTGCCCGGACCGTGGTGTTCGCGGAGCGAAGGGCCAGCTCGAGCATCTCGCGGACCGCGCCGAACTCCTTCAGCTTCGACAGCGCGATCCCGGCCGAAACGAGGACCTCGCCGTCCCGCTCGGCGGCGAGAAGGCCCCGCAGGGCCGAGGCGGCATCGGCGCCGCCGGCCTGCGCCAGGGCGTGGGCGGCGGCCCGGCGGACGCGGCTGTCGGGGTCGCGCAGGGCCCGCGTCAGCAGGCTCGCGCGGTCGGGGATGCCGGTCTGGGCGATGGCCTCGACGGAGGGAGCCCGCATCATGGCGTCGGGCTCATGGAGATACCACCGCAGCAGGTCGAGCGCCTCGGGCGTGCCCAGCCGGCCCAGCGCCAGCAGCGCCTCGCGGCGGACCGCCATGTCCGGGTCCTCGAGCGCGGCCTGGATGTCGGGCAGCAGCACGTTGCCGTCGCGATGGCTGATCCGCCGCAGCGCCCGCACGCGGCGCGGCACGCTCGATGTCGAGCCGAGCACGGCGATGTTCTGCGCCATGCGCCACAGGTCGCCCGACAGAAGCCGGCCGAACCACGGCAGGAGGGCATCGCCGCGCGGGTCCGGCACGCGGATCATGATCGGCAGCGTGAGCAGGATGCCGACGAACGAGAGCGCCAGCAGCAGGTGGATGTAGCACGCCGGCTGGCCGCTCGGCAGCGTGATCGACGGGATCACCCGGTAGTGGTCGGCAAGCCATCCGCCGAACAGGGGCGCGAGACCGGCGCCGACCTGCGCGATGGCCTGGAAGACGGACATGTAGAACTCCCGCCGTTCCGGCGGGGCCATCGACAGGGCCATGTTCTGCTGGGCCATGGGCTGGCCGCCGTAGAGCAGGCCGAAGACGACGGCGTGGGCGATCGCGACCCACGCGCAGTTGGTCTCGTTGATGAAGAAGTAGGCCGCGTAGGTGAAGTACGCCATGGAGCCCAGGATCCAGACGATCCGGTGGCCGATGCGGTCGGCGAGCAGGCCCCAGAGGTTGGCCGCGATTGCCGTGAAGAAGGCGAGCATGACCGCCTGCAGGGCGACGACCCAGACGGCGACGTGGCCTCCGATGCGGAGGCCGTTTTCGGTTTCTCCGCGCAGGAACAGCGAGAAGAAGATGTTCGGCAGGTAGAAGTAGAACCCATAGGCCCCGGCTCCGAGCAGCACGCCGCGAAACGCGCGGTCGCGGAACGGCTCGAGATACTCGCGGGCGACCTGCCGGAGCGTCCGGGCCGGCGGGCGCGGCCGGACGGGCTCGGGCACGAAGGAGAACAGCAGCGGATCAATCACGCCCAGCAGCGCCGAGACCAGGAAGACGGCGAAGAAGGCGAGACGTACGCCGCCCGGCGTATCCGGCCGGCCGACGATGATGCCCGCCGTCAGGCCGCCCAGGCACTGCGCCAGCAGCAGCCACTTGAACCGCCGGCCGAAGAACGAGCCCAGCATCGACTCGGGGATCAGGTCGGCCATCCACGTCCACCAGCCGGGCGAGGCGAAGACGAGGCCGGTGTTGACGAGCGCGAGGGCGAGGATCACGGCCCAGATTAACGGCAGGCGCCACTCGTCCCGTCCGGCCAGCAGCGCGACGACCGCCGGGGCGAACAGCAGCGTGCGGCTCAGCGTGGCGAGCACGACCCACCACGCCTTGCGGCGCTGGATGCGGCTGAAGACCCACGCCCCCGGCAGGGCGAGGACCGAGCCGAACGTACACAGGGCGAAGTTCAGGCCGATCAGGAGCTTGCTGGCGCCGAGCTGCTCGCTGAGGAAGATCTGCGTGATCTGGGACGTGGGCCAGAGGACGGCGATCGCCGCCATGATGCAGGCGCCGGCGATGATGTTGATCGTCATCGCCCGCGCCAGCCGCAGAGGCCCGATGGGACGACCGGCGTAGTCCGTCCGGCGCCCGCCGCCAGGGGCGGGCAACGCGGTCGCCGGGGCGTCGTCGGAAACCTCCATTCCCGGGATTCTACCGGCACGCCCTCGCGGCCGCGAGAACCACCGGGCGGCCCGTTTCTGGTGCAGGCATCTTGTCCGCACGCAGGCCGGAACCCCGCACCACACGGCGCGAACGCATGCCGCCGGGGGCGGTACGGAGCCACGGCCGGCCGTACTGGAGCACTACCGGGCGATGTCGAACCGGCAGCGGAGCAGCCACCATCCTTTCGCCTGCTCCGCCGTTGCCTCGGGCCAGACCCAGCGGGCGTCGGTGCCGGCAAACTCGCCCTGCATGTGGCCCCACGGTGGTGCGCCGAACTTCCCGTGGTCGGCGAGTCCGGCGGCCTGCCCGCTGCCCTTCGTCGGATCGGTCAGCCAGTCGTGCGGCGGCTTCGCCGGGCACGGGACGGCGGACCAGGTCGTCGCCGTTGCCGCAATGCAGCGATCCCCGGAGCGGATGACGCCGATCAGTGCCGGGTGCTTCGCCGTGCTGCGGACCTTGATGGCCAGAACATTTGACGGCCGGCTGGTGTAGGTCGCGACCCGCGCATCGCCGAGCCCGTTCCCGCGATGAACGAGCGTGCCGTTGAGGTACACCTCGAACTCGCCGTCGCACGCGAAGCACAGCTCGATCGGCGTTCCGGGGTCGGGCATTGGCGTCGCGGCGGCGGCGAGCGCATCCGGCGTGGTTCCTTCGATCTGGGGCGTCACGAACAGATACGAGCAGCCGCCCGGCGGGCGGTGCGACATCCGCACGAGTTTCGCCCGCTGCTTCCTGTCGCCGTCACCCAGGATGACGACCGGGATCTCGCCGCCGGCCGGTTCCCTGGCCAGCGGAACGATGCGTGGAGCCGTGCCCGGCGCGACGAGCCCCTCGCCGACGTAGGCGTCCGGCAGGCAGTACAGGTCCGCCCCGGCGAAGACGCGGAGCGCCCGGCCCGGCCGCGGCGGCCCGCCATAGACGCCGGTCGTGCGGACCGCGTTCGGCAGGTGCACGAGCAACGCGGTCGGGGCCCCGCCCGACAGCTTCACCGGCAGATCCACCCAGCCGGCCTTCGGGCGATGGGTCTCGCCGTTCACGGAGATCGACTCGGCCCAGCCCGGCACGCGAAGGCGAACCGTGACCTCGGCGGGTTTCGCCGATTGCGCCCGGACGTTCCACACGTTCGGCTCCTCCCGCTCGGCCGTCACGGTGATTTCGCGGTCTTTGCCCGTCCAGGTCGCCCGGGCCTCGGCCAGCCACGTCACGACGAACCGCTCCGCTCCGTCGGCGAACACGCCCCACCGCACCACGTCGGCGAGGATCTGCGCTCCGTGCATCGAGCAGCACCAGTAGGCCTCCGTGGCGCGGTTGGTGACCCCGCCCGGGTGCGTTTCGTCGCCGTCGCGGATCGGGCGGAGGACGTGGTGCCCGAAGCCGCCGTTGGCGAACTGCATGGCGAGCAGGTGGTTCCGCAGGCAGTGCTCGGCGGCGTCGAGGCAGGCGGGGTCGCCCGTCGCCTGCCACAACAGGAGGTTTACGCGGATCCAGTCGCCCTCGGTGCAGCCCTCGTCGTGGGCGTCCGTCCGGTCAAACTGCTCCGTGATCCCGCCGGTGGGCAGGATGAACCCCTCCGTGATCGTGCGGCAGCCCTTTCGCACGGCCTCGAGGAACTCGGTCGTCCCCGCGAACCGGTCGATGTCGAGCATGCCCCGATACGCCGTCAACCGCCCGTGGCTGTGGTGTTTCGTGAACTCCGTATCGAGCAGGGAGAGCCGTGCGATGAAGCGGGCCTCGTCGAGGAACCGCTTGTCGCCGGTGACCTCGCCGAGCGCGGCCAGGCCGTCGATCAGCGACGGGTAGCATGTCGTGAACCCGGAGGCGTATTGCCCGCCGACCCGCTCGAAGTTCTCCCGCTTGCCGTAGTACGGCCGCGTGGACAGCATGTACTCGCCGAGGCGCCTGGCCATCGCGAGGAGGCCGGCGTCAGGGTTGCTCCGATACCGCTCGACCATCGCCAGAAGCAGCCGCCCGTTGCCCCACAGGATCGGCATGTCGCGGGCCTGGTCAACGCTCCGGGCCAGATCCTGCTCAGCGCCGAAGTGGCCGTCGGCCTTCTGGTACTTCGGGAACGCGGCGAGGAGCGTTGGAATCATCGGCGATTCTTCTCCGAGCAGCGGCCCGGCCGCGTTCAAGGCCCCGAGCATGCGCCCGGAGATATCGCCGCTGTACTCCGTAAAGCGGCGCGTGCGCTGGAAGCTCACGTCCGCCAGCACAAACTCCCGGTCGTCCATGGGCGGCGCACCGAGCCGCTCGTAGGCTTGCCGGAGCCGCGCCTGGCTCTCGCCCTGCGCCGCAATACGGTCCGCGAACCGAACAGTGACGCCATCCACAGCCGCCCCGGAGTCCGCCGCCCATGCGGCAACCCCGATTGCGATCACGGTCCACATGTCGATGCTCCTTGTCAGATTGACCACACGGCCGACCGACATGATACCTCGCCAACCGTCGTTTGTCCGGGGGGGGTTCGTGCTTGCATGCGGGCGGCGGCGAGGGTACAGTCGCGCGCGGCGCGATGGATGCCCTTGCGAGGTCCGCCCGTGGATGCGAAAGTCAAGAGCCTGTCGGTCTTCTTCCCGTGCTACAACGAGGAGGCAAACGTCGAGCGCACGACACTGGCTGCGCTGGAGGCGTGCCGGAAACTCGGCGTCGAGTTCGAGGTCATCATCGTGAACGACGGCAGCCGCGACCGGACGGGCGAGATCGCCGACCGGCTCGCCGCCGAACACCCGGAGGTCCGCGCCGTCCACAACAACCCGAACCAGGGCTACGGCGGGGCGCTGCAGGCGGGATTCCGCGCGGCCCGCAAGGACTGGATCTTTTACACCGACGGGGACGGCCAGTTCGACTTCAATGAGATCCCGAAGCTCTTCCCCCTGCTCGAGCGGTACGACATCGTCTCGGCCTACCGGCTCGACCGGAAAGACCCGCTGATGCGCAAGGTCAACGCCTGGTGCTGGACGGTGCTCGTCAATGTCCTGCTCGGGATGTGGCTGCGCGACATTGACTGCGCGTTCAAGATCTACCCCAGGCGCCTCATCGACGAGATCGAGATGCGGTCCAGGGGCGCGCTGATCGACGCCGAGATGCTCGGCAAGGCCACGCGGCTCGGCTACCGCATCGGCCAGGTCGGCGTACACCATTACCCCCGGACGGCCGGCGCACAGACCGGCGCAAACCTCAAGGTGATCGCCCGGGCGTTCGTCGAGCTGTTCAAGCTCTGGGGGCACATCCGCCGGACGACACGTCGGTAGACCCCGGCGTTGTTATGTGCAATAGCGGGCGAGATCCGGCAGACGCCGGCGCCTATAGACCCTTGTGAATGTACGGCATCACCAGCCCGAGCACCTCGCGGACGGCCTGGCGCGTGCCCTCGTCGTCGTTATCGACGATCGGCGCCGACAGGCGTATCAGCGCCCCGCTCGCGTCGCGGCTGGTCAGGCCATTGAGCCAGATGACGAGCTGCTGCCGTACGAAGCTGGGGGTGTACACGTGGCCGCACTTGTAGAAGTAGAGGTGGTATGTCCGCCACATCCCCCGCTCGGTGATCATCTCGAGAGCCTCCAGGTCGCCGCCGTCGCCGCCGAGACCGGGCAAACGCACCGGCGTCTCCTTCAACGCCAGCTCGCCGGTACCCTGGAGACACACCTTGGGCGGGTGGACGCCCTTGCGGTTCCGCTCGCTGTAGACGATCGTCAGGTACACAGGGAATCCGAGATTCGCCTTCCGGTACTCCCGGTTGAGGCAGTCCGTCGTCTTGAGGATCTCGAGGATCCTCGGCTCCAGGGGCTGCTCGCTCCCGAGCCACACGGGGTTGTCCGGCGGGAGGCGCACGGGGATGGCGCTCTGGGCGCGGTGCCCCTGGGTCGTCTTCCTGCCGGTTGTCGCCGCCAGCAGCGACAGCCCGCCCGTGACGGCGAGCATGACGCAGGTGACGATCAGCTTGCGCCGGAGCCGGCCGCGGTTGTCGAGCGCGTCGGCCATCACGAGGGTCCCCCCGATGCCGCCGGCGACGCCGACGGGCCTGCCCGCCGGCCCCACAGCAGCAGCCGCTCCAGCCCGAACATCAGCACAAAGGCGACGACGAACAGCCCGAGGCCCATCCACTCGTGGAACGGGCCCGTGCCGAACGCAACGGTGGTCATGTCGGTGACGATCAGCGTGGCGGCGATCCGAATGATGTTGGACACGATCGCGATCGGAAAGACGGACAGGAAGAGCAGTGCCCGCCGCCATCCGCGTGCCCGGCAGATGTACACGTACACCGCCCCGAAGAACAACAGGGAGATCAGCGACCGCAGCCCGCTGCACACGTCGCCGACGACGACCTCCTTGTCGCCGGCCAGGTGGACGAAGCTCCCGCGGCCGAACGGCTGCACCGCCGGCACGCCCAGCGCGTTCGTGAGCGCGACGGCCTTGTTCGCCGCAAAGAACTTGAGGTCGGCGGAGATCGTCGCGATGGCGACCTCCGGCAGGGGAACGGCGAAGACCAGCACGAAGACCGGGAACCAGAAGCGCCTCAACCCCGGCCAGCCCCAGATCCACAGGACCCAGCCGGCCAGCGCCGAGATGATCGAGAACCCGGAGGCGAATCGCACCTCGGCGTAGCTGCACACGACGTGGAAGGCCAGGCTGCCCAGGAGGATCACCAGCCCGAGGGCCGTCGCCCACTCGCCGCCGTGGACCGGAAAGGTCCGGCCGCGCCCTCGCGTGTAGACGAAGACGGCCGCCACCAGGAGCACCAGGGGGCCGTGCGAGTAGTAGTTGAACGCGGAGGGGGTGAACACCCAGTCTTCGAAGATCTCGCGGCAGGTCAGCGCATAGGCGCCGCCGAACAAGACGAGGGCGAGGACGCCCCAGGGCCAGACCCTGCCCGGCGTCGGGTGCGGCATCGCAGAGGGGGCGGTATCGCTCATACGCGCCTTTCCGGGCCGGGCGCATCGCCGTTTCAACGGCGATCGGTTCCAGTCCTGACTTGCACCCGACGATGCCTATGATATCGTCACATCGTCTGGAGTGCCATGAGCCCCTGGATCGTACGCAATCTGCTGTTCCCGGTACACGAGCGGCTGCTCGGCAAGCGGACCCGCTATTACCTCCGCGAACTGGAAGCCAGCCAAGCCTGGCCCGTCGAGAAGCTCCGCGAACTGCAGATGCGGAAGATCTCGGCACTTGTGCAGCACGTCGAGCGGAACGTGCCGTATTACGGCAAGCTCTTCGCGACGCACGGCATCAAGGCGGCGGGGATCCAGGACTTCGACGACTTCCGCCGCATCCCCCTGTTGACGAAGAAGATCATTCGCGAGCACCTGGAAGACCTGGTGCCCCGGGGATACCGCGGGCGCGTCGTGTCCGTGGCGACGGGCGGCTCCACGGGCGAGCCGCTTCAGCTCTACAACGACATGGTCCGCATCGCCCGGTGCGAGGCGGCCCGGCACCGCGTCTACCGCTGGTTCGGCGTCAACATCGGGGAACGGGAGGTCGCCCTGTGGGGCTCGCCGGCGGACCTGTCGAAGATGGACATCGCCCGCAGGGTCCGCGACCGTCTCCTGAACACGCGGCTGCGGAAGGCCTTCGGTCTCGACGAGGCGGCCATGGACCGCCACGTCGCGTTCCTCTGCCGGTTCCGGCCGCGGAAGATGTACGCCTACGTGTCGTGTGCCTACGTGCTGGCCCTGCACATCCTCCGGACCGGGGCGACGATGCCCGACTCGCTCGGCTGCATGATCGTCACGGCCGAGCCGCTCTACGACTTTCAGCGCAAGGCGATCGAGGAGGCGTTCCGGACGCGGGTCTCCGTCGAATACGGCTGCCGCGACGGCGGCCTGATCGCCGGCCAGTGCCCGCAGGGCGGCATTCACGTGAATGCCGAGCTGAACTACATCGAGTTCGGGTTCGCCGGCGCGCCGCCGATGCCGGACGGCTCGGCCGAGGTCGTGACGACGAACCTCGACGCCAAGGTGTGCCCGATCATCCGCTACCGCACGGGCGACCTGGCCGTTCCCGGCTCGGGGATCTGCGCCTGCGGGCGGCCGCTGCCGCTTATCCACTCGATTCAGGGGCGATCCACCGACTTCCTCGTGGCGCCCGACGGGAAGCTCGTCCACGCACTCGCGGTGATCTATGCCGTCCGCAGCGTGCCCGGCATCGAGCAGTTCCGCGTTCACCAGGACACGACCGATCACCTCGACGTGCGGTTGCAGGCCGGCAAGGCGTTCGACACCAGGGCGATCGAGACGATCCGCCAGAACATCGCCCGCGTCTTCGGCGGAAAGACGCGCGTGGACATCAGCCTCGTGCCGCGCCTCGAGGCGGAGGCATCCGGCAAGTACCGCTACGTCAGTTCCAGCGTGCGGTCGCCGCTGCTGGGACCGTCCGGGAAGAAGCAGAACACGGACAGGTGATGAGCGCGCTGACGTGGCCGAACCGTATCACGTTGTCGCGGATCATCCTGGTGGGGCCGTTTGTCGTGTGCCTGCTCAACCTCCAGGACCCGTACTGGGGCACCTTCGCGCGCCGGGCCGCCGTCGCCGTGTTCCTGCTCATGGCGGTCAGCGACGTGCTCGACGGCTACCTCGCCCGGCGGATGCGCGCCGAATCGCCGCTGGGCAGTTTCCTCGATCCCCTCGCCGACAAGCTGCTGATCATGTGCGCGTTCGTACTCCTCGCCGGCCAGAGGACGAGCGTGCCCGACGGCATGTTGCCCAGCGCGGTCGTGGTCGCCGCGATCGGCAAGGATCTGCTCGTCGTGATCGGGTTCTGCGTCATCTACATCATCACGTCGCGGGCATGCATCTCACCCCGACGGCCGGGCAAGCTGTGTACGTTCACGCAACTCATCACCGTGCTGGCCGTGCTGCTCCGGCCGGACCTGCCGGGCGTCGTGGCCTGGATTCCCGTCGCGTGCTGGTGGACGGCTACGGCGTTCGCGGTCGTCGCCGCCGTGGACTACTTCCGCTTCGGCCAGCGGTTCGTCGCTTCGGTTGCGAACGAGAAGACGGTATCCTAGTGGCATGAGTTCGCCGTTTTGCACAACCGAGGAAGCGATAAACGAGATCCAGAATGGCCGCATGATCGTCGTGGTGGACGACGAGCGGCGGGAGAACGAGGGCGACCTTGTCTGTGCGGCCGAGTCGGCGACGACGGAAGTCGTAAACTTCATGCTGAAGCATGGGCGGGGCATGCTCTGTCTCGCGTTGACGCCGGAGCATTGCGAGCGGCTGAACCTGACGCCGCAGGTCAGCGAGAACACGGCCCCGCTGGGAACGGCGTTCCAGGTATTCATCGACGCGGCGCCGCGGTTCGGCATCACGACGGGCGAGTCGGCCCGTGACCGCTCGATCACGATCCGGCGGGCGGTCTCGCCCGAGTGCCGGCCAGGCGATCTGGTGCGGCCGGGGCACGTGCCGCCGTTGCGGGCGCGGTCCGGCGGCGTGCTGGTGCGGGCGGGGCACACGGAGGCGGCGGTGGATTTCGCACGGCTGGCGGGGCTGGAGCCGGCGGGCGTCATCTGCCCGATCCTTGCGGAGGACGGCGACATGGCCCGGCTGCCGGAGCTGGAGCGGTTCGCGCAGCATCACGGGCTGAAGCTCTGCACGATCGCCGATCTGGTGGAGTATCGGCAGCGTCGTGAGAAGGTCATCCAGCGGGTCGAGGCGGTGAACCTGCCGACGCGGTTCGGCGACTTTACGCTGATCGCGTACCGGTCGATCGTGGATTCCGACCCGCACCTGGCGATCTGCTGCGGGGGCGTCGGGGACCGTGACGAGCAGGGCCAGGTGATCGTCCATGAGGAGCCCGTCCTCGTGCGTGTCCACTCGGAATGCCTGACGGGCGACGTCTTCGGCTCGATGCGGTGCGACTGCGGCGAGCAGCTGGCGTACGCGCTGGAGCAGATCCACGAGGCGGGCAAAGGGGCGCTGATCTACCTGCGGCAGGAGGGCCGCGGCATCGGCCTGCACAACAAGCTCAAGGCGTACCGTCTGCAGGATGAGGGGCTCGACACGGTCGAGGCGAACGAGGCCCTCGGCTTCCCGGCGGACAAGCGGGACTACGGCGTCGGCGCCCAGATCCTCCGCGACCTCGGCCTGCGGAAGCTGCGGATCCTCACGAACAACCCGAAGAAGCTCGAGCGGCTCGAGGTCTACGGCCTCCAGATCGTCGAGCAGGTCGCCATCCAGATCCCGCCGAACGAAGCCAACCGGCGCTACCTGGCGACGAAGAAAGCCAAGCTGGGTCACATCCTCGATGGGTTGTAGCCGGACAAGGGTTGGATGCGGGACGGGGTCCGCCTCGTCAGGGATTCCTCACACCTTGTCCACGAACACCGTTACGGCGTCCCGTTCCCCGGCTCCAGCCCGAATTCGCGCAGCCAGGCGTCGGTGTCGCCCGGGACGGCGGCGGGCTTCTCGGGGGTTGGCGGCGGCGGGGGCGCGGGGGCGGTCGGCGGCTCATCCAGCATCGCGGCGAACTCCTGGCTCCTGATCCAGCGGCAGCCGCGACGGCGGGCCGCCGTGCCCGGGCCGCGGTCGCTGGTCACCACGGACACGTTGGCCGGCGAGGCGGCCTGTTCGATGAGGTCCTCGATCACCTCATCGGCCTTCCGCGCCTCGCTGAACCGCACGTCGAGCCCGCATGCCCGCATCTGCTGCCACACGCCGGGCGTCGGCGGCGGGCCATCGAAGACGACGATCACCTCCGCCCGGTTCCGGGCCGCCCATGCTCCCACGACGTTGCACAATGCGTGCCGGCCGAGCCCGGTCGCGTAGATGTGCAGCAGATTGTTGCCGTCGAGGATGTATCGCATGGGCGCTCCGGAGATCACGGGCGATTCGGCGGCCCGGGCCTGGGCCCTGGCTGCAGAAACAGCCCTCGCAAGCGCCTTTTGCCGCTCGTCCGTCGTTGCGGAATGCGACGACGGAGTACTGATGCTACGCCCCCACCCTTTCGTGGGATTACTTCGCCTCGAATTGCAGGCCGTCGATCGGGCCGCCGTCGGGGGCCTTGATCCCGCAGCAGAACGACCAGTCGCCGCCGCCCTGCGTGATCTTCAGCATGAGGTCGTTCCAGCCTTCCTTGAGCGTGACGGTGACCTTGTCTTCGTCGCACTTGCAGGCCCGGGAGGCGTTGTTGGCGTGGACGACGTTGCCGTTGAACCAGACCTTGATGCCGTCGTCGCTGCCGAAGGCGAGCTGCGCCTTCTGCTCCTTCTCGGACCAGATCCGCGTGCGGACGTAGGCGCAGCAGTTCTCCTTGTTCCTGGCGACCTTGTTCAGCTCGAACAGGCCCGGCTGTTTTTCGAACTTGTCCTTGAGGGGGCTCCATTTGGCGTCGGCCGGGGCCTTCTCCGGGGCGAAGGCGATCTCGAAGAGATCGGTGTGGTTCTTGCCGTCTTCGGCGTAGGGACCGCTGAGGACCCACTGATCGACGAACAACGAACTCCACTGCGAGAGGGCCTCGAGGGCGGCGTCCCTGACGGCCTTGTCGTCGGACTTGCCGGCCTCGCGAATGGCGGTCAGGGCGAGGCGGCCCTCGTAGCGTTTGAGCATGTGGATCAGGCGGACCTTTTCCGGGGCGGGGGCTTCGCGCATGGCCGCGATCACGGGCTCGACGCGTTTGTCGGGGTCCTGGATTCTCTTTCCGACGGCCTCGACGGTCTCCTCGGCGACGCGCGTGGTGCGGCCGCCGGGGGATTTCGCGAGGATCGTGATGAGCTTGCCGTATTCGTCGGTCGAGGCGAACCGGCCCAGCGCCTTGAGGGCGGCCACACGCGTGCCCTCGTCGGCACTGGCGGTGGCGGGGTAGAACAGCTCCCTGGCGGCGGCGATGTGGCGGAGGGCCGCGGCCCTGACCAATTCCTCTCGAACCGACGGCTCCGCATTGTCGATGGCCTTGAGGATGACGCCGTCCACATCGGCGCCGCGCAGGGCCGCCAGGGCGTTCCGCGCGGCGTCCTTCTCGTCGCCGTCGGCCTTTGCCGCCCGCTCGGCCAGCAGATTGACCGTGGAGGCGTTGCCCAGAAACTGCAGGGCGGCGACGGCGGCGGCGCGGACCTCGGCGTTGTCGTGCTTCACGCGCGCGACGACGGCGGGCAGCGCGACGGGGCAGCCGCGCCGGCCGAGCGTATCGAGCAGCACGACCTGCACATCGGGCGGGGCGGCGTCCATGGCGGCGGCGAGTTTTTCGGTGACGGCCCTGCCGGGAATGCGTCGGGCGCAGTCGGCGGCGGTGAGCTGGAGGTGGACGTCGTTTCCGCTGATCATGCTGATCAGAAGCGGAAGGGCCTTTTCGCCTTGCGTCTTCGCGAAGGTACACACGGCGGCGAGTCGGACCGGTTCGGGTTCGCCGGGGATCATGAGTTCGCGGCAGATCGTCGCGGCGACGTCGGGCTTGCCCGCGGCGGCGATCCGCTCGGCCGCACGGAGGCTGGCGTCGAGGACCGTGGAGCGGACGGCGGGGCCGGCGGTCTTGCGCAGACCGGCGAGGGCCTTGACGGCCGCCTCGTTGCCCACGCTGCCGAGTGCGGAGGCTGCGGCGCAGGCCACGCCGGCATCCGGCGAGGCGGCAAGCGGAATGAGCGCCGGCACACTGGCCGCATCGTGCCGCCAGCCGAGTGCATTGATGCACGCAATGCGCCAGGCATTGTCGGCGGCTCGGGCGAGTTCCTTCCGCAGGGCCTCGGCGGCCCTGGGCGACGGGTTGTTGGTCAGGGCGCGGCGGGCGGTCTCGCGGACGTCGGCGTCGGCATCGTGCAGGAGGGCGGCGAGGCGGGGCACAACCTCGTCGCGGCCGAGGGGCTCGACCTTGCGCAGGATCCAGATGCGGGCGGGCTTGGCCGTCTCGGGGCCGACGCGGGCCATCATGGCCATGCAGATCGCGCGCCGCTCCGCCTCCTTGCCGGGGCCGCTCGCCTCGAAGCACATCTTCTCGAGGGCCAGCTGGGGATCCTTGCGGGCCATCGGGTCGGCGGCGCCCATGCCGGGCAGCAGGGCATCGATCTTCTGTCCGTAGTCCTGCTCGAGTCGGGCTGCCGGGCCGCGGGCGATTCCCGCGCCGCCGGACTCGGCACAACCGCAGCACACGAGGCCGAAGCCCGCCAGCCACGCGACTTGAATCAGGTTCGTCTGTCTCGTCATATCCGATACTCCGAAGAGGTTTGTGTTCGTGAAACCGAAGACGCTCGCACTCGCTCCAGCCGCCGCCTGCTACAGGTAGGTCCGCCACTGCCCCCGCTTGGGCCGGTTCAGCCAGCGGGCGGCCTCCTCATCGCCGAGGATCTCCTTCTTGTCGGGGTCCCACCGGATGGGCCGGTTGAGCCAGAAGGCGATGTTGCCGAGGTGGCACACGGTGACCGAGCTGGCGCCGATCTCGACGTCGCAGATCGGGCGCTGCCGGTTGCGGATGCAGTTGATCCAGTCCTGCCGGTGACCGGGGCTCTCGTACAGGTGGACGTCGTTCGGACCGAGGGGCGTGAGGCCGATCTCGTCCGGCCAGGTTTTGAAGTAGCCGCGGTTGACCTCGATGCGGCCCTCGGTGCCGGTGAAGAGGACGCCGTTGACGCTGCCGTGGCCCTCGGCCTTGTCGGCGCGGTACATCACGACGCCGTTGGCGTACTTGAAGGTCATGTGGGCCTTGTCGTTCGGGGGCAGGATCTCGACGGGGCCGCTGCCGTCCATGCCCATGCCCCACTGGCCGATGTCGAAGTGGTGGGCGCCCCAGTCGGTGGTCATGCCGCCGGAGTAATCGCGGACGTGCCGCCAGCCGCCGCCGTAGTTTCCGCTGCACCGCTCCTCGTTGTACGGGGCCCACGGCGCCGGTCCGAGCCAGCGGTCCCAGTCGAGGCCCTCGCGGACGGGCTGCTCGGGGAAGTACTTTTCCTGGGACGGGGGCCCGATGTTCACGTGGACGGTGAGCAGCTTGCCGATGCGGCCGCTGCGGACGAGTTCGCAGGCGAGGCGGAAGTTGCTCTCGCTGCGCTGCTGGCTGCCGGTCTGGAAGACGCGGCCGTAGCGGCGGACGGCGTCGTGCATGGCCCACGCCTCGCGGACGGTGAGGGAGAGAGGCTTCTCGGAGTAGATGTCCTTTCCGGCGCGGACGGTGGCGATGGCGATGATGGCGTGCCAGTGATCGGGCGTGGCGGTGAGGACGGCGTCGATGTCCTTCCGCTCGAGGAGCCTTTCGAACTCGTTGTACTCGTCGCAGCCCTTGAAGGAGCCGGCGCCGCGGTCGTCGGCGTACTTTTCCTCGACGCGTTTGCGGGCGTTTGCGCGTTTGACGGCGTCGACATCGCAGACGGCAATGACCTGAAGCTGCTTGTCGTCGAGGAAGCCGGGGAGGTGCGACCCACCCATGTTGCCGATGCCGATGAAGCCGACGGTGATGCGCTCGTTGGGGGATTTCCACATACCCCGGCCGAGGGCGGAGGAGGGGACGAAGTAGGGCGCCGTCACGGCGGCGGCCGCCCCCTTGAGAAACGATCTGCGGGTCAACTTGTTCCGTTGCGCCATTTCTGTCCCTTTCGGTCGATACGGGTCTCGCGTCATACGGCCGGCCCGCGCGGGAGCCGGCCCGGATCTCGGTCCATAGCTTACCACCGAGCGGCCGTCCGGGAAACGGGGCGGAGGCGCTCGGCGCAGGAGAGCATGCCCCAGGTCATCACTTCCCAGATCCTGAGGCGGGAGACGTCGGGCCGGCCGCGGGCGAGCAGGAGGTCGCCGATGTAGCGGAGTTCCTCGTCGGCGGCCGGGACGAGGCCGCGGTACCGGGGCAGTTGGCGGGCGAAGGCGTACATCAGAGAGGGCAGACCGGCCATGTCCACGTTCTTTTCGGTGTAGTCGGGCACGGGGGCGCCGCGGGTCTTCTGGTGGGCGGTCATCCAGGCGAACGCGGCGTCGAGCTGGCGGAGCAGGGACTCGTGGAGCGGGCTGCCGGGCTCGAGGTGCGGCAGGCCCGTCGCATAGAACTCAAAGCAGTAGAAGATGATGCCCGAGGGCCGCTGCTCGAACGTGATCGGTTTGAGGTCGCGGAAGTCCTGCCGCAGGTGCCACTCGAGGGCCCCGCGGGCGACGGCGCGATAGCGGTCGTCGCCGGTTTCGTCGTAGAGCCGGAACGCGAGCGTGCCGAAGTTCGCACTGGAGCACCACCAGGAGCCCGCGTACTCGGGCCAGAGGCCGTTGCTGACGCCGCCGTCGGGGTTGACGTAGTTGTCCATCACGAGCCTGGCGAAGGCCTTCACCGAGTCGAGGTACTTCGCCCTGGCGGCGGGGTCGGTGCAGCGGACGGCCGTCGCGAGGACGCCCATGCCGACGGAGCCGCTGTCGGCGACGTTCCACTGGCCGTGGTCGAGCGTGGGGGCCCGCGAGTGGTTCATGTAGTAGGCCCCGGCGGGGATCATTGCGTGCTGGCAGCCGACGGCCCAGTCGGCCCACCGGCGGCAGGCGTCGAGGTATCGCCGTTCGCCGGTGATGTCGTAGGCGGTGGCCAGGGCGCGGACGGCGTGGGCGTCCTCGAAGGCGGGCATGTGGTGCGTGGCGGGATCGGCGTAGTCGCGGTCATAGATGGGGAAGGGCGTGATGGGCTTGTGCAGTTCGGCGGCGGCGAGGTCGCAGAACCGGAGGAACCGGGACTTCAACCAGGGCGGGGGGGCGTCGTCGGCGGCCGTCGCCGGGCCCGTGGCGGCACAGCCGGCGAGCAACGGGGCGACCGCGAGGAAGACAAGGCGAAGAAGACAACAGACGGGCGAACCCCCGCGACCGCGCGGACGCGGTCCTGGAGAACCCCCCACCCTGCGTGCTGCGAAAGGCTGTTGCATCGGATCCTCCTTGTATCCCTGTGGCGGCATGATACCGTTGCGCGCGGGGGCACGGGAAGGCGCTTGCCGGAAGCGCGGCCTGCAGAGGCGGCGGGGTCACGGCCGACGGTTCTGGCGCCGCGCGGCCGGGCGCGTGGCCGCGCGGGACACCTCGTCGGGGTCCTGCGGGTAGTTCGGGCTGTAGATGATGCGTTTGCGGGGCGTGACCAGCCTGCCGTCCCTGACGAACTCGGGGCCGCGCTCGGCGAGATGGTCGACGAGCCGGTCGCGCCAGGTGCGGACGGCGTCCTGCTGCCGTGGGTCCGCGGCGAGATCGTGCCGTTCGCCCGGGTCGTTCTCCAGGTCGAAGAGCTGCTCCTGCCCGGACTGGCTGTGGAAGATGTACTTCATCCGGCCGTCGGTGAGGGCGTTCCAGCCTTCGGCGCCGGGATAGCAGGCCGCGTGTTCGAGGTCGAGGATATTTCGCCAGTTTTCGCCACGGCCGCGGACCAGCTCCAGCATACTGCGGCCGTCGAAATCCTTCTCGGCGATCGGCACGCCGGCGGCGTCGAGGAAGGTCGGCAGGACGTCGCGGATCTCGACCGGCCGGCGGAGCACCTGGCCGCGCGGCGCGGCAAGGCTTGACGGCCAGCGGATGATCATCGGGATGCGGGCGGAGCCCTCGTAGGCGTACGTTTTGCGCCACAGGTGGTGGTCGCCGAGCATGTCGCCGTGATCGGCGGTGACGAGGATCAGGGTCCGGTCGAGCAGGCCGCGTTCCTGCAGGACGGCGAGGATCCGGCCGATCTGCTCGTCGATGAACGTGACGGAACCGTAATAGGCCCGGCGGGCGCGGCGGGGGGCGTCCGGGCCGAGGTTGCCGCGCCAGAGGGAGTGGTCGTTCGGGTCGGCCTTGATGTCGTTCTGCGCGGCCCAGTCGCCGATCGACGGCGCGGGGACATCCACGTTTTCGTACATCTTCAGGAATCGCTCGGGCGGGTCGTAAGGGCTGTGCGGCCTGGCGAACGAGACCATGAGGAAGAACGGTTCGGGGCTTCGGCGGTCGCGGAGCCAGTTCACGGCGACGTCGGCCGTCCATCGCGTCGGGTGCAGGTTTTCGGGCAGGGCATAGGCCGCGGCGCGGTAGTCGTTCCAGCCGATGCCGGTGGCGTCGGGGTCGAGGGCCGGCGCGACCGACGCAAACCAGGCGCGGTAGTCGCTGCGGAAATCGACGGAAAACGAACGGCCGGACTCGTCGAGGATCGTGCGGTGGAAGCCGTGGAGGTTTCGCTGGGGCGTGAAGTGCATCTTGCCGACGCCGAGCGTGTCGTAGCCGGCGTCGCGGAGCATCCCGGGCATCTCGCGGCGGTATTCGAGGGCGACGTGCCCGTAGCCGATCTGCCCGTGCCGCCAGGGCGAGAGGCCGGTGAGCAGGGCGCCGCGGGCGGGCGTGCACGACGGCGTGGAGCTGTAGGCGCAGCGGAACCGTGCGCCTTCGGCACACAGCCGGTCGAGGTTGGGCGTGCGGATGACGCGGTTGCCGTCGGCGCCGATGCAATCGCCCCGAAGCTGGTCGGCCATGAGGAACAGGATGTTGGGCGGCGCGGGCCTGGTTTGCGCGAAGACCGGGGATGCGACAAGCAGTGCCGTCACGGCGAACGCCATGGCCAAGAACCTGGGCGGCATGTCTGACCTCCTGTTCCGGGGCCGGAACGCCGGGAGTATAGGCGATGGGCCGGCTGTCAGGCGAGTGCGGACGGGAAGCGACGGAGCGACGAAGACAACAGGTGGGCGAACCCCCGGGACCGCGCGGACGCGGTCTCGGAGAACCGCCCACCCTACGTGTTGCCGGGAGACAACTGCTGGGAGGACGAGGGGGAATGCGACCGCCCTCCCTGAGACAGGGAGGGGACGGGGAGGGTCGATCCGCTTCGCTGGTCCGCGACTGAAACCGGGCACCCTCACCCCGTCCCTCTCCCTGCGAGGGAGAGGGGGTTGGGCACCCTCGCCCCGACCCGCTCGCTTGGGGGGAGAGGGGGAATCGGATACCCTCACCCCGTCCCTCTCCCCGGGAAGGGAGAGGGGGCCGGGCGAATTCGGCGATGGAGGCAGGTCATGCTTCGACGAAGCGGTGTTGTTCTGTGTGTGGTGATGACGGCGGTCGGCGGCGCGGCGGGGGTCGCGGCGGCGCCGGCTGCGGCGCCGGCAGACGACGGGACCGTCTGGCTCTCGTCGCTGGACCTGAGCGTGGCCGGTCAGGGTTGGGGCAAGCCGCAGAAGGACAAGTCGGTGCAGGAGAAGCCGCTCTCGATCGGCGGGCGGGTGTTCGAACGGGGATTCGGGACGCATGCGTCGGCGTCGCTGTACGTGGATCTCAAGGGCGGCTGCGGGCGTTTCACGGCGTTCGTCGGGGTGGATGACGAGGTGAAGGGCCGGCCCGCGAGCGTCCTCTTCCAGGTGATCGGCGACGGTCGGGTGCTCTGGGAAAGCGGGCCGATGAGGGCGGGCGAGGGGGCGCGGAGAGTCGATGTGGACCTCCAGGGCGTCAAGACGCTTGCGCTGCTCGTCGGCGACGCGGGCGACGGCGTGAGCTACGACCACGCGGACTGGGGCGATGCCCGCTTCGAGGGCTGCACCGTGCGCCCGGAGACCGTCGAGGCGCCGCCGGAGGAGGCGGTCATCCTCACGCCGAAACCGCCGGCGACGCCGCGGATCAACGGGCCGAAGGTCTACGGCGTCCGGCCGGGCTCGCCGTTCCGATTCACGATCCCCGCGACGGGCGACCGGCCGATGGAGTTCGGTGCGGACGGTCTGCCGCCGGGGCTGACGCTTGACGCGGCGAAGGGCTGGATCACCGGCGTCGTAAGGGAGCGGGGAGAGTACGTCGTGATGCTGCGGGCGAAGAACGCGCGGGGGTCGGCCGAGCGGGAGTTCCGCATCGTCGCGGGCGACACGCTGTCGCTCACGCCGTCGATGGGCTGGAACAGCTGGTACACTCATTTCCTGGGCGTGAGCGACAAGATCATGCGGGAGGCCGCGGAGGCGATGGTGAGCAGCGGCATGATCCGCCACGGGTACGAATACGTGAACATCGACGACGGCTGGCAGGTCCAGCCGGGGGCGACCGACCCGGACCTCGCCGGGGAGCCGCGCGGTGCCGACGGGGCCATCCGGCCGAACCGGAAGTTCCCGGACATGAAGGCGATGACGGACTACATCCACAGCCTGGGGCTGAAGGCCGGGCTCTACAGTTCGCCGGGGCCGCGGACCTGCGGCGGGTGCGCCGGGAGCTACGAACACGAGGCGCAGGATGCGCGGCAGTACGCGGCGTGGGGCTTCGACTTCCTGAAATACGACTGGTGCTCGTACGAGAAGATCGCCAGGGACAAGAGCCTGCCGGAGCTGAAGAAGCCATACCGGCTTATGGGCGCGGCGCTGCGGGAGCTTGATCGCGATTTCATCTTCAACCTGTGCCAGTACGGCATGGGGGACGTGTGGACGTGGGGGGCGGAGGTGGGCGGGCACTCGTGGCGGACGGCGGGCGACCTGGGCTGGGCGCCGAACGGCCTGTGGGGCAACATCGACCGGATCGGGTTCTCGCAGGACGGCCTGGAGAAGTACGCCGGGCCGGGCCACTGGAACGACCCGGACTACCTGCTGATCGGCCACATCGGGTGGAAGGGCAGGATCCGTCCGACACCCCTTACGCCGAACGAACAGTACACGCACGTGTCGCTGTGGGCGCTGCTGGCGGCCCCGCTGATCTTCAGCGGCGACATGACGAAGCTCGACGACTTCACGCTGAGCCTGCTGACGAACGACGAGGTGCTGGACGTGAACCTGGACCCGCTGGGCCGGCAGGCGCGGCGCGTGGCGCGGGACGGCGGGGCCGAGGTGTGGGCCAAGGAGATGGAGGACGGTTCGAAGGCCGTCGGCCTGTTCAACCGCGGCGAGCTTCCGCGGAAGGTCACGGCCAGGTGGCCGGACCTGGGCCTCGAGGGTGACAAGGTCGTGCGCGACCTGTGGCGTCAGAAGGACGTGGGGACATTCGGCGAGGCGTTCGAGGCGACGGTGGCGCGGCACGGGGCGGTCCTGGTGCGGATCGGACGAAAGGCGAATCCGTGACGCCGGACTGCCCGGGTGCGACGGACCCCGGCGGTTTCGAGGTCAAAGCTTGAAACCGGCGGGATCTGCGGGTACACGATCAAAGGGATTCTGATCGGCATGAACCACGTGGAACGATTCCGGGCGGTGATGGGCTTTCAGCCGGTGGACCGGCTCCCGCGGTGGGAGTGGGCGATGTGGTGGGACCAGACGATCGCGCGGTGGCGGCGCGAGGGGCTGCCGGCCGGACTCCAGGGCGTCTTCGACATCGCGCAGTATTTCGGGCTCGACCCGTACTACCAGTTCTGGTTCAGCACGACGGATCAGACGATCGAGGCCGCGCAGCACCACGTGGAGGGGATCGTCGCGAACATGGACGATTACCTGGCGCTGCGGCCGCGCCTCTACCCGTCGCACGAGCGGGCGATCGAACTCATGTTTCCGTGGGGCCTTCGGCAGGCGCGGGGCGAGGTCGTCGTCTGGGCGACGCTCGAGGGGTTCTTCTGGTTCCCGCGGACGCTCATGGGGATCGAACGGCAGATGCTCGCCTTCTACGATCAGCCCGAACTCATCCACCAGATCAACGAGGACCTGCTGGCCTACCACCTGCGGACGCTGCACGCGATGGCCGGGACGTGCGTGCCCACGTTCATCACCATTGCCGAGGACATGTCGTACAACCTGGGGCCGATGATCGGCAAGGACGTCTTCGACGAGTTCATCGCGCCCTACTACCGCCGGCTCATCCCGCTGCTGAAGGAGCGGAACATCATCCCGATCATGGACACGGACGGCGATGTGACGCTCCTGGTGCCGTGGCTGCTCGACGCGGGCCTCGAGGGCGTGCTGCCGCTGGAACGGCAGGCCGGTGTGGACGGCATGCGGCTCCGGGAGGCGTTTCCGTCGCTGCGGATGATCGGCCACTACGACAAGATGGTGATGCACCACGGCGAGGCGGCGATGCGGGCCGAGTTCGAGCGGCTCGTTCCGCTGATGAAGACGGGCGGGTTCATCCCGAGCGTCGATCACCAGACGCCGCCGGGGGTCTCGCTCGAGAATTACCGCTGCTATCTTCGGCTGCTGGACGAATACAGCCGGGCGGCCTGCTGAGCGACCGGTTGCCCTCGCAACATCGCCCCACGGCTTCTCGAGTGCCTGCGATACCGGCTCATCCCCCGCGAAGCCTTTGGGTCCCCGGCAGCCTGCCGGAACCCCCTGTCCCGCACGGCGGGTTCTTCACGGCAGTGCCATTCGGGTCAGGAACCGTTCTTGCCCTGGGCCAAGCACGTCCGGGCGTCCACCTCCCGTGAAGACGGTGTTCCGCCTGTCCGGCAAACGTTCCTGACCCCGTTCGTCTATACGGCCATGCGCCCGCCGCTTGCGGCCCCGTTGCATCGGCCGGCAGCCCGCGTTATACTGTGGGGCTCTTTAGAAACGAGGACGCTATGGGCAAGCAGAAGTCGCACAAAGGTCTGGCCAAGCGGGTGAAGGTGACGGCTCGCGGCAAGGTGGTACGGCGGCAGACGTTTCGGGGTCACCTGATGAGCGGCAAGAGCGGCAGTCGCCGACGGCGTCTTCGCCGCGTGGTGAACCTCGCCCCGGGCGACGCCCGCCGGGCGATTGAGGCGCTCCGATAATCCACGACGCGACCGATCCGGGCCGATAAGCATTCAGGAGATGATCGTATGCCCCGTGCACGAGCCGGTTCCGCAAGACATCGTCGAGTCAAACGCACGCTCCAGGCCGCCAAAGGCTACCGCCTCGGCCGTAGCAAACTTCTCCGCCGCGCCAGGGATACGGCGACACGCGGACTCGTTTATGCCCGCCGCGACCGCCGGGCCAGGAAGCGTACGTTCCGCTCCCTGTGGATCACACGGTTGACCGCGGCCTGCCGGGAACGCGGGATTCGCTATTCGGCGTTCGTGAACGGCCTGAAGAAGGCCAACGTTGCCCTGGACCGCAAGATGCTCAGCGAGTTGGCGATTCACGATCCCGCGGCGTTTGATGTGGTTCTGGCCCTGGTTCGCAAGGTCCTCGGTTCGGAGGCGGCGTAAGTCCCGCAGGCAGGATGCGCGTGCGAGCAGGGGGTCAGGGCGTGTCGTGCCCGGCTCTGGTGCTGGTGCATGCCCGGGCAGTCATCATCGGCAGGCAATCTGTTTGTCCGTCCGGCAAGGTTTGTTGGCCGCTTCCGCACCTGTGGCCCGGAATCGCACGTCGGTCGGCGCCTGGCCAATTCCGTACACGGCATCTACCATTGTGCTCGGCGGCGGACCCGTACCGAGGCCCTGGCACCACGGAATGCGCCGGGACCGGGGTGCGTCGAGCATGAATGCCGGGTGTGCCGTGAGCATGCTCCCGAGCTACCTCCGGAAGGACAACATCGACGAATCGCTGTACTGCGGCGCCTGCGGATACAACCTTCGCACGCTGCCGACCGTGGGCCGGTGCCCGGAGTGCGGCAACGGCTACAACACCGAGAACTTCCCCATGCGCGGCGTCTTCCTGCCCGAGGAGAGGCTCTTCCCATGGGGCGACGTTCTGACGGCCGCGTTCTGCTTCTGCGTGACGGCGGGGCTCTTCGCCCAGATGGTCTTTCAGAGACGGTGGACCGTGGCGGGCGTCACGCTCACCCTCCTCTTTACCCTGGCGACCCTCGTTTCGGGTTCCATCGCCTGGCGGAACGCAAGCCGGTGCCTGCTCTATCGGTATGTCAGCCGGCACGATGACGATTAGTGGCATATTTCCGCCGGCCGTGGTGCCGCAGCGTCGAGTTCGCGGCGCGGCAACTCGGCCCTTGGGGGAACCATCATGGACTTCAACGAATACCAATCGGCGGCACGCAAGACGGCGCAGTACCCGCAGATGGGGCACAACCTTTACTACCCGACGCTGGGGCTTGCCGGCGAGGCGGGCGAGGTTGCCGAGAAGATCAAGAAGCTGATGCGCGACGGTGACGGCGTACTCACCGCTGAACGGCGGGAGGCCCTGAAGAAGGAACTGGGGGACGTGCTGTGGTACGTCGCGGCACTGTGCTCCGAGCTTGGATTGGCGATGGACGATGTCGCAGAACATAACGTCGCCAAACTGCGGGACAGACAGGATCGGGGTGCTATCCGCGGCGAGGGCGACAACAGGTAGCTGTAATACGCATGGCTACTGTTCTTGGGTCTGCAAGAGTGCGGCGGTGCCTGCCTCACAGAGATCGTCGGCAGCGAAAAGAATGTATCATGTTAGATCGGTAAAGATGTTTACGATACAGCGACTAACCCTCAAGATCCAAGTACATAGGTCATATACCGACAAGGAAACCGCCATCTTTTCCGATTCCGGTTTTCGTGATTTCAGATTAATCACGATAACAGATCTGTCGTGATGCGTCTCAAATGCGTCTCGCGATCTGCGTCTTTTGGCATGATCGGACTTGACGGCGACGCTTGTTCGGTATATGTTAGCCCAACCTTCGCACGCGGCCGGCGTCAAAGCGGCTGGCGATAGCGCCAG
>CAZUAI010000029.1:0-59427 GCA_964617875.1 uncultured Planctomycetales bacterium | reverse complement strand
CGGTGAGCCAACTCGACCAGTTCCTGCCGGACCGCTGGAAGGCCGCCCGCGCCACGCCGGCCGCCGACTGACACCCCGGCCCGAACCCCCAACCTTCATTCACACGGGCTTCGCCGGACGCTTACTCAGTTGCTGGCAACCTCGATCATGGCCGATGGGGACGGCTTGGGGACGGCAGGCCGAAAATGGAAGAAGCCCCAAGTCGCATCTCTTTGGGGCTTCACGCGTTAGAAACGTCTCTCGAAAATGAACGGAGAGGGCGGGATTCGAACCCGCGGTACAGCTAGGCCGTACACAGCCTTTCCAAGGCTGCCCCTTCAGCCACTCGGGCACCTCTCCTGACCACCTTTCCGATCATAGTGTAGCGTCTTGCCGTTGGCGCTCAAGGGTCGCGCTCGCGGAGGCACGGGCCCCGGTTCGCGGAAGCCGATGCCATCGCGTGCGGATGACCCGCGTCGCCAGGCCTACTCGATCCGGTCGCGTTCGATGCGATGAGTCCGTCCTGCAATGCGTCGCACGCCGATCGTCGAAAGCGTCGGCGCCAACCGCCCAGTCCACCGCGACCTTTTGCCGGGAGGTCAGCCCGACGCGGAGCCCATGGCAATTCGACCGAGGATCCGCTGGATTTCGACGCCGTGCGCAAGGCTCGGATCCCCCGGACGTCCATGCGCGATCGCATCCAGGAAATGGTGCAGGCACGCGACGTGGGCGCGGAGCCAGCCGGGCGTACAACGGGGCGTCGGGAAACCGCCGGGCGCCGGGTAGCGGTTGACCGCCGCGATGCGCTTCCAGCCCCGCTCGCCGCCGCAGGGTGCGTCCGGACACGTCTGGTCGTAGAAGTCGAGCGAACTCGGGTCCATCAGGTTGAACCGCAGAGCACCCCGCTCCCCGTGGATCTCGAATCGCAGCTCGTCTTCCGAGCCCGTCGCGATCTTGCTGGCCTCGACGGCGCCGGGGGCGCCGTCCGCCGTCCGCATCGTCGCCAGCACGAAGTCCTCAGCCACCTCGCCGATGGCCCGCGACGGGTCTTCCAGCGATCGGCGATGCGTCGACCAGACGCGCCGCACGGCATGCACCGGCTCCAAAGGCCCGATCAGGTGCCAGAGCAGGTCCACGATGTGCGACAGAAGGTCGCCAATCACGCCGCCGCCCTGTTCCGCGTCCGCCTTCCAGTTCAACGGTCGGTTGCGATCCACGTTGCCCGAGTGCAGGAACGCCCCGCGGAAATGCGTGACGGCGCCGATGCGGCCGTCGTCGATGAGTTGCTTCGCGCGGATGGTCGCAGGCCAGAAGCGGTTCTGAAACGTCATCTGGCCCGTGCCCCGGTATCGCGAGAGCGCCGCAGCCACCTGCTCGGCCTCCGCCGTCGTCGCCGTCAGCGGCTTGTCGCAGTAGATGTGCTTGCCGGCGTCGATCGCCGCCAGGATCGCGGGCAGGTGCAGCGAATTCGGCGTGCAGACATGAACGATGTCCACATCATGCCGTCGGACGAGGGAGAGCTGATCGGTCGTTGCGACCTGGAAATCGAACTGGTTCATCGCCTTCGCCGCGGTCTCCGCACGGCTGGTGGCGACGCCGACGAGCCGGGTCCGCAGTGGGGGCGGGTCGTAGTAGACGAGCATGTTCGCATGCGCATACGCATGGACCCGCCCGATAAACCCGAACCCGAGGATTGCCACGCCAAGCGGCCGGTCGTCATTCGTGCTCATGGAGAATACCCTGGTTCATCGCCCCGGCATTCTACTTTCCGTCCTCCGCCCCTGCCATGACCGATCCGGCGCATAGAAAGAGGGCGGGCCGCTCCCCTTTTCCAAGGCGGTCCGCCCCAGGTGTCGTGGTGCCGTCGCGGGCTGTCGTGCCCAACGGTCCGCGTCCTGCCCGCGTTCCGGCGTCCCGAGTGGCGCACCCCGGAAATCGCCACTCAGGTGAACGTCCGAAAACGCACTGCTTTTCAGTCGTCCGGCCGCAGCCGGGCCCGCCTCCGGTCTGCCGATCGCCGCTATGCGTACTCCGCGACCGCCTCGAGCGACGCCGCCTCGAGGGCGGCGACAAACCGATCGAGCGCGGCCTGGAACTGTCTCTGTGCCCATCCCGCGTCCACACTGCGGATCGGGACGCTTTCGCGCCTCGCGTTGGCGTCCTTCGTCCCGCCGGCGAAGACTTCGTCAGACGCCTCCAGCTCGAGTGGTCCGCGGAGCCGGAACGAGACGATCGTGTACACATCCTCGCCGAGAGCGAACTTGAACGAGCGGACGCCGCCTTCCGATCGCGGGGTGGAGATCGAGAAACCGTTGTTCGTCAGGAAGGACTCCATCTGTCGGAACGCGGGGACGATCTCCTCGTCAACCACCTCGGTGAACGCGCGGTTCCACTCCTCCCGCAATCCGCCCAGCCGCTTCGCGAAGGATTGTTGCCAGTCCGCCATGAGGGCCACCCGTCCGGTTCCGTCGGGGCCGCGCCGCGGTGCGCGACGCCTGCGTCCGACACTCCACATATCGACCCTCACCGGGACGCCTTTAGCACGCTCCGCACGGCCCCGGAGAAAAACCGGGACCGCATGCGGATGCGCGGTTATGTGACTTCCAACGAGCCGATAACGAT
Source organism: uncultured Planctomycetales bacterium (assembly GCA_964617875.1). GTDB lineage: Bacteria > Planctomycetota > Phycisphaerae > UBA1845 > PWPN01 > CAZMVY01. The sequence continues at coordinate 56,826 of CAZUAI010000029.1, read as the reverse complement.
CGCCTCGCGGCGTGCGAATGCCGTCCCATTCCCCTCGCGCGTTACGCGGTCCTTCCGATAAGCACCGCCGCCGGTTCCGCGTGTCATTCTTGAATCGGTTCGCGCATTGGTGTCCCGCGCCGCACCCGGTACAATGTCGCCGTCGCCGGTCGGTGCCGCAGCATTGCTGCATCCGCGAACCGCGGATCGGTACGTCCGAGATTGTGAATCGGTGCCGCCGAGCCGGCAATCAGCGACCGTGCGCAATGAAGCGGCTGATCGTAAACGCGGACGATTTCGGGCTCACCGGGAAGGTCAACGAAGCGATCATCGAAGGCCACGCGAACGGGATTATCACGAGCACCACGCTCATGGCGAACGGCGGCGCGTTCGAGTCGGCCGTGGCACTGGTCCGGCAGCAACCCCGGCTCGGTGTCGGCGTGCACCTGAACCTCACCGAAGGGCGTCCGGTGGCCGCCGCGGCACGGATCCCGAGTCTCGTCGGTCCCGCGGGGTTCCTGCAGACGGGCCCCGGGCGCCTGGCACGCGGCCTTGTTCTCGGACGCGTCCGGCGGGCGGACATCGAGCGCGAGGCGCGAGCACAGATCGAGAAGATTCTGGCGGCAGGCGTGCGCCCGACACATATCGACGGCCACAAGCACGTCCACCTGGCGCCGGGTCTCTTCGGCCTGGTCGCGAGGCTGGCGAAGGAATACGGGATCGGGGCGGTGCGACGGCCGGCGGAACGGTCGGTCGGGCTGATCGGGCTTCTGCGCCGGAATGCCGGCTCGCGTCCGGCGATCCTCAAGCAGCGCGTGATGGCGATTCTGTTGGCCGCGGGCGGACTGGGCTGCCGGGTCCGGCTGCGGCGGGACGGGCTGACGGCGCCGGCACGGTTCTATGGCGTCACGCAGACCGGGTTCCTCGACGAGGCCGCGCTGAGCGCGATTCTTCGCGCGGTCCCGGAGGGCACGAGCGAGATCATGTGCCACCCCGGCTATGTGGACGCCGACCTGAAGGCGACCCCGACGCGCCTGCTGGCCCAGCGGGAGACGGAGCTGCGTGCCCTGACGAGCCCGGCCATCCGTGCGCTCGTGGGCACGTTGAGCATCGAACTGATACACTACGGTCACCTGACGGGAGCACCATGAGCGAAGTTCACGGCATCCGATATTCGATCGTCGTTCCGTTCTTCAACGAGGAGGAGAGCGTTCGGCCGCTCTACGACAAGATCGTCGCGGCGATGAACCAGGTCGGCGGGCCCTATGAGATGGTCTTCGTGGACGACGGCAGCCGCGACAAGACGTACGCGGCGCTGTGCGAGCTGTACGAGAAGGATGACCGCGTCCACGTGATCCGGCTGCGGCGGAACTTCGGACAGACGCCGGCGCTGAAAGCGGGCTTCGACTGGGCGTGCGGCGATGTCATCATCTCGATGGACGGCGACCTGCAGCACGACCCGTGGGAGATCCCGCTGTTCCTCGCGAAGATGAACGAGGGCTACGACATCGTGTCCGGCTGGCGGCGCTCGCGGAAGGACGACTACCTGACACGCCGTCTGCCGAGCCGGATCGCGAACTGGCTGATGTTCAAGCTCTCGCGGGTGCGGCTGCACGACTTCGGCACGACGTTCAAGGCGTACCGCCGTGAGGTCATCAAGGACATCCAGCTCTACGGCGATCTGCACCGGTTCATTCCCGCGCTGGCGAGCTGGGGCGGGGCGCACATCGCGGAGATCCCGATCAAGAACCCGCCACGCGTCGGCGGGAAGTCGAACTACAACCTGTGGCGGACCGTCCGCGTACTGATCGACCTGATCGGCATCAAGTTTCTGCTCGACTACTCGACGAAGCCGCTGCGGTTCTTCGGGCTGCTCGGGCTGGCAGGGATGGGGGCCGGGACGGGAATCGCGACGGTGCTGCTTGCGCTGAAGCTGTTCGGCGGCCACGACATCTTCGGGGACCACGGGCCGCTCGCTCTGCTCGGCTTCGGGCTGGGCCTCAGCGGGATCCAGTTCCTCTCGATCGGCCTGATCGGCGAGATGGTCGCACGCACGTACTACGAATCGCAGCGGAAACCGATCTACGCCGTACGCGAGCGCAAAACGCGACGGCACGATGCCGCGGATGCGTAAACCGCAGCCCCTGTCCGCTGCTTCGCCGGCCCGTGATTCCGTCCGGTCGTTGCTCGAGGCCCGCGACGATCCGGAGCACGTACACGATTGCGCGAGACGATGCGGTCCGCAGAGTCTGTGGAGGAAACGGCGAAGCCGTAGCAACTGCGGCCGTGGCCCGGTAGAATAGGGAGACAAGGGCGGCCCTTTCCTTTCGCCCTTTCGGAGGCAGAAACATGCGGCACGTCCTCGCGCTCGTGATTCTTACGACGGTCGTCACCGGCTTGCTCGGTTCCTGCGCGGGCCTGGATCCCCTCGGCGGCGACTCGAACACCCCGACCAGCATCGGCGGCACGGTCAACGTCGTTGACTTCACCGTCGCCGCCGGCCAGACCACCACGGTTGCCGCGGATGTCGTGATCAACGCCAGCGGCAACGTGCGGATCGAAGGGGTCCTGGCCTCCGCGACGGTCACCACGGCCGGCGCCAAAGGTTACGACATCACCATCGTGGCACAAGGCGACATCGAGGTCACCGGCACCATCCAGGCCGGCAACGGCGCCGCGGGCGCCGCCTCGACGGCGAAGCTCGCTCCGACGATGCAGGCCACGGGCGATCAGGCCGATGCACCCGGCGGCGACGGCGGCACCATCGAACTCCGTGCGGGCGGAAACCTCACGATCGGCGCGACGGCGTCGCTCACCAGCGGCACCGGCGGCATCGGAGGCACCGGCCCGTGGGGCGGCGCCGGCGGCAGCGGTGGCGACGTGCGTCTGGCCGCCGGAGGGCAGCTGAACATGCAAGGCAGCCTGGCCGTCGGCAACGGCGGCGACGGGGGCAGCGCTTCGCCCGCCGGATCGCTCTCCGGCAACCTGTTCTTCGGCGGGCGCGGCGGTGATTCCGGCGTCGTTTTCGCCAAGGCCGGCGCTGTGAACTGGCCCGGCTACAACGCCGCCACAAACAGTCTCGATCCCGTCCAGGGCGCCACGTTCTCCGGCGGGTACGGCGGAAACGCCCCGCCCCTGCTTACCCTTACCGACGGGGCGTTGCCCGGCGCCAAGCCGGTCCGGAATGCACAGATGATCCGGGTCACCGGCGCCTGCTGGGGCAGCGACTGCACGTTCGGCGCTCGCGACGGCGGCAACGGCTTCTTCGGCGGCGGGGCCGGCGGCAGCATCGCCGTCGCCATCACCGAATTGTCGCCGGGGACCTATGACGGCCCCGTGATCACCGTCCGGGCGGGCCACGGCGGAAACATCATCCGGAAGACGAACGCCACGTACGGCGAGTCCATTGCCGCTGTCTTCGCCTACGCCGGAGCAGGCGGCCAGGCCACGGTGACGGCGCCGCGCGGGCGCGACGGCGACCTCGTCCACTACGATGGCGGTTACGGCGGTACAGCCATCGCCTACGGCGGCAACGGCGGCTCCGGAGCGATGAACCTCCTGCAGTACGGCGGCGCAGGCGGGGCCGCCCGTGCGCAGGCCGGCGCGGGCGGATTCGGTCACGACGGCTGCTACACGATCGGCAACGGCGGGGCCGGAGGCATTGCCAACGCCTACGGCGGCAAGGGCGGGAGCGCCGGGTTCGGCGGCAGCGGCGGCAACGCCACGGCGATCGGCGGCGAGGGGGGCGGGGGCGGCAACGGCGGTCACAACCCCGGCAGTGGCGGCGCAGGCGGCGCCGCCGTCGCGAATTCCGGCGATCCCGGACAATACAACGCGGGCTTCTACTCGAACACGCCCATCTTCGGGGCCATCGAGTCGCAGACGAAAGGGATCGACGGCGATCCCGGCGTAGCCGATGTCTACAGTCCGTCGGGACAGGGAAACAGTTGCCCGGATGCCGTGCCGTAGACGGCATCACGGGCTATGCGGACGAGCGGGCGGCGTTCGTCGCCGTCTACCGGTTGATGTCGGTCTTTCCGGTCTCGCGCTGGATGAGATTGCCCTTGTCGATCTCGGCGGTGCCGATCTCGTGCTTGCCGTGCTCGGGGTCCACCCACTGAGAGTAGGTGAGTTTGTCGCCGCCGACGAACTCGACGCTGCACGTGACCTGCCGGTCCGGGTCGTGGTACATCCACCGGTCGGCTTTCTGGTACTGGTTCGGCGTGCCGAGGGTTGCCTCGACCTCCGGCTTGGTGGACTGCGTGTTCAGCGTCTGCCAACGCTCAAACGTCAGCTTGGCACAACCGGAAACGATTCCCAGGGCGACAAACACCAATACACAGACAGCGATCTTTCGGAACGTCATGTTTCACCTTCGCGTCAGATAACACGCACGGCATCCGCGCCGGCCATGCCGGGACATCCGGTTACAGATCGTCGAACAAACGGTCGAAATAGGATTGCCGGCAATTCGAGCCGCTCTGTTCGTGGCCGCGCTCAAGATTTATCGGAAAGGCTGGACGCAATGATTAGCGCGATAGTGGCCTCCACACTCCTGTTCATGCTCCAAGGCCGCGCCCCCACGCCCGACGAAGAGGGGCGACGGATAACCGTCACCGGGCGGGCTGCGGGCATCACGCCCGCCGCAGAGGAGGAGGCCAGGCTCGACGCCCTCCGCGAGGCCGTCAGCCGCGTTTGCGGCTCGTGGATCAACGCGCAGAGCGAGACGGAGAACTACGCCCTCGTCCGCGACAAGGTCCTTGAGCAACCCGTCGGGTTCGCCCGCGCCGTGAAGGTCATCAAAGGGCCGGAGAAGCTCGGCGACATCACGCAGATCCAGATTGAGGCCGAGGTCTTCCCCGCGAAGTTCCAACGGCGCTGGGCCGAGTTCGCCCACATCAAGCAGCGCGAGGGCAATCCGCGCTGCGTGATCGTGGTCCTTGAAGACGATGATCCCTACGACAACGTCGCCCCGATCACGAACGGCCTCGTCCAGACGGAGTTGGAGAACTTCTTCCTGTCGAAGAAGGTCCAACTCATGGACAAGGGCGTGACGGATGAGGTTCGAACCCGCGACCTCAATCTGGCGGCACAGAGCGGCGACGTGAACAAGGCGGCCGCGGCCGGTGCCGGGTTCAAGGCCGACGTGGTCGTCCTGGGCCAGGCCGAGGCCCGTCCCGGCGACGCGATCGTCCTCGAGGGACACACGGTCAAGCGCTGGAACGTGACCCTCTCCGTTCGCGTGATTCAGACGGATTCGGCCGCGATTCTGGTATCCAAGACGTACCGCCCGAACAAGATGATGACCACGACCACCGGCAGCGGGAAAGACGCCCTGACGCGGGTGGCGAAGGACGCGGCCCCGGACGTGTTGTCTGACATCGCCAAGGCCTGGCGCGAGCGGGCCACCGCCGGCCGTACGGTTCAAATGACGATCGAACCGTGCACACGGAAGCAGTTCACGGCAATCCAGTCCGAGATGATCAAGTCGAAGGGCGTCACCGGCGGCAAAGATGGGTTCGCCCTTCGCGAGCTGGCGAACAACATCGCGTCGATCGAGGTGAACTGGAAATACGACCTGAATCAGCTTGCGGACCGTTTCGAGGAGCTGGCCGTCCCGATGGACGGCGAGGTGCTGTCATTTGAGGTGACCGAGCAGAGCGCGAACCGCTTTACGGTCCGCTTGCGGGTCCGGCCGGCCGCGCCGAGTGGTTCTCCGCCGGCATCGCAGCCGGGTGGTTGAAACATCGGCCGTCGGCGTCCGCAGGGCCTATAATCACCGCGTGGAGACAGTTGAGAGGCGCGACGGTTCGCCGTCACCCCGGGCAGATGTTTGCAGGTGATGTTCGTGCTTTTCAGAGTTATCGTCGGCCGGGCTGTTTGCCGACTACTCTCTATCGGGTATCGCAGTATTCCTCACACAAAGGAGACGCGTTCTCATGAGACGACTGACGAGTTTTGTCTGGGTGGCGGGCGTTCTGGCCGCAGTGGTCTTCGTGTCGGGCTGCGGCGGCAAGGAGACGTTCAACGCCTCGATCACGTATGTGCTGGAACCCACGGTCAAGCTGCCGGAGGGGTTGACGAACATCGCCATCCTCGACGCCAGTGCGCAGTTTGACGGGACCGAGGACGCCGACCGCGCAAAGAAGTGGTCCAAGTTCTCCGCAGACCTGATGGAGGACATGGTCCAGAAATCGGTGACGAAGTTCGGCACGGGCCTGACGCTGGCGAAACGCGAGGACACCGCCCGCGTGCTGGCGGAGAAGGACCTGAAGGCGGCGGGCCTCGTGGACCAGGGGACGGCGGCCAGGGCCGGGCAACTGCTGAACGTGCAGGGGCTGATCACGAGCAAGCTGAACATTCGCGTGGAGGTCAAACAGGGCAAGAAGACGACAGTGGACATCACGAGCCTCTACGGCGGGGGCTGGTCTCACGGCGGGTGGGGCGGCGGTACGGCGGCGGCGCGCGAGGCCGACGAGATTGCGCGAAACATGACCGTGCAGTGTTCGTTTGCGCTGCTCGATGCGGCCACGAGCCAGGCCATCGTGCAGTACTCGCCGGAGCCGTTCCAGAAGTTTGACCACGAGGCGCCGGGCCCCGTCTTCGGCAGCAGCAAGAGCGAGGCGTCGCTGGACTCGGTGGACGCCATCATCGGCGAGCTGGTGAAGCAGGGCACGCGCGAATTCGTCAGCATGTTCGTTCCGTGCGAAACGACATACAAGTACTTCCTGCAGTCCGGCAGCGCCAAGGCGTCGGCGATGGGCGTTCGCCTGCTCCGCGCGGACGACTTCGACGGGGCGCTGCAGCAGTTCAAGGCGGCATTGGCCGAAGAGCCGAACGACCACCGGTCGGCGTTCTGCGCAGGCGTGACGAGCGAGCTGAAGGGCGACTGGGAAGGGGCGCTGAAGTATTACCGCCAGGCATCCGCCATGCCCGACGTGGACAAGAAGGAGATGGAGATGTACCTGGCGGCGAAGACGCGCGTGGCGGCGCACAAGGACCGCATTCGCAAGAAAGCCTAACCGGTCGATGGGGCCGGTTGTCTATTACACAAGCGGCGAACGGAACGGACGAGCGGTCACGTTCTACGCGAATCAAAGGAGAATCGCATGAAATGCCTGAGATGGTTGGTACTGGGGCTGGTGGCGTCGGGGCTGGCGGCGCCGGCCATGGCGCAGGTGGACACCAAGGACGCGCAGAAGAAGCTGTTGAGCAAGCGGGCGGCGGAGGCGGACGCCTATCGGAAGCTGGCCGAGTGCATCAAGGGTCTGCAGATCACGTCGGACACGTACGTGAAGGACTTCGTCGCGGAGAGCGACAACATCCGCGCCGCGATGGATGAGTACATCCGCGGCGTGCGGCTCGGCAACCCGAAGTGGTTCGCCGACCTGTCGTGCGAGGTGCCGGCGGAGGTGACCGTCGAGAAGGTGATCGAGACGCTCAAGTCGATCCACACGCGCTACTACAAGGGCGACCGGATCAAGGGCACCGACTTCACCGACATGGAGAAGCGGATCGAAACGAAGGTGATCAAGGTCGTCGGCATGGGCGCCCCGCGCGAGGACCTGCCGCCGGGCACCGAGGGCCTGGTCAAGGGCCCGCCGTCGTCGCCGGAGCCGGCGATCCCCGACCTCTGGAAAAAGATCGGCGCGCAGGGCCGCATGATGGCGATCCGGGCCGCCGAGCTTGACGCCAAACGCAAGCTCCTCGAACGGATCAAGGGATTGCGGATCACGTCGGACACCATCGTGCGCGACTTCGTCGCCGAGTCCGACCAGATCACGGCGCAGGCCATGGGTACGGTCATGGGCGCCGAGACCGTCCGCACGTACCTCCACTATGACGAACCGATCGCCGAGGTCACCGTCGCCGTGCCGGTCGAGACGGTCATCACGATCATCAAGAACCTGCACACCCGCAGCATTCAGGGCAGCAATATCAAGGGCACCGACATCAGCGAGGTGACGCAGAACATCAAGACGCAGCGGTTCGAGGCGACCGGCATGGGCATCCCGCCGCAGAAGGTGCTCGAGGCATACAACGCCACGGCGGAGGTCAAGCTGCCGCCGTGGGCAAGCCAGAAGATCGAGATGACCGGCGAGGGTGTCCCGCCCGATGACAAGAAGGGTACGGCCCAGGGCAAGCTCATGGCCGCCCGCGCCGCCGAACTGGACGCCAAGCGGCGACTCGGCGAGCATATCAACGGACTTGTCATCTCGTCCGACACGAAGGTGAAAGACTTCGTGACGCAGCACGACGACATCCGGTCGTACATGGACGCCTTGCTGGTCGGCTCGATGGTCGAGAAGACCGAGTTCGACGGCGAGACGGCCAGGGTGACCGTCAGCATTCCCGGAATGCAGGTGTGGCAGGTGATCAGCGAACGGATCCGCATCGAGGTCAAGTCAAAGTAATGGAGGCCGCGGGCCTCCCAAGGAGCCAGACATGCTTCGAGCCATCGTATGCCTGTTGACGTTGATTGCGCCGGCCTTCATTGTGGCGGGCACGGCCGGCTGCGAGGAGAAGACCGTCACGGTCCAGGAGACCCAGCAGCGGCACGAGTCGGAGCCGCAGATGGTCTCGCCCGGCAAGGAAAAGGTCGAGTAGCCGGACGGCAAAGCCGTCGTCCGACAGGTCCTGAAGGCAGAAGGCGGGAAACCGCGGTCCTGCGCCGCGATTTCCCGCTTTTCATTTCCCGGGAACCGGGTTGACGGAGGGCGGAATCAGCCCGAGTGTACCTCGGTGTTTTCCGTCTGGGTGCGGGTCGCCTCGGGCGTTTCGTTGGTCGTGGAACGGGGCAGGACGCGATCGGTGGAACTCCGATTGACCGACTCCTCCAGATCGTCCTCGATCCCCCGAAGCCCCTTCTTGAACTCCACGATGCCCTTGCCGAGCGAGCGACCGACATCGGGCAACCGCTTGCCGAACAGCAACAACCCGATGAAGGCAATGATGACCATCTCGCCCCAGCCGGGCATGCTGATGAAGGCCACTGTCGGATCGATCAGTCTCATGGATTAGCTCCTTGGTGCGGCCTGCCGCTGGGGACTCTCCCATCGCCGCATCCACGCATTATACGACGGCCGGCCCGAAAGGGTCAAACCCCAGCCCGGTCGTGGGCGTATGCCCGTTCCTGCACGCGAGGAGGGCGTCGGCAACGAATGCCACGGATGTCTCAAGTGCTTCCCTGCCGGGCAGTTACGTTTTCGCGAGTTCCTCCCGCGGATGCGCGCGGTCGCGGCCAACGCATCCACGAGCATTGCTGTCGGCTCCGCTACGCCCGCGGGATCGCCAGCTTCACATCCACGCCCTCGACCTGCCGTGCATGGACACGCGCCCCGGCAGGCGGGGCGGCGTTGATGATCAGCTCCGTCCCCAGCGTCTCGCCGAGAACGTAGTCGCGGTGAACGTCGAGTGCCTTCAGCAGTTCGCCGCCCGCGGACGGGTCAACCTCGACATGCAGCCGCACGCGTGCCTCGTATGGCAGGTCCTCCTCGCTCCGGCACGCCTGCACCTCGTGCACCAGTTCGCGTGCGAGCCCCTCGAGCCGAAGTTCCGGCGTGACCTCGGTCGCCAGCACGACGACCGCCGTACGTCCCTGCGCCGCCGACCAGCCCGGCTTTGCCGTCAGCGTGACCTGCACATCGTCCGCCGTCAGCTCGACCGTCTGCCCCGCGACGGTCAACGCGACCTTCGCGTTTGCGTCCAGCTCGCGGCGCAGCGCCGCCGCATCGCCGCCGGTCAGCGCCTTCTGGATCTGCGGGGCGAGCTTGCCGAACTTCGGCCCGATCGCCTTGAAGTTCGGTTTGATTGCGTAGGAGACGTAGCGGTCCGCGTCGGCCGCGAACTCGACGCTCTTGACGTTCAGCTCGTCGGCGATGAGCGGCACGTGCGATTCGAGCCATTCGCGCTGCGATGCGTCGGCCAGCACCACCTCGACGCGGGTCAGCGGCTGGCGGACCTTGAGCCTGGCGTCCGTCCGGGCCGCGCGGCCCAGCGACGCGATCTCGCGCACGGTCGCCATCTCCGCCGACAGGCTCTCGTCGATCAGCGCCGGGTCGGCCTGCGGGTAGTCGCACAGGTGGATGCTTTCCGGCACGCGGTCGCCGAACGGCCGTCGCACGAGGTTCTGGTAGAGCGCCTCGGTGAAGAACGGCACAAACGGCGCCGCCAGCCGGCAGACGCCCTCGAGGCACGTCCAGAGCGTACCGTAGGCGCTCCGCTTGTCGGCGTCCATCTCCGCCTTCCAGAACCGCGACCTCGACCGGCGGACGTACCAGTTCGACAGCGCATCCACGAACGCGATCAGCCGCTGGGCCGCCGGCTGGTTCTCGTAGCGGTCGAGCGCCGCCCGCACGTCGCGCGTCGTCGCGTGCAGTTCGCCGAGGATCCAGCGGTCCAGCTCGGGGCGTTCGGCCGGCGGCGGTGCGGCCTGCGCGGGGTCGGCGGGGTTGAACCCGTCGATGTTCGCGTAGATCACGAAGAAGCTGTAGACGTTGTAGAGCCGGATGAGGAACTCGCGCTGGTCGGTCGCGATCGCCTCCTCCTGGAAACGGATGCTCGTCCAGGGGGCCTGGGCGCTGAGCAGCGACCACCGCATCGCGTCCGCGCCCTCCCGGTCGAAGATGTACCCCGGCTCCTTGTAATTCCGCAGCCGCTTCGAGAGTTTCTTGTTGTCCTCGCCGAGCACAAGTCCCAGAACGATGCAGTTGCGGAACGGATGCGGATACTCCTTCGAAAAGCGCTGAATGGCGGAGGCCGAATGCTGAGCCGGCCCCCCCCCTGTCCCCTGCAGGGAGAGGGGGGGGGTGAGGGCGTCTGCTCCCCCTCTCCCTTGCAGGGAGAGGGGTGGGGTGAGGGTGTCCTTGTTCTCTCGGTCTCCCGTTCGCACTACCGAACCGGTCGCCCTTGCTCCCGTCGCTTCCGCGCTTCTTCCGAACAACATCGTGCTGATCGCCAGCAGCGTGTAGAACCAGCCGCGCGTCTGGTCGATCGCCTCGCTGATAAAGTCCGCCGGGAACCGCGACCGGAAGAGGACATCGCTGCCCGGCACATGCGGGTAGCCCCACTGCGCGAACGGCATCGCACCGGCGTCGAACCAGCAGTCGATGACCTCCGTCACCCGCCGCATCCGCGCGGACGGGTCCTTCGGCGAGCGGTAGGTCACGGCATCGATATAGGGCTTGTGGACCTTCAGATGCTCGCTCACGTCGGGGCGGCGTTTGCGGGCCGCCTCCCATGCGTCGGTTCCCTGCACATCCGGCTTCGCCAGCAGCTCGGCATAGCTCGCCACCGCTTCCTGGTAGCCCGTCTTCTCGCACTCCCAGACCGGCAACGGCGTGCCCCAGTACCGCTCTCGCGACAGGGCCCAGTCCACGTTCGTTTCGAGGAAGTTCCCGAAGCGCCCGTCCCGGATGTGCTCCGGCAGCCAGCGGATCGACCGGTTGTTCGCCAGGAACTCCTGCACGAACTCCGTCGTCCGGATGAACCAGCCCTTCCGTGCGTACTGGATGAGCGGTTCGTTGTCCGCCCGCGGGCAGAACGGGTATTCGTGCCTGTACTGCTCGCGCTTCAGCAGAACGCCCTTTTCCTTCATCCACCGGATGATGTCCGCGTCGGCCTCCTTGCAGAACCGCCCGGCGAAGTCCGTCGCCTCGGGCACGAACGTCCCGTCCGGCCTGATGAGCTGCAGAAAGCCCATCCCCTTCGCCCGGGAGATCTGGTAGTCGTCCTCGCCGAACGCCGGCGCGATGTGTACGATCCCCGTGCCCTGCTCGAGCGTCACGAACCCGGCGTCGATCACCTCCCACGCCCGCCCGCCGGTCGGCTCTGCGTAGCGGAAGATCGGCTCATACTTCATGCCGACCAGATCGCGTCCCTTGACGACCTTCAACACCTCCAGGTCCTTGTCAATCTTCACCGGCAGGCCGTGGAACGTCTTCTCGATCAGGTCCTTCGCCAGGATGAACGTCTCGCCTTCGACGTGCCGCACGAAGGCGTACTCGAACTCCGGGTGGACCGCCAGCGCCACGTTGCTCGGGAGCGTCCACGGTGTCGTTGTCCACGCCAGAAACGACGTCTTCGCCTCGCCCGCGACGCGGAACCGCACCGTGATCGACGGATCGTCCACCTCGCGGTACCCCTCGCCGACCTCGCCGGACGACAACGCCGTCCCGCCCTGCGGCCACCACCAGACGATCTTGTGCCCCTGGTACAACAGGCCCCGCTCGAACAGCGTCTTCAGCGCCCACCAGACGCTCTCGACGTACGACTGGTGGTACGTCACGTACGCCTCGTCCAGGTTGATCCAGAAGCCCAGCCGCCGTGTCAGCTCCTCCCATTCCTTCGTGTATCGGAAGACGCTCTCCAGGCATTTCTGCACGAACGCCTCCAGCCCGTACCTCTCGATTTCGTCCTTCCCGTGGATGCCGAGTTCCTTGCAGACCTCGACCTCGACGGGCAGCCCGTGTGTGTCCCACCCGGCCTTCCGGTGGCAGAAGTAGCCGCACATCGTTTTGTAGCGCGGGAACAGGTCCTTTACCACGCGCGTCAGGCAGTGGCCCGGGTGCGGCAGGCCGTTTGCGGTCGGCGGCCCCTCATAGAACACGAACGGCGGCGCGCCCTCGCGCTGCTTGAGCGACTTGGCGTAGATCTCGCGCGAATCCCAGAACTCGCGAATCCGGACCTCGGTCCTGGCGAAATCGAACTGCGATGGCACATCCTCAAACACACGCACGGTAGTATCCCTTGTCATGAACCGTCCCCATACGAAAACGCCCCGCGAGCCGAAGCTCCCGGGGCATCCATCGAATCATCCTGCGTTTTCGGGAGCTTCACGAACACGCCGGCCGGCCGGTAATGGCGATGATCCGCGGCATCTCCTCCGCGTCTCGTGTGCGATCGCGACCGACGAATCCAAGCATCCCATTGACCATGATGGCGGTACCTATACCCGCCATTTTCGTGAAACGCAAACCGAGCCTTCGCCGGCGAGGGATTCGGCAGCGCGTCGGATTTTTCTTGGCCCCGAGACGCGCCGGTGGCCGGAACCGCTCATGCGTGATGGCACGATGCGCCAACGCTCCCGTTGCCACCGACTTCCGTTCAAAAGTGAACGCGAGAAAAATGATATGAAGGCGACTCTCGTTGGTTGAATCGGGCATTGCTATCCAGTTTCGCGTGAATCTGGTCGCATTGTGCATGGGTTGGGCCTTGTGCATGGCGTCACGGACAACGCCGCGCGGGCATCGGACGGCCCCCAAAAAAGATTTTCGAAATGGGGTCTTTTGTCTATGGTGCATTCCCGGGGGAGGTGTGCTATAATATGGCACACACACCCCTTTTCTTCGGGCCGGGATCCGCCTCGTGCGGATCTCGGTCTTTTTACGCCGAACGATTCTCCCCCCTGCTTGCGACCGTCCCGATTCTCCGTTCTATTACCCCTCGGCCGTACGCTGGAGAACCATGACCCTGAGCCGAACGGAGCAATCGCCATGGCAGATCAATCACAATCGACCCGACGCGACTTCCTCACCACATCCGCCCGCCTTGCCGGCATCGCCGGTCTGGCGGCGACGGCCGGTTGTTCGATGACCGGCGGCGGGGCGGGCCTCGCCGTGACGGCCGGGCCGGCGCCCAGGCCCATCGGCCCCGACGCGAGCATACGCCTCGGCCTCATCGGCACGGGCGGTCGCGGGCGCGAGATCCTCAAGCCCGCTCTCAAGCAGAAGAACATCGAGGTCAAGGCGATCGCCGATCCCAACGAACCCAACCGCCAGAAGTGCCTTGCCCAGGTCAGGGAGGCCCTCGGCCAGACCCCGGAGATCTACGACGGCCCCGAGGGCTACAAGAAGCTGCTGGCTCGCGAGGACATCGATGCCTGCATCCTTGCCACGCCCCCGAATCTCCACGCCGAGATGTACCTTGCGTGCTTCGCCGCCGGCAAGCACTTCTACGGCGAGAAGCCGATGTGCATCGAGAAGGCCGAGGCCGACGCCCTCGTCAAGGCGCAGGAGAAGAACCCGAAGGTCGTCGCGCAGATCGGCTTCCAGCGCCGCGGCTCCGCCCGCTACCACGAGGGCATCAAGCTGATCCACGACGGCGTGATCGGCAGGCCGACGCACGGCCGCGGGGCGTGGAACAACTGCTGGGGCCCGCTCGGCCTGCCCGACCAGGGCACGGCCGTCTGGTTCGGCCGCAGCAGGCAGAGCGGCGACTGGATGCTCGAGCAGGCGTGCCACACGTGGGACGTGCTGAACTGGGTCGCCGGCACCCTTCCCGTGGCCGCCTCCGGCATGGGAGTGCGCGGGCTGTTCAAGGACAAGGATCCCGACCGCGACGTCACCGACTACTACCTCGCCCACCTCGAGTACCCGAACGAGTTCTACGTTACGTTCGAGCACAGCTGGATCTGCCCGCAGCGGGACGAGGGGCGGTTCTTCGGGATCTACGAGCGGGTCTCCGGCCCCAAGGGCGGCATCTGCCTCGACGAAGGCAAGGTCTTCTGGCGCGACGCCGGCAAGAATCCCGAAACGCTGAAATCCCCCGGCGGCGAGCCCTACATGACGGAGAACTCCATGGCCGAGTTCTTCAAGTCCGTGCGGACCGGCACGGCACCGGTCAGCGGCGTGGTCAACGGCCGCATGGCGACGCTCGTCGGCCTGCTGGTCCGCAAGGCGGTCTACGAACACCGCCGGGTGCTGATGAGTGAGATTGCCTGACCGTGACCGCGGCCGCGGGCTACGGCAACGTCAGCGACCCCAAGACGCTTGACGGATCCGCAAGGGCAGCGGCCTTCACGACCCTGTCCGTTGCGGCGTAGACGTTGTCGCCGATGAAGACGCCGCGGATGTACTGCGACCAGCCGTAGCCGCACCAGTCGCAATACGGATTCACCACCTGCGTGCTGATCCGGCCGAGCAGCGAGAACCCATTCTCCACGGTGACGCGGTAGACGACCACCCCGCTGAACGTGTGTGCGCCGTATTCGAACGGCGACGAGCCGTCGCCCTCATAGAGGTCAAGCGGGATCGCCAGGGCGTTCTTCGACGCGAAGTAGTTGAACGCCTTCGGGTTCTGCGCAGCCTCGGAGGTCGTGCCGCGGACACCGATGGTCCGGGTGTGCAGCCGCTTCGGGTTCGCGAAATCGGTGATGTCGAAGATGCTGAGCTGCACGCCGCCGAAGAGGGCCCAGTCGCCGCCCATGTCCACCGCGTCCCTGCCGATCGTCAGCAGGTGGTTGTGATCCATCAGGTGAATGTACTCGGAGAAGCCGGGCACCTTGAGTTCGCCCGCGAGCGTCGGGTTCGTCGGGTCGGTCAGGTCGATCGTGAAGAGCGGATCGATCCGCTTGAACGTGACGAGAAAACCGCGGTCACCCACGAAGCGGGCGGAGTAGAGCCGCTCGTCCGGGGCGATTCCCTCGAGCCGGCCGACGATGTCGAGTTTGCCCGTGGTGTCGCCCTCGTGCAGCACGTAGACGGCGTGGCCGGAGGTCGTTTCGGTGCCCGTCGTCGCCTGCGTCGTTTCCACAAGGGCGGAGGAGTCCGTGAAGGGCAACATGATGAGCGGCACGGGCCTGCCGAAGTCCTCGACGCTGCTTGCCATCCGCAGGTAGCCGTCCTTCTCGCCCAGCGAATACTGGTTCAGCAGGCGGCCGGGCACAAGGCCGCTGGCCTTGTACTCCGCCCCGTCGCCCGTCAGGTCGAACTTGTGAACCACGGTGTCCTCGCGATAGGAGCCCGAGTAGTCGTACTTTGTGTCCGTGACGTAGAGCGCCGAGGTCGAGGCATAGATCGTGCCGGCGTTGGCGACGATCGACTCCGACTGGAACGGGCCCGTGGGGTTGTCCACGTCGAGCGTGATGACCATGGTAATGCCGTAACCGTCGGCGTTGGCGGGATAGTATGACGTCGCCCAGCCGACCGCATCGCCGCCCTGCGTGCCGCTGCTGGCGTCCGTGATGCCGAAGTTCGGCAGCCAGGCCTCGAGCGGCTGTGCCCGGATGTTCTCCGGCGTGGGGTTCGCCGGCAGATCCGGCATGGCCGTCATAACAAGGTGCAACTTATTCATTATCAGTCTGGATGAAACAATGTCGCCGTCGAATTTGAGTGTGGCTTCCTTCGTCGGTTTGGTGCGGTCGGTGATGTCGATGACGGTCACTGTCGTCTGGCTCTTCGTATCGCCGCCCGCGCGAACCTGCGCCCCCGCGGCCACGGGCATGATATCGATATAGCCCCAGTAGCCCCACGAATGGGAGAGGGCGATCAGCCGGTCGCCGCGAAGGTAGAGTGAGTTCGCCGTACTGGGCAGGTCAATGCTGGCAACCTGTTCGAGCCCGTCGGGCGGCACGGCCTTCACGATCCGCACGGAGTTGTCCTTGAGCATGTACAGGTACTCGCCGTCGTTCTTGAGCAAATCGCTCTCATCGACGCCCGATTCCTGAACGTTCGTTGTGCTGAAGGAATCGCGGCTCCCGCCCTGACTGTCTTCCGCACCGTTGGCAGTGGGCGCGAGGATGTCGCCGCCGGTGGTCATGTCCATGTATGCGGCCGGCGCCGCACAGCCAATGCCCCCGCCGTAGCTCTGCTGGGCTGCAAGCTGTGCGATGGCCTGATCCGCAAAATACGCGCGTGCCTCCTCTGCCGACTTGAAGGCCAGCAGACCGGCCTTTCGCGTCTCGGTCTGGTTGTTCCCCGACAAATCCCCCGTGTTCGGGACGCGCAGCAGGCAGGTGGCCCCGTTCAGCAGCAGCAGGCTCAGGACAAGCAGCACTCGTTTCATCGCGTGTTCTCCCGGAAGGGTTCGGTAGATCCTCGCTGTCTCACGACCCCCTTGGGGCCGTATACCCCATATTCTACCACACCCAGAGTGTCCTCACGTGCAGCCGGGCCGGAACCGAAAACGTATCAATACGCGGTGACAGAGCGGCGCCCCTGCCAGTATTGGTCTGTTGGGTAGCCCCGGCGGTTGGCCGATAGTATAATGTCGCGCCGTCAGGCTGCGGGGGCTACCGTACCCGAAGGAGTCGTCATGGGTTTACGTGTCCGGTTCGCCGGAATGTCATGGGGATTTGTTTGGGTCTTGTTCGTGGTGCTGCCGGGAGCCTGGTGCCCCTCGGTTGCCGCAGACGGAGATCCGTTATGGACGGAGGGGCTGGCCCGCGTGGGGAAGGGCCAGTTCGACGAGGCGTACCGCGCGATCGACCGGCTCGTGGAGTCCGGCCGGGCCGATGATCGGGCGAAGCGGGTCCACGAGTGGCTCGCTTCATTTGAGAAGCTCGAAGAGCAGCGCCGCGAGATGACGCGGGCGGACTACGACAAGTACGTCGGCTGGGTAAAGCGCCGCAGCGAAAAGAAACAGTGGGGCAAGGCGGTCGATGAGCTGTTCCGGGCGTACCTGAGCTGCGAGGACCCGCAGGCATTCCGGAAGGAACCGTGGGTCATCGAGACGATCCGGCGTGCGAAGGAGCATGCGGCTTCGCTCCGGGAGAAGGGCGAGTGGATCGACGCGATCCGCATCTACGGGGCGCTGGTCGAGATCTTTGAGCCGGACGGCGAGGAGTACCGGCGGCTTCGCCAGCAGTGCCGGACGCACATCCTGCTCGAAGAGACCTACAAGGCAAGCGGCGAGTGGAAGGAGGCCGTGCGCGACATCGACGCCGACATGGCCCACCGGGCCCTGCGGATGGTCAGCGACCGCTACGTGACGGAGCCGGATTTTGCGAAGATTGCCCGCGGCGGGCTGGAGCGGCTGTCGTGGTTCGCGGCCACGAAGAAGCTGGGCGAGGTTTTCTCGTCGATGAAGGATCGGGAGTTGCTGGACAGTTTCGCCCGCCGGATCAACGCGCGGCTCCGCCCGCTCAAAGACCGCGACCGCGTGACCGTGGACGAGACGGACTATGAACTTGACCGGGCGCTGCAGATCAATGAAGAGACGCTCCGCATCCCCAGGGAAGTGATCATCAGCGAGTTCATGGATGGGGCGCTGGAGCCGCTGGACGAGTTCACGTCGATGATCTGGCCGGCCGAGGTCGATCAGTTCCGCAAGGAGACCATGGGGGAGTTCAGCGGCGTGGGGATTCAGATCAGCCTGGAGGGCGGTCAACTGAAAGTCATCTCGCCGCTGGAGGACACGCCGGCGTACGCGGCGGGCATCCAGCCGGGCGACATTATCACCAAGGTCAACGGGGAATCGACGAAGGGCATCACAATCGACCAGGCCGTCCGGCGGATCACGGGGGCGGCGGGGACCAAGGTGACGCTGACGATCCGCCGCCCGGACCAGAACAAGGAGTTCGACGTTCCCGTCGTCCGCGAGAAGATCGTGATCCATACGGTCAAGGGGCTGACCCGGGAGAGCGACGGGCGTTGGAATTACTGGGCCGACCCGGAGCGGAAGATCGCGTACATCCGCGCGACCGGCTTCATGGAGAACACCGTCGAGGATATGGCGAAGACGCTCCGGAAGCTCCGCAGCGAACAGGTCCGGGGGGTGATCGTGGACCTCCGGTTCAACCCGGGCGGGCTGCTGAAGGCGGCGGTGGACATGTGCGATCTGTTCCTGCCGTCGCAGCCGCCGCGGAAGATCGTCTCAACGAAGGACCGCGCCTCGAAGGAATGGACGATGTCCTCGTCGCGGCAGGAAGGATTCTCCGACATCCCGCTCATCTTCCTCGTGAACGACTACAGCGCGAGCGCGTCGGAGATCGTCTCCGGTGCGATCAAGGACCACCACCGCGGGCTGATCGTCGGCGACCGCACGTTCGGCAAAGGCCTGGTGCAGAATCTCGAGCCGCTCAGCGCGTCGAACAACGCGTACATCAAGCTGACGACGGCGAAGTACTACCTGCCGGGCGGCCGGTGCATCCAGAAGGAGCCGGGCTCGCCTACCTGGGGTGTCGATCCTGACATTCGCGTCAAGCTCGTGCCGAAGGAGACCCGCAAAGTGCTCGAGGTGCGGCGCAAGCACGATGTCCTCAAAGGCAAGGACCAGAAGGAACTCCCGGCCCAGACGGAAGGCGACAAGGACGACGAGGACCTCGACGCGGAGAAGGACGGCGAGTCAAAGAACGACAAGAAGCCCACGACGACGCGCACGGCCGAGGAAGAGGAGGAGGAGAAGGAGAAGGAGTTCAAGGACGACAACACCCGGCCGGAGATCGACCCGCAATACGAAGCCGCGCTTCTGCTCATGCGTGTGCGTCTGCTGAGCAACCATCCATGGCCGTTCGAGACGGAACCCGTCACCGCCCGGGCGATGGCGAAGTAACCCCGGCGGCGCCCGCAAACGGGGCGCAGTCTATCGCTGACCCAACGGATGCATCGCTGCATCACCGGATCACCCTTACTCATCGACGGGGTGAAGATAGACGCTTTTCACGTCGTCGTCCCCCGGGAAGCAGCCGGGCAGAATGCCGCAGGTCATGCCCGCGCTGATCGCGAGCGTCGCCAGCCACCACCGCACGCTTGTGAGTTTCCGTCGAGCCATGATAGACCTCCCGGGCCTGAGAGCCCTTCGTTCGATCATCCCCGCCCGATGTGGGGATGGCTGGATGGCATACGAGCAAATTGTGTGCCATCGGGGAATGGCCCGCCGCTGCGTGCAAACAGCCTTACGCGGGCGACGTTGCGCACTATTCCCCGGATCGTGGGGAACCGCCCGCGTGGTGGACCTCGCCATGTCGCCGCAAGAACAGGGGCCGGGCGGGGGAGGCGTAAGATGCGGCTCGCGGAAGGAATGTGGATGGAACGATCGCGTTGGCGGGTAGCGCGCACGCGGGCCGACACGCTGAGGCGCGTCGGCCCGGCGCAATCCTGCGGGATGTGGGGCGCCAGCTACGGAAGCGGAATGGGCGTTGCCTCGCCGGAGTCGTCCGACGCCTGGATCACATTGATCAAGAGGCGTTTGACGTCGTCCTCGGGCAGGCAGCCGGGCAGGGAGCCATAGGCCATACCCGCCGCGACCGCGAAGGTCGCCAGCCACCACCGCACGCTTGTGAGTTTCCGTCGAGCCATGATAGACCTCCTGGGCCTGAGAGCCCTTCATTTAATCGTCCCCCGCCCGATGCGGGGGTGTCTGGATGGCACAGGGGCAAACGGTGTGCCATCGGGGAAATGCCCCGCCGTGGCACAGAAACAGGCTTGTGCGCCCCATGTCGGGCACTATTGCGCAGTCGTTGGGGAGACCGTGCGCGGCGGCACCCACGACCACGCCCCCCGGCGGCGGTCGTGACTTCGCGGCGGGCGGGATTTACCATGCCGCTCGCCGGGGTTGGCCCCCGGGGAGGGTCTTCATGGCCGCGTTCATCCTGTGGCTCGATTCGCACGCGCTGTTCTGGCCGATATTCATCTTCTGCGCCCGCGTCACGGACGTGTCGATCGGGACCATGCGGATGATCTTCGTGGTGCGCGGATATCGCGCTGTGGCCGCCGTTCTCGGCTTCTTCGAGGTCACGATCTGGGTGGTCGCCGTCTCGGGCGTGTTCCGGCATCTGGACCATTGGCCCAACGTGATTGCCTACGGCATGGGGTTCGCGACGGGGAACGCCGTCGGCATGTGGCTCGAGCAGTTTATCGCGGTCGGGATGCTCGCCGTCCGGCTCATCTCGCCGGGCAAGAGCGCCGCCGTGGCCGAGGGCCTTCGGCTGGCCGGCTTCGGTGTCACCGAAGTCAAGGGCCGCGGCTACCACGGCGACGTGTCGATCTCGTACGTCGTCGTGCCCCGACGGCAGACGAACACGGTGATCCAGGTGTCCCGGCAGATCGACCCGGATGTCTTCGTCACGGTTCAGGACGTGCGGGCGACGACGTTCCACGACTTCCGCAACGCGGGACTGACGACCGGCTGGCGGGCGGCGATGAAGCGGAAGTGAGCGGGCGCGGACTCCTCGCGCTCGACGGCGTGCCGTTCTCGGATTCTCACCGAGACTTGTCTTCTTCCGCGGCCTCCTGCGCGGGCCGCAGGGCCGCGTTCATCGCCACGACCATCCGGCGGGCCGAAGCAATCGAGTTCTCCATCGCCTCGCGGCCCTCGGCTAGTTGCTCACGCCTTGAGCCCCGACAAGTCGGCCTTCCACACCTCGGCCGTCTTCATCATGTCTTCCCACGTCGCCTCGCCGCCCTTGTAGGCCGCCGTGCGGCCGAGGATCGCCGTCAGGTTGCTGCGCACCGACGGCTCGACCGTCTTGTTCGAATAGTCGCCGCCGGACACGGCCTCGTAGAACTCCTTAATGTTCACCTCGCACGACCCCCCGTACATATCCATCACGCCCCACTTGCCGCCGTCCCACGGCTTCGGCCCGTGGATCCAGATGTGCTCGAAGTAGTCCGAGTCCACCGTGCCCTTCTCGCCGTAGATGCGGCAGATGATCTCGTTGGGCGAGCCGTGCGCCATCTGCACGGAATAGAAGTTGACCGGCACGTCCTTCGGGAACCAGTACACCAGGTTGAAATGGTCCCATACGTTCCCATACGGTCGAAGTCCCTTGCTGCCGCCCGTGCCGCACGCCTTGACCGGCGCGGCGTCGAGGAACCACGTCGCGACGTCCAGGGCGTGGATGCTCTGCTCGACGATGAAATCGCCCGAGATCGTCCGGTCGCAGTACCAGCGGCGGAGGCGGTCCTCGGCGTCCTGCGGTTTCTCCATTGCGATATGCCCGCACGGATAGTGCGCATCGCCGCAGATGAGCCGCCCCAGCTCGCCCGCGTGGATCTTTCGCGCCGCCTCGCGATAGGATGCATGCGCCCGCGTCTGGAAATCGACGAGGTAGACCAGCTTCTTTTCCGTTGCCTTCTTCCCGGACTTCGCGATCAAACGGCACCCGGGAACATCGACGGCGATCGGCTTGGCCAGGAACACGTGCTTGCCCGCGTCCACTGCCGCCGCCGCCTGCTCCGGGTGGAAGTACGGGGGCGTCTCGATGACCGCGACGTCCAGCTTTCCGTCCAGCAGTTTCTTGTAGCCGGACAGCGTCGTGTAGCGGCGGGACGGGTCGATCCCGAACTTGTCGCCGAGGGCGTCGGCCTGCTTCGGGTAGTAGTCGGCGCAGGCGACGAACTTGTACTTGCCGTGCTTATGGAAGAGGTCCACGATCCAGGTGCCGCGCCCGCCGCAGCCGATCAGGCCCGCTTCGAGCGTCGAGTTCGCCGTCGTGCCGCGCACGGCCGACGGACGGATCATCGTGAATGCCGCCGCGGTCGTTGCCGCCCCGGCCAGAAACTCCCGCCGTCCAATCCGGTTCTCCTCGTTCTTCTGCGTCATGTTCGTCTCCTCTTGGCGAAATCGCGCGCCGGTTCCATTTTCCGTTCAAACTGTCGTGTAGCGTAGCCTTTCCTGATCGATCATACAACCGAGTGGCACGGCGGCTTCATCGCCGGGCGATTCGCGTATGGCGGCATCCTTGGGAACGATGTTGGTCCGGTCCCTTGTCCCCCGGCTGCCCGGATTGACACCCCCATCCGCCCCCGGTAAGCTACCCGTGACCGGATAAGTCGGAGTCCCGAACGAGAGGATACATCATGCGGTGGTTGGTCTTGGGAATCGTGTGCGGCTTGTGTTGGGTGACGCAGCTCGGGTGCTCGGGCAACATGACGGAGACCCCTGCGGAGATCTCGCATCATCAGCGCCATGTAATCGATATCGAGGCGCGTGAGCTGCAGGAAGACATCGAGACGTTCCTGATGACCGACCGTCCGCTGCGGCTGACAAAGTGGCAAGTGGAATGATCCCGCCGGATTCGGCGGCCCACGGGGCAATCGACGAGAGACGCCTGTCCGGGGCGGGAACGCGTGTCTGCGTTCCCCGCGAGTGTTCCCTTTGATCGCGATCATCGACTACGGCATGGGCAACCTGCGCAGCGTGCAGAAGGCGCTGGAGAAAGCCGGCGCGGATGCGCGGATTGTGCACGCCCCGGGAGATGTGACCCGTGCCGACAAGCTCGTACTGCCCGGCGTCGGGGCGTTCCGCGACGCCATCGCGCACCTCCGCAACCAGGGGTTTGTCGAGCCCCTGCTGGAGTTCATCCGGAGCGGTCGGCCGTTCCTCGGAATCTGCCTGGGCCTGCAGATGCTCTTCGACGTAAGCCATGAGGACGGCGAGCACGCCGGACTCGGCGTGCTGCCGGGCAAGGTGGTCCGCTTCGACTTCCGCGACATCCCGGCGGCCCGCGATTACAAGATCCCGCACATGGGCTGGAACCAGGTGTATTGGGACCGCCCGTGCCCGCTGGTGAACGGCCTGACGAGCGGCGAGTATTTCTACTTCGTCCACTCGTATTACGTGACGCCGGCCGATCCGGCGGTGGGCTTCGGCCGGTGCGAGTACGGCATCCCCTTCACGGCGATGGCTTGGCGCCGGAACGTCTATGCCACACAATTCCACCCGGAGAAGTCGCAGCGGGCCGGGTTGACGATGTTGCGGAACTTCGTCGCCCTGTGAGCGGGCACCGGGGGTTCGTGCGAAGGTGACCATGGACATTCTGCCGGCGATCGATCTTCGTGGCGGGCGGTGCGTACGGCTGCTGCAGGGCAACTACGAGCGCCAGATCAACTACTCGGACGACCCGGTCGCGCAGGCACGGCAGTTTGTGGCGGCCGGCGCGAAGTGGCTGCACGTGGTGGACCTGGACGGCGCCCGCGAAGGCCGGCCGTGCAACCTGGACGTGATTTCGCGGATCATCCGGGAGACGCCGCTCAAGGTCGAGGTGGGCGGCGGCGTGCGCGACGAGGAGACGGTCGCGAGCCTGTTCGGTGCCGGCGCGGCGCGGGTGGTGATCGGCACGCGGGCCCTCGAGGACTGGGACTGGTTCGAGGCCGTCGTTCACGAGGCGGGTTACGAGCGACGGATCGCCCTCGGGCTCGATGCGCGCGAAGGCAAGCTGGCGGTCCGCGGGTGGACGAAGGTGATGGAGCGGACGGCGGTGGACGTCGCCCGGTCGGTGGCAAACTGGCCGCTCGGCGCGATCATCTACACGGACATCGGGCGCGACGGAATGCTTCTCGGTCCGAACCTGGAGGCAACGCGGGCGGTGGCCGAGGCGTCGAAGGTGCCGGTGATCGCTTCGGGCGGCGTGACGGACATCGAGGACGTCCGGCACCTCGTCCGGCTGCCGATTGCCGGCGTGATCATCGGCCGGGCGATCTATGAGAAACAACTCGACCTGGCCGAGGCGGTGAGGATTGCGGAGGACCCGACTCGATGAGCCTGACGATCCAGAGCGTGCACGATCTTGAGAAGCTGATTCGCGATGTGCCCGACTTCCCCAAGAAGGGCGTTCTTTTCAAGGACATCACACCGCTGCTGGCGGATCCGGCGGGGCTGTCGCTGGCGGTTGAGTACCTGACGCAGCCGTACCGGGCGGCGCACATCGACGTCGTGGTCGGGGCGGAGTCGCGCGGGTTCATCTTCGGAACGGCGGTGGCGCGGAACCTGTCGGCGGGTTTCGTGCCGATCCGCAAGCCGGGCAAGCTGCCGGCCGCCAAGCGGTCGCACACGTACGAGCTGGAGTACGGCACCGACACGGTGGAGATCCACGCCGACGCGGTCCGACCCGGCCAACGGGTGCTGATGATGGATGACCTGCTGGCGACGGGCGGCACCATGCGGGCCTGCTGCGAGCTGGTGAAGGAGCTGGGCGGGCAGATCGTGGGCGTGGCCGTGCTGATCGAGCTGGCGTTTCTCAAGGGACGCGAGAAGCTCGGTGAATACGACATCCACAGCGTGATCTGCTATTGAAACGAGGTCCCCGGGGGCTTCTGCAATCCAATCCGATCGGCCGACGACAGAGGCTTCCACACCGAAGGCCGACGACATTGCGACGCCGGCGGTCACGATCTGCCCGATCGACGCCTTCCCGTCGCCGTGGTGGCTCGTTCACACGAAGCCCCGCAACGAAAAGGCGCTGGCGGCGGACCTTGACCGGAAGTCGGTCCGGTGTTTCCTGCCCCTGGTCCGTCACCAGCGCGTGTACGGCGGGCGAAGCCAGTTCGTCGACATCCCCCTGTTCCCCGGTTACCTGTTCCTGTCCGGCGGCGAACACGAGCGCTATACCACATTGATGACGCACCGCGCGGTCCAGGTCATCCAGGTCGTCGATCAGGAGCGGCTGAAAACGGAACTGCGGCACGTCTACCGGGCGATATCCAGCGGACGCCCGGTGGAACTGTACCCCGGCATCCAGCGGGGCCGGCGATGCCGCGTGGTCCGCGGCCCCCTCGCCGGGATTGAGGGCATCGTTCTCCGGCGGCGCGACACGTGGCGGGTGTATCTGGGCGTGGAAATCCTCGGCCAATCCGCCGAGGTCGAGGTGGACCCCTCGTCGCTCGAGATCATCGGGTAAGTCATGCCGGAGCCGGCGCCCGGGACAATCCCTTTCCGGTTCTCGCCCGCCTGCCGGCCTACGGGCGATCCAGTTCCAACAGGCGGATCGGGCCGACATAGACGATCTCCAGATTGTTCTTGGCGCTGCGGTAGTCTTCGACGCGGAGGCGCAGCGGCAGCGTCTGTACGTCGGCCGGGATCGGCGGCAGCGGCACGACGAACCACTCGCCGGTCAGGCGCGGGATGCCCAGGTCGGCCCTCCAGAGCTCCTGGTCCTTCCACAGCAGGCGGATCGACCGGTAGCCCGACCACCGCCACTTGGCGTAGCCGAGCCCGAAGCTCTCCTTGTTGGCGTCGGCCAGGTACAGGACCAGGGCCAGCCGGTCGCGCCGGCCGGAAACCGGGATGTTCACCGGCAGCTCGGAGAAGACGCCGCCGTTGACCCGTTCGTGACGCGCCAGCGCGAACGCGGCGACATGGTGGCCCTCCTTCTCGTAGATGCCGCCGATCCAGTCGCCCCAGAACTTCTCGCGCGGCTCGGGCAATACGGTCGCCAGCACGTGGTTGTGGCGTTCCCACGCACCGGTCCCGACCTGAATGGGCGGGTCGCCCAGGTTCCGCAGCAGCCCGCCGATCGGGGCGACCGTTTCGCTGTAATCGGCCACGCGCTCGTACAACGTCGCCTGGCGTTTGGCCATCAGGGCCTTCCAGTCGGCGGCCGACGCCTTCGCCCGGTCCCGCCACCACTGCGCGTACTTGCGGGTTGAGCCCGTGCCGCCGAGCAGCCGCTCGACCTCCGCGATTTCCTTCAAAACGCGTTCCCGCACGCTGCCGATGAGCGTGTCCGCCTTCGCCATGTCGCCGTCGTAAACTGCATCCAGCACGCGGTCCTGGTGCTCCTGCCACCAGTATTCGGGGTACGGCGCCTGCGTCACGGCCAGCCCCGTCTCCACCTCGCGGGCCATCGGGGCCAGGTACTCCCGCTGGAGCAGTTCCCTGTCCAGCAACGAGACCGTCGGCGCATTCTCTCGCAGCGCCGCGGCCGTGCGCCGCAGGCCCTCCAGCTCAAGCCGGATGCGGTCGCGATCCGCCGGGGATTTCAGGCGCGGCGGGCACTCCGGGGCGTAGTCGGTGTGCGTGGACCAGAAGAGGAAGCGGCTTCGGATCGCATCGGTCGCGTCGTCGAACGCCGTCGCGGCCTCCACCTGTGCCGGGCCGAACACCATGTCGTAGATGCGGCGGCGGACCGCCTGGAAGTCGTGCCGTTCCGGCCGCCAGCTCCACCAGCCGATCACCGGGACGAGGTAGTGCTGCTGGACCTGCCAGCCGTCCCACGGCAGGATCGCGTGCACGTAATTGCCGGCCTCGGTCAGCTCGCGATCGTTCGGATGGTTCCATCCGTCGGCCAGGCTGATGACCGGCGTGTACGAACTGCCGCTGCCCGAGTGGAGCGGCGGATCGCGGAAGCGCGGCCAGTTGTGCCACCACGACGGCCGCACGCGAAGCCCGATGGCCGCGGCGTCGGCGGCGTCTTCCGCGCAGGGGACGCTCGTCCAGTACCAGACGGCCTGTTCCATGCCGGGCACCGCCGCGATCTCGCGGTTGAACTTCGTCTTGATGACCTGGTAATCGCCCTTCGGCGGCGTGATGGCGATCGCGTCGCCGGTGATCCCGTGCTCGCGGCCGAGGGCGAGGACGCGCGCGACCATCTCGCGGGGCTTGGCGCCGGCGCCCTTGTCGTCGAACGAGGCCCACAGTGCGTCCGCCCCGAGGCCGATGAACTCCCGGAACATCGCGATCACCGCATCCTGCTGCTCGGCCGGGACGCCGCAGTTGACCGCGGCGTACACGCGCAGGCCGCGATCCCTGGCCGCGGAGACGACCCTGCCCAGTTCCTCACGGTTGAGCTTCGCGTCGGGCTCGAACGCATAGATGCCGTCGCGCAGATCGATGAAGTTCGCCCGCGACATCACGGCGCAGTCGAAGTTTTCCGGCTTCAGGAAGTACTGGTAGTGCGGGTGGACGCGGCCGCGGAGGGCGATCGTCGGCCAGTCGCGAAGGGTCGCGCTCTGCACGGCAAGGCCGTCCGCCCGTCTCGAAAAGAGCTGGAAGAGCGTATCCTGTCCGTAAAGGACGCTGCGGCCGTTGGTCCCGGCCACGATGGCCGTGACCATTTCGCCTTCTTTCCAGACCTTCAGCGCGTAGCCGTCCAGCTTCCCGGGGACCAGCAGCTTCTGCCCGTCGCAGAGGCGGTCGAGTGCCGGAAAAGTCTTCGGCAGCCCGAGGAAGACGCGCAGCCGGGCGTCCGCGGGCGTGTCCTTCTCGGCGTGAACCGGCCATGCCTGGCCGAACCGGCGCTGCACGTGCCGGGCGAACAGCCGGGCGGCCTCGCGCTCGGGCGGCGCGGCCTGCTCCGAAAGCACGATGACGCCGGGGCCCTCGACGGCGATCGACTCGCCCCACCGGACCTCGCCGACCTCCGGCACCAGACTCACGGGCGCGGGGCTCACAGCCCCAAGAGGCCCTGCCAGCAGACACCACACCGATACGCTCAGACCGATCGCTCGAACCATCGTGTACCTCCGACAACGGATCCTGTCCCGTTGTCACGGCCGCGAGCGTTTGCGCTCGCGCAGCTCCTTCAGCGCCTTGTCCATTGCCTCGGCATCCGCCCGCCGATTCGGCGCCAGGTTGTCCTTTTCGCCGAGGTCCGCCGCCAGATCATAGACTTGCGGGGCCGGGTCGGCCCCGGTCTCAATGCGAGTGAACTTCGTCACCTTCTCGCCCCCGCCGGGCTCGATGTACTTCAGATCGCCGCGTCGCAGGGCCATTTTCCAGGCGTGCTCGACAAGCTGCTCGCGGCCCTGCCCGGACTCGCCGAGCAACGCGGGCAGGACGTTGAAGCTGTCCGGGGCGTCGGCGTCGCCGAGCGACTGGCCGGTCAACGCGGCAAACGAGGCGACGAAGTCGATCTGGCAGACGAGGGCACCGCTGACGCCGGGCTTCACGCGTGCGGGCCAGCGAACGACGAACGGGACGCGGGTGCCGCCTTCGAAGATGCTGCCCTTGCCGCCGCGGAGCGGGCCGGCGGGCCTGTGATCGCCCAGTTTCCCGGCGGCGTCGTCCTGGTAGCCGTCGTCGGCGACCGGGCCGTTGTCGCTGCTGACGATGACGAGCGTGTTCTCGGCCAGGCTGAGCCGGTCGAGCGTATCGAGGATCCGGCCCACGCAGGCGTCGAACTGCAGGATGACGTCGCCGCGGGGGCCCATGCCGCTCTTGCCGGCGAACCGCGGGTGCGGGACGCGCGGTACATGGATGTCATGCGTGGCGAAGTAGAGGAAGAACGGCTTCGCCCGGTTCTTCTCGATGAAGCCGACGGCCTTCCCGGCGAGGACGTCGGCCATGTCCTCGTCGATCCAGCGGGCCGACCGGCCGCCGGCCATATGGCCGATACGGCTGATGCCGTTGACAATCGTATTGTCGTGACCGTGGCTCGGGTGCATCTTGAGGAGTTCCGGGTGGTCCTTTCCGGTCGGCTCGTCGCCGACGGGACCGGCGTAGCTGATGTGGATCGGGTCGGCGGGGTCGAGTCCGTACACGCGGTGGTTCTCAACGTAGACGCAGGGCACGCGGTCGCCGGTGGCGGGGATGAGGAAACAGTAGTCGAAGCCGATTTCGAGCGGGCCGGGCCTGATCTCACCGTTCCAGTCGGGCTTGTCACGGCCGAGGCCGAGGTGCCACTTGCCGACGACGCCGGTGGCGTAGCCCGCCTTCCGGAGGATCGAGGCCATCGTCGTGCGGCCGGGCTCGACGATGAGGCCGGCGTCGCCGGGCAGGATGCCCGTGCCTTTTTTGCGCCAGGGATATTCGCCCGTCATCATCGCGTAGCGGGAGGGCGTACAGGTCGCCGAGGCGGAGTGGGCGTCGGTGAAGCGCAGGCCCTGCGCCGCCAGCCGATCGACGTTCGGCGTGCGGATCCGCGTGGCGCCGTAGCAACTGACGTCGCCGTAGCCGAGGTCGTCCGCATAGATCAGCACGATATTCGGAGGCGACGCACCGCACAGGGACACGGCGATTCCCCCCACGGCGAGGAACATGCAGACCAGTCGTGCGGACCCACAAACCATCCGGCACCTCCAATCCAGAAACGCCGTCAGCCCCGACATCGCTCGCGGGGAACGACGTTCGAGACATCGTACCATGACGCGACGTCCCCGGATATGACCGAGGGGGCGAACAGGGCATCCTCGACGACGTGTGCGTGCGGCGCGACAGGCTCAACCATACACGGGCGTACCAGACGTGCGCGATCCGTGGGCTGCTCGACGCGGCCGTTCTTGTGCCTTGCCTCGGCGTCGAAGGCCGGGCCGGACGTTGGCGCCGCGAGGCCGTTTGCATCCGCGACGGCTCGTCGGCGAGTGTCGCCCCGACTGTGTGGTCGTACGGAGTCCGTCACGCTGGTACAATCCTGCAGCATGGCTCGGCGATGTAGCCGGGCGAGGCCAGATAGAACATCTCGGGTGAGTGAACATGATGGGCGATATCAAGCGGCTCCGGCTATCGGGCAATGGCGTCAGTGAACTCGAAGCTCAATTTGTGGCCGTTGCGGACTCCCTCCCGAACCTCGTCCAAAGGCATCTCGGTCTTAAGCTCTTCGCCTTGGCCTTCATCCTGGCCGGCGTGGCGCAGCGGGCGGTTCCGGCCGCCGAGACCAACGGCACGGGGGTTGCTCATAGACCCGCATCCAAGCCGGGTGCTGATGGCGGATCGTCCGGGTTCGCGGGTGGTCTTGTTGACATCTCCATGGACATGGAAAAGAGCCGCGCATTGACCAGCCGGCTCTTTGCAGGTCCGGCCTGCCTCCCGGTTTCCTTCATGCTCGACGGCAAGGCCGTCGCCGGCATTCCGGCGGGCTGGGGGCCGGTCTCGAATCGACGCCGCATTGACGCGAACCTCATCGAGACGACGTTTGAGGGCCGCGATCCCCAAACCGGTTTGAGGCTGCGCGTCGAGTGTACGGAGTACCTTGACTACCCGGTCGTGGAATGGGTGGCGTGGCTGACGAACACAGGGGAACGGCCAACGCCGATCATCAGCGACATCGCGGCCCTGGATGGAAGGTTCGACGGCGCATCTCCGGTGCTGCACCACAACAACGGCGACTTCTACAGCGAGAAAGGCTACGACGAACAGGAAACCCCTTTGGACAAGGACGTCGCGCTCCGTTTCGCCCCGAACGGCGGACGCCCCTGCGACCAGGCTTTCCCTTACTACCGCGTCGTATTCAAGGATTGCGGCCTGTCCATCGCGATCGGCTGGCCCGCCCAGTGGTCGGCCGCCTTTACCGGACTCGACGGCGGCGTGCATGTCCGCGCGGGCCAGGAGAAGACGCACCTGCGGCTATTGCCGGGCGAGAGTGTCCGCACCCCGCGAATGACCGTGATGTCCTGGACAGGTGCCCCGACGTGTGCAGCGAACCTCTGGCGGCGATGGTACCGTGACCACGTCCTGCCGAGAACGAATGGCAGGCCCCTCGGTCCCTTGTCCGTCGCCCACGGAACGGACGACGGCGAGGAGTTTACGGCCGCCACCGAGAAGAACCAGATTCAGTACATGAATCTGTGGGCCAAGCACGGAATTCGCTTCGATGTGTGGTGGATCGATGCCGGTTGGTACCCGTGCTACGACCAGGAACACCGGCGGAGATGGCCTAACACCGGCACATGGGAGCCGGACCCGGAGCGATTCCCCGCCGGGTTGAAATCGGTGTCCGACCACGCCGCGCGACAGGGCGCCGATCTGCTGATCTGGTTCGAGCCGGAGCGGGTGACACCGGGAACCAGCCTGGACCGCGAGCACCCGGACTGGCTATTGAGAGTCAAGGGCTCCGGAAGCTCGCTGCTGAACCTGGGCAATCCGGCTTGCCGCCAGTGGCTGACCGACCACGTGTGCAAGCTGATCCGGGACAACGGCATCAGGATATACCGTCAGGACCACAACTTCGCTCCGCTCCAGTTCTGGCGGGACAACGATGCCGAGGACCGGCAGGGCATGAACGAGAACCTGCACGTGCAAGGTTATCTTCGCTACTGGGACGACCTGCTGGCGCGGAATCCGGGGCTGTGGATCGACTCGTGCGCATCCGGCGGCCGGCGCAACGACATGGAAACGATGCGCCGCTCTGTCCCGCTGCACTACACCGATTACGGGTACGGCACCCATCCGGTGAAGCTGGCCTTCCATCACACGCTGTTCCAGTGGCTCCCCTATTTCAAGGAGGTGTCGCTCTCGTGGGACCTGGACGGCCCATCACGATACGACAAGCGTGTGGACAGCTTCTCCTACCACTGCGGCCTGGGGCCCATGATCATCCCCTGCGTCGATATCCGCCGGGACGACTACGACTACGATCTGATGAAGAAGATGCTCGGCATCTGGCGGCGCGCGGCCGGGCTGATGATCGACGGCGACTACTACCCGCTCACTCCGATTCACCGCACGCCCGAGAAATGGGTGGCGCGGCAGTTCGACTGCCCGGAAACAGGCCGTGGATTCATCCAGGGCATCCGCCTGCCGGCATGCGCGGAGGAGACTCTCGTCGTTCATCCGAAAGCGATTCGCGTCGATGCCATATACCTGCTGGAGAACCCCGAGAGTGGCGAAACCAGAGAGCTGTCTGGACGCGACCTGAAGCAAGCCGGTTTTACGTTCACACTTCCGAAGCGGCAAGGTGCCATCTGGTTCTACCGTGTTCAATGAAGATGGTCGAGTACCGCGACGGCGGGTGCAAGCGTATCTGTGTCCGCAGGAAGCCTACGATACCCCGGTCGCTCAGGCGAGCAGGACTCGCGGTCCCCGTCCCTGCTGCAGGGCGTGGCTGCACGGATCGGGCAGGGATTCCCCGACTACCTGATTCGGCTCTGCATCAGCTCCGGAATGGCCGGCACGCCGGCGATGCCCGTCCTCTTTGCCACCGCGAACGCCTCTTCCCCCGGAGCACGGAACGCACGTGAACACGCAGAGCAGCGCCCCAAAACGCCGGCATCCGAGAACGGCTCCCTCAGCACCTATTCCTCAATCCCAGCAGAATCCCAACTCCGCTATTCGCACGCCGGCGGCTGGTTCGGGCCGTTGAAGCAGCCCTGGTAGACGGCGAAATCGCCCAGATCCACATCGGTGTCGCCATCGATGTCCGCCGCGATGCATTCCTGCTGGTTCGGCGGGGTGTTGGCGCCGCTGAAACACATCTGGAGGAAGCCGAAGTCGGCCAGGTCCACATCGCCATCGCCGTCGAAATCGGCGGCGACGACGGCGGCATCCACGGTCAACGCCGCCTGGTTTGACGTGGCCGTGCCGCAGCCGGCGGTGACCACGCAACGGTAGTTGGCCGCATCGGCCGAACCGACGGCCAGGATCGTCAGCGTCGCCGTGGTGGTTCCGACGTAGTGGCCGTCGTCCCCCAGGGTCGTGCCGTTCCTCTGCCACTGGTATGACAGCGTGCCGTCGCCCGTGGCCGCGACCGTAAACGTGGCCGTGGCCCCGACTGCGACCGTCCGGGCTTGCGGTTGCCCGGTGATGGCCGTCGCTGCCTTGATCGTGAGGGCGGCCGCGTTCGAGGTTGCGCTGCCGCAACCGCCCGTGACGACGCAGCGGTAGTCGGCCGCGTCGCCGGCATCCGCGGTGGACACGGTCAGGGTCGCGGTCGTGCAGCCGGAATAGTGCCCGCCGTTGCTCAGATTGCCGCCGTTCTTCTGCCACTGGTACGTCAGCGTGCCGTCGCCGGCGGCGGCGACGGTGAAGGTCGCCGTGCCGCCCGGGCAGGTGCTCTGGGCCGAGGGCGACTGCGTAATCGTTGTCGAGGACTTCAGCGCGAGCGCGGCCGCGTTCGAGGTTGCGCTGCCGCCGGCGTTTGTGACGACGCAACGGTAGTTCGCCGCGTCATTGGCGTCGGCGGACGACACCGTGAGCGTCGTCGTCGCGGTGCCGGCGTAGTGGCCGCCGTCGCTGAGGTTGCCTCCGTTCTTCTGCCATTGGTACGTCAGCGTGCCGGATCCGCTGGCGGCCACGGTGAACACGGCGGCGCTGCCGGGGCAGACGTTCTGCGCCGTCGGGTTCTGTGTGATCGTCGGCGCCTGCGAGGCGGCCTTGAAGACGAACTTCGCGGCGTCGGCGCTGACGTACTTCGTGTCCGTCGAGTTGTTCGCGCATTGCACGTATCCCGCCGTGCCGGCGGCGAACGGCAGATCCTGTCCGATCAGGAACCAGCCGCCCAGGTTGGGGGTGCTCGAGTACTGATTCTGAATGCTGGTCACGCTTCCGCCGTTGTAGAACACCTTGAACGGCGCGGCCGTGTTCCGGTTCGCCCCGATCTGATAGTAGACGTAGACGTCATAGGTGCCGGCCATCGTGATGGTCGGCGTCCAGCGGCACCGGACCGTGATCGACGATTCGTCGGCACTGCCGGTCCCGGCGGCATACAGGTAGTTGGTGCCGATTTTGGGCACCGCCGAACTCGTTCCCACCGACCAGCTTCCGGACGGCGAGGTGTTGGACCAGCCGGGGTCGGTGTTGTCGATGACGATTTCGGTGACGGGATCGGCGGTCGTGAACGTGTAGTCCGCCGACTGCGCGCTGCCGTAGGCGTTCGCGGACACCGCCTGGTAATGGTACAACGTGTTCGCGGTCAGCCCGCTCAGCGTGACGGAGTGCGAGGTCACGGCGTTCGGATCCAGCGTCGTCTGGCTGCCGTAGCTGCTCGTCAGGCCGTACCGCACCTGGCTGTCGGCCGGGGCGTTCGTGGCCCACGTGATGGTCGCGCCGGCCGCCGTGATGTTCGTCGCCTGCACGTTGGAGATCTGCGGGGGGCCGCTCGTCGTGAACGTGTAGTCGCCGGAGGTGCTGCTGCCGTTGCCGTTGGCCGAGATTACGCGGTAGTGGTACAGCGTGTTGGCGGCAAGCCCCGACAGGCCGACGGAATGCGATGTGACGGGATTGCCGTCGAGCGGCGTGAGGCTGCCGTAGGCCGCCGTCGTGCCGTACTCGACCTGCGACGATGCGGCCTGGCTGGTGGTCCAGGTGATCGTGGCGGCGCTGCTGGTGATGCCCGCCGCCTGGACGTTCGAGATCTGCGGGGGCACGGTCCCGCCGAGCAGGAGGTTCAGTTCGTACATGTTGCCGGTGACCTGGCCGACGGCGACGGTCACGTTGCCGACGGCGTTGGCATACCCGGCCTTGCTGGCCGTCACGGTGTAGGTGCCCGGCGTTAGGTCGATGAAGGCGTAGAAGCCGGTGCCGTCCACGTACATGCTGCGGCTCTCCGGGCCACTGAGGGTCACGGTGGCGTGGTCCGCCCAGGCCCCCGAGGCCTCGGTGACAACGCCCATGATGTGGCCCTTGGTCGGTGCCGTTTTCCAGGCCATGGCGGGGATGTCCGCCCACGTCTGCGTCACCTGCGCCAGGAGCGACGGGGCGAAGCCGGCCCAGGTCCCCCCGCTGTACGGCGTGCGATACGAGTAGCCGCACCAGCCGTGGGCGTAGTTGCCTGCCGGCGACGCATCGCGCGTCATCAGGATCTCGCTGATCGCATTGCTGAGCGAGTTCAGGTAGATGCCCGGGCCGACGATCATGTGGCGGTTGGCCTTGCGGTCCTTCTCGAAGTTCATCCAGCGCGTGTAGTCGGTCGGCAGGCTGGCCCAGTTGTAGTATGTCATGGGCACGGCCATATCGACGATGCCTTCCTGCACCCAGCTGTCCCAGTCGGAGTAAACGTCGTAGTAGGGGCGGGTGCCCATGAAGGCCGATCGCGTCGAGGACGCCGGCGAGGGGTTCCACGTCACAAACGACCCGGACTGCCGGACCGACGGCTTGACCTTCTGGATCCTCGCATAGACCTGCCGCACGAGCGAGCTCACCTGGTCGCGGCGCCATTGCTTGAACTGCTCGTCGGTCGGGGCCGGCTGGCCGCTCAGACCGTAGCGTGCGTTGTACCGCGCGATACTGGTCGGGTTGTAGCCCTGGTTGTTCGCCGTGAAGCGGATGTAGTCGTAGTGGATCCCGTCGATGTCGAAGTTCGTGACGAGGTCCATGCACACGTTGACGAGATATTGGAGGCAGTACGGATGCCCGGGATCGAACGCCTTGTCGCCGGTCTCCGCGCCGTTGTTGTCGCGGGTGGGCCAGTACAAGTCGGGATAGGCCGGGTTGTTGTGCGCATAGTACACGGCCGAAGGCGTGCCGCCGTCCGTAGAGGTGGCAAACGTAACCAGCCAGCAATGCACGTCGATCCGCTTCTTTCCGCCGGTGGTGTCGTGGGCGGCGTTGATCACCGCCTGCAAGGCGTTGAAGTTCGACGGCGACAGTCCGGACATGTACGGTTCGCCCATGCCCGATGGGTAGCACACATCGGCGCGACGGCGGACTTCGACGACGACGGCGTTGCAGTTCGCGTCGCGGATCTGCCCCTTGGTGCTCGTCCCTGGAACACCGAGCAGGGTGTCCACCTGGCTCTGATTCAGGATGCCCGCTCCCCAGGTATCCACCCAGAAGGCCCGCCACTCCTGGGCGCGGGCGGAGCACGCACACGCAGCCATGGTCATCGTCACCGACACAGCGAGCCCCCACCGGCTTCCTTTCGCCCTGCTCGTCGATCGTTTCATGGACTCCACCTTTTTAAGTAAGGCGCCAATCGCAATGTCTTGATAGCGCAAGACAACGGTCGAATTATATTATACCGGGCGCCGGCCGTGATGAACAGGGAAATCCGCGAAAACCGGTGCGATGGCACAGTGGGGGCGATTGCGACAGCCAGAGCTGGTTGTCGTCGCGATCGATGTGAAGCCACAATAATCTGATTCCCGCTACAGTGACGCCGAGAACACGCCGCCATTTACGACCGCGCATGCGGACCTGCGGGGGACGATCAGCCCTATCTGCCCGCTTGGGCGGGCTACGACCAAGAGACTGCGAACGGCGGTGACGCCTTGCGGACGCTACTCAAAGATCCCGGTGCCGAAGTCGGAATCGGAACCCGCGTCCAGTTTCTCGCTCGATGGTCGCGGTGGCGCCGACGGCGCCGGTGGGGGCGGCGGGGGCGGTGGGGGAGGCCGGTCCTCACGCCGCTCGTCGCGCCGGCCTTGGAACCGCTCTCGTCGGCCGCGGTCCTCCCGCGGGCGATCCCGGCCGGAGTCGTCCGGCCCGCCGTTCCGACGAGAATGATCGGGCTCCGGTTCGCTCTCCGAGCGTTCGGGGATCTCTTCCCGCGCCTCCGGCGGCACGGTGGACTCGGAATCCGCGCGATCGGTCCTGCGCTTGGCGGCCTCGCGCTTGAGATCGGCAATCAGGTCGTCGTAGTCCGTGTCGCTGAATTCGTCGTCGTCGAACGCGACGGGCTTGTAGTCCGGCGCCTTGGCCTTCTCCTTCTCCATTTCGTAGGCCTCGCGCACCGCCTTCTCAATTCGCTCGCGGCAGCCGCTGTTGATCGGGTGCGCCACGTCGGCGTGGTACTTCGGCCGGCCCTCGGCATCCTTCCGGATGCGCTCGCGGTTCAGCTTGGCGCCGCACTCGTTGCAGAACCGCGCGCGCAAGTGGTTCTTCGCCTTGCAGCGCGGGCAGCGATCGGCCAGCTTCCGCGAGGGCATCGCCACGAAGACGCCGTTCACGCCCTCGATGACCTTCAGGTCGCGGATGACGAAATCGCCGTCAAACGTCACACTGCAGAATGCCCGCAGACGGTCTCCACTCCCCCGGTTCGGAATCAGCCTTACTCGGACTTCGGTGATCTCCATGATGGTCTCCTGGTCAGTCCTCTCCTGTTTTACCACTCGCTTTTCTCAGGTTGGGTCGCCTCGGCACGAATCGCGAACTCCGTACGGACGACCTTCGCACAACTCGCCGCTTCCTCCGCCGTGTCCCACGCCGTGAAGAATGATGAGCCGCTGCCGCACAGCCGCCACGAGCGACCGAACCGGCCTTCCAGCCTTTGATGCAACGCGTCCAGCTCCGCGAACCGCCGGAACGCCGCCGGCTCCAGCCCGTTGCGGCACCGATCCAGCAGCTCGATCGCCGTCCATCGCCTCGCCGCGTCGCCGTCGGCAAATGCCGAGGCCGCATCGGAGACAGCACGAAGGTCGTCCTGCCTGACGGCGGCATACACGTCGCGCGTCGCGGCGTGGATGCCCGGCATGGCCACGACGACCCAGCCGGGCCACTCGAACGCAAGAGGCTCGACAAACTCGCCGCGGCCCCGGGCGACGGCCGCCCCGCCGATCAGCAGAAGCGGCACATCCGAGCCGACAGCCGCCGCGATCGGCGTGAGCCGTGCCGGGGACCAGTTCAGGCCCCACAGACGATTCAACCCCCGCAGCGCGGCCGCCGCATCCGAGCTGCCCCCGCCCAACCCCGCCCCCATGGGGATTCGCTTGGTCAGATGGATCGCGACGCCGTGCCGGACGCCCGCCCGTCGCGCGAGCAGGCTCGCGGCCTGATGAACGAGATTGGTCCCATCCGTCGGCAGGGACGGGTCATCGCAGGTCAGCGTGATCCCGGCACGCTCCGCGGGTTCGGGCAGCGAGACCGCCAATTCGTCGCACAGCCCGATCGTCGAGCCGACCGTTTCCAGTTCGTGGTAGCCGTCCGGCCGCCGTTCGAGCAGATCGAGGACCCAGTTGATCTTCGCCGGTGCCGAGACGGTGACGGCAGACTGCCCCGATTTCTCTTCGTTTCGGGTTAACGGGTAAGAGAGGGGGCGGACCGGCGCGCCACAGTAAGAGCTTCTCGCGATGTGCCCACTGGTGCCGCGCATGGTGCCATCCGGCAAAACAATGCTTACTCCTGTCGATTCTAGCGGTCATGGAAGCCCTGTCAAGCCGACGGAATCACCAGGGGAACGTGCCGGGCTTCGGTGTGCCGCGGACCAGGTCACGGGCGAACTCGACGTAGTCCGCCTTGAACGTGTCGAGACGGTCCGTGACGTAACGACGGAAGACGAGTTCGCCGGGGCTCAGGCCGGCGGCGGCGGGCGTGGCGACAACGTAGGCGTTGACGGCGGTGCGCAGGGCCTCCGTTCCCGCGTCGGCAAGCAGCGCGCGGAAACCGTCGCGGTAGCCCTTGTTCGGGCCGTCCAAGAGAAAGAGGGTAAGCGACCAGAGCTGGGCGTAGTACGTGTCGCTCGACTTTGCGGGCGATGCAAACACGTCGCCCGCGTGAATCCGCAACAGCTCGGACAGCTCGAAAAGCCCCTTCTCTTTCACGATGAGCGCCGTCCTGAGGTAGTTGCGGCGAAAAAGGTTGTTCCGCGGATCAAATACGGGGACGCCGTCCTGCAACGTGAAGGACTCCAGTTGCGTGGCAAGGCCCTCGTTCAGCCACGCCGGAATCGGTGCCGGGAGGTGCCGGGCGACGTACTGGTGCCAGGCCTCGTGCCCGGCGACCGCCAGCGTCCGATCGCGGCCGATCCAGTAGAGGACGGAGGCCGCGGTCGGCTGGTCGGTGTAGCCGCCGCTCTGGATATTGCGATACAGCGCCGCCCGCTCGGGCACGAACTCGTCGGTGAACCGCTCCCATTGCCAGCGGGTATTGAAGATGTAGGTCGCGAGCCGCTCCTCGGAGCGGGTGCGCGGCGGGACCATCCGCTCGCACTGGCGACGGCAACTCTCCAGAAAGACCGGCAGCACGCGGACCACCTGCGCGTCTTCGACCGTGGTTCGCACGTCAAAGTGCGTCGTGATCAGCCGCGTGCCCCTGACTCCGTGGAAGACCCAGTCCTCGGTCGCCAGTTCGAACGCCGGCGGGCGGGTGTCTGTTCCGCAGCCGATGACCGTCGCCAGCGCAACGGCGAACAACACGCCGGCGCCCGCAAGCGTCGAGGACCGGACGCGCACGTGATCAGGCATCTCAATCCCTTTCCGTGCCGGGGCTGTCGCTCCCGGCTACTCGAGCCCCACATAGCGATGAATGAAGTACCCTTGCTCCGGAATCCCTTCCTCCTTGTCGAAGATCGCCGCCACCTCCGCCAGGATGTCCTTCGTGATCCGGCTTCCGTCGAAGAGCATGGGCGGCTCGACCCGGTCCCAGTGCGGACCGTGAGCGATGATGTGGTCCACGGCCCGGTTCATGTTCGAGAAGGCGTTGCCGGACGGGCACGCGGCGACGGCGTCGAAGAGGCGTTTGACCAGTGTCGTCAGCCGCTTCGAGGCGCGGAGGGCGGCCTCCCTGTCCCCGGCGACCGCCGTGTCCACAAGGTTGCGCAGCGAGTACGAAAAGACGTTCGTCGTGCTCAGCAGCAGGCCGTCGTACGCGCCGCCCCCGCATTTGAGCGATTCGACGTAGTCGCTCTCGGCGCCGCGGACGACGATGACGTCGTCCAGGCCCTCGCCGGCCTTCGCGATCGTGTCCTCGCCGCTCGTGTCCTTGAACAGGTAGATGTTCGGGTGCGAGGCGATCAGGGCGGCCAGAGTCTTCGGCTCGATACGGCAGCCCGTGACCTGCGGAAGCTGGTAGACAGCGATGGGGACGTTCAGCGCGTGGCAGATGCGGTCGTAGTGCTCGCGGATCTCGTCCTGCGTCGCCTTCGGGTTGACCGGCGGGCAGACGGCGATCCCGATGAACCCCGGCACGCGATCCTCGCCGAGCTTTGAGATGATCGTGTGACCGCGGCGAATGACGTCGGACGTCGTGGGGGCCAGCGCGCCGAAGAGGAACTTCGAGTCGATCGTCCAATACGCGTCGCGTGCCGTGAAGAGCAGCAGGTCGTTGAACTGCTGCGGATCCAGGTTCCAGCCGTCGCCGGTCGATCCGGCAACGAGGAACTGGCTCACGTGCGGCACCACGTTGCGCATCTGGGCGACGATCCGCCGCGGATCCACGGTGACGCGTCCGTGGCGGACGATATAGTGCGTGAGCAGCGGACACCAGAGCGTGTCCACGCCCTTCGGGAACAACTGGCCGATGAGTTCTTGGCGGTTCATTATGCGGAAATGCTATCCGGGCATCGGGGGAATCCGCAAGCCGGGCGGATCGCGGCATGGAGGATTGCGGCGTCCTGTCGGTCACTTCCGCTCCTTGTGCGGCGCCTGGGTCCGGTCGCGTGCGCTTCGTCGAGCGTTAAACGGTTGACCAACGACCGTCATCGCTCGAGTGCCATCGCCAAAGTCCAGGCGGATGTCGTCGAACCATGCCGTATTCCGTGCCCTCGGATCGTCCGCGTGCCACACGTCTGAATCGATAATGACGCGATCAGGTTTACGCCCCGAGAACCGCCGCGCCGGGCGCGACTGCGGTCCCGCACATCGCAGCCAGAATTGCACTTCGGCTTCATCGTCGTCCGCACGGGGCGGCGGCGGTGTTCCCGTCGGATTCACTCCGCGGATGCGCGGAGCGTCACAATGCCCCATGCAGGCACGTCAATGGGGCCATCGAGCTTGCGGATCGGCCGCTCGCCGATGTCGCTCAGCCAGAGCGATTGCGGCTCGGGCTGTGACCAACGGAGGCTCGCCTTCGCATTCCGCCCGGAGGCGCCGAACAACCGCACAATCATCGCCTTGCCGTCGTCGCTGGGCTTGAAGGCCGTGACCAGCACGCCCGGCGGCTCGACCTGCAAACGTGTGCCGGCGGGGGCGCCGCCCCTCGCCCGCACGGCCAACAGCGGCTGGCTCAGGCCCGTACCGAAGCGCGCAGCCGCGTCGGGCACGAAGCCGCGGTGAGGCCGGATCGCGTAGCGGAACGTCGTGGGGCCTTCCTGATAGGCGCGGTAGTTGGTGTGCCAGTGGTTGTTCATCACCCACGAGTAGAACGTCTGTGTGGGCTCGAGCCGGTCGATCCACGCCTCGGGCTTCGTCTGCGACCCGAGAAGGTTCGCCGTCAGCGCCCCGACCTCGACGAGCGGGGCGTCGAGCGTCGACCAGGTCACGCCGTAGCGGTCGTTTGAGACGTCCACCCACCGCTGCACCGTAAACCAGTTCCTGCACGCGCCGGGGAGCTGATCGACCTCGGGCCTCGCGACGGCCCACGGGATGTCCATGCGCATCACGCCGTCCGGCACATGGAAGGCGAATCCGAAGTGCAGTCCTTCCTTCGCCTCGCGGCTGGCGAAGCCCCAGTCGCCCGGCTTGCCGCGGACCTCGGCCCGCTTCTTGTCGATGACGTTGATGATCTCGACACGGTCGAGACCCGCCGTCACCCGCACCTCGCGTGAGAGCCGCCGGCACCCCGGCGCCTCGGACTCCACCAGCAGCGACGCGACCAGCGGCCCCGGCTCCCTGACCGTGATCTTCGCCGGCCCCGCGCGGAGCGGATGGTTCGAATCGTTGCCCGCGACGAAGAAATAATCGTTCAACGCGACGGTCGCGGCGTCGGCCAGATTGGCATCAATGCCCTCGGCACGCAGATCGATGATCGCGCCCGTCTTTTCGTCCAGACGGACGGACAACAGGCCGTTCTGCAGAGTCGCCCCGGCCGCGACGGCCTTCCCGGATGACGTACCGGAGCCCGGGCCGACGGTGTATCGCTTCGCGGCGAACGGCGGGACGTCCTCGGCCAGGATCGCCAGTTGGCCGCCGGACAGCCGCTGCGAGGGAACGCGCGTTCCGTCCGGCCCCGTCACGGCATCGCCGGCCGCCGCCAATTCCTTCGGAAGCACAACGAGGTCCGTTCGCGGCCAGTTGTTCGTGTTGTAGACATCGACGGCGTTCGCTGCCGGGGCATCGGCCGTCGGCGGTGCGTCGAACGCCCTCCGCAGCAGGCCCGCCGCCTGCATCTCGCCGTCGAGCGCGAACGCCTGCTTGATCTTCCACTGGTCGCGGACGAACTCGCAGTCCGGCTCGGTGATGCTGTTGTACGCACCCCACGTATGCTCGCTGTAGAGCAGGACGTTTCGCCAGGCGTCGCGGAATTCCGCCGCGGGAAACCGCGCCGGGTTCAGCAGGGCCCACAGCGTCTCGGCCTGCACGAGCCGCTCGGCCGAGTCGCGATTGATCGCCGTCTCGCGGGCGGACGAACCGGCACCGTCCTCCCAGTGGGGCGTCCAGTCGCCGTGGTGCTGCGGCAGCGTGCCGCCATACCGCTGCTCGAACGCGCGAAACGCCTCCGTCGTCGTCGCGATGACGAGCCGCGGGTGCTCGTAGCGGGCGTTCCAGTCCTTGACGAACTCGGGGATCTTCTCGTCCGGCACGGCGTTGTCGCCGTGGCCGCTCCACCGCAGATGAACCAGGTCGTAGGGATAGCGCGTCTCTTCCAGATGGACCATCAGGTCGAAGAGGAACTTCGCCGTAAGGTTCGAGCGGAGGATGTGCGAGATCGCGTAGCCCTGGTAGGGCACCCAGCAGAGCACCCTGTCTCGCCCCGACGGGCCGACCCAGTAGAAGGGCGTGTTCTCCCACAAGCACATCGTACGGCCGATGCGGTCCATGTAGTTCGGGCCGATCGACCAGTACTTCACGCCGGCCTGCGCCATCGCCGAGACGGTCCCCCACGTGTAGCCGGGCACGTCGCTGATCATCGCCGACTGAATCGGCACGCCGCACCGCGTCGCAAGCTCCGTGGCATAGCGGAACAGCCGCAGCAGCTCCTCGGGCCGGCACAGAGCGGTCAGCTGATTTCCGTACATCGCGTCGAGTCCGACCCATCCCCTGCGGACGGCCTCGATGAACTCCTGCTGCTTCTCCGGCGGCGACTGCCGCAGGTAGCTGTCCACGGCCCAGAGGACCTCGACGTTCCACTTGTAGCGGGCTCCCTCCGGGTTGCCCGCCGTGGCGCGAGCCAGTTCGATGCCGCGGGCGATGTTCGACATCTGCTTCTTCTCGACGGCGGTCTGGAGTTCCGTGTAGCCGATGTCCACGTGCGAGTGCGGCAGGATGTAGATCACCGATTGTCGCACCGGCGCGAGCGCGATCTCGCGCCGCGTGACGATCTTGCCGGCGACCTCGAACGAGGCGTTCAGCGTCTTCTCCCCCGTGGCGGCCGGCAGGGCGACCTCGAGGCTCCGCTCGCCGAATCCCAGGCGGAGCGGGACCGGTTCGACCCCTTCGATCCGCACCGCGGCGTCCACCGGCTCGGCATACGGATAGTCGATGGAGACGCGGACCGGCCGCACGAGCGTATCGCCCTTTCGCTCCAAGGCCGGCAGCGGCCTGACCTCGAACCGCACCTCCGTCGGCAGCGCGGTCGGGTCGGCCGCGGAAAAGAACGCGACCTCCGACCCGCCCACCGTCGCGAAGCCCTGCGGCCCCAGGCCGGTGACCTGCCAGCGGACGCGCCGGGCCGTGACCGGCGACGCAAGCACGTGATTCGTGACGCCGCCCGGTTCGTTGACGTGCGTCACGGCCGATTCGCCCGCGACCTTCCCGTCGCCGTCGGCGAACACGAGCTTCGAGGCCGACACGGTCGCCGGATCGTTCCGATCGATGTGCCGGAAAGCGGCGACTCGCACCGGCCTGCCGAAATCGAACTCGACGAACGTCTCCGTGCCCTTGCCCGCCGACGAGTACTGCGAGCGGGCATCGCCGTCCGTCAGATGCGAGACGTTGAACGCCCCGCCCGGATATGCCTCGGCCGAACCGACGATCTTCGGCGTCGGCAACGGGCTGAGGCGGCTGAACCCGGCGGCCGGCGATCCGGCGGCTTCTTCCGCGTCGGCGCACGGCAGGCCGGACGCCGCCACGCCGCAGGCCGCGGCGAAGGCCCTCAATACACGTTGAGTGTACGAATTCGCGTATCGTCTCATGCCCGCCGATGCTA
This sequence comes from uncultured Planctomycetales bacterium, assembly GCA_964617875.1. Classification (GTDB taxonomy): domain Bacteria; phylum Planctomycetota; class Phycisphaerae; order UBA1845; family PWPN01; genus CAZMVY01. The sequence goes on along the minus strand of CAZUAI010000029.1, from coordinate 12,801 downwards.
TGGCGTGCATCCCGATCCGTCAACGAACCGACGCGCAACGCAGGCGCCCTCGCGGCCTCCGGAGAGGCCGCAGTCCACATTGTGCCGGGGCGGCGGCCGTGCTACCGGGGGATGAAGTCCGTCTTCGCGTCGATCGTCGCGACCGTCTCGGCGATCAGCCTGGCGCAGTTCTCCAGGTCGCTGAGGCTGACGACCTCGACGGGCGTGTGCATGTAGCGGTTCGGGACGCTGATGAGCGCGGCCGCCACGCCGGAGCGGGAGACCTGGATCGGGTTGGCGTCGGTGCCGGTGGCGCCGGGTGCGCTGCCGATCTGGTGCGGGATCTTCTTGCGTCTGGCGGTCTGGATGAGCATTTCGCCGAGTTTCGGGTTGATGTTCGCGCCGATGTCGATGACGGGCCCCTTGCCGAGGCGGATGTCGCCGACGTGCTTCTTCTCGACCGTGGGGTAGTCGGAGGCATGGGTCACGTCCACCGCAATGCCGACGAGCGGGTCGAGCCCGTAGCACGACGTCCGCGCCCCGCGGAGGCCGATCTCCTCCTGCACGGTGCTGACGGCGAACAGGGCGCACCGGATCTTCTTCGCCGCACAGAGCCGCAGGGCCTCCATCACGATGAAGGAGCCGACCTTGTCGTCGAACGCGGGCGAGGCGGCGATGTCGTCGCTGAGCTTCGTCATGCCGAGCTTGAACGTGATCGGGTCGCCGACGCCGACGCGCTTCTCCGCGTCGGCCTTGTCTTTCGCGCCGATGTCGATCCACAGGTCGCCGGGCTCGATCTTGGCCGTCTCGGCCTCCTTGCCGCGGATCAGGTGGATCGGCTTGCGGCCGATGACGCCCTCGACGGGCTTGCGCCTGTTGTGGATCACGACGCGCGAGCCGGGCAGCAGGACCGCATCGATCCCGCCGATGCACGCGAACGAGATGTACCCCTCGTCGCTGATGTAGCGGACCATGAGGCCGATCTGGTCGCAGTGGCCCGCGAGCATGACGCGCGGCTTGCCCTTCGGGTTCAGGCCGACGATCACGTTGCCGTGTACGTCGGTCTCGATCGAGTCGGCGTACTTTTTCATCCGGCTGCGGATGATCCGCTGCACCGGCTGCTCGAAGCCGGACGGCGACGGCGTCTCTTCCAGGGCCCGCAGAAACTCGTACGACTCTTTCGTCATCGGGATCCTCGATTCACGCAAACGTCCTGATCCTGTCCCACGACCGCGCCCCCATTATGGGCGATACGGGCCGCACGTCAATTTCACGCCTCGCGACGAAACCCCTCGGCGGTCTCGGGGGATTCCAACGCCGACGAATGCGCGGCCGGAACCGTTCCTGGCCGGCGTCGTGACGGTGCGACGGTCCGTCCGCACTCATCACCCACGACCGATCACACGGATGCCCAGCCCTGATCGTCGGGCTGGAGGTTTTCGTAGTTGCGGAAGAGGCGGCCCCACTCGGACTGCATGGCGGAGTCGATCTGTTTCTTGCCGACGAACGGATACCAGTACCAGTCGTGGTAGACGATGCTGGCGGCGTAGGACCACGGGGCCAGGACGGTCTGGAGCAGGAACTTCTGCACGGGGCGCAACGGGCCCCAGTAGAGGGCGTGCTGGCCGCGGGCGGCGAACGTGAGCCGCTTGTACGGGCCCTCGAAGTGCCAGTTCTGCCCGGCCAGCGCCGGCTCGCCGACGATCTCGAGCTTCGAGACATCGCCGCAGCCGAGCCCGAGGTCGTGGGCGAGGCGGATGAACCTGATGCTCAGCGGGTCGAAACCCATGAGCTTGGCGCTGAGGGCGTCGATGGCCACCTGGTCGGCCGAGGCGAGGATGACGTTCTTGACGTACGGCGTCATGCAGCGCGGGCCGGGGCCGTCGCCGGCGAACGTGCCGTCCATGACGGCGAAGATGCCGCGGTGGATCTTCTTCTGGATCATGAGGAGGTCCACGAGCGTTTCGTGGATCACCTCGTGCGTGTAGTGGCGGCGCTCGTTGAGCAGGCCGCCGAAGGCGTTCTTCATCGCCCCGGTCATCGTCGTGAAGATGTGCGTCTTGATCGTCGGCAGGTGGATGATGTTCTCGCCGAGGAATCGCTTCGGGATCGAGAAACCGCGCGGGTACACGCCGTTCAGGCAGAGGAAGTCCTTCGCCAGGTCGCCGACGGCGTCGCGGATGTTGATCCACTCCTCGCCCTCGTACAGGTGGACGTTCGCGAGGCCGTACTTCTCGACGACGGGCAGGTGCTTGTTGGCCCGCTCGCCCTTGCGTGCGCTGACGACGACGGTGCGGTTGTGACAGGCGTGGACGCGTTCGCGGGCGTACCCGTCCTGGAGCATGCCGCGGATGACGCCCTCGAGCTGCCACGGCGTCGTGGAGCACGCGGGATAGAAGACGTGCCACGAGATGTTGATCTTCAGGGCCGTCTCAACGGCCGGGTCAATCACGTCGCGATACCCGGCGAGGTTCATCGCGCGGTGGTAGTCGCGCAACACGGTTCGCGGCGAGGTCGATACGATGGCTACCTTGCTGCCCACGGTTTCAGGCTCCTGGGTGAATTCTTCGACAGAGGATCAACGGCCTCTGCCGTTCGTACGATTATAGCGGCGGGTCAGCCGCTTCGCATGACCCGATCCAGCCAGGCGGTGATCTCATTCCCCCACAGCGCGATGACGCCGGCGGCGGCGCACCAGAGCAGGACGGTCGCGAGGAACGGGCGGTCGTTGATGATCACGTCGGTGGGGCCCGTCAGCGTGCCGCTCTCGATGAGCATGACATAGCGCCAGATGCCGTAGACGACCAGCGGGATGGTGAAGATCAGGTAGTGCTTGGGGAAGACCGACGGCGTCGCGCGGTCCATCGTGTAGAGCATGAACGTGATGATGGCCATGCCGGCCGAGGTCGCCAGCAGGTGGTTCAGGAGGTCCGGGGAGTAGCCCTGCAGCGTTTGCCGGTGGCTGGTGGCGTCCTGGGCGTTTCCGATGAGGACGAGTTCGCACCGGCGTTTGCCGAAGCCGAGGAAGAGGCAGAGCATGAACGTGCAGACGATCAGCCAGGGCGAGACGCTCACCTGCACGGCGACGGCGCCGGCCAGGGCCCGGATGACAAAGAGGACGGCGATCATGATGACATCGAAGATGAGCACCTGCTTGAGTACCAGCGAGTAAAGGGCCGTCAGGAGCCAATAGGCGACGACGGTCACCCAGAACAACCGGGGCAGCAGGAGAAGGCTGGCCGCCAGGGCGGCAAGGGCGGCCGCCGTGGAGACGCCGAGGGCCGCCGCGACGCCGATGGCGCCGCTGGCGACGGGGCGGTTCTTCTTCACCGGATGGTGCCGGTCGCGATCGCGATCGAGGACGTCGTTGAAGACGTAGCCGGCGGACGAGGCGAGGCAGAAGACGACGAATGCGAGAATCGCGTTGGGGATCGCCCGGGGATCGCCGTGCTTGTCGCCGAATCCGAACACAAGGGCGGCGAAGACGAAGACATTCTTGACCCACTGGGGCGGGCGAAGCAGCCGGACGTAATCACGCACTGGACCCAAGCAACGGCCTCGCGCTCACGGGGCGGTCCCCACACGGCCGACATCGCCCGCTTCCGGGAACGTCGGGAGCCGGAGTATAAGCCATCGGCCGGCCGGAGCCAACCCGTCGCGTTACGCCCGCGCCCAGCCGCGTTTACACCAGTCTGAAGCGAACCGTCAGGTAGAGGTTGCGAATGCCCAGACCATCCAGTGAAACGGAGACCATGTAGTTGTCCGGAATGCCCGGCGGATAGGTGACCAGCACGGGATACTCGTCCGCGATGACACCTTCGCCGGCGCACTGCAGGCACTCGAACGGCCCCACGCCGCCCGCGCCGAGGCAGGCCGGACAGCGGGCCACGGCGGGCACGAGCACGCGTGTCCTTCCGCCCGCCATGGCCTGCTCAACAGTCACGGGGACGTCAATGGTCAGGTTCTCCAGCCGTTCCGCCTTGGGCGGGGTTCGTCCGGTGAAGTTCGACCACAGGCGATCGAAGATCTCCTCAAACGATGGAGAAAACGTCTGAAACGAGCGAGTTACGGAGACATCCGTCCAGCCGGACGGCCCCCGGCCGGGAACCAGCGGTTCCGCCGGCGGCCGTCGGGACTTGATGACATCGGGTGCCGCGCCGTACCGCACCGTCACAGGCCGGGCGGGCTGCAGTGACCGGTCATAGGCACTGCGCCGCCGTGGATCGCTCAATACCGCATAGGCCTCCTGGACCTCCAGGAACGGCTCGGCATCCGGGCCGTGGTGATCCGGATGAAGCTGCAGGGCCTTCTGTCGATACGCATGCTTGATCTCTTCCGGCGTTGCGTCGAAAGCGACGCCGAGGATCACGTAATAGTTCCGGACCATCCGAACACCTCGGTCGCGGTTGTCCCCTTCCGGCTTCACGGGTCTCGGCGTCAACCGGTCTTCACCGGGATCCGCTTCGGCTTGTCCTCAGGCCGCTTCTGAAGCGTCACGGTCAGGATGCCGTTCTTGTAGCTCGCATCCACCTTGTTCGGATCGGCCGAGCTGGGCAGCTGGATGCTCCGATGAAAACTCCCGAAACTCCGCTCCACATAGTGGTAGTTGCGCTTCTTTTCCTCCTTTTCCTGTTTCTTCTCGCCCCGGATCGTCAGGACGTTGTTGGTCACGCTGATGTCCACGTCCTTCGGATCCACGCCCGGCAGCTCCGCCGTGACCGTCACGTCGTTCTCCGACTCGGCCAGGTTCATCCGCAGCCCCAGCCCCGAACTCGACTGGAAGACGTCTGCGAGGCTTGCGCTCCACGGATCACGCCAGAACCTCTCGAACGCACGATCCATCTCCGTACGCAGGCGGGCCAGAGGGTGTTCTTCCGAAGTCCCGCCGTTCTTCTCCACGCGTTTGTTCCTCCAAGGTATCAGGTTCATCGTACAACCTCCTCTCGAACGACTCACGAAACCGATGCGCGGTCACGAGATACCCGGTCTACGAGGTCTTGACCGCGATCTTCTTCGGCTTGCTTGCCTCGCTCTTGGGCAGGCGGAGTTCCATCACGCCGTCCTTCAGCCTCGCCTCGATCTTGTCGGGGGCGATGCCTTCGCCAAGCTGGAAGGAGCGGTAGTAGTCGCCGACTCCGTACTCTCGGAGCAGATAGCCCGTCTTCTCCTCGTCTTGCCGGGGCTCCACTTTGCCGTGGATCGTCAAGACGCCCCGTTCGTACTGGATATCGACGGCATCCGCCGCCACGCCCGGCATATCCGCAACCACAAGATACTCTTCCGAGGTCTCGATGATGTCCACGTTGGGCACGTAGGTCTGCCGATCCCGCGCCCGTTCGACGCGAGCCACCTCGCCCGCGTTTTTCTTCGCTGTCATCGCCGTGCTCATGGGTTAACCTCCTTTGCGCAGATCTTGATCCTCATTCGCCTGTCGCGCGCTCAGCTCGTCTTGACCGTGATCTTCCTGGGCTTGGCCTGCTCCGCCTTCGGCAGCGTGACGGTCAGCACGCCGTCCTTCAGGCTCGCCTGGACCTTCTCCGCGTCGATATCGATGGGCAGGGTGATCACCCTCGTGAACTCCCCGAAGCCCCGCTCCCTGCGGTGATAGGTCACGTCCTCGCCTTCTCGCGGTTTCCGCGACCCCTTGATCGTCAGCTCGTTGCCGACGGCATAGACCTCGAGGTCGCTCTGGCTCACCCCGGGAATCTCGGCTTCCGCGAAAAGCGAATCACCGTCTTCCCACACGTTCAACGCGGGAAACGCCGGTGTTCGCGTCCAGACTCCTCCGTCGAGACGCGGCCCGTACCCGTCGAAGAGCCGATTCATCTCCCTCTGCAACTCGCTCAAGGCTGCAAGCGGGTTCATGGTGATCCCAAACATTGTTACACCTCCTGGTTACTCAAGAACCGTCTGCTCACGTTATCGCGCCGCTGAAACGGCCAATCGAGCCCGAATGCTCGAAATCGGGCGTGGAAACCGGGCGGCGTCGCTCGTTGGTTTGGCAAGTCCCTGCTCGCCGCGTATCAGCGGCGGCGATCGTTATGTGCGACGCGTCAAAACCATTGCCGAAAAAGGCTTACAGGCCCGGTCGCTTCGCCACTCTTTCGAGAAGTTCCGCGTCCGCACCAGACTTCTTTGGCCGTTTCAACGGTCCGCCCGACCCGCTAGCAAGAAACGTGCCATTCGGCGGCAAGGGCCATGACCGCCGTCGCAAGCAACACAGAGAACGAAACTTACGGTAACGCCCCCGCGGCTCAGATGCTGGGGAGCCGACGGCAATCTGCCAAGTTCGCACTGCCAGTTTTGCAGGGGCCGTTGCCCGCGAGCGGGACACGGCAAGCTCGCGCATCGCGGTTCCCGGGCACGCCACAGAACGGATCGGGTCTGCCGATACCCCTTCGCCGCCGTGAGACGTGAACGCGAACGGCAATAGCAAAAACCTCGAAATTGGGGCCGCCGCTGCAACGGTCGCAACCGGGCGGTCCTGCGCGAAGAGCCGCTGCGCCGGGGTTAACGCTTGTGTCCACCATCGCTTATCATATCCGAATGGCAACGGGAGAACCTGTGATGACCACCGAGCGTTCGGCGGCGGCGTTTGAGGCGGCGCTTCGCGTACTCGCGGGCGGCGTGAACTCGCCCGTGCGGGCGTTCAAGGCCGTGGGCGGGGTGCCGCGGTTCATGGTCAAGGGCGAGGGGGCCGTGCTGACCGACTTGGACGGGAACCTGTACATCGACTACGTGGGCTCCTGGGGGCCGCTGATCCTCGGCCATGCGGACGAGCGGGTCGAGGTCGCCGTCACCCGGGCGCTGGCACGTGGTTCGTCGTTCGGGGCGCCGACGGAGATGGAAACGCGGCTGGCCGAGCTGGTGATCGCGGGCTTCCCGTCGATCGAGCGGATCCGGTTCGTGAATTCGGGGACCGAGGCGGTGATGAGCGCGATCCGGCTGGCCCGCGGGTTCACCGGGCGAGATCTCCTGGTCAAATGCATCGGGTGCTACCACGGGCACGTGGATGCGCTGCTCGTACAGGCGGGCTCGGGGCTGGCGACGTTCGGGACGCCGTCGTCGGCGGGCGTACCGCAGGCCGTCGCCTCGCAGACGATCGCCATTCCGTACAACGACCTCGCGGCGGCGCAGCAGGCGTTCGCCGCACATGGCCGGCAGATCGCCGCGTTCCTCGTCGAGCCGATCGCGGGGAACATGGGACTCGTGCCGCCTTCGCCGGGGTATCTCGCGGGGCTGCGGACGTTGTGCGACGAACACGGGGCGTTGCTGATTTTCGATGAAGTCATCAGCGGGTTCCGCGTGGCGTACGGCGGGGCGCAGGAGCTGTACGGGGTAAAGGCGGACATCACCTGCCTGGGGAAGATCATCGGCGGAGGGCTGCCGGTGGGGGCGTACGGCGGGCGGGCGGACATCCTGGCGAAGCTCGCGCCGGACGGTCCGGTCTACCAGGCGGGGACGCTGGCCGGCAACCCGCTGGCCATGGCCGCGGGCGTCGCGACGCTCGAGGCGCTGCGGGAGCCGGGCGTCTACGAGCAACTGGAGGCCACGGCGGCGCAGCTTTCCGAGGGACTGGCGGCGGCGGCGAGGGCGGCCGGCGTGCCCGCGTTTCACACGCGGGTGGGCAGCGCCCTGTGTACGTTCCTGCAGGCGGGCCCCGTGACGGACTACGCCTCGGCGGCGCGAAGCGACACGGCGATGTATGCGAGGTTCTTCCACGCGATGCTCGATCGCGGGGTGTACCTTGCGCCGGCGCAGTTCGAGTGCATGTTCGTTTCGCTTGCGCACCGGGCAGAGCACATCGAGCGGACGATCGAAGCGGCGGGTGAAGCGTTCGCGCTGTGCGTTCCTCCGCCCGCGAAGGCCGTGCGGCGGAAGGCCGAGAAAGCAGGGAAGTAATCGATGGAAGACGCACCGCAGGCCGGCGGTCCGCCGGCGTCCGCAACCCGGGTCGAGACCGCGATTGCCGCTCCCGTCGTGCCGCAGGCCGGCGGCGAGCCGGCGTTCGCGACAAGGACCGCGGCGCCGGGGCCGATGTCGGCGTTTGCGATCGTCGTGTGGGCGGCGGTGGTGCTGTTGTGTGCCGCCGGAATCTGGGTGACCCGCACGCTCTCGAACGCGCACCGGCAGGCCGGGGCGGGAGACTCGGTGCTCATGGGCCGCGGGTGCTCGCCGAAATGGGGCGAAGGGATCAATTGCGACCAGGTGCTCCAGAGCCGGTGGGCGGCCATTCGCATTCCGACGGCGCCGAAGGGCGCCGCGGGATCCGGGGCGAAGCCCGAGTACACCTCGATTCCGGTGGCGTGGCTGGGGCTGGCGTATTTTTCGGGCCTGGCGGTGTGGTTCCTGTTCATCGGCCGGCCGTCGTATTCCCGCCGGGCGCTGCACCTGGTCCCGCTGGCGGTGATGGCCGTCGGGATCCTGTGCTCGCTCGGGTTTCTCTACCTGCTCTTCTTCCGACTGCCCGCGCTGTGTCCGCTGTGCGTGGCGACGCACGTGATCAACTTCCTCGTGCTGATCGGAGCGCTGCTGCTCTGGCCGCGCAAGCCGCCGGCGGCCGCCGTTGCCGTGGCCGCGCCGCACCCGAGCGTCACGCTGCTGCTGGCGACGGCCGTCCTCGCCCTTTTTGCCGCGGGGGCATCGCTGTCCGGACAGTACTACGGGCGCGAACTGGAGCAGGCGCGGGGAGCGAGCGCGGCATGGCAGCAGCGCGTCAACGAGTACGAATCCAGCCCGAGGTACAACGAGATTCTCGTGGACACGCTGAAGGAAAAGCTGTCGCAGGAGAAGAAATACGCTATTCCGATCGACGCGGACGACCCGATCCTGGGCCGGCCGGACGCGAAACGGACCCTGGTCGTATTCAGCGACTTCCAGTGCCCGTCGTGCAAGCGGCTGCACGAGAAGGTGACGAAGGAGCTGTGGCCGACGATCGAGCGGCTGGCGGCGCCGACGGGCGGCGTCCGCTTCGTGTTCAAGCAGTATCCCCTGTACGACCGGTGCAACGCGCGGTCGGCGACGAAGATGCATCCGTTCGCCTGCGACGCGGCAAAAGCGGCGGAGGCGGCCCGGATCGTGGGCGGCCCCGAGGCGTTCTGGAAGATGGCCGACCTCCTCTACGAGAACCAGGGCGACCTGGACCTTGCGCCCTACGCCAGGCTCGCCGAGAAGATCGGGCTGGATGTCGAGCGGTTCAAGCAGGCGATGAAGTCGTCCGAGGCCGCCGAGCGGATCCAGCGGCACGTGGCCCAGGGGGCCGCCGCGGACATGTCCGCGACGCCGGGGCTGTACCTCGACGGCGTCCGCGTGACGAGCCTCGCCGGCGGAGGCGGGCCAGGGGTCTGGCGCTACCTGCTGACCGCGCCGGAGTGGCCTCCCGGCCCGGCGACGACGCGCGTCGGTCCGCGGCACACGGGCGCGACGACGCAGCCGGCGGGATCGACGCATGGGGCACGGTGAGGGAGCGAGCGGCATGAGATCCAACTCGGCACGGCGGTGGGTGTGGCTCGCAGGCGTCCTGCTGTGCGCGGGCGGCGCGTATGTCAGCTGGGCGCTCTCGCAGCGGCATGTCGCCAGCGGCGTCGGCGAGGACTCGCTGCTGGGCCGGATGTGCGCGGACGGGACGGCCAATTGCGACCAGGTGATCAAAAGTCCCCTGGGCACCGTCTACGGGCAGCCGACGGCGGTGTGGGGCATGATCTACTTTACGGCGGCGGGGCTGTGGCTGGTCCTCAACGGGCTGCCGAACCGGCGCGGCCGGTGGTGGCACGTGCCGGCGATCCTGGCCGCGCTGGCGGGCCTGGCGATCGCGGCGCGGCTCGACTACGAGATGTTCTTCCGACTGCCGACGTGGTGCCCGCTGTGCCTCATTACGCACATCGTATCCCTGTTGCTCCTCGTGGCGGTGGTGCTGATGTGGCCGCGCCCCGCCCGGAAGGCGGCCGAGGAGGCGGTGCCGGTTCCGGCGGACGGGGTGCCCGCTTCCGTTCGGGTGAGCGATGAGCCTGCCTCGCCTCGGCCGGGGCGCGTGCTGATGACGTGCATCGCGATTGCGATCGCGGCGGTGGCGGTGGGGCAGGACTTCTGGCGCCGCGTGCACCGGGCCGAGGAACGGCAGGCCCGGACGGAACTGGCGGCGGCCCGGGCCGAACTGGCCAGGCTCACGACGGTCACGCACGTGGGCGCGATCCCGATCCGTCCGGATGATCCCATGACGGGCGACCCGCAGGCACCCAACACGATCGTGGTGTTCAGCGATTTCGAGTGCCCGCTGTGCGCCGGCTTCGCGGGCTTCTGGAAGAAGGAGATCGCCCCCTACGCACAGGGCAAGGTCCGCCTCGTGTACAAGCACTTTCCGATGAACACGGCGTGCAATCCCAACGTCAGCAAGACGCTGCACGAACGCTCGTGCGAGTCGGCGGAGGTCGGCGAGGCCGCCCGGCGGCTCGGCGGCAGCGCCGCCTTCTGGAGCATGCACGACGAACTGCTCATGAACCAGTTCCGGCGGGCCGACAGGAAGCTCTCGCTCGCCGATCTGGCGGCCAGGGTCGGCCTGGACGCGGCCCGTCTCGAAGAGGAACGCAAGGACCCGAAGGTCCGCGAGAGGATCCAGGAGGACATCGAGACGGCCCGCAAGCTCGGCGTGAGCGGCACGCCGGCGATCTTCCTGAACGGCCGGCTCGCGCATACGTCGGGCCCGGACCCGGTCTGGCAGCAGTTCCTCGCGTCGCTGAAGCCGCCGACGTCGGCCCCGGCGACGAGGGCTGCAACGCAGCCGGCGGGGCGGTAGAATGGCGGCCGTGCCATGTGCTGAACGGCAAGGGCCGGGTGCGGGGCCGTCGGCTCTCGGCCCCGACGGGCCGCGGGACCGGCAGACGGACGCGGATGGCCGAAAGCCCATGGCTCGCCGCTCAGGCCTTGCGGTGACTGCATGAAGAAGGGCATCTACGCATTTTCGGGCGATCCGATCACGTACGGGCACCTGCACGTGATCGAGAAGGCGTTGCCGCACTATGAGAAGCTCTACGTCGCCATCGGCGTGAACCCGGACAAGCAGTACCTCTTCACGCTCGAGGAGCGCGTGGACATGGCGCGGCACGTGCTCGCGCATTACCCGACGGTCGAGGTGTGCAGTTTTCGCGGGCTGCTCGTCGATTTCGCATACGAGCACTGCATCGACGAGATCGTCCGCGGCCTGCGCGACAACACCGACATGCAGTACGAGGTTCGCGTCAAGTCGATCAACGACTCGCAGCGGCTCGGCGTGACGACCGTCTTCTTCCCCTGCGACGACAACAAGTCGCACATCTCGAGCAACGCCGTCAAGGCCCTCCAGCGGGAGCAGGGCCTCATCCACGAGTATGTCCCGCTCTACGTGAAGCAGAAACTCGAAGAGCGGATCAGCGGCCAGTTCGTCGTCGGCCTGACGGGCGGCATCGCCACCGGCAAGTCGAAGTTCGCCGAACTGCTCGCCGACGAGGCGAAGCGCCGCGGCATCGAGTTCCACCACATCGACCTCGATCGGCTGGTACACTACATCCTCGGCCCGAGCCCGGAGCCGCGCTACCGCCGTTGCCGCGAGCAGCTCGTCGAGCGGTTCGGTCCCGAGATTGCCACGCCCGAGGGCGGGATCAACCGCCGCCGCCTGGGGCAGATGGTCTTCGCCGACCCGTCGCAGATGAAGAAGCTCGACGACGTCATCTACGAACCGATCATGCTGAAGGCACGGCGGGAGATGTACAACCTGCGCGGACTGATCCTGCTCGAGGCCGCCCTGCTGGCCGACAAGAACTACCTCTACCTGTGCAACAACAACGTGATCCTCGTGACGGCCGCGCCCGAGGTCCAGCTCCGGCGGTTGCTGGCCCGGGACGAGTCGGACCCGCGCGGCCCGCTGACGCGGGAGCAGGCGATCCGCCGCATCAAGTCGCAGTGGTCCGGCGAGGAGAAGCTCGCGAACATCCGCGCCCGGCAGGAACGCGACCACCAGGGCTTCCTGATCCACGTCGAGAACAGCGCGGAAACGCCGCCCCGCGCCGAGGCCGCCCGGGCCATCGGCGAGATTCTCGCGGCATTCCCGGCCCTCGCCGGCGGGCCGTGAACGCGGATACCGGAAAGCGAAAAACGAGAAAGAACCAATCAGGCGGCAATCTCCCGCTCGCACCGCCGGTGCGTTCGAGAGAACAACAGCCCGAATGATTGTTTTCGCTCTCCCGGCTTTGCGGTTTCTCGCGTTCCCGTCGTTGCAGCGTGCAACGACGGGCGTTATACTGTGTGCGTGCGCGGTTATTCTCTCGTGAGTTTGATGATCGGGGTCTTCTACGTCGCGGCGGTCGTCGCGTTCGTCGGGGGCGTTTCGCTCGGCGTATGGCTGTGGTTCGAGGCCGAACAGGTGGTCCGCGCCGGGCCGGGAAACATCCCGACCAGGAGTCCCTTCGCAGGCTACAGCCCGGCGGACCTCGCGCGTCTGTCAATCGTGATCGGCACCGGCGGTTTGGCGTTCGGGCTGCTCTTCGGGTTCGTGGGACAACTCCTGTCCATGCTGCGTAATCAGGCCGTCAACAGCGACCGGCAGGTGCGGCTGCTCGCCGAGCTGCTCGCGCTGCACGAACAGGAGATGTCGGCCATCGCCGCCCGGCGCGTCGCCCCGTGCGAAGGGTGCGGCAAGCTCGCGGGCGTCGAGCGGATCGAATCGGGCCAGTGGGTGTGCGTCGAATGCCGTCGTGCGTTGCGCACGGCGTGACCGCGAAAGAACGAAAAAACGATAAGAGCCTATCCCACAACCCCTGCGGCGCGGAAGGTGATCCACGCGCAGGCGAA